>NZ_DASXNL010000197.1:0-3996 GCF_036495085.1 Phenylobacterium sp. | reverse complement strand
CCGTGACTTCGTACTGGCCTTCTGGGCCGACCTGCTCGACAACCTCGACGCTCCGACCAAGGACCCCAAGACCATGTTGCAGGAATGGGCCATGGCGCGCGGCCTGCCGGCGCCCGACTATCGGGTGCTCAAGCAGGAAGGTTCGGCGCACGAGCCGGTGTTTACGATCGAGGCGCGCCTGCCGGGCCTCGAACCCATGACCGCGGTCGGCGGCTCCAAGCGCGAGGCCGAGCGACTTGCGGCTGATGCGATGCTGATCCGCCACGCAGGCGCCCTATGACCAGAGCCGGGTTCGCCGCCGTTATCGGCGCCCCGAATGCGGGGAAGTCGACGCTCACCAACCGCCTCGTAGGGGCCAAGGTCTCGATCGTCACGCAGAAGGTGCAGACCACGCGCTTCCCTGTCCGGGGCGTCGCCATGGAGGGCGACGCGCAGATCGTGCTGGTGGATACGCCTGGTATCTTCCAGCCCCGGCGCCGGCTTGACCGGGCAATGATCCGCGCGGCCTGGGGCGGTGCGCAGGACGCCGACGTCATCGTTCATCTGGTCGACAGCGTCGCTGAACTCGCCGCCGAGGTCCCCGGAGCCAAGGCCGCTGACAAGCGCGCCGCGATCGACGTTGAGTCCATCGTCGAGGGGCTCAAGACGGCCGGCAAGACCGCCATACTGGCGCTCAACAAAATCGACGGCATGAAGCGCGAAACCCTGCTCGCGCTTTCCAAGCGGCTCTACGACACCGGCGTTTATTCCGAAGTCTTCATGATCTCTGCGGCCGATGGCTCCGGCGTCGACGACCTCAAGCGCCGCCTCGCCGAGCTGATGAAGGAAGGCCCCTGGTTCTACCCGGCCGAGCAGACGGCAGACATCCCCGCGCGCCTCCTGGCCGCCGAGATCACCCGGGAGAAGCTTTACCTGCGGGTCCACGAGGAACTTCCCTATGCGGCCGCCGTCGAGACCACGGCCTTCGAGGAACGTAAGGACGGCTCGGCCCGCATCGAGCAGACCATCTATGTCGAGCGGGAAAGCCAGCGCCCGATCATCCTTGGCAAGGGCGGCCAGACGTTGAAATGGATCGGACAGAAGGCCCGCGAAGAGCTGGTCCAGCTTCTGGACCGGCCGGTCCACCTCTTCCTGCACGTCAAGGTCGACGAACGCTGGGCGGACAAGCGCGAGTTCTATGGCGACGTGGGCCTGGACTTCGACGCCTAGCAAACGCTTTCGGCGCCCTGGGTCGCATGGACTTGGCGCGGATCGGCAAAAGATCGGCTTCCGGTCGGCGATAGATCAAGCCCAGTCCGTATATGCACGTGGGATCGTAGCGGAGCCGGGGCTGGTGGGGCCTGGTCCTGGCTCAACCACGCGGGTCCGGCGTTACGGATCAAGGCTCCGTACGGGGGATGCTGATCGTGAAACGCCTTATCGTGGCCCTTCTGCTGGCTGGTGCGCCGCTTGCCGCACGTGCCGAAAACTTCACCTTCGTGAACACGAACTCAGGAGGCGACCAGGTCGTGCTTCCGGCATCTGCGCCGGACGGCCGTCCGATCGGCGCGAGCCTCAACGCCGTGACGACGGTGGCCACCTTCGCCGACGGCCACAAGGCCGAGACCAAAGCACGCTGCTCGAGCTGGATCCTGCCACCGGGCTCCGATTTCGGGACCAACGGGGTGTGCGAGTACAAGGATGCGAACGGTCCGCTCTACCAGAGCCGGTTCACCTGCTCTGCGCCCGTGAAAGGTGGGAACGGCGTGGACTGCTGGGGCTCACTGATCGGAACCGGCGGCGTCTGGAAGGGCCGCACCGGCGCCTTCTCGCTTCACAACAGCCAAAGCGCAGTCCGCGGCGAAGGCCACTGGAACGAATAGCGCCGCCCGTCAGAGCTGCCATCAACTGCCGTGAGGTCCGCAGCTATGCTGCGGACCTTTCTGGCCTCGCCCGACATCCTGCCTCGCGGTGACCGAACGTTGCGGATCCGCGGAACCCGCGGAATTTGCGGACTGGTGACGTTGGTCGCGGCTGCGGCCAGCTTCGCCTCGCGCCTACCTTTCCGTGGTTCCAATTCTTCAGCTACTAACGCGCGATGGAATTCGAAGACGATGCCTTCGTGTTATCCGCCCGTCCGTTTGGCGAGGCCGGGGCCATTGTGGAATTCCTGACCGCCGACCACGGCAAGTACGCCGCGCACGTGGCGGGCGGGGCGTCGCGCAAGATGAAGCCGTTCCTACAGGCCGGCGCCCGGGTCCTGGTCCGCTACCGCGCCCGGGTCTCCGACCAGCTGGGTTCGGCCGCCCTGGAGCCGGTAGGCGAGGGGCCGTCTGCACTCTTCGACGACCCGTTGGCGCTGGCCGGCCTCTCCGCGGCCGCGGCGGTGGCGGCGGGCGCGCTGCCGGAACGGGAACCGCATCCAGGCGCCTACCTTGCCTTCCGGGCGCTTTCCGAGGCGTTTGCCCACACCGACTATTGGCCCGCGGTCTTCGTACGCTTCGAGGCCGGTCTGTTGCAGGAGCTGGGATTCGGCCTCGACCTCTCCAAATGCGCGGCCACCGGGACCACGGACGATTTGGTCTACGTCAGCCCCAGGACCGGCCGCGCCGTCTCCCGCGCCGCCGGCGAGCCCTACAAGGATCGAATGCTGGCCCTACCGCCATTCCTACTCTCCAGCCAGTCCCGCCTGCAGGACGGCGACGTTGGCGCGGGCCTTGCGCTCACCGCCCACTTCCTCGAGCAGTTCATCTTCAACCCGCTCAACCGTCCCCTGCCGCCGGCGCGCCTTTGGCTGGTCGATCGGCTGGGCGAGGCCGGCAGGCTCTGAGCGAGACGCCGTTCCGACACTGCTGAATAGGGCGGACGACGCGGAAATCGGCGGGCGAGTTCGCATGCCAGGGCTTACGTGGCGCCTTCAGCGTCCTTCTCTCATCTCCGAGTTCAAAGTCCTGCCGTTCGGCGGCCGGCGCCTCTAAGGTAGCGTCCCTCACTCTCCTGCTGATTCCCATGAACGACATCACAACCACCACCCCGCCGCCCGGCGCTCCCGGTCCCGGCGACCGGATTATCGACGAGCCGCTTACCGAGGCGCTCAGCCGCCGCTATCTGGCCTACGCGCTCAGCGTCATCACCGACCGTGCGCTGCCGGACGTGCGCGATGGGCTGAAGCCTGTGCAGCGGCGCGTGCTCTACGCCATGCGCGAGATGCGCCTGAACCCCGACAGCGCCGCGCGCAAGTGCGCCAAGGTGGTCGGCGAAGTGATGGGCGGCTATCACCCACACGGCGACCAGTCGATCTACGACACCCTCGTGCGCATGGCCCAGGACTTCGCCCAGCGCTATCCGTTGGTCGACGGCCAGGGCAACTTCGGCAACATCGACGGCGATAACCCCGCGGCCATGCGCTACACCGAGGCGCGCCTGACCGAAGCTGCGACCCTGCTGCTCGATGGGATCGACGAGGACGCAGTCGACTTCAAGCCGACCTACGACGGCCAGGATGAAGAGCCGGTCGTACTGCCCACCGGCTTTCCGAACCTCCTGGCCAACGGGGCCACCGGCATCGCCGTCGGCATGGCCACCTCCATCCCGCCGCACAATGCCGCCGAGTTGGTCGACGCGTGCCTGGCCCTGCTCGACAACCCCCAGGCCACCACCGAAGACTTGATGGCCCATGTGAAGGGCCCGGACTTCCCGACTGGCGGCGTCATCGTGGAGCCGACCCGTTCGCTGCTGGACACCTACGAGACCGGCCGCGGCGGCGTGCGCCTGCGCGCGCTCTGGGAAAAGGAGGAGACCGGGCGCGGGACCTACCAGATCATCGTCACCCAGATTCCCTACCAGGTGAGGAAGGCTGACCTCGTGGAACAGCTGGCCGAGCTGATCGAGGCCAAGCGCACGCCTTTGCTGGGCGATGTCCGCGACGAGAGCGCCGAAGACGTACGCCTGGTGCTCGAACCCAAGTCCCGCAACGTCGAGCCCGAAGTCCTCATGGAGAGCCTCTTCAAGCTCTCC
>NZ_DASXNL010000196.1:0-20922 GCF_036495085.1 Phenylobacterium sp. | reverse complement strand
TCATCCGGTTGGATGAAGCCGAAGCCCTTGGCGCCATTGAACCATTTGACGGTGCCGGTAGCCATGTAAATTCAAGTCCTTCGATAGGTTATTGCCGACCGGCCCAAGCATTTGCGCCGACGATCAAAGTTCGAAATGGGTCGGGAGGCAGGTCCGGCGCCCAAGTCATCGAGCGGGGAAGGTCGGCCGAACCGTAACGAATTCGATGGACGACAGCGTGGAGGATTTCCAAACGCGAGGCAAGGCGTGTAAAAAAATTGCCGAAAGCTCGAAACCAATCGGCGGCTGGGCCATATAGTTTGTGAAGCCACGCGTCGTGGCCATGAACTGTTGTGGAGCGGCTCGCCATGACCCTCGTCGATAAGATCCCCATGCTCACCGATGAGGAAGTGATCAACTTGCTGGCGAATGCACGACGCCTGCAACAGGCGGGCGACGAGCGCCAGCAGGCGGCCGCCGCCGAGCTGCTTCCTGCACTTGAAGCCGCCGCAGGGGAGCGGCGCTCAGAACGCCTGGCCTCCGCCCAAGCCAAGCGCGCCGCCGCCCGTAAGCCGAGAAAAGCCGCCGCCTAACCACCGCCGCAAGACAGATGGCGCCGGCAGAGGTCGGATGGCCCGAAGGCCGCCCGAAACCATCGAGCTAAGCCCTCGGTTTGGAGAGCGCTAGCGCGCGGCGTCCATCAATCGTGCGAAGCGCTCGAAGAGATAGAGGCTGTCCGTCGGGCCGGGTGAGGCCTCGGGGTGATGCTGGACGGAGAATACCGGGCGGTCCTTAAGCGCGATGCCGGCGTTGGTGCCGTCAAAGAGCGAGACGTGGGTTTCCTCCACAGGCTCGGGCAGGCTGGCGCGCTCGACGGTGAAGCCGTGGTTCATGGAGACGATTTCGACCTTCCCGGTGGTCAGGTCCTTCACCGGATGGTTCGCGCCATGATGGCCCTGCTCCATCTTTACGGTCTTTGCGCCGAGCGCCAGGGACAGCATCTGATGGCCAAGGCAGATGCCGAAGACCGGCGTCCCGCTCTCCACCAGCTTCAGGATCTGCGGCACGGCGTATTGGCCTGTCGCCGCCGGGTCGCCGGGGCCGTTAGACAGCAGCACGCCGTCGGGCTTCCGGGCCAGGATGTCTTCGGCGCTGGTCGATGCCGGCACGACGGTCACCCGCGCCCCGACGCTGGTAAGCGCACGCAAGATGTTGCGCTTCACGCCGTAGTCGACGACGACCACCTCGTACTTCGGCGTCGCCGCCGGCTTGGCGTAACCCTGCGGCCATGACCACAGGCCCTCGTCATAAACAAACGGCTGCAGGCAGGAGGCGTCCTTGGCGAGGTCCAAGCCCTCCAGCCCACTCCAGGCCTTGGCCTTGGCGACCAGGGCGTCGAGATCGAAGCGGCCACCCGGAGAGTGGGCGATCACAGCGTGGGGCATGCCGTGCTCGCGGATCGAGCGAGTAAGCGCACGCGTGTCGACACCTGCGAGACCCACGACGCCACGCCGGGCCATCCAGGTGGGCAGATCCGCCTCGGCGCGCCAGTTGGCCGGGGCGGTCGGCAGGTCGCGGAAGACGGCCCCGCGCGCGGCGGTTTCCGCCGAGCCGGACATCTGCTCCAGGTCCTCGGGGGTCGTGCCTGTGTTGCCCACGTGAGGAAAGGTGAAGGCCACGATCTGGGCCATGTACGACGGGTCGGTCAGGATCTCCTGGTAGCCGGTCATGGCGGTGTTGAAGCAGACCTCGCCGAGCGCCTCGCCGACCGCACCAACGCCCAATCCCTGCAGGATGGTCCCATCAGCCAGCGCCAGAACACCGGTGCAATCGGGCAGCAGGTCGCGGCTCATGGCGAGGGACTCCTTTTGGGCAAACGGGCGCGTAGGTAGTGAGTCCCGCTTGACGGGTCAATGTGCGCATATCGCACGCCCGGCCGCGCAGGAGCACCCCCGATGAGCGATACCTACATCGACCCCGACCGGGCCGCCTGGGAGATCTTCAAGTCCCTGCCCCGCGATCAGCCCATCCACATGCTCAACCTGATCCGGCTACGCGATCGCGCAGAGTATGCCGAAGGTCACCCGAACCACGGCAAGGACATCAGCGGCGTCGAGGCCTATCGCGAATACGGCCGCACCATCGCGCCACACCTGGCGCGGCTGAACAGCCGCCAGGTCTGGGCCGGCGCTCCGCAGGTCATGGTGACCGGGCCGCAAACCGAGGCCTGGGACCTTGCCTTCATCGTCGAGTACCCCGTATCGCAGGCGTTCATCGACATGGTCCGTGATCCGGACTACCGCGCCGACGTAGTGCCACATCGCACCGCCGCCGTGGCCGATTCTCGCCTGCTCAGGCTCAGCCCACTCGAGCCAGGCGACAAGCTGGGACATTAGCTGGAGCTGGCGGGAAACGAGGGAAGGCCGTCATTTCGACTTGGCCGCCGGTTTGCCATTCTGAACGGACCAGGGAGCGCCGACATGCTGATCCTCAAGCCGAACTGCGAATGTTGCGACCGCGACCTTCCACCGGAGAGCCCAGACGCGCGCATCTGCACCTTCGAGTGCACCTTCTGCGCCGACTGCGTCGAGATCCGGCTGGGCGGCGCCTGCCCCAACTGCGGTGGCGACTTCGCCGTTCGCCCGATCCGCCCCGCGGCCCTGCTGGCCAAATACCCCGCCTCCACCGAGCGAGTGGTTGGGGGCCATAAGGCCTGCGCCGCCTAGGGGGTGGGGTGATACCCTAGTTGACCGCCATCGGCGCCGGGTCTCAGCTTTCTCCAGCCGAAAATGGAGGACGCGATGGACATGGCGAAACGGCTGTCGGCCGAATTCATCGGAACCTTGTGGCTGGTGCTGGGGGGCTGCGGCGCCGCGGTGCTGGCGGCGACCTTCCCGCAGGTAGGCATTGGGTTATTGGGGGTCTCGCTGGCGTTCGGGTTGACCGTGTTGACCATGGCCTTCGCCATCGGTCACGTGTCCGGCTGCCATCTCAATCCGGCGGTGTCGCTTGGTCTTTTCGTCGGGGGCCGGTTCCCGGCCCGCGACCTCTTGCCCTACTGGGCGGCACAGGTCCTGGGCGGCGTCGCGGGCGCGGCCATACTCTATTCGATCGCCAGCGGCGCATCGGGATTCGACGTGCAGGCGGGTTTCGCCACCAACGGCTACGGCGAACACTCACCGGGCCATTACAGCTTGCAGGCCGCGCTGGTCTGCGAGGTGGTTATGACATTTGGCTTCCTGTTCGTGATCCTGGGCGCGACGCACGGAAGCGCCCCTAGGGGTTTCGCCCCGATCGCCATCGGCCTTTGCCTGACCCTGATCCACCTGATCAGCATCCCCGTGACCAACACCTCGGTGAATCCGGCCCGGAGCACCGCCGTGGCGGTCTTCGTGGGCGGCTGGGCGCTCAGCCAGCTCTGGTTGTTCTGGGTCGCCCCGCTGATCGGTGCGGCTTTGGCCGGGGTGGTCTACCGCTGGGTCGGCGGGCCGGAGCCCGCGCCGGTGCCGGTCACCGGCGACTAAGGGGCGCAGCCCCGAGCGCCGCCTGCGGGATTGCACAGGCTTCGAACCCGCTGCTGGCCCTGCTAGTAGCTCGGCCATGCGCATTACGACGGTCGGCCTCGATGCCGATGACACCCTTTGGCACAACGAAACCATCTTCCGGCTCACCCAGGATCGGTTCCGCGCCCTGATGGCCGACGTCGCTTCGCCCGAGGCGCTGGACGCCCGCCTGGCTGAGGTCGAACGACGCAACCTCGACCTCTACGGCTACGGCGTAAAGGGCTTCACCCTGTCGCTCATCGAGACCGCCATGGCGTTCACCGGGGGTGAGCCTCCGGGCCGGATGATCGCAGACATCCTGGCCGCCGGCCGCGAGATGCTGGCCTACCCGGTCGAACCCCTGCCGGGTGTCGACCTGGCCCTGGCTGAGCTCAGCCAGAGCTACCGCCTCGTGCTGATCACCAAGGGCGACCTGCTGCACCAGGAGCAGAAGCTTGCAGCCTCGGGCCTTGGTGATCTTTTCGCCGCCGTCGAGATCGTCAGCGAGAAGGACGCCTCGACCTACACACGGGTGTTCGCCCGTCACGGCACCGGCGCTGAGGAGGCTGTCATGTGCGGCAACTCCGTACGCTCCGACATCCTGCCGGCGCTTAAGGCCGGCGCGTGCGCAGCGCTCGTTCCTTATCCTCTCACCTGGGCGCACGAGATGGCCGACCCGCCGGTGGACCACCCGAGGTTCGCAGAGCTGGCCTCGATCACGGATCTGCGGGCGTGGGTAAGGTGGCTGAGTAGATAGCCTGGGCGCCTTCCCCCCCCTGTTTTGGGAGCGGGAGACATGGGACGATGTCACAAGGCGAACGCCTCGGCCGTCTTGCTTTCCGAAACCACCTCGGAAGGTCGCGACTTGGCTCGTGTCGTCTGCTTGATCCTGGCTGTCGTGCTCGTCGCCAACGGGCTCGCCATGCTGTTCGCCGGCCCGTGGTGGTACGGCGTCGTGCCAGGAGTCGTCGTCACCGGCCCCTTCAACCCGCACTTTGTCCGTGACATCGGGGCGGCCTACCTGGTCGTCGCCGGCGGGCTCGGCTGGTTCGCCGCGAGGCCGGAGCAGGGCTGGGCCGCCTTGGTCGCCGCCGCTGCCTTCCTCACCCTGCATGCGGCCGTCCATGTCTTCGACGCGGTCTGTGGAACCAGGTTCCTGGCCGATGTCGCCCGCGACCTGGCCGGCGTCTACTTGCCCGCCCTCGTGGCGCTCGCCATCGCCTTTCGCTATCCGCCGGAACGGAGCTCTTGAGATGCTGAAAGCCCTGCTCGCCGCCCAGATCGACAAGATGGAACGTCTTTGGGCCTACGACGCGAGCTACATGCGCCGCATCCTGGCCGCGAGCCCAAGGACGTTTCTGCGGTTTGGATTCGTCAGCCAACTCGTCGACGCCAAGGCCGCGCCGGTCGAGGCCCTCGCCGCCGCCGGCCTCGTGGGCGCCCTTGCGGAAGACTGCGGTCCTTGCACGCAGATCGGCGTCGACATGGCCTCGGCCCGCGGGGCAAAGCCCGAGGTGCTTCGCGCCATTCTGGCGGCCGACGAGGCCCACATGGGCGAGGCCGCGGCCCTGGCCTGGCGCTTCGCCCGCGCCAGCCTCGCGCGCGACATGGCCGCCTGCGACCCCTTGCGTGACGAGATCGTCCGTCGCTGGGGTGACCGGGGTCTGGTGGCGATCTCCATGGCGCTCACGACGGCGCGCATGTATCCGACGCTGAAATACGCCCTCGGCTACGGCAAGGCCTGCTCCAAGGTCACCGTCGCCGGCGTCGCGAGCCCTGTCGCGCACCTCGCCCAGGCGGCGTAGCGTTCCGGCATGGACGCCGCTCGCATCGACGCCTTCGAGGCTCAGCGGCCGCGGCTTCTTCGGCTCGCCTACCGGATGCTTGGGTCGGTGGCGGAGGCCGAGGACGCCGTACAGGACGCGTGGCTGCGCTGGACCAAGGCCTCGGAGCGGGCCGGCGACGAGGTCGTCCAGCCCGCCGCGTGGCTGGCGCGGGTGACCATTCGCCTTTGCATCGACCGGCTCCGCTCGGCCAAGGTCGAGCGCGCGGCCTATCGCGGGCCGTGGCTGCCGGAGCCCCTGATCGAGCCGCTGACGCACGACCCGGTGGAGCGCGCCGAGGATGTCTCAGTAGCCTTCCTGCTGGCGCTGGAGCGGCTGTCGCCTCTGGAGCGCGCGGTTTTCCTGCTGCACGACGTCTTCGACGAAGACTACGGCTCGGTCGCCGAGACGCTCGGGCGCTCTGAATCCGCTGTCCGCCAGCTCGCCAGCCGGGCGCGCGAGCACGTCCGCGACGCCCGCCCGCGCTTTTCCGTAAGCCAGGACGAGGCTGCCCGGTTGGCGACAGCCTTCGCGGCCGCCGCCACCTTAGGCGATATGGCCGGGCTCTCCGCGCTCCTGGCGCAGGACGCGGTTCTGGTCACCGACGGCGGGGGTAAGCGCAAGGCGGCGCTGCGGGTGCTGGCGGGGCGTGAGGACATCGTTCGGCTGATGGAAGGCATAGCTTGGCGAGGCCAGACCGCTCCGCCCGAAAGCCTGCGCACCGCGCGAATCAACGGCTATCCGGGTTTTGTGCTGACCCTACGTGACGGCCTCTCCACCATCGCCTTCCAGCCCGGCTGCGACGGCCTGATCCACGCCGTCTACATCGTCCGCAACCCGGAAAAGCTGGGCCATGTGGCGGGGCAGGAGGGCGAGCGCTAGGAACGCGGGCGACGCTCGCTGTGGGGCTTCGTCGCCAGGGCGCGCTTCAAGTGCTCTCCCCAGCGACGCGCTGCAGCGAGCAGGGATGTTCCCATCACGATGAAGAAGATCGCGAGCCAGAAGAGTTCGCCAAGCCGGCCGTTCGCGGCGGGCGCATCGTCCGGAGCGCGGCCGCCCACGATCCTTCCGACGCCGAAGTACTCGAAGGCGCCGATGGCTGCCAGCGTCACCAGCACTGCGCCCGCGAGACGGAGCCACATAATCAAGCGCCCATCCCCCAAATCACGACGCGAAAAGAGCGGCGAGCATCGACCCTGAGTAGCGCCGCGTCAAACCCCTGTCTGGGCTGCCGACCCGCCGAGCCCTCGACTTCAGGCGAGAATCGACCTGGAACAAAAGTGGAACAATTTTTTCTGCACAGGGTTACTATGATCATCCCCAGTTGCGGGAGCCACCTGTGGAAAACCATAACGAACCGTCGACGGGCCTGAGCCATAAGCAGTTCGGTTGACTGTGCCTCAGGTGGGCGGGTGTGCATTCGGAACAGGTGCGGGGCGGGATGGTGGTGAGGTTCGACGAGCGGTTTCTAGACGAGATCAAGTCTCGCCTGCGCCCTTCCGACGTGATCGGCAAGACCGTAAAGCTGCGCCGGCAGGGCCGCGAGTATGTTGGCCTGTCGCCGTTCACCAAGGAAAAGACGCCCTCCTTTTACGTCAACGACGACAAGGGCCAGTTCTTTGACTTCTCGTCCGGCAAGACCGGCGACATCATCTCCTTCCTCCAGGAGAGCGAGAAGCTGACATTCGTCGAGGCCGTCGAACGCCTGGCTGCCCAGGCCGGCGTTGCGCTGCCTGCGGTCGATCCGCGCGCTGCTGAGCAGGAGAAGGTCCGTCAGAGCCTTTCCGATTGGTTGGAACTCGCCGCCCAATGGTTCGAAGCCGAGCTTCGCCGACCGGCCGGCCGTGAGGCCCGCGCCTATCTTGAAAAGCGCGGCCTGCCAGAGAAGGAGTGGGTGCGCTTCCGCCTGGGCTTCTCGCCGCCCGGCCGAACGGCGCTGAAGGACTACCTGGTCGCCAAGGGCGCGCGGCCTGGCGAGCTGGTGGAGACGGGTCTTCTGATCGCGCCGGAAGACGGAGGCGCGCCTTACGACCGCTTTCGCGACCGGATCATCTTCCCGATCGGCGATTCACGTGGGCGCGTGGTCTCGTTCGGCGGCCGCGCGATGGATCCGCAGGCTCGCGCCAAGTACCTGAATGGACCGGAGACTTCGATCTTCCACAAGGGTCATCAGCTCTACGGCCTGGCCGAGGCCCGAAAGATAATCGCCGCGGCACCGGCAGGCGGCGAGACCCCGCCGCTGGCCGTCGTCGAGGGCTACATGGACGCCATCGCCTGCCATCGCGCTGGCATTCCAGCCGTCGCGCCCATGGGCACGGCGCTCGGCGAAGACCAGATGGAGATCCTCTGGCGCCACCATCCCGAACCGACGCTCAGCTTCGATGGCGACCGCGCCGGCCGCCAGGCGGCGGCCCGAACCATGGATCGCGCCCTGCCTCTGCTGAAGCCTGGAAAGAGCTTCCGGTTCGCCGTCGTCGAAGGTGGCAAGGATCCGGACGAGGTCCTGCGCGAGCAGGGGCCTTCGGTCTTGAAAGCCCAACTCGCCAAGGCCACGCCTTTCGCCGAGGCGCTGTTCATCCGCGAGCGTGACGCCGAGCCCTATGACACGCCGGAGCGCAAGACGGCGCTGAAGGCGCGCTTACGCAAGCTCGCCGCGACGATCGCCGATGCGGACCTCGCCCAAGCCTATAAGGAAGACCTGCTCGGCCGGTTCGAGCAGCTTTGGCCGACCCGGGAGCCGGTCTACACGGCCGGAGCCGCAGGTCGGGAGCTTTCGCGCGCACGCTGGGACAAGCGTCGCGTAGTCGCCGCGGGGTCGACGCCCGAGGCCAGGGACGCCAGCCGCCGGCTCCGCCAGTCGCCTCGCCCCTTGGCCGCCGCCCTGGCCCTGGCGGCTGTGCGCGACCCGGGCGTCATCGACGACAAGATCGAGCTGGTTGGCGCGCGCGGCTTCGGCGACGAAAAGCTGGATGCCCTCGCCCAGCAGCTGGTGCGCCTGCGCTACGAAGTCGACGGCGCGGAGCTTGACGCCGCCTTGCAGCTTCGCGTCCTCGACCCGGCGATGCTGCACACCCTCGAGCAGGACGCCCGCCGCGCCGGTGTGAGCGCCCCGTTCCTGCGGGCGACCGGCGCACGGGCGCGCGATCTTTGGCGCCAGGCCTTCGATCTCCTGATGAAGCTGGAAAGCCTCGAGCGCGCGGTGGAAGCTGCCGCCCGCGACCTCGACCGTGATCACGACGCGACCACGCTCGTCACCCTGAAGACCGAACGCGACACCCTGCGTAAGCTCCTCAACAGCGACTGGTCGCACCCCGAAGAGGCCGCAACGCCGGTGTTGCCGCACTAAGCCGGCTCAGGTCCACTTCAGGTCCGCGTGCTTCAGCGGCAGGCGGCGCACCCGCTGGCCGGTGGCGGCGAAGATCGCGTTGGTCAGGGCCGGCGCGAGCGGACCAAGGCCCGGCTCGCCGACGCCCCCCCACCTGGGGCCGCCGCTCGGAATCAGGTGGACGTCGATCCTTGGCGGCGTGTCCGCCATGCGGGCCATCCGGTAGTTGTGGAAGTTGCTCTCAACCGGCGCCCCGTTCTTGAAGGTGATCTCGCCCCAGAGCGCCGCGGTCAGGCCCATGATCACCGCCCCCTCCATCTGCTGGGCCACGGTGTTGGGGTTGGCCACGTGGTAGGGGTCGAGCACACAGGTGACGCGGTCGACTTTCAGCAGGCCCTGCGGCGAGACGGTCACCTCGACCACCTGGCCCGAAACCGAGCCGTACGCCTCGATGATCGCCAAGCCGCGCCCGCGACCCTTCGCCAGGGGCTGTCCCCAGTCGGATTGCTTGGCCATCGCGTCGAGGACGCCCAGCGCGTCCGGACGAGCGATCAAGAGCGCGCGTCGGTAGGCGTAGGGATCCTGGCCGGCCGCGTGCGCCAGCTCGTCCATGAAGCTTTCGATGAAGAAGCCATTCTGCGAGGAGCCGACGCCGCGCCAGAAAGAGACCGGCACGTGGCTGTTCTTCAAGAGCACGCCCACATCGCGCGCCGGGAAGGCGTAGAAGCTGTTCTGGATGCATTCGGTGGCCATGGGCTCACTGCCCTGGACCTCCTGCGGGCCGTTCCCACCGCGGATCAGCGAGGGCACTGCGATGCGCGCCTGCAGGACCTGCGGCCTGCCATCGGCGGCCAGGGCTGAGCGAAAGCGCACGAAGGCCTGCGGACGATAGCGGTCGCGGCGGATGTCCTGCTCACGCGACCATATCAGTTTGACGGGCTTGTTGACCTGCTTGGCGACCGCGATCGCCTGCGGAAGCTCGTCGTGGGCGCCGCCCCGGCGGCCGAAGCCGCCTCCGACGTAGTTGTTGTGGACATAGACCTGGTCCTGCTGGAGGCCGGTCTCGCGCGCGGTCTGCTGCAGCACGGCCATCGGCGCCTGGGTGGAGATCCAGATGTCGGCGCGCTCGGCCGTGAGCGCCACCGTGCAGTTCAGCGGTTCCATCGGCGAGTGGGAGAGGAACGGCGCCTCGTACACCGCCTCGACGACCTTGGAGCCGGTCGCCGAGAGCGCAGCTTCGGGATCGCCCTTCTTCTCGGCCGTGGCCATGGGCTTGTCCAAGGCTGCGTGGTAGTCGAGGGCGAGGCTGTTGCTGTCGACGTTGCCGTAGCCACCGTCATCCCACTCGATCTTGAGCGCATCGAGGCCCTTCTTGGCGCGCCAGTAGCGGTCGGCCACCACAGCCACGGCGTCCTTCAGCTTCACGACACCGACGATTCCGCGGATGTCCTTCAGCGCCGAGTCGTCCACCGACTTGAGCGAACCGCCATAGACCGGGGCGGACCATACGGCTGCGTAGACCATCCCCGGAACCTGGGCGTCGAGGCCGAATTTCGCCGAGCCGTCGAGCTTGGCCGGGGTGTCGAGGCGCGGGGTCCACTTGCCGACCAGCACATACTGGTCCGGCGACTTGATCTTGGGCTCGAGAGGCAACTGCACCGTGGCCGCGGCGGGGGCCAGGGAGCCGTAGTCGGCGCTGCGGTTGGTGGCTTTGTGCAGGCATTTTCCGGCAGCGATGGAACAGTCGGCGGGGTCGACCTTCCAGCGCTCGGCGGCGGCCAGGCGCAGGCGCTCACGGGCGCTCGCGCCGGCCTGCTGCATCATCGAGACGGATGTGCGCACGCCGCGCGAGCCCACCGTCTGCATGCTGTCGTAGAGCTTCCCGCCGGCCCGGGCGTTGCGATTGGCTGAAGCGTATTCCACCCGCACCTTCGCCCAATCGCACTCCAGCTCCTCGGCGACCAGCATGGCCAGCGCCGTCGAAGTGCCTTGGCCCATCTCCTGGTGCGGCACGCGCACGGTGACCGTGTTGTCCGGCTCGATGATCAGGAAGGCGGTCATTTCCTTGGCCGGGTTGGTTCCGTCGGCGACCAGCGGCGGCTGACCCTTGGCCTGGGCGGCCATCGGAACGCCGATCATCAGGCCTCCGGCGGCGGAGACGCCGGAGAAGACAATGGCCCGCCGCGAAAGCGTCACGTTGTTCATGCGCGGGCTCCCTTCGAGAGTGCGGCGGCGCGGTGGACGGCCTTGCGGATGCGCGGATAGGTGCCGCAGCGACAAATGTTGGTGAGCTTGGCGTCGATCTCGGCGTCGGTCGGATTCGGCGTCTCCTGGAGCAAGGCGGCCGCGGCCAAGATCTGGCCTGACTGGCAGTAGCCGCACTGGGGCACGTCCTCGGCGAGCCAGGCCTGCTGGACGGGATGCTTGAGCCCGGCGGAAAGGCCCTCGATGGTCGTGACTGCGCCCTTCACCGAACCGGTGGGTGTGAGGCACGAACGGGTCGGCTTGCCGTCCACGAGGACGGTGCAGGCGCCGCACTGGGCGATCCCACATCCGAATTTGGTCCCCGTCAGGCCGATCTCGTCGCGAACCACCCAAAGGAGCGGGGCGTCGGGCTCCACATCCAGCTCGTGGCGCTTGCCGTTGACGATGAGCGTGATCATCCGTGGCGCTCCTGCTTTGTAGGGGAGCCTACTCCGATGTCATGTCGCAGGGGAGGCGGTCTTGACACCGCGCCCCTTCAACGCCATCTGGCTTTTTGCGGATTTAGCGCGCTGTTGACAGGCATCGATCGGGCCGCCGCGATTTTTCGGGCGCGCCCCTCGTCAGAGATCAAGATGCCTCCCTCGATGTGCGGTGATCCCAGTGGTCGCGCCTCTTCGCGGGCTCTTTTGAAGGGCTTGCGGTTTGGACGACGCCACCGACGCCGCGAAGGGAAACCTTCGGGGTGGTTGTTGTATGGCGAGTCCCACCGGCGAAAGACGAGCGCGACGTACTGACGCAGAGATCAGAACGGGAACGAATTGGGCGGTCGGCGGGTCTTAGGGGGCGGATCCCCGATCCGTCAGACCGCTGTAAACCATTTTCGGCCCGCGCCTTGCTAGGGTGCGGCGGCCGATTCCGGAGACCTAGATGAGCACCACCACCGCCGAAGCCGAAGCTCCAGAAAACACTGGCGGCGACGGTCCTCTGCTCGATCTTACGGACGCTGCGGTCAAGAAGTTCATTAAGCAGGCCAAGGCGCGCGGCTACGTCACGATGGACGAGCTGAACAAGGTCCTGCCGTCCGAGGAGGTGACCTCCGAGGCGATCGAGGACACCTTGGCGATGCTCTCCGAGATGGGCGTCAATGTCGTCGAGGCGGAAGAAGACGCCGAGGGCGGCGGCGAGGTCGCGGTCCGCGAGGAATCCGCGGTCGTCGAGACCGCCAAGGAAGCCGCCTACGACCGCACTGACGACCCGGTGCGCATGTACCTGCGCGAGATGGGCTCGGTGGAACTGCTCTCCCGCGAGGGCGAAATCGCCATCGCCAAGCGCATCGAGGCCGGTCGCGACACCATGATCCGCGGCCTCTGCGAAAGCGCGCTCACCTTCGAAGCCATCATGGTCTGGCGCGAGGAACTGGGAAGCGGCCGCATCCTGCTGCGCGAGGTGATCGACCTTGAACAAACCTATGGCGGCCTGAACGCCGGCGCCGGGGCCTTGCCGGTTGAGGCTGTGACGGAAGCCGAGGAAGAAAAAGAGGAGGCCGAGGCCGCCGAAGGCGCGCCTGAAGGCGAGAGCGACGATGATTTCGACGACGGCGCGGGCCCGACGATCAGCGCCATGGAGGCAGAACTCCGCGAAGGCGTGATGGTCACCCTCGACGCCATCGCCGCCGAATTCGAAAGCTTCCGGTTGCTGCAGGAAAAGCTCCTCGGTCAGCGCCTGAAGGGCGAAGACCTGTCGGAGAAGGACCGTGCGGCCTACGTCGCGGCCACCGGCGCCATCGTCCAGCACCTGAAGACGCTGAAGCTCAACAACAACCGCATCGAGGCGCTGGTCGAGCAGCTCTATGCGATCAACAAGCGCCTGATGGGCCTCGAAGGCCGTCTGCTGCGGCTCGCCGACAGCTACGGCATCAGCCGCGGCGAATTCCTGAAGGCCTATTTCGGCTCCGAGATGCGCCCGGACTGGACCACCCAGGTCAAGGCTCTAGGCGTGCGCTGGACCAAGTTCGCCGAGAATGACAACGGCCAGATTGGCGATATCCGCACCGAGGTCGCAGCGCTTGCGCAGGAAACCGGCGTGCCGATCGACGACTACCGCCGGATCGTCCAGACCGTGCAGAAGGGCGAACGCGAGGCCCGCCAGGCCAAGAAGGAAATGGTCGAGGCCAACCTTCGCTTGGTGATCTCCATCGCCAAGAAATACACCAACCGCGGCCTGCAGTTCCTGGACTTGATCCAGGAAGGCAACATTGGCCTGATGAAGGCGGTCGACAAGTTCGAGTACCGGCGCGGCTATAAGTTCTCGACCTACGCCACCTGGTGGATCCGTCAGGCGATCACGCGCTCGATCGCCGACCAGGCCCGGACGATCCGCATCCCGGTGCACATGATCGAGACGATCAACAAGATCGTGCGCACCTCACGCCAGATGCTGCATGAGATCGGCCGCGAGCCGACCCCGGAAGAGCTGGCCGAAAAGCTGGCCATGCCGCTCGAAAAGGTCCGCAAGGTCCTGAAGATCGCTAAGGAGCCGATCAGCCTGGAGACCCCCATCGGGGACGAGGAAGACAGCCACCTGGGTGACTTCATCGAGGACAAGAACGCGGTCCTGCCGATCGACGCCGCCATCCAGAGCAATCTTCGCGAAACAACGACGCGAGTGCTCGCATCGCTGACCCCGCGCGAGGAAAGGGTCCTGCGTATGCGCTTCGGCATCGGCATGAACACGGACCACACCCTTGAAGAGGTCGGCCAGCAGTTCAGCGTGACCCGCGAGCGCATCCGCCAGATCGAGGCGAAGGCGCTGCGCAAGTTGAAGCATCCCAGCCGGTCGCGGAAGCTGAGAAGCTTCCTGGACAGCTAGAACTGAGGTGAGGCCCTGCTCCGGCGGGGCCTTTTCTTTTGGGTCAGCGCCAGGCGTAGTTGAAGCTGATCGAGATGCGCTCCCTCCGGGCGCGGTTGGCCGGCACCTCGTGACGCAGCCAACTCTCCCACATCAACACCGACCCCGGCTCCGGCGTCAGGTAGACGAAGGCATGGGCGCTTTCCGGCGCGTTGGCCGCTCGGGGAGGAGCCGCCATCATCAGCGGTAGGCGCGGGTCCTCGAGCCGGAGCGAGCTCGCCCCCGGCGGCGTCGCCACATAGACCGTACCGGATATGACGCTGTGCGGATGGATGTGGCCGGAATGGGCGGCGCCGGGCTTCAGGATGTTCACCCAAAGGCTGTCAAGCTTCAGGCGCCCGCCGCGCAGGTCGAAAGAGAGATCCTTGGCGAAGGCCTTGGCGTGGCGATCCAGCTTGCCCTTCAGTTCGCCGAAGACGCTGGCCCGTGTCGGCAGATCGTCCAGCGACGCGTAGGAGGTGTAGCCGCCGTAGCTGTTGGCCTTGCACCAGGCTTGGCCTGCGGCGTCTTCCTGCGCCAGCATGAGGCAGGCGGCTTCCAATTCTGCCCTGAAATTTTCGAAACTTCGGTCTGTGCTAAGTGAAGCTTCATAGATCGGAGTCGCAAAGAGGGGACGTAGCGCCATGCCATCGCGCTAGTCTTGCGGCGAAGAATTGTCAAAGTTGGGACGCTGGCGCTTAGCCGAAACGTCCGCTAGAAATTTGGGAAAGTCGACTCTGCCGAGATCGGGCGGAGCGTTGGGGAGCGAAGAATGATCAGAACTGTGGTCGCGCTGGCGCTGGCTGGCGTGGTGATTGGCGGTCAGGCGCAGGCGGCGACCGCCCCCGCCGCATCCGCCAAGGCGAAACCGGCGACAGCCAAGGCGAGCGCGTACCGCGCGCCGCGCGGGCCGGACGGCAAGCATCCGGATCTGAACGGCGTCTGGCAGGTGATGAACAGCGCCAACTGGAACATCGAGCCGCACGCGGCGAGCGCCGCGCTGCAAATGCGTCCGGGGCCGGTCGTGCCGGTGCCGGCCAAGGAGGTCCTGGCGCTGGGCGCGGTGGGCTCGGTGCCCGCGGGCCTCGGCGTCGTCGAGGGGGGCACGATCCCCTACACCGCCGAAGCGCGCAAGCAGCGCGACGCCAACAAAGCTGACTGGATCCACAAGGACCCGGAGATCAAGTGCTACCTGCCTGGCGTGCCGCGCGCCAACTACATGGCGCTGCCGTTCCAGATCTTCCAATCCGAGAGCGCCACCCTGATCGCCTATGAGTATGCGGGCGCGGTGCGCAACATCATGTTCAAGGACCCGGGCCCTGCGCCGGTCGACAGTTGGATGGGCCAGTCGGTCGGTCACTGGGAAGGCGACACCTTGGTCGTGGTCGTCACTGGCATGAACGATTCGACCTGGCTCGACCGGGCCGGCAACTTCCATTCCGCCGACATGAAGGTGGTCGAGCGCTGGACGCCCACTGGCCCCGGCGTGATGCGGTATGAGGCTGAGATCACCGACCCGGCGACGTTCACGCGCCCGTGGAAGATGAGCATGAACCTCTACAAGCACGTCGGCGAAGACGCGCGCCTGCAGCAATTCAAGTGCGTCGAATTCGTCGAAGAACTGATGTACGGTCACTTGCGGAAAGAGCCGCTGAAGTGACAACTACAGCCGCCCTGTCTTCTTGTGCGCTCGCTGCGGTCCAAAGCACCGCGCCGGTGAACGTCCAGGAAGATGACAAGAGATCAGTATCCTCCGCTGGAGATTTTCAATGAATATTCGCAGTTTCATTATCCCCACCGTGATTTCCGCCGGGCTCCTGGCCGCCGCGACGATCGGCGTGACCGAGGCTTCGGCCCACCATGCCTTCGCCGCCGAATTTGACGGCAAGTCGCCCGTGCTGCTGCGCGGCAAGGTGACCAAGGTGGAGTGGATCAATCCGCACGCCTGGGTGCACGTCAACGTGGTCGGCGCCGACGGCACGACCACGGAGTGGATGGTCGAGGGCGGCACGCCCAACACCCTGCTGCGCGCCGGCATCGACCGGAACTCGCTGAAGGTCGGGACCGAGATCGTGGTCCGCGGCTACCAGTCGAAGGACAAGGCCTGCACGCCGATCTGCAAGGCTAACGGCCGCGACGTGACCTTCCCGGACGGCCGCAAGCTGTTCATGGGATCCTCGGGCACCGGCGCGCCGAAGGACGGTTCCGACCCAACGGAAATGCCGAAGTAGACCGGACCATTCGGTTTCTAAGAAGAGGGGGCTTTCCGGCCCCCTCTTTTTTGTCCTAAGCGTCGCGCAATTCGCGGCTGTAACGGATGTGTAACGGTGGCGGAACCGTACGCTGCTTGATTGCCGCCACGGTGGCGGTCGTGAGTTGCGGGGGCGCAGGGACGATTCGGCTGCGCGAGCTTTAAGAGTCCGAACGGACGGGTTGAGGGCAGGGATGAACGTACCAGGGGAGCCGCGTCGATGATCGGCGCATTCTTGAATTGGCTCGAACACTCGCTGGGCAAGGGCCCGTCCCCGGACGGCCAGTCCTGGAGCGAGGCCCTGCTGGGCTCGCTGAATTTCTGGGGACTGCTGGAGGGCACCCATCTCATCGCTCTGATGCTGTTCGCCGGGACCATCCTGGTGGTCGATCTGCGCCTGCTTGGCGTGACCTTCCGCAAGACCAAGGTGTCCGTGGTCAGCGACGCCATCCTGCCGCTCACGGTCTTCAGCTTCATCTTCGTGGTGATCACGGGCCTTGCGCTGCTATTCGCTAAGCCATTGTTTTATTATCACAATATATGGTTCCGGGCGAAGATGATCTTCCTCGCACTGGCGCTGCTCAACATCCTCGTCTTCCACGGCCGCATCCAGCGGACGCAGGGGGCCTGGGATGCCGACGAGAAGCCGCCGCGCTCTGCGCGGCTGGCTGCGGCAGGCTCGCTGCTCGCCTGGGTGCTGGTGATCACCTGCGGTCGATTCATCCCCTACGACTGGTTCGAGTGCGGCAAGCCGCAGTCCGATTTCATAAACTGGGTCCAGGAGTGCAAGACCTCCGAGAAGGGCGCGGTCAACGCGGCGGGGCAGCACCTATGAGCATGAACCTGGAGCAGTTCTTCCCCCACGCCCGCCCGTGGGTCGAGAACCTCGCCAACGTCTTCCCCGGCAAGCAGGTGAAGCCGCAGTTCGCCTTCTGGGAAGTGGGGCATATCCTGTCGCTGATCCTGCTCGGCGGCACGACGATCCTGATGAACCTGCGCCTTCTGGGCGTCGGCCTCACCCAGGAGCCACCCTCGGAGATCTACCGCAACCTGAGATTCTGGCAGAACGTCGGGGTGATCGGGATCGTGTTCACGGGCGTCCTGATCGGCTCGGCCAACGCCGAGCGCCTTTACGATAGCGCCGCCTTTATCGTGAAGATGCTGGCGCTGCTCTCGGGCGTCATCCTGACCTACGGCGTGAGCCGGCCGGTTGCGGCCGCCGAGGGCGCGGTGGGTGCGATGCAGAAGGTCTGGTTCGCGGTCGGCGGCGCGGTTTTCCTGTTCGGCCTGTGGTTCTTCGTGGTGTCCGACCTGGTCAATGTCGGCGTCTATCACATCATCACGGCCGCAGCCCTGATCGTGCTTTTCGCCACCAAGGGCCGGCTTCGGCTGATCTATCTGGGCGTCCTGATCGCGTTGATCGTGGCGCAGACCGTGAACACCCACATCCTCATCAAGCCCGACGACTACGACCACCTCAACCCGGTGAACAAGACCTGGACGGCCGTGTTCACGGCGTGGATCGGCGGTGCGGCGCTCTTCCAGATCTTCCGTGCGGGAAGGGGCGCTGAGGGCGGGCCGCTGACCAAATTCATCGCCTACGCCACGATTCTGGTCTGGGTGATGGGGGCGGCCGCCGGGCGCTGGATCGCGTTCGCCTGATTGGGCGGCGCCTGACCGGCTGGGCCTAGCGGGTCTGCAGGTCGAGCAGCGAGCGCCACATCTCGTCAGCGATCTTGATGACGCCGACGTTGGCGGCGAACGCCTGCTTGGCCTCGATCTGAGTGACCGCTTCGGAGGCGTAGTCGACAGCATCGCCACCGGCCATGCCAGCCACGCGCCCTGCGGAGGCGGAGAGGCTCCTGGTCGCGGCCATCATGCCGTAGCGGGCTGTGGAGATCGGATCCATTAGGCCAAGCTTGCGCCCGGCGCGGTTAAGCCATCGCAAGGTTTCGTGGTGAACGAAGCCTAAGGTTTTCGGGCCTTCTCCAGCTTCGCAGGCAAATTCATTGTCTCCACGAACGCAGCCATGAGCGCCGCGGCAAGAGCTTCCTCGTCGGCGATCACGGCGTCTGGAATGGCCAGGTAATCCTTCATCGGCCGTCCTGCCATTGGCTCGAAGGGCTTGGCCCCGTGGTCGCATTCAAGCCTCGCCCACAGGTCTGGCGGCACGCGTGCGAAGAGGCCATCGCCAAACAGACCCGCGAACATATTCCCGTTCACGAAGGCGACCGGGTAGCCGAACATCTTGCGCCGTTCGATCCCCGGTTCATCGGGGAGGCACTCGGCGAAGAGGTCCATCAGAACCTGTGGGGATTTGCTCCAGGGCATGGCGCAACGTCCTTGGGACACCGTGAGTTGACTGTCCGAGACGACATTGCATCTATGGACCGCAGGGGGACAGGTTGGAGAAACACCATGAGGGTTTCGATCCTGTTTGCGGCCGGCGCGCTTAGCCTGAGCGCCGGGTTGGCCTCAGCCCAATCGCTCGCCGACAATCCGCCCAAGGTCACGACCATGTGCCTGGATGTCGGCGGCGTGAGCCGGCCCGCGACCTGCAAGGCGCAGGCTAGCCGCCTCGATGCGCGCGAAGACATCTGCATCTGTCCAGGCGCAAGCCAGCACGTCCTCGTCTCGGTCTGCCCAGCCGGCGTCAACGCACCAGCCGAGAGCGCCGCCTTTGCACGCGCCCGCCTCAAGCTCGTCAACAAAGGCAGCCTCGTCGGCGCCACCTACGAGGGCCAGCCGATTTGCCGGCCGGCCCGGAATGCGCTCTTCCAGTAGGAGGACGGCCGTTCGCTACTTGCCGAGCGCCCCGTAGACCAGCTTCTGGAAGACCGGCAGGGCCGCGCGCCCGCCCATCCTCTGGCCGGTGGCGAGCTGGGACGCCGCGTCCGGGCCGAGCGGGATGGAGTTCTGGATCAGGTAGATCATCACCATGTCCTCGGCCGGATCGGCCTGCCACCAGGTTCCGAAGGCGCCGGGCCAGCCGAAGGCGCCCTTCGAGCCCGCGCCCATCCAGGCCTGCTTTTCAGGATCGGTGATCACCGAGAGACCCAGGCCGAAGCCCTGACCCAACCAGAACGGGATGCTCATGAAGGGAATTTGCCGCTGCGCGTCGGAGAGTCGGTTCTCCGCCATTAACTCGACGGTCTCTGATTTCACCAGCCGCACGCCGTCGACCTCGCCCTTTCCCAACAGCATGCGCGCGAATTTCAGGTAGTCGTCAGCCGTCGAGATCAGTCCGCCGCCGCCGCCCTCGAAGGCCGGTTGGGCGTCGACATGGGGAAAAGAGACGTCCTCCATACGGTCGGTTTCCGGATTGATCCGGTAGAGCTTGGCCATGCGGCCCCGCTTTTCGGGAGGGCACCAGAAATCGGTGTCGTGCATGCCCAGCGGCGCAAAGATGCGGTCCTTGAGCACCTGACCCAGCGGCTTGCCCTCGATCCGCGCAACGAGAAAGCCCAGCACGTCGGTGGCGTGGCTGTAGTGGAAGCGTTCGCCGGGCGGATAGGAGAGGGGGAGGCCGCCGAGCGCCTTCAACCAGGTGTCAGGGGTCATCGGTCCACCGAGGGGGGGGCCAAGCCGATCCTCGTGCGCCTGGGCGATCGGGCCAACCGAGGTGAAGGCGTAAGCGAGGCCGGCCCGGTGGGTCATCAGATCCTCGACGGTGATCTCACGCGGCGCCGGGTAGGTGTCGTCGATCGGTCCGGTCGCGTCCTTGAGCACCTGCATGCCTGAGAATTCCGGCAGCCACTTGGTGATCGGATCCTCGAGAAGAAGCTTGCCTTCTTCCAGCAGCATCAGGGCCGCGATCGACGTCACCGGCTTGGTCATCGAGGCGATGCGGAAAAGCGTGTCGCGGGTCATCGGCAAGGCGGCTTCGACGTCGCGATGGCCGACGGTCGTGACCTGGGCGATCTCGCCCTTGCGCCAGATAAGTGTGACGAAGCCCGACAGGTCCCCGGCATCGACGACCGATTGCAGGGCTGGAGAAATCTGCGCAAGGCCCGCCTGAAGGAAACCGCCGCTCGCCTGATCGCCGTCCATGCTCGTTCTCCCTTGTGCCTGTTACCGGCGTTCACCTGATCTTGGGCAGGGCGCCCTTAGGGCCGTCAAGCCGCTGTCGGCCGCGCGCCGGGCTCGATCGCGTTGAACCGCTGCAGCTTCCTGCGTATTGGGAGCCCATGGCCGCTCCCCGCACCGTCGTCCAGAGCCTTGTTGCAGGCCTCGCCGCCGTCGGCCTTTGCGCCTGTTCACCTGGCGCGCCCAAGGGCGTCGACAAGGATCAACTGGACGCGGCTATCTCACGCGCGATCGGCGATCCGGCGTCTTGCCTGCTGATCGCTGAGCAGGCCACCGGCAAGCTCGTCTACCGCTACAACACCCACACCGCATGCGCCCGGCCGCTACCCTCGTGCGACACGGCCGGGACCTCGCAAACCATCGACCAGCTGCTCAAGGCGACGCTGAAGGACGGCCAGACCCGCACGCTGAGCTGCAGCTCCAGTGAGGACGCCTCCCGGGGGGTTGGCTGGGCGGCGGGCCCGATCCCCGGAAAGGGCCTGGTCTACGCGGCCATGATGGAGGGCGACCGCGCCTTCCCGGGGCGCATGATGGCCGACCGGCTGTCCCGCGCTTTTAAGGACACCGGCCTCTAGCGGCTTTAAGGCCCGCGCGACGCGTGCTACCGGCGGGCGGATGCGTCGCTGCTGGGGCCTGTAGCTCAATGGTTAGAGCCGGCCGCTCATAACGGTCTGGTTGCAGGTTCGAGTCCTGCCGGGCCCACCAGCGAGGCTTCCTGCGACCCTCGGCCGAGGACCGGGAATTCCTGTCGGTGAAACTCGATGACCCTAGCTGCCCCGGTGGCGATCTACGCCTCCCAGGCCGTCGTGGACGACGGCTGCAGCC
>NZ_DASXNL010000195.1:0-65186 GCF_036495085.1 Phenylobacterium sp. | reverse complement strand
ACGCAGCTACACCAACGCGGTCGGGATCGAAGAGCGCTCGCTGGCCTCAACCGACGTTTCCGCCCTCGGC
Organism: Phenylobacterium sp.; assembly: GCF_036495085.1. Classification (GTDB taxonomy): domain Bacteria; phylum Pseudomonadota; class Alphaproteobacteria; order Caulobacterales; family Caulobacteraceae; genus Phenylobacterium. The sequence goes on along the minus strand of NZ_DASXNL010000195.1, from coordinate 65,116 downwards.
CGGGCGGTGGCCTACATCGAGGACCACCCCGACCGGTCCATCTCCTTGCGTGAACTGGCCGGCGCGGCGGGGCTGAGCCCCTTCCACTTCAGCCGGGTGTTCAAGCGTCATTTCGGCCAAACCCCGTCCCGCTATGTCGAACGCCGCCGCATCGAGGGCGCGAAGCCGTTGATTGTGGGCGCCCAGATGCCGCTGGCCGCAGTCGCCCAGGCCGTGGGTTTCGCCGATCAGAGTCACTTCACCCGCCGCTTCAGAGCCCACGAGGGCTGCACGCCGGCTCAGTTCGCGCGGGAACACGCCAAGGGCATCCTGCCTTCAGGCAAATAAAGCCTCGCCCAACCGCAAGAAGCGTCCAGGGGCCGCAAGGCCCGGCAAGCCACGCGGGAAATCGCACCTATCCTGACAGCCGACGGGGCCGAGGTCCCATGGCAAGGCCACCGGTCCCTGCCTCAGCCCCGCCCACCCGATGCAGAGGCGACAACCATGACGACCTACACGCACGAGACCGCCCCGACCCAGTTCGTCGACGCCAACGGCGCCCGCTTTGCCTATCGCCGCTTTGGCAAGGCCGGCGGCGTGCCGATCGTTTTCAACCAACACTTCCAGGGCACGCTTGACCACTGGGATCCGGCGGTGACCGACGGCTTGGCCAAGACACGCGAGGTTATCCTGTTCGACAATGCCGGCGTGGCCGCCAGCTCAGGCGTGACGCCTTCCAGCTTCCAGGAGATGGGGTCCAACGCCATCGCCTTCATCGGGGCGCTCCGCCTCAGCCAGGTGGATATCCTGGGCTTCTCCATCGGCGGCATGGTCGCCCAGGAGATCGCGCTCCAGGCGCCCGAAATGGTGCGAAAGCTGATCCTGGTGGGCACTGGTCCCCGCGGCGCGGACATGGAAACCAGCCAGTCGCAGGCGATCTTCGCCGGGACCTACCAGCCGGCCGAGCACCTGTGGCTCAAGGTGCATTTCTCGCCATCGCCGGCCAGTCAGGCCGCCGGTCTGGCCTTCCTGGAGCGCAAGCTGACCCGCCAGAATCGCGATCCGCTGGTGAGCCAGCAGACCATCGACGCCCAGATGGTGGCAATCGGCGAGTACATCGCCTACCGGGAGACCGAGGGTTACCTCGACTACCTGAAGACCATCCGTCAGCCGAGCCTGGTCGTGCAGGGCAGCAACGATGTGATCATCCCGACCTACAACTCCTATGTGCTGCAGCAGACCCTGCCGAATGCGACGCTGATCCTCTACCCGGACGCCAATCACGGGTCCTTCTACCAGTACCCGGAGCGGTTCGTGGCCGAGGCCATGCTGTTCCTGGACGGCTGAGCCTGCCGGCGCATGCCGTCGTCGCGGAGCGCTTCCCCTGAGAACTTGACTTTGAAAGGAGCCAGCCCACGCCCGACGCCTGGCGCGTTCGAGGCCGGTCCTCATTCCTCTGACATTCGGCGCGTTGGCGGGCCGTCGCCCGGGGCGCGACAAGGAGCACGATCATGAACAACTGCAATGGAAAGACCGCCCTCGTTACCGGCGCCTCGCGCGGCATCGGCCGCGCGGCCGCGCTGGCCCTCGCCGAAGCCGGCGCGCAGGTCCTGGTCCACTACGGCAAGAGCGCCACCGAGGCCGAAGCCGTGGTCGAGCAGATCAAGAGCGCGGGTGGCGAGGCCCGGGCCCTGGGCGCCGACCTCGCCCAATCGGATGGTCCCGCCGACCTGGCGCGGCAGGTGCGAGCCGTCGTCGGCGAGCGGCTGGACATCCTGATCGCCAACGCCGGCATCGCCAAGGCGGCGTCGATCGAGGACACTACCATCGAAGACTTCGACGCGCTGTTCGCGGTGAACGTCCGCGCCCCATTTTTCCTGGTTCAGCAACTGCTGCCGATCCTGGGCGAGGGGTCCAGCGTGGTCTTTACCTCGTCGCTCGCAGCGCACGCAGCGGTGGGAACCCTGGCGGCCTATGCCGCCACCAAAGGGGCGATCGACACCCTGGTGAAGCACTTCGCCGCCGTGCTCGGTCCGCGCGGCATCCGCGTCAACGCCGTGGCGCCGGGGGTTGTCGCCACCGACATGTCGAGCTTCGCCAAGACCGACGAGGGACGCCAATCGACGACGGCCATGCAGGCGCTGAAACGCGTCGCCCAGCCGGAGGACATCGCCGGGGCGATGGCCTTCCTCGCGTCGGACGCGGCACGCTGGGTGTCCGGCGATACACTGCGCGTGGACGGCGGCTCGAAGCTCTAACCCAAAGTTCGCCTGAAACAGGAGAGAGTTGCCATGACCAAGACCTCGCCCGAGCAGAACAAGGCGATAGTCCTCAAGGCGTTCGACACGCTTTTTAACCAGCGCGACTACGCCGCGGCCGAAAAGTTCTGGTCCGATCGCTACATCCAGCATAGCGCCCACATCGCTCCGGGACGGGAAGGCCTCTTCTCGCTGGTGCGCGGGGCTCCCGCGACGCTGCGCTATGAGAACCAGCTGATCCTGGCGGAGGGCGACTACCTCATTGCCTACGGCCGCTTCTCGGGCAACGGCCGTCCTGCCGCCTGGATCGCCGCCGACGTCGTTCGTTTCGAGGACGGCAAGCTCGCCGAGCACTGGGACGTGCTGCAGGACGAAGCGACCAAAGCTGAATCGGTCAGTGGCCTGCCGATGTTCGGCGATCGCTTCCCCGCCTGATTCCGTGTCGAGCCAGCGACCGGTCTCGAATGCCAGATTTTTGTGCGTGATAGGGCCAAGGGTGCGTCGTCTGGAGGACCGACCATGGCGGGAGATGGCAAGAGTGGCGCAGGCGCGGCGGATCGCACCTCGCATCGCGCCGAGAGCCAGTTGGCCCCGGCTAAGAGCTGCGAGCGCCCAGACGTGAGCCATGTCCACCGCTTCACTTGCCGCCGAAAGAGACCTCGGCCGGCTCGCCGTGTCACCTGAGGAGAAACGGGCTTGCTCCTCCCGACGGCGGAGACACGCACCCGCCGCGCCGAAGGTAAGAGTCTTCAGCCTAAGGGGGCTCCATCGCCGAAAGCTCGATTGAACCGACGCTAGCCAAACGCGCCACCTTGGGCAATCTGCCAGCCCTGCCGGGCGGCGACGGAGACTTGGAGCGGTGGTCACCTACTTCTGGATAGCTTTGGGCAGCGCGCTGGGTGGCATGGCTCGGTACGCCTGCTCCAACTTGGCCGTCGCCTGGTTGGGCCCAAGCTTTCCCTGGGGCACCTTGGCGATCAACGTGCTGGGCTCGTTCGTCATCGGCTTCTTCGCCACGCTGACCGGCCCGGACGGTCGACTGCTGGTCCCCGGCGACGCGCGCCAGTTCGTGATGGTCGGCCTGTGTGGCGGCTACACGACCTTCTCGTCGTTCAGCTATCAGACCTTGACGCTCGTGCAGGACGGCGAGATCGCGCGCGCCGGCCTGAACGTGGGAGGCTCCGTCGTGCTATGCCTGCTGTCCGTATGGCTGGGCTATGTGGCCGCCGCCGCCCTGAACGCCGTGAAGGGAAGCTGATCGATGCAAGCGCCGCAGTCGGCCATCCTCCTGCGCGTCTATACCGAAGAGGGCCGGCAAGACGCCCATCATCCGCTCCATGAGGCCATCGTCATGAAGGCGCGCGAGCTCGGGCTGGCCGGCGCGACGGTGCTGCGCGGCCCGATGGGTTTCGGAAAATCCCATGCGATCCATACGGCGAAGATCCTCGACCTGACGGCCAAGCTCCCGCTGGTGATCGAGATCGTCGACAGTGAAGACAAGGTCCAGCTTATGCTCAAGGCGCTCGATGGGATGCGCGACATTGGCTTGGTGACCACCGAGAAGGTCCAGGTCGTCCGGTACGGCGGCGACGCAAACCGGTGAGTCCGGGTCCTACCGCTCAGACATACGCGGGCTCGTTTCCGGGATCTCGCCTAGGCAGAATCCCGCAACCGTCTGGGTTGGACGCCTGATGCGGCGAGCGCGGGGCGCCGCCTAGGCTGAACGTAATCCGACGGCGCGCTGGGCGCGGCTGAGAGGGGTTGCGGGACGCAGATGCAAAGGGCGGGAGGAGGCGCGGCTGGCAGGCACCTTTCCGTCCTGGCGTGGGCGTTCGTGGCCTTGTTCCTGACGCTCTTCGCGCCGCCGATCCGGGCCCAGCCGGCCAATCCGCCTCACCGGCCCAAGCTGGCGCTTGTGCTCTCTGGCGGCGGGGCGATGGGGATCGCTCACGTAGGCGTCATCCAGACGCTGGAGCAGCTGGGCATCCGTCCGGATCTCGTCGTTGGGACGTCGATGGGTTCGGTTGTCGGAGGTCTCTACGCGTCGGGGATGAACGGTTCGGAGCTTGAGCGGGCCGTTGAGACATTGAACTGGGACCTGGTCTTCGACGCCACGCCGCCGCGCGGCGGCCTGACCTACCGGGAAAAGCAGCTGCAGGCCGCCTTCCCGGTGAAGGCCAGCGTTGGGGTCGTGGGGACATCGCTCCGCTCCCCGGACGCCCTGGTCTCGGACGCAAACCTCTTGCTCGAGCTGCGCCGGCTGTTGGGGGCGCGCGCCGCGTTTCCCACCTTCGATCAGCTGCCGATCCCCTTCCGGGCGGTCGCAACCAACATCGAGACCGGAGAGAAGGTGGTGCTGGATCGGGGCGACCTGGCCGGCGCCATGCGGGCGTCGATGTCCGTCCCAGGCGTGTTTGCGCCCTACCACCTGGACGGCAAGCTGCTGGTCGACGGCGGCATGGCCGACAACGTCCCGATCGACGTCGCCCGCAGCCTGGGCGCTGATGTGGTGATCGTGGTGGCCACGCAATCGCCGTTGGCTAAGGCGGACAAGCTCACGGGTGTCACGGACGTCCTGGGCCAGACGGTGACCATGCTGATCCTGACCAACGAGCGGCAGCAACTGGCCACGGTGAAGCCGACGGACGTGCTGATCAAAGTCGACACCGCACCGCTGACAGCGGTCGACTTCAAGAAAGGGGCGGCGCTGATAAAGGTCGGACGGGTGGCGGCGGAGAAGCAACTTGCGGACCTGCAGCGCATCGCCGCGACGCGGGAGCCTTCGCCGGCGGTCAGTATCGACAGGCCGCCGCCCCGGATCGATTACGTCAGGATCGAGAACGACTCCCGCATCGCAGACGAGATCCTGTTACGCCGGGTAGAGCCGTTCGTGGGCCATCCTCTGTCGCCCGACGAAGTGGGGATCGCCATGCGGGACATCTACGCAATGGGCGTGTTCTCCCGGGTGGACTACCGTATCGAGCAGAAGGACGGCCGCACGGGGCTGGTCGTCAACGCCCTCCAGCGTCCGGGCGACGCCAACCGCCTGCGGCCCGGCCTGACCATCGCCGGGGTGGGCAAAGGTCGCAATGAATTCGACATCTCGGCTGAATATCGGCTCACCCAGCTGGATAGCTTCGGTTCGGAGGCCCGCTTCGTAGGCGTCCTTGGCGATCGGAAGCTGTTCTCGGCGGAATACTTCAAGGTTCTGGACAGCCGCCAGCGCTGGTTCCTCGACCCGATGGTTTCCGTCCAAAGACGCCCGATACCGGTCTACGACGCCAGCGGTTTCCGGCTCGGCGAGTACGACGCGAGCTACGGACTGGCCACGCTAGCCTTCGGTCGCCAGTTCGGGACCTTGGGCGAGGTCCGCGTGGGCGTGGAGCGCGGCTCCGGCCAGGCGACGCTGCAGGAGGGCGCGATCACACCCCGAGACGTCGATCTGGACCTGGGCCGAATATTCGCAGCCGTCGCGGCTGACACTCTGGACAATCCTTTCTTCCCGACCCGGGGGATGCGGGCGCAGCTGGAGTGGGCGGACGGACTGAAATCGCTGGGCGCTTCAAGCGACTTCCAGACCGTGGAATTGAACGGCACTTACGCGATGAGTTCGGGCCGGCACGCTGTCGTCCTCAACCTCGCCGCGGGCGACGCCTACCAGGGCGTTTTGCCGATCCCTTCGCTGTTCACCCTGGGTGGGCCGTTCAGCTTCCCAGGCTATTCCGTGGACGAGCTGACAGGCGAGACCTTCGGCGTGGCGCGCGCCATGTACCGCTACAAACTGACTGACCATTCCGAGCGGCTGATCGGCATCCCGCTCTATGTCGGCGCGACCGCGGTCGTCGGGAACACCTGGGCGCGTCACGGCGACGCCAACTGGGGCGACCTGCGGTTCGGCGGCAACGTCTACCTGGGCGCCGACACCCTGATCGGGCCGGTGTTCTTCGCGCTTGGCGCGGCCGATCACGATCGCAAGGCGGTCTACTTCTTCGTCGGCAAGCCGTTCTAGCGCTGGGACCACGGCGCCTTCGGAGGCTAAGGTCTGAGGCCCTGGTCGCAAGCCATGCTATGCGATCCTTGCGGTTTCCACCCCGCCGGGGGCCGGGCCGCCGGCGCCCAGGGCCGTTTCCGCCATTATCCTGAAATCGGCCCCAGATAATCGACCAGCGCCTTTCGCCCGGAGCCGGTGATGCGGGCTTCCACGTCGAAGACGTCGCGCACCAACTCACGCGTCAGGGTTTCCGCCGTCGTCCCGTGGGCGGCGAGGCGCCCGCCCTTCATCGCCAGAATGTGGGTTGAGTAGCGCGCAGCCAGCGTCAGGTCGTGCAGGGCGGCTACGACCAGCTTGCCCTGGCCGGCCAATGTCTGCAGGCGCCGCATGGTGTCCAACGCATGGCGCGGATCGAGGCCCGCGGTCGGTTCGTCCACGATGAGGATCTTCGGGTCACCGATCAGGGCGCGGGCCAGCATGGCGCGGGCAAGCTCACCGCCGGAAAGCGTCGTCGCCGCTTGCTGCCGCTGATGCGCGAGGTCGCAGGCCTCGAGAGCCACGGTCAGGCGGGGTTCCAGGCCGCCCGGGAGACCGCCGAAGGCCGGGAGGTGTGGGGTGAGCCCCAAGGCCACAAGGCGTTCGACGGCGATCGGCCATTCGGCGCGGGGGTTCTGCGGCAAGTAGGCGCGGCGCCTGGCGAGCTCGCGGCGGCTGATGTCGGGCAAGGCAGCGCCATCGAGGGTTACCCCGCCGGTATCGGGTTTGACTAAGCCGGCCAGCACCGAGAGCAGGGTCGATTTGCCGGCGCCGTTCGCGCCGACCAGGGCCACGAACCCGCCGCCGGCCAGCTCGAAGGACACGTCATCGACGATCGCGCGGCCGCCACGGCGGACACCGACGTGGACTGCAACCAGCCGGCTCATGGCGCCAGCCTTCTCAGCCGCACGACCAGCCAGAAAAAGAACGGTGCGCCCAGGAGGCTGGTAAGCACGCCCAGGCGGAGCTCGGTGTTGGTGTGGATCACCCGTGTGCCAATGTCAGCAAGCAGCAGGAGGGTCGCGCCGAGCAAAGCCGACGGCAGCAGGGTGCGGCTCGGCTGATGGCCGACGAACGGCCGAACAAGATGCGGCGCTACGAGACCGATGAAACTTACCGAGCCGGTCACCGATGTCGCCGCCCCGACCGCCAGCCCGACCCCCAGCAACGCCAGGACGCGTGTGCGATCTACATGGATGCCCAGGCTCTGGGCCTGTACATCGCCAAGCGCGAGCGCATCGACGGCCCGGCCCATGGTCGCCAGAATTGCGATGCCCGCAGCGATGAAGGGCGCGGCCAGGAAGATGTGATCCCAGCTCCGCTCCGAGAGCGAGCCCAGCATCCAGACGCTCATCTCGTAGGCCGCATAGGGGCTGGGCGCAAAGTTCAGCGCCATGGCCAGAAAGGCGCTCATCAGACTCGACACCGCCGCGCCGGCCAGGATCAGCGTCAGGGTGCTGGTGCGCCCGAAGGCGAAGGTGAGGGCGCCTGCGGCCATGGCGCCCAGCAGCCCCAGGAGAGGTGTCGCCAGGCCGAAGGCGTGCGCAAGGCCGAAGTAGATCGAGATCACCGCGCCGAGCGCAGCCCCGTTCGAGACGCCCAGCAGCCCTGGCTCAGCGAGCGGATTGCGCAGCAGGCCCTGCAAGACCGCGCCGGACAGGCCGAGCGAGGCGCCGACCATGATAGCCAGGATCGCGCGCGGCAGGCGTAGCTCGGTCACGACCAGGCCGGCCAGGCTGTTCGGTTCGGCGACGCCGTGCAGAAGTTCGGCGGGGCTGATGTTCACCCGACCCAGAAACAGCGACACCGCCGCGGCCGCCAACAGCGCCAGGAAAGCCAGCCACGGCAGCGCGAGCGCCTGCAGGTTGGGGTTGGGCTTCAGCGGACCGGTCTCCGTTCGGGCAGTGCGTCCAACGCCCGGCGAAGTTCGCGCGCGGCGTCGGCCGACTGCGGCAGGCCGCAGGTGTGGGCGATGTCGTTGTAGGCGATGCGCCGGCCCGCGTAGAGCCGGCGGACGACACGGTGCTGGCCCTCGTCGCTGAGCAGCGACGGCTTGCCGAGCGTCGCGCCCCCGAACAGTAGCGCATCCGGGCGCGCTGCGAGCAGCTCCTCGACGCCGAAGCTCGTTTCGGCGCTTCCAGGTTGGGCTGCGATGTTCACGGCGCCAGCGGCGGTGATGATGGCGTCGGTCAGGCTGCCCTTGCCAGGCACCGCCGATCCGCCGCTCCAGGCGACAACGCGCAGCCGGCGCGTGGGCGGATGGGCGGCGAGCTCGGCAAGCGTGGCGTCCATCTGCCGGATCAGGGCGCTGGCGCGTCCGGGCTCGCCAACCGCCTCGCCGACCTGCCTAACCGTCTGGCGGATGTCTTCGAAGCTGTCGGCGTTCTTCACCTCGACGACCCTCGCGCCGACCCGCCGCGCCATGGCGCGGGTGAGCGGGGCGCCGAGCTGGCTGTCGAGGATCAGGTCCGGCTTCACCTGGACGACGTCCTCGGCGGAGCCGTGATTGAGCGCAATGCCGGCCTCGAGACCCGGAAACAGGGCGCGCGCTCCGTCCCGGGCCAGGAAGGTCACCGACGCGATCCTCGATTTCGGCGCGATCTGGAGCAGCAGCAGGTCGGTGCAGAGGTTTAATGACATGATCCGCCTCGGCGGCCCCGCCGCGGCTGTCGCAGGCCGGCCGGCGACTAGGATCGCGACGGCGGCCAGGGCCAGGACAGCGCGGCGGAGCGTTCGCCTCATCGTCAGAATCGCAGACGTACGCCGCCGTAAGCGGCCCGGCCCGGCGTCTGGAATCCGTAGACCTCCTCGTACTTCTCGTTCGTCAGGTTCTCCGCCCGGGCGAACAGCTCGACGGTGTCGTTGACCTTCACGGAGCCCGCCAGGTTGACCAGGGTGTAGGCCTTCAGCGTCACCGTGCGAGTCGGGAAGGCGGAGAAGTCGCTGTCGGTCATGTCGCCGTTATAGCGTACCGTGGCCGTGACGTAGGCTCGGTCGGCCGAGGCGTGCCAGGTCAGGTTGACGCTGCCGCTGTCCGGCGGCCGGCGAATCTCCTGAACGCCCTCCTGCTTGGCGTTCAGGTGGGTGTAGGCGACGTCCAGGTCGAAGGCGTCGGAGAGCCGGGCGTTCGCAAACAGCTCGACGCCCTTTTGCGTGGAGTCGGTGTCCTCGTTCCGCGTGGTGCTGCAGCTCGTCGGCGCGGGAAGGCCCGGCAGCGTGCAGAGCGCGATCGGAGCTCCAAAATCCGTGAAGATCTCGTCGCGCAGCACGGAGTCAAAGTAGGTCGCGCCCAGCCGCACCCGACCCGCGTCGAATCGAAGGTCTCCGCCGACTTCCCATCCTTCCGACCGTTCAGGTTTCAGGTTCGGGTCGCCCACGAAGGGGAAGGCCGAGGCGTTGAAGCCAAACAGTTCCGTCTGGCTCGGGGCCTTGATGCCCGAACCGGCCGCGGCCCGCAGGCGGACCATGTCGGTGACGTTGAAGAAGCCCTGCACCCGGTAGGTGGTGGCGTTATCGAAGTAGTCGTTCTCATCGTAGCGGACCGCCACGCCGACGCCGCCCCGGTCAGAGACGGTCAGGTCGTACTGGCCCACGAAGCCATTGTTCTCCACCGCGCGCTTGGTGGTGTCGGCGGCGAAGGCGCCGGGCGGATTGGTGTTCTGATAGGTCTCCCGCTCGTAGTCGTAAGCGCCCGTGAACTTTTGGGTCAGCTCGCCCCTATCGAGCCGGAAGGTGGTGGCGTAGGAAACCTTCAGCCGGGCGCCCTTGTCGCCGCCGGTGTGGACGAAGTCGGTCTCGTCGTCGCGCGTCGCATCGACGCCCTGGACCGACAGACTGTGGGTCCAGCGCCCGTCGAGCATGCTGTAGTCCGCGCCTAGGAAACCGTATCTGTTGACGGCGTCGGTCTTGCTGCCGGGGGAGTCTGTGGCGAAGCCCGGCGGGAGGAACGACTGACCGTTGGTGTCGGCATTGGTGTCGGTGACGCGAAACACCCCGCGCACCTTGAGCTGCGGCGTGACTTCATAGGCCAGCTTGGCAGAGGCTGTGAGCAGCTCCGAGCCGATGTTGCGACTGCCTCCCGGCGCCACAACGTAGCCGTCGGTGTTCTGGGCGCCGGCATTGAAGACATAGTCGAGGCCGTTCGAATACCCGGCGATGCGTCCCGCGCCGCCGTATGTGCCCATGGAGCCACCTTCGAGGCGCACCCGCATCCCAGGCATGTCGCGTCCGGTGGGCGTGATGTAGTTGATCACCCCGCCAATGGCGTCGGAACCGTAGATGGCGCTCTGCTGGCCCCGCAGCACCTCGACGCGCGCCACGTCGTCCGCCAGCAGCGTGGCCCAGTCGAATTCGCCAAAAAACGGATCCGAGGCCTTGATGCCGTCGATCAGCGACAGCACGTGGTTGCCCTCGGTGCCGCGGATGCGCACCTGGGTCAGGTTGCCCACCGCGCCCGTGCGGCTCACCGCGACGCCGGGGACGTCGCGCAGCACGTCGGAAACGATGCGGACCTGCCGTTCGTCGAACTGCTCGGCCGTGATCACCGTCACCGACGAGCCGATCTTGTCGGCCTCTACGCCGCTGGTGTCGCGGGTGCCCGTGACCAGGAGTTCATCGACATTGGCCGAATTCGCGGCATCGGCGGCGAGGGCCGCCATTGGGCTGGCGGCGATGATCGCCAGGATGCTGGCGCCTAAGAGATATTTGGGCATGAAAGCCCCCCGTTTGCTGGCGTCGAGACGTCAAGCGGGAAGCCTCCGGTGGGCGCTCGCCCTCAGGCCGACAGGCCGGCAGGCGCGGACGCAGTTGCGCCCCCGCCGGACCGGTCGAAGCGGCTTCCCACCGCTTGCTGTTCGTCGCTCAGACGGAGTTCCGCGCTTCGGATTCTCACTGATCCGACGCTCGAGCGACACGCACCGACCGGTTTCCTGGCTCGCGGGTCATAGCCTCATACGCGAACCTTCCCGGGCCAATCCGCCCAGTGGCTGGCAAGAGGAGCTGAACCTCCCGCCGATGCGTATGCGCTCACCGCTTACAGTTGCAGGGACAGCCGCAGATCGGACGCCTTGCGGCCTCCTACTGCGTTCCCGATTAAGCCCGAGGGCTTCGGCGCGCCTTGTCGTCACCCGCCATCTGGGCGGGCGATCACATCTGTTGATCCAGCTGTGACGGTCCTTCCTTTGGCGAGAGTTACGAGGATTGTCCAGCGCGCCGCGTCCGCCACTTCGACGGAAAAGGTGGGGCCTCGATTCGACTGATCCATGGTCATAACCGTCGTGGACCTGGGCTTGTCGTGATCTTGAGCGCTTCGAACAGGGGCGAGCGTGCGCTCCTGGGTCTGGGCCTGCAACCGCCCCAGGTTCCGCTGCAACCCCTCGGCCTCGGAAATGAGCGCACTGGCGGCTTGTAGGGGGGCGGTCGCCATCAGATCGTTGGTCGCGCCCCGCTCCCCCGATTCCATACCGGCGCTGTCCATGACGCGCCCGCCGCATTCGTGGACGTAACGATTGGTAACCTCGCGGCAACCGTAAACCGCCTTGCGGCGTAGCCGGCCCCCCGGCACGTTTGGTTTTCGCGGTCATGATGTCCGGGGAATACAGTTCAGGATGCCGTTAATGCCTCGCATGGTCCCAAGCGCCGCTGTCGCCCTTTTGCTGGCCGCGGGCGCGGCGATGGCCGCCGTGCAGCCCAACACTCCGACGCCGATGCCCAAAGTGCAGGAGCAGATGAAAACGATCGTCGACAAGACGTCGACGGACCTCTTCAACACCGCGGGCGAGGCCGACCCTGCCAATGGCGCTGATCAGAAGGTCCCTGACGCCGCCGGCTGGGCGCGGCTGCGGGCGGACGCCGACAAGCTCAAGGCCGTGGCCGAATGGATGCAGGATTCCAAGAACGGCAAGACGGGCGAAGCGAACTGGATGAGGGCCGCAAAGGCCATGTCCACGCACTCAGGCGCCGCCAGCAAGGCCGCCTCAGCTCACGACGCCAAGGCGCTCGCCCAGGCCGCCAATGACCTCTCCGACACCTGCACGGCGTGCCACAAGTTCTACAAGAAGCAGGACTGAGGCCCCTGGCGCCGAAGCGCTACTTCGGCATTTCGCTTGGGTCTGAGCCGTCTCGCGGCGCACCGGTGCCAGATGACCCCATGAATAGCTTGCGGCCGTCAGGGAAGGTGATGTCACGGCCGTTGGCTTTGCAGACCGGGGTGCAAGCCTTGTCCTTGGATTGGTAGCCGCGGACCACGATCTCGGTGCCGACTTTCAGCGAATTTCGGTCGATACCGGCGCGCAGCAGGGTGTTGGGCGTGCCGCCTTCCACCATCCACTCCTGCGGCTTGCCCTCGGGATCGACGACATCGAGGTGCACCCAGGCGTGGGGATTGATCCACTCGACCTTGGTGACCTTGCCGCGCAACAGAACTGGCGATTTGCCGTCAAATTCCGCGGCGAATGCGTGGTGTGCTGAGGCCTGCTCGACGCCCACCACCGCAGTGGCCGCTACCGCGGCCACGGCTAGAAATCTCAACCTGCGCATTCCCTGAATCTCACGGCTGTCACGTGCGCCCCAAGATAGTGCCGCGAGTTTTGTGGCTAAAATTCGGTTCGGCCAGGAGCAGGCAAGGCCTGCTGATCTCCCCTGTTTGGGCTTCGCTCGAAGGACGCCGCCCCAAAGGCGCCGGGCGTATGATCCGAGCCTCGGCTTCAGCAGGCCTTCGGCCAGCGGCCAGACCGATAAGGTCAAGACAAAGGTGTTCCGGTAGGAATCCTTCTGCGGCGCGCCTTAAGCTGACGCGGCGCCGAAAAAGGGCGCGGCGGAGTTATCATGGGCAAGGAACGGCTGACGGCGTTCAGCGACGGCGTGGTCGCGATCATCATCACCATCATGGTGCTGGAACTTAAGGTCCCGCGTGGCGTCTCCTTTGCGGACCTGGCGCCCATGCTGCCGGTCTTCCTCAGCTATGTGCTGAGCTTCATCTACGTCGGCATCTATTGGAACAATCACCATCACATGCTGCAGCTCGCGGGCTCGGTGACTGGGCCGATCCTGTGGGCTAACCTGCACCTGCTGTTCTGGCTTTCCGTCGTCCCGTTCGCGTCCGCCTGGATGGGGGAAAACCACCTCGCGGCGGCCCCGGTCGCGCTCTATGGCGCCGTGTTGGTCATGAACGCCGCCGCCTACACGATCCTCATGACCCTGCTCATTCGACATGAGGGCCCCGACTCGTCGCTCGCCAAGGCAATGGGGCGCGACCTCAAGGGCAAAATGTCACTGGCGATCTATGTGGCGGCCATCGCCCTCGCCTTTGTGCAGCCGATCATTTCGGTGGCGCTCTATGTGCTGGTCGCGATGATCTGGTTCATTCCCGACCGCCGCGTCGAGCGAACGATGAAGATTAGTTGAGATACAAGCGCTTCTATAGAAGCTTAGAATCTACCAAATGAGAACAAGCATCGCTGTTGCCACGTTCGCGCCAACGTGTCGCACGAACTTGCCGCGATAATCATCTATGTGACGCCGGATGAGCGTCAAAACCATTCTGAAAACCCGTCTCGATGGATTGCTCCGCAACAGGAAGATCACAACACGAAGCTCAACTGTCGCTGCGATGGCCTTCGCCGTGGCGACGATCTCGTTGGGCATCGCCGAGGCGGCTGCGCATGCAGTTGCGATCAACCGCAGCCTTATCGGCGAAGCGGTGGTGACGCCTGGTCCTTCGCCTGCGCCCGTCGAGATGCGTGAGCGGCTCGTCTGGGAAGGCGCCGATCTCGACGGCGACGGCCAGCCGGACCTCGCCAATCCCACCGGCCAGGCGCCGCGACAGACTGATGCCTATGGCGACGGTCGGTTTCACGCCCCCCGCGACGGCGGCGCGCGCGAGCACGAGGGCGTCGACTATGTGGCCACCCCCGGCCAGGTCGTCGAGGCGCCGATCTCCGGCTATGTCGCCAGGATCGGTTATGCCTACCCGGACGACACTCACCTTCGCTACGTCGTGATCGAAAATCCGGCCCTCCACCTCACGGCGAGGCTCTTCTACGTCGCCCCCGACGTCGCCGTGGGCGATACGGTCGCGGTCGGGCATCCGATCGGCCTGGCGCAATCCCTCCAGCGGCGCTACCGCGGGATCACCAATCACGTGCATCTCGAAGTGGCCAACGCCAAGGGCCGCAAATTGGATGCTGCGGACCTGATCGTGGCCCGCATGGAGACCGACCGGCTGGCTGCCGACTAGATCGTCCTTAAAAGCCGGCCATGTCTAAGCGGCGCACACGGAAAAAAGCCCCGTCCCGCGGACGGGGCTTCCTTTTCAGTGTCTTCCGCACCCCTAGATTCGTCCCGCTAGAGCGTGCGGCGGCCCACCAGGAGATGGTAGACAAACAGCACGACGACGGCGCCCAGGGTGGCGACGAGGATCGAGTAAAGGTTAAGGCCGGTGACGCCTGCCGCCCCGAAGCGGGTGAATAGGAAACCGCCGACGAACGCGCCGACGACGCCCAGCAGCAGATCCATCACGATGCCGCTACCGGTCTTGTTCACCAGCTTGCTGGCGATGAAGCCGGCGACGAGCCCCAGAACGATCCAAGCGAGAATTGACATAGTTTCCTCCAGTGTCCGGCGCGGAACGCAGCTCCCCAGGGCCGGGCACCTTAACAAGGCCCCCAACTGGCATTCGGTTCCGTTCCGGCAGGGGCGCGACAACTTCTTGGGCTTGCGCAACCTTCGCTGTAGTAGCGAGTTTAGCAGCGGGGCGTGTCTGCAGCCCTAAGGAGATATCGTGCGCAAGAAGCTATCAATCACCGCAACCCTGGTGTGCTCGGCGCTGGCCGTCGCCACCACCTCAGTGCCGGTTGCCGCCCAGGCCCAGCCCCACCACAAGGAGTACGTCTGCAGGGACGTGAGCTCGCGCGGGGCCCGTAACACAGGCACCGCCGTTGGCGCCGTAACCGGCGGCCTGCTGGGCAATGCGCTTTCACATGGCGGCGGTAAGACAGGCGGCACTCTTCTCGGCGCCGGCGTCGGCGCTGTGGCGGGCCACCAGATCGCCAAGCACAACAGCACTCACCGAGAGTGCCACTACGAGTACCGCTAGGCCCTGGTCTTACTCTGTCGGCTGGTGGGCTGAGCTTGAGGTTCGCCTGATCGCATGACGCGCCGGCGCAGCGCCATCCGGATTCATTCACCTGCTTGCGCCCCGATGGATCCCGGAGTCCGCCCGCCAAAGGGCCGGCGAACTTCGGGATCGGGGCGCTAGGGTTTGATGCACAACCACCGGGCGCGGTGGAAATTCTCCGAATTCGCCACCCAGCCGGTGATCTTCGGGTTCACGATATTTCGGTTCACAACGAAATATATCGGAATCATACCCTCGTCATCGAGCATGGTCTGCTCGGCGCGCGCCAGGAGTTCCGCCCGCTTTGCGTCGTCGGGCTCAGCATCGGCCTTTGCCAGCAGGGCGTCGTAGGCGGCGCTGCGGTAGTCGCCGTAGTTCTGCGCCCCGGTGTCGGATTTGAGCAGGCCCAGGAACGTCATGGGATCGTTGAAGTCGGCATACCAACTCATGGTGCCGACCTGGAAGTCGCGGTTGCGGTAGGCGGCGAAGGCGATCGAAGTGTCGTTTTGAGCAATCGTCGCTTCGACGCCTATGGCGCGCCAATCGGCCTGCACGGCCTCGGTCAGCAAAAGGGCGTCGCTGGCGTTCTGCGTCTTTATCTCCAGCTTCAGCGGATGTTTGGCGCTGAAGCCGGCCTGCGCCAGCAACGCCTTGGCCTCAACCTGCCGCTCGGCGAAGGGCTCGCGAGCCCAGACGAGCCTCGCGCCTTGCGCGTAGTGGGCGGTTCCGGGCGGCACGAAGCTGTACGCCGGCGCCTGTCCGGCGCGCAGCAGCTTTGTGGTGATGAAGTCGCGGTCTATCCCCTCCGAGAGCGCGCGCCGCACCCGCTTGTCCTGCAAGGGCCCTCGGTCATGGGTGTTGAACACCATGTAGGAGGTGGCCAGCGACATGTGAGGCCGGGCGTACCCCGGCATCGCCTGGTCCATCCGTTTCAGCCGGTTCGTGAGGAAGTTGGTGTTTATGTCGAGTTCGCCGCGCTGCACGCGCCGCTCGGCCGAGACCAGGTCCGGCGTCGGATAGTAGTTGATCCTGTCGACGCAGACGTCGGCGGCGTCCCAGAAGCGCGGGTTCTTGGCCACCTGGATCTTGTCGCCCAAGCTCCAGGACACCAGGCTGAAGGGACCGTTGCCGACGAACCGCCCCGGCTGCACCCAGTCATCGCCGTATTTTTCGATCACATGTTTAGGAACCGGGAAGAAGCTCTGGTGCTTGGCGAGCTCTGGCATGTAGGGCGCGGGGTGTTCCAGCGTCAGCTGCAGGGTGTGAGGGTCCAACGCCCGGGCGCCTAGGGTCTCGGGCGAGGCCTTCCCCTCGTTCACGGCCTCGCCGTTCTTCAGGAGGTAGACCAGGTAGGCGTAGATCGACGCGGTCTTCGGATCGAGGATTCGCCTGTAGGCGTAGACAAAGTCGTCGGCGGTCACCGGAACCCCGTCTGACCACCGGGCGTCGCGCAGATGGAAGGTCCAGGTCAGGCCGTCCTTGCTGGTCTCCCAGGACGTCGCCATGGCGGGAGCCGGGCTCCCGTCCGGCGCGTCGGTCGTCAGGCCGACGATCAAGTCCCCGATGATCGTGAACTCGTCGACCAGGTTCGACTTCTGCGGGTCGAGCGTCAGCGGTTCGGAGTTGTTGCCATACTCAAGACAGACCTTGCCGGAAGGGCACGTGGGCCGATGGACCTTGTCCTGGCACCCGGCCAGGGCCGCGGCGGAGATCAGGACGGCGAGCAGCGGCTTGCGCAAGAAGGGGCGACTCCAAGTGGGGCAAGCGCAATCACTCCCTTGCCGGACGGGAAAAGTCGAGACGGCTACCCGCAAGCGCCCTCAGTGAAGGTAGAATTCTCCGCCCAACGCGCGAAGCTCCGCCGGCTTGATCAGCCGGCAATGGCCGACGGTCACCTTGAACAATGGCCCATCCAGGGTCCGGCTCCAGAAGTCCAGGAACCGCCGCAGCGCAGGGAACTCGGGGAAGAGATCGTATTCCTGCCAGATGTAGCTCTGCAGGAGAGCCGGATGATCGGGCATCCGGTAGAGAATTTCGGCAGTGGTCAGGCTGTAGCCCGCGAGCTGCCTGCGGAACTCAGGTGACGCCTTCATCGTCAAGGCCTCGACTTTCTATTCGCCCCGACACCAAGTTAAGCCTGATTCCTAAATAAAGGTTCCTAAAAATCAGTGCCTTAGCACTCGCCGAGAGCGACTGCTGCTCAAGGCTTGGGCGTGAGCCTCACCGGCGTCGCCGGCTCGATCGGTGTCCAGCCGCGCGCAGCGATCACGTCGTTGCTTTCCCTGGCCTCACGACCGGGATCCAGAGACCAGGTGATGTGAAAGGTCCCGCCGTCCGGCCGCGAGATGGCGCCATCGATCCGCACGACCATCGCCTGCACCCCCGCCCCGTCGTCCGCCTGACCGACGATCTCGGCTGAAACTCCGGCGGGTGGCTCAGCCGTTGCATCGCCGAACTTCAGCGTAACGTGGTGCGCCACAATCGTTGCGTAGCGTGGCGGGAATTTCTCAAGCAACGCTGCCCTGTGCTCAGGTTCGACAAGCCAGCCGGTAAAGAATGAGGTTGGGTCGGCCATCGTCGTTCCCGTCCAGACGGCGAGCCATTGAACCTTAGCCTTGGTCCAGACGGCCGCGCTTCCAAGACCGATGGGCCACTGCCTGCGGTCGAATCGAGCTTGGTCCTCGCGTCACCGGCGCGCTACGCTTCTCAGTTGGCTACCGGGGGGTGGCGTAGCAGATGGCGCCAAAATGATCTGGCTCGTGGTTCTCGGCCTCGTCGTGGGCGTCTTATGGCTCTACGGGCAGACCAGCGAACTGAAGACGCGCCTGGCGCGGGCGGAGCGTCGCCTCGGCTCTCTTGAAGCGCACCTCGAAGATGGCGTTACCGGCGAGGCTCGCCCTGCGCAGCCCCAGCAGCGCGCGAGGTCCGCTGCGACATCAGCTGCATCCATCGTGACGCCTACGATCCCGGAAGCGAGGGCTTCGGCCCTGGCGACTCGGACGGAGGCGACGTCGACCTTCGCATCAAAGGTCATGGCCCGGAACCCGCCGCGAGGACCGACCCGCGAGCAGGTCGCCGCCTGGCTGTCGGAGAACGGATTGGCCTGGCTGGGGGGCGGAGTCCTCGGGCTAGGCGGAATATTCATGGTCGCTTACGCGGCCCAGCGCGGCCTCTTCACGCCGCCGTTCAGGATCGCCTCGGCGGTGGCGCTCGGCATTGTTCTGGTCGGTGTCGGGGAGTGGCTGGGAGCCCAGGCCAAGCGCGTGGCCGGCGGTCACGCCTTGGCCGCTGCTGCAGCGGCCGGAGCCGGCGCCACGACGATCTACGCCGCTGTCTGGGCGGCCTACTGGCTCTACGGCTTTGTTGGCCTGGGCGCGGCGGGGGTGCTGCTGGGCGTCGTGGCTCTTGGCCTGCTGGCGCTATCGCTACGCCACGGTGAGCCGCTGGCGGTGGTGGCGATCGCCGGAGGACTGCTCGGCCCCGCCATCACCGGTCCGCAGCATTGGGACGCTCCGGCGCTGACCGGTTACCTGTCGCTGGTCGTGATCACCGGCTATGGCGTGGCGGGCGCGCGCCGCTGGGGCGCCACGGCAATCGCAACCCTGGCCGGCGCAGTGCTCTGGGCGATCGCGGGTTATGCAGCCGAAGGCTACGTGCGTGTCGTCGCCTTGGCCATCGGGCCGCTGGCACTGGCCATCGCAGCTGCCGAGTGGCGGCTGCGCAAAAGCGACGCTCCAGCGAAACCGGACAGTTTCAGCCGCTCTCCTGCAGCTTCGTTAGTGGCCGCAGCTTTCCTCCTCGCGGGCCTCTGGACCCTTCGGCTGGCCGGGCCGGACCTTGCCACGCTCGCCGTGGGCCAGGGCGCCTTGCTGATCCTGGCCGTGCTCGGCGTCCGCCGCGGCGTTGTTCCGCCCTACCTGCAATTGGCGGCCTATTTGTCGACGGCCGTCGTGTCCGTCGCGTTCCTCTACCACCCGCCCACCGTGCATCTGGAACTGTGGGCCGCGGCCCTTGCGGTGTGCGCGGCGGCATGCGGCCTATCGGCGGCCTTCGGCGGCAGAAACCAGGCGGAAGGCCTCTACGCCAGCGGCGGCGCGGCAGTGGCGCTGCTCCTCTGCCTCATCCTTCGCGGTCCGTTGGCGACGCAGGCGCCTTGGGTGGCTCCCGCCGGCGGCGCGCTCCTCCTGGGCGTCTGCAGTGTTCTGCTCGGGCGGCGCCTCGAAGACCCACGCCGCAGCGTCCCTCTGGCCCTATGGATCTGGGCCGGAACAGCGGCGCTGCTCATGATGTTGCGCATCCAAAGTCCCGTGCAAATCCTGCCGCTGGCGGTCGCGGTGACGGCGCCGGTCTTTGCGGTGCTGCATGTTCGCATCGGTTGGCGAGGCCTTGCCGGCGCGGCGATCGCTGGAGGATTGGCCAGCCTCGCGGCGTTGCTCAATCCAGACCTGTTGCGCCCCGTCTTCGCCAGTCACGCCTGGCCGGTCGCGATGGTTGCGGTGGCGGCCGCTTCAGCAGGGGTCGTGGCCGGGTCTTCCCGCCTGATCCGCGAGCGCGACGCAAAAGCGCCCGCAGCGGACTCGCTGGGGACGGCGGCCATCCTCATCGCCCTGACGGGCGTCATGCTGCTGCTTCGTTTCTGGGGTTCGCAAGGCGCGGGCGGCTGGCGGCTGGATCCGTTCGCCGAAGCCGGCTTGCGGACGATCAGCATTGTCGCCGCCGGGGTCCTGAGCGCGATGGCCGTGCGCGACGACTCCCACCCCATCTCGCGTTGGCGCGGGCACGTCCTGCTGGCGCTGGGGCTAGCCCACGCCATGCTGTTCCAGGTGCTCATCTTCGACCCGCTCTGGGCCTGGTGGACGCCGGCGGTCAGCGGTCCGCCGCTGGTCGACAGCCTCGGGCTCGGGTTCCTGGGGCCGGCCCTGTTCTTCGCCGTAGCGGCTTCGCGGCGTGTGACGACCGAGCGGCGGTTGACGGGCCTCTATGCCGCAGCGGCGTTTGGCCTGGGTCTTTTGTGGGCCGTCCTGGAAATTCGGCGACTTTTCCAGAGCGCCGGTCTGCACCTGGGCGCTGACCTGGTCGGACGCGCGGAGGCGGCATCCTATGCGCTCCTTGGTCTCGTGGCCGCCCGCGCCCTCTTTGCGGCGGCCACCCGCTCGGAGCGCCATGGATGGGGGCTGGGCGAGGTCGCTGGCGCCGTGCGCCGTCTGGCCCACGGGGTTGGCTGGCTGGCCGTGACCGCCGCGGTGCTTGTCTACGGCGACCTGGCGAGCCCGTGGTGGGGCCCGATCACCCGACCGCTGGCGAGCCAGGCGAATGCGGGCCTGCTGTTTGCGCTCTATGCGGCGGGCGCCGCCATGACGCTTTGGCTCGTTCACGCAGACGAAGACCCGCCGTCCAAGCTTCTGGCGCGCGCCAGCAAATTGGCGGCGGTCCTCATCATATTCGCGCTGGTGACCCTCCTCGTCCGATGGGGTTTCCGCGGTCTCGACATGCGGCCTGTCATGCAAAAGGCCAGCCTCGAGACCTGGGCGTTTTCGGCGATCTGGGGACTGTACGGCTTCGGCCTTTTGATATTCGCCACCGCGCGCCGCGAGGCGGACCTAAGGTGGGCCGCCCTGACAGTGCTTATCGGAACCACGGCCAAGGTGTTTCTGTTCGACATGGCGCAACTTGATGGCGTGGTCCGCGCCGGCTCGTTCCTGGCGGTAGGGGCTTTGCTGCTCGGCGCCGCGGTGATCGCGCGGCGGCTATCAGCGGAAAGGCCGTCGACAAGTCAGCCTGTGTAGGTCGGGTCCATCGTGGGTGTTCTCTGCGCGATGCTCCGCTAGTCTGGTCTAGCCGCAAGCCAAGCCGGAGCCGTCCATGCGCACCAACGTCGTTCTTGCCCTCGTCTGCCTCGCGGCGGCCGCCGCCGCCCAGCCGGCGTTTTCCCAGCCGGCCGTATCGAAGACGGGGCCTGAGCGGTTCGCGCCGGAGATCGCAGCCTTTGCGGCCGCCGACCGGGAGCACAAGCCGCCGCCCTGCGGGTTCCTGTTCGTCGGCTCCTCCAGCATTCGCTTCTGGAAGACCCTCGACGCCGACATGGCGCCCTTGCCGACGCTGAACCGCGGCTTCGGTGGCTCGACCATTGCCGACGTGGACTACTATTTTGATCAGGTCGTGACGCCCTATCGTCCCCGGGCCATCCTCTTTTACGCCGGCGAGAACGACATCAACGGGGGCGAGGCCCCCAGCATCGTCACCGGCAATTTCGCCCGCTTCATGGATCTCAAAACCAAAACGCTCGGTGACGCTCCGGTCTATTTCATCTCCCTGAAGCCCTCGAAACTCAGATGGCTACAGCGCGATAAGCAAGCGCAGGTCAACGCCCAGATCCAGGCTCTTGCCGAGAAGCGGAGCGATCTGCACTACGTCGATGTCGTCCCGGCGATGCTGACCAGCGGCATGCCGAAGGACATCTACGTCGCCGACGGACTGCACATGACGCCCGAGGGCTACAAGCTCTGGACCGAGGTGATCCGTCCCGTCGTTCAGGCTGAAGCCAGGCGCCCTACGAGTTGTAAGGCGAGCTGAGTCGCCGCGGCGGACGTTTCCCGGTTGGCGCCCGCCGCATTGCGGTTATCGTTGTTCATATGACCACCCATTAGAGGTGGTGGCTCGGAGGACAGGCGTATGAAGTTCACCTGGTTCAACCTGATGCCTTGGCCCTATCTGCCGGACGACTTCCGGGAGAAGAACCGCTCGGTGTGGGTGGACATCGACCAGAAGCTGTTCGATCCGGTGAAGAGCCACGAAGTCTACAACACCTACATGGACCTGCTGGAGTACGCCGACTCCCTGGGGTTCGATGGTGTGGGGGTGAACGAGCACCATCAAAACGGCTACGGGATTATGCCCAGCCCCAACATCATCGCCGCTGGTCTGGCGCGGCGGACAAAGGACGCGGCGATCGTCGTCCTGGGCAACTCCATCGCCCTCTACAACCCGCCGGTTCGCGTGGCCGAGGAATTCGCCATGCTGGACTGCATTTCCGGTGGGCGACTGGTGGCTGGGTTCCCCGTCGGGACGTCGATGGACACCAACTACTGCTATGGCCAGATCCCGAGCCTGACGCGGGAAAAGTACCAGGAGGCGCACGACCTCATCATCAAGGCCTGGACGACCCGCGAGCCGTTCGCCTTCAACGGGCGCTACAACAAACTGAGGCACGTCAACATCTGGCCGCGGCCGATCCAACAGCCGCATCCGCCGGTGCACATCCCCGGCGGCGGGTCGGTCGAGACATACGATTTCTGCATCGACAACACCTACTCTTACTCATACCTGAGCTTCACCGGCTACATACGCGCCAAGGCGTTGTTGGACGGATACTGGAAGCGGGTGGACGAGCGCGGCGCCGACAAGAGCCCCTACCGCGCGGGATTCGCCCAGACGATCCTGGTGGCCGATACAGACGAAGAGGCCGAGCGGCTCTACGCCGAGCACGTCAACTACTTCTACAACCGCTGCCTGCACGTCTATCCGGGCTTTGCCGACGCTCCGGGCTACCGGACGATCAAGACCATCCAGAGCGGTGCGCTCTCGCAGTACGCGCCCCCGAGGGGCGGGTTCGCCACGTTGACCTGGAAGGACCTGACCGAGGGCGGCCACGTGATCGCCGGCTCCCCGGAGACCGTGCGCCAGCGTATGGAGGAGCTCTGCAAAGGCCTGAACGTCGGCAATATCTTCTGCCTGATGCACGTCGGGAACATGCCGTCCGACAAGTGCATGTATTCCACCAAGCTGTTCGCCGAAAAGGTCATGCCGAAGCTTCGAGGCATGTTCCCCGACTGGGCCGATGACAACCGGTTCTGGACCTCGCCTCTGGACAAGCGGGTCGCTTCCGGCCGGCTGCCCAAGGAGGCTCCCACCGGGGCAGATCTCGCCAAGACCTACGCGCTGGAGGCCTGAGCCATGGAGCTGAAGACCGTCCAGACCCGTCATGTACCGGTTCGCTACTTCGAAGGGGGATCGGGGCCCCAACTCTTCTACCTTCATGGCGCAGGCGGTTTGACCGCGGCGGACCCGTTCCTCAACGCCCTGGCCGCCAAGCATCACGTCTTTGCGCCGCTGATCCCTGGCTACGGTGACTCCGAAGAAGCGCCCGAGATACGCGACATGCTTGATTTCACCCTGCACAGTTGGGACGTCGTCGAGGCGCTTGGCCTTGCGGACCCCCTGCTTGTCGGACACTCCATGGGTGGGATGATCGCCGCTGAGATGGCTGCCGTGGCGCCCAACGACGTATCTCGGCTGGCGCTGATCGCACCAGCCGGCCTTTGGGACGACGAGCACCCCATTCCCGACCTCTTCTCGACCCTGCCGTTCGAGATGCCGGCGCTCTTGTTCCACGACGCCGAAGCGGGCGCCGCGATGATGACCGCCGGGCGCAACGTTGAGGACCCGGGCTTCCTGCAGGCCTACCTGGTCACCAATGCCCGCCAGCTCGGCATGGCCGGACGCATCCTCTTCCCGATCCCGGAACGGGGCCTAGCCACGCGGCTCTACCGCATCAAGGCCAAGACCGTACTGGTCTGGGGCGATTCCGACCGACTCATCCCGCCCACCTACGCCCACGCCTTCAAGAAGGCCATCACCGGCGCCCAGCTGGTCTCCATCCCCGAGGCGGGCCACATGGTGATCCTTGAGAAGACCGCCGCCGTCGTCGAGGCCATTTCGACGCTCGGCTAGGCGCACCATATGCCGGGCGATGTCACTCGCCCGCCAGCCATCGCTGTTCGACGTCGATCGCGGCCCCACCGCGCCGGCGGGTTTCGACTATCGCGACGCCTTCCTCACGCTGAGCGAAGAAGCCGAGCTTGCGGCGTGGCTCTCCACCCTGCCGTTCCAGGCCTTTCAGTTCCGAGGCTATGAGGCCAGGCGCCGGGTGGTCTCGTTCGGGTGGCGGTACGATTTCACGCGCAGCCACCTCGAAAAGGCTGACGACATGCCAGCCGAACTCTCGGGGGTGCGGGCCCGCGCCGCGACCTTCGCGGGCCTCGCGCCGCAGGACCTGCAGCAATGCTTGCTGAACGAATACCTGCCCGGCGCCCCGATCGGCTGGCACCGCGATCGGCCGATCTTTGACAAGGTCGTCGGGATCTCGCTGCTGGCGGCCTGCAGCTTTCGTCTGCGGCGACGGATCCCGGACGGGTTCGAGCGCACAGCCATCGAGCTTGCCCCGCGCTCGATCTATCTCCTGAGCGGGACGGCGCGTAGCGCCTGGGAGCACTCGATCCCGGCGGTCAAGGCCCATCGCTACTCGATCACCTTCCGCAACTTGCGCGTCTGAAGGTCGCGCCAACGCGATTGATTGCCACTGCGAGGGCGGGTCACCATGGGTTATGAACCGGCGCGCCATGACGCCGGGATTCGCGAGGAAAGAGTTGATGAGAACGTTGCTGATCGCCGCGGGCGCCGCAGCCCTGTTAGCCGGCCACGCTCAGGCCAGGGTCTTGACGGTGACGCCGGGCGGGGACGCGCAGGAAAAGCTGCAAACCGCGCTGCTCGACGCAAAGTCCGGTGACACCGTATCGATCGCCGCAGGGCGCTACGAACTCACCGACGGCCTCTCGCTTGATGTCCCGGGCGTAACGGTGAAGGGAGCCGGCCCTGACGCCACGATCCTCTCCTTCAAGGGCCAGAAGAGCTCAGGCGAGGGTTTCCTGATCACCTCCAACAAGGTCACGGTTCGCGACCTCGGCGTCGAAGACACCAAGGGCGACGGGATCAAGGCCAAGGGCGTTGACCAGATCAGCTTCGTCAACCTGCGGGTCGAGTGGACCGGCGGGCCCAAGGACACCAACGGGGCCTATGGGGTCTATCCGGTCTCCTCGACCAATGTCCTCATCGACAAGGTGACGGTGAAGGGCGCCGCCGATGCCGGCATCTACGTCGGCCAGTCGAAGATGATCGTCGTCAGGAACAGCCGCGCCGAGTTCAACGTGGCCGGCATCGAGATCGAGAACTCGATGAACGCCGACGTTCTTGACAACGTTGCGACCCACAATGCCGGGGGCATCCTGGTTTTCGACCTTCCGAACCTGCCGCAGATGGGCGGCCACTCGACGCGGATCTTCCACAACAAGGTCGTGCAGAACGACACCCGGAACTTCGCCCGCAAGGGCGCGATTGTCGGCGACGTGCCGACCGGCACCGGCATCATGTTGATGGCCAACCGCGACGTTCACGTCTTCGAAAACGAGATCGACCAGAACCAGACCGCGGCGGTCATGCTGGTCAGCTACACGCAAAAGTACGATGATCTGACCTACAACCCGTTGCCGCGCGACATCGTCGTCAGGAACAATAAAATCGGCAAGAACGGCTGGGACCCGAAGTTCCCGGGTGGCGATGTGATCGCCAAGGCGATGGGCGGCAGCATGCCGCCGACGATCTGGGACGGGGTCACCAACTACACGCCGAAGGGCGCGAGCGCGCCGCAGATGGTGCATGTGCGGTTGCTGGACGGCCCGGTGGCGAACCTCCACTTCGCCGCTCCAGGATCAGTCTTCAGCGCCAAGCCGCAGGTGGTGCCGACAATCGATGACGGCGCCATCGCCGAGCCCAAGCCCGTGGTGCTGCCGAAAGCGCAAACCGGCCTATGATTCGTGTGCTCGCAGTCCTGGCGGCGGCGCTGGGTCTCAGCGCAGCCGCTCCTGCGCCGACCGACGTGGCGCTGAACGCACTCCTTTCGGCCACGCCTGCGCCAACGCTGGCGGCCTATCGTCTGTTTACGGACGATAGTGCGCGCCATCCGAACGCCGGAGTAACGCCATATGCGCTCAACACGCCGCTGTTCAGCGACTATGCGGAGAAGTCGCGCTTCCTCTACCTGCCGCCGGGAACCAAGGCCCGCTATAAGCCCCAGGGCGCGCTCGATCTTCCGATCGGGGCGACGCTGATCAAGACCTTCGCCTACCCTGCCGACTTTCGTCGTCCGAACGAGAAGGTGCGCGTTCTGGAGACCCGGCTCCTCATCCATCGCCGGAGCGGGTGGACGGCGCTGGCCTACGTCTGGAACCCCGAGCAGACCGAAGCGCGGTTGAAGCGGGCTGGGACCCGGCTGGACGTTAATTTCATCGACGCCCATGGCCTGCCCCGTCAGGTCGACTATCACGTGCCCAACGCCAACCAGTGCAAGGAGTGCCACTCCCTGTCGGGTCGGATCGCGCCGATCGGGGTCAAGGCGCGCAACCTGAACGGGGTGTTCGCCTACCCCGAGGGTCCGGAGAACCAGCTCGCCCATTGGACACGGACCGGCCTTCTTGACGGCTCGCCCGCGCCGGAGAAGGCGCCACGAACTGCGGTCTGGGACGACGCCTCCGAGCCGCTCGAAGCCCGCGCCCGGGCCTATCTCGACGGCAATTGCGGCCATTGCCACAACCCCCGTGGCATGGCCTCCAACACCGGCCTTAACCTCGACCTTGAAGAGGCCCACCCCGCCAAGATGGGCATCGGCAAGCGTCCTGTCGCCGCCGGCAAGGGCTCAGGCGACCTGGAGGTCGACCTGGTCCCCGGCCACCCCGACACCTCGATCATCGCTTACCGAATGGCTTCCACCGATCCCGGCGTCATGATGCCGGAACTCGGCCGTTCCCTGGTGCACGACGAAGGCCTCGCACTGGTCCGCGACTACATCGCCAAGATGCAGGGGCGCTAAGGCCTAAAGCAGATCTCCGCCAGCTGCGGCGGCTGTGGTGCCGTCCTTTTGGAAGGCCTTGATGACATTTCGGCCCACCGTCCAGCGGTGCACCTCGTCCGGTCCATCCACCAGCCGCTGCGCCCGGATGTGGGTGTACCAGGCGGCCAACGGGGTATCGCGGCTGTAGCCCAAGGCGCCGTGCAACTGGATCGCTGTGTCCACCACGTGGTGGACCATGTGCGCCAGGTAGACCTTGGCGATGGAATTCTCCTGGCGCATGTCCATGCCCTTTTCCGCCTTGTAGGCGATGTGCAGGAGCATCAGGCGCGAGATATAGAGTTGGGTCGCGCACTCGGCGAGCATGAACTGGACGGCTTGGCGCTCGCTGAGCTTGCGGCCGAAGGTCTCGCGGTCGGTGACCCGCGCGGCGGCCATATCGAGCGCCCGCTGCGCCATGGCGATGTTGTGCATGCCATGCCTGAGGCGCCCGTAGGCCAAACGATGCTGGCCCATGTCGAAGCCGCGGCCCTCGCCGCCCAAGAGGTTCTCGGCCGGCACCACCAGATCCTTGATCTCGATCTCGGCGTGGCCGCCGCCCATGATGTGCGAAAGCGGCCCCTCGGCGGCCATGGTCTGAATGTCGCGCTTGATCCGGTAGCCCGGGTTCGGCAGCTCGACGATAAAGGTCGAGAATTGCTGGTGACGGGGCGCGTCCGGATCGGTGCGCGCCATGACCAGAGCCAGGTCCGCGGCGCTGGCGGCCGACGAGAACCACTTCTCGCCGTTCAAGATGTAGTTTTCGTTGCCGTCCTTGACCGCGCTCGTGCGCATGCCCGTGGCGTCGGCGCCCGACGCCTTCTCGGTCATCGAGTAGCAGACCCGCTTCTCACCGTTCAGCAGCGGCTTTAGGAATTTTTCCTTCTGGTAGTCGGTGCCGTGGGCCAGCAGCGTCAGGATCGTCGCGTCGTCGGGCCCCTGGCTGTTCATCGAAAGCGCGCCCAGGTGGCTCTGGCCGAGCTCCATCTGAACCAGCGCGTTGGCCAGCGGGCCTAGACCCATGCCGCCATATTCCTTGGGCACGAAGGGCAGCCACAGGCCCTGGCCGCGAGCCTTGGCCCTCAGTTCGGCGAGGACGGTCTTGTAGCTGTCCTTGTCCTTGATCCGACTCTCGGCCGGGATGCATTCGTCGTGCACCCACTGACGCACGCGCTCGCGCATGGCCTTGGCTTCCGGCGGAATCTCGAAGTCGATGGACATTGGCGGTTCCTCTCTCTTGTTGGAACCAGCGTGTGTCCCCAGCGGTCGAGGAGCAAGCCTCATCTCACATCAAGGCTGTCGTCAGTCAGCCTGGATACCGCCTCGCTGCCCCGAGATCAGCTTCAGCCAAGGCGCCGAATGAAAGGCGCTCATCAACAGGTACATTGTCAGCATTCCTCCCAGCGCCGGCGCGTCCTGCCCTCCGGCACAGAGCGTGTTTCCCCGGCCGGCGCCAAGAATGCCCGTCAGCAGCGCCATGATCGCAAAGGTCGGCGCGGCCGCGAGGCGGAGCCAGTCGGCCGCGCCGGGAGCTGTGGCGCCGGCTCCATGGCAGCTCGCGCCAGACCCGCCGGGATGGGCTTCGTTCACGCCTTGGCCCTTGCGTCGCGGTTCTTCCACGCGGCCTCGCCAGCGTCCGAGACCTTGACCCATTTGGGGTCGGGAGGGGCGTCGGGGGCGTAGCTGTCGTGCCAGTTCCACCACTTGTAGGGCGCCGTCTGCGGATAACCGGCCGGCGAGTCTTCCCAGGTTTCCTGGCGACCAAGCGGCGTTATGTCGAGATAGCTCCAAGTGCTCCCCATCGCCTCGTCGCCACGGCTGTTGATGAAGTACGTGCGGAACACGCGTTCGCCGTCGCGAAGGAACACATTGGTGCCGTGCCACTCGTCCACGCCGAAGTCCGCATCGAAGCCGTCTGTGATGGTGTACCAGGGTATCTCCCAGCCCATCTTCGCCTTCAGGCGGGCAATATCGGCCTGCGGCGCGCGCGAGGCGAACGCGAGGGTGGTGTCTCGGGCGTTCAGGTGGGCGACATGTGCGACCTGGTCGGCCACCATCGAGCAGCCCCGGCAGGCATGGTCAGGCCAGCCGAATACCCCGGGCTCAAAGAAGGCGCGGTAGATAATCAGCTGATGGCGACCGGCGAACAGATCGAGAAGGCTCGCCTTCCCCTCGGGCCCGTCGAATGCATAGGCCTTCTCCACGGCCAGCCAGGGCATCCGACGGCGCTCGGCGGCAAGCGCGTCACGAGCGTGGGTCAACGCCTTCTCCCTCGAGAGCAGCTGCTGGCGCGCGGCCTCCCAGTCCTGAGCGGAGACGATCGATGGGGTCTGCATGGTGGGCTCCTTTCGGTTGGCGCGCCGGATGCGCCGGGGGGAGGGCGCGCCTAGGTCAGGCGCTTTTCGTAGTCAGCCTTCAGGCGGGTCCAATTCGACCAGAACATGGGAGGCTCGCCGCCGCGCAGGCGCGCCTCCAGCACATCCAGGTGCGCATGCCAGCCGGCCGAGACGCCGAGCAGTTGGCCACGGTCGCGCGCGCGCCTATGGGTCACGGTGAGCTTCACCTCCGATCCGATTGGCTCCAGTTCGAAGGTCACGTCGCTTCCGCCGGTCCACCCGAACGCCAAGAGGCGCGGTGGGTCTATGCGGATGATCGTCGTCTCCATGCTGTGAACCGCCGGGATGCTCTCTGGGCGGCCCTCATGTTGGCCGGTCAACTCGTCGTTGCGCCACGTCAGCTCGACCTTGCCGCCGACCTGCAGGTCCATGTCTCCCGTGGCCAGCCACCGGCCGCGCAACTCACTCTTGGTGAGGTAGTCCCAGAGGCGCTCGATCGGACCGGGCAGCATTCGCTCCATCCGCACGGTGGCGGCTTCAATCTGTTGGCCATAGGCGCCGATGGTCGTGGCGTCGGTCATTTGTCGTCTCCCTTCGGATTTTGAGCGTCCTGGCGGCGAAGCAGGTCTTCGAGGGCGTCGAGGCGAGCGCTCCAGAAGCGTTCGTAGAAGCGAATCCAATCGTGGGCGTCCTCGAGCGGGCTGGCTTCCAGTCGGCAGATGTGGGTGCGCCCGCGGACCTCGCGGCGCACGAGGCCGGCTTTTTCCAGCGCCTTGATGTGCTTGGAGGCCGCGGCCAATGAAATGTCGAAAGGCGCGGCCAGCTCACCGACGCTACGTCGGCCGCCGGCCAAGTCGCGGAGCATGTTGCGGCGCGTCGCATCGCCGAGTGCGTGGAAGACGGCGTCAAGCCGGCCAGCTGAGGTCATGTCTAATTCAACCATGTGGTTGAATATAGAGTTCGGACCCCGATTGTCAACCAGTTGGTTGAAGATGCGCCGCCGGCTCAGCGCTCGGGCATGCCGCCACGTTCCCCGGTTTCCTTGCGGGCGCGTTCGAGATCTTCGCCTTCGGGTCCGTTGAGCGTTTCTTCGGCTTCAACCCCTTCTCGCCGTTCAGCAGATAGTACTCGTTGCCGTCCTTGCCCGACCCGCTGATTGTCAGTTCGAGTCTGAGCCGTTCGCCCACGCGAAGATCGGGACCATAGATTTTCTCGATACAATCCATGCCAACAATCGATTTTACAAGATCACGTAGTGGGCCTTGTCTGTCCGACACGCTCGCATTCCGCTCGCCCTGAGCGCCCTGCGCGGCCAACTTGGATGGGAGAGAGACATGGCAGACGACGCTGCGGCCAAATGCCCGGTGGCTCACGGACCCTCCCACAAGGGCAATCGTGACTGGTGGCCTGGCACCCTGCGCCTCGAAGGCCTCAATCAGCACTCGCCGCGCTCCAATCCGATGGGCGAGGCGTTCGACTACGCCAAGGAGTTCAAGACCCTCGACCTCGACGCCGTGATCCGGGACCTGCATGCCCTGATGACGGACTCCCAGGACTGGTGGCCTGCGGACTTCGGCCACTACGGCGGCCTGTTCATCCGTCTGGCGTGGCACAGTGCGGGCACCTATCGCGTTTCCGATGGCCGCGGCGGCGCGGGCGGCGGCCAGCAACGCTTCGCCCCCCTCAACAGCTGGCCGGACAACGCCAACCTCGACAAGGCCCGCCGCCTCTTGTGGCCGATCAAGCAGAAGTACGGCCGCAAGATTTCCTGGGCCGACCTCTATGTCCTGGTCGGCAACGTCGCCCTGGAGTCCATGGGCTTCAAGACCTTCGGCTTCGCCGGCGGTCGGCCTGACACGTGGGAGCCCGAGGAACTTTATTGGGGTCCCGAAGGCAGCTGGCTCGGCGACGAGCGCTACAGCGGCGAGCGTCAGCTGCACAAGACCCTGGGGGCCGTGCAGATGGGCCTGATCTATGTCAATCCCGAAGGGCCCAACGGCAATCCCGACCCTGTCGCGGCCGCGCATGATATCCGCGAGACCTTCGCCCGCATGGCCATGGACGACGAGGAAACGGTCGCCCTGATCGCCGGCGGCCACACCTTCGGCAAGACCCACGGCGCTGGCGACCCGTCCTTAATCGGCCCTGAACCGGAAGGCGCGGCGATCGAGGACCAGGGCCTCGGCTGGCGCAGCAAGTACGGCGCCGGTATGGGCGCGGACGCCATCACCGGCGGTCCGGAGGTCACCTGGAGCCAGACGCCGACCAAGTGGAGCAACAACTTCTTCGACAACCTCTTCAACAACGAATGGGAACTGACCAAGAGCCCGGCCGGCGCCCAGCAGTGGCAGGCCAAGGGCGCGGCCGCCGACATTCCTGACGCACACGATAGTGGCAGGAAGCGTGTGCCCACGATGCTCACCACCGACCTCTCACTGAGGTTCGATCCCGCCTATGAGAAGATCTCGAAGCGCTTCCATGAGCACCCCGATCAGTTCGCCGACGCCTTCGCCCGCGCCTGGTTCAAGCTGACCCACCGCGACATGGGCCCGATCCAGCGCTACCTCGGCCCGCTCGTCCCGAAGGAACGTCTGATCTGGCAGGATCCGATCCCGGCCGTGGACCATCCTCTCGTCGACGCCAAGGACATCGCCGCCCTCAAGACGGAGATCCTGGCCTCCGGCCTCACCGTGCCTCAGCTGGTCGGGGCTGCCTGGGCGTCGGCCTCGACATTCCGCGGGTCCGACAAGCGGGGCGGCGCCAACGGCGGCCGCGTCCGCCTCGCGCCTCAGAAGGATTGGGCGGTCAACAATCCGCCCGAACTTGCCAAGGTGCTGCAAGGACTCGAGGCGATCCAGGCCCGGTTCAATGGCGCGGCTTCGGGCGGCAAGAAGGTCTCGCTGGCCGACCTGATCGTGCTGGGCGGCTCAGCGGCGATCGAAAAGGCGGCCAAGGACGCCGGGACCGATGTCGCCGCGCCGTTCACACCGGGCCGTATGGACGCGTCCCAGGACCAGACCGACGCAGACTCCTTCGCCCCGCTCGAACCGATCGCTGACGGCTTTCGCAACTACCGCGCCGGCGAACAGTTCATGGCGCCTGAAGAGGCCCTGGTCGATCGCGCCCAGCTCTTGCGGCTGAGCGCGCCGGAGATGACGGTCCTGGTCGGCGGCCTGCGTGTCCTGGGCGCCAACGCCGCCGGCTCCAAGCAGGGCGTCTTCACCACAGCGCCCGGCAAGCTGAGCAATGACTTCTTTGTCAACCTGCTCGACATGGCCACCGAATGGCAGGCCACCGATAAGGAGAACCAGTTCGAGGGCCGCGACCGTAAGAGCAAGGCGGTTAAATGGACCGGTTCACGGGTCGATCTGATCTTCGGCTCGCACTCTGAACTGCGGGCGTTGGCCGAGGTCTACGCCTCAGCCGACGCACAGGAAACCTTCGTCAAGGACTTCGTGGCCGCCTGGACCAAGGTGATGAACGCCGACCGCTACGATCTGGCGTAACGCGGACCTGGTTCGCACCCGGCTGGGGGCGGCATTCCGCTGAATGCCGCCCTTGCCTTGAATCCTGGATGCTGACCGCTAGGTGTCATCCGAGGCGGCGGCAGTGGCTTCCTTCCATACCTAAGCTCTATTGTCCCTGAGGCCCATAGTGCGGCATTGAAGCGTGGGGCCACGCCGTCGGCCGGCCGCCGCCAGATCAGGGAGAGACCATGAGCCTTGCGACCAGCAAAACCCTCGACAACCTCAAGGCAGCCTTCGCCGGCGAGAGCCAGGCGAACCGGCGCTACCTCTACTTCGCTCAGAAGGCCGACGTGGAAGGCTACAACGACGTCGCCGCGGTGTTCCGCTCGACGGCGGAAGGCGAGACCGGCCACGCCCATGGCCACCTCGAATTCATGGAAGCCGTCGGCGACCCGGCCACCGGCCTGCCGATCGGCGGCACCTCGCTGAACCTTAAAGCCGCCATCGCCGGGGAGACGCATGAGTACACCGACATGTACCCGGGCATGGCCCGCACGGCCCGCGACGAAGGGTTCGACGAAATCGCCGACTGGTTCGAGACCCTCGCCAAGGCTGAGAAGTCTCACGCCGGCCGTTTCCAGCGCGCGCTGGACGCCCTCGACTGATCGCAGGCCTTCTCCGGATTGTTTCCAAGGCGGCGGCCTTCGGGTCGCCGCCGTCCATTGACGCGGCAGGCCCATAGTGAGCGATGACGAGGTGAGAGACGCCAAGAACGGTCCTCCACGGGAGGGCAGCCTCGACGCGCCGTTTCGGCATCCGATCGCCTGGCGCGATGACGACTACTACGACCTCGCTAAGGTCGAGGCCGAGATGGAACGGCAGTTCGACGTCTGTCACACCTGCCGCCGCTGCTTCAATCTGTGCGACAGCTTTCCGCGCCTGTTCGACGTCATCGACGAGAGCCCGACAGGCGAGCTCGACAGCGTGCCGAAGTCGGCCTACGCCAGGGTCGATGAGGCCTGCACGCTTTGCGACATGTGCTTCCTGACTAAGTGCCCCTATGTACCGCCGCACGCCTTCGACATCGACATCCCGCACCTGATCGTCCGCTACCGCGCGGCCAAGCGTCGGGAGGGCGAACGGGATTTCGTTCGCGAACAACTGGGCATGACCGATCGCAACGGCAAACTCGCCAAGCCGGTCGCGGGCCTCGCCAATTCCATCAGTGCACGGAAGAATACGCCGCTACGCAAACTCCTCGAGGCGATCGCGCAAATCGACGCCAACGTCGAACTCCCCAAGTACAGTTCGAAGTCCGCGACGGACCGGTTGAAGAGCCCGCTGGCGCCCAACCCCGCGGGTCCGGCGTTCGGGCGGCGGAAGGTCGCGCTCTATGCCACCTGTTTCGTCGACTACAACGAGCCGGACACCGCCGTGGCTGCGGCCCGCGTACTGGCGTTGCAAGGCGTCGAGGTGAAGCTGGTCTATCCCGAATGCTGCGGCATGCCGCAGCTCGAGGCCGGTAACCTTGCGGACGTGGCCGGCCGCGCAGGCCGCGTGGCCGGGATCTTCCAGCCGCTCATCGAAGACGGCTACGACGTGGTGGCCCTGACCGCCTCCTGCGGCCTGATGATGAAGTTCGAGTGGCCGTTGATCGAGCCGCAGAACAAGGCCGTCGCCGCCCTCTCCGCCGCGACCAAGGACATCTGCGAATATGTGGTCGACCTGCAGAAGTCCTTTGGCCTCGCCGCGG
Organism: Phenylobacterium sp.; assembly: GCF_036495085.1. Lineage (GTDB taxonomy): Bacteria > Pseudomonadota > Alphaproteobacteria > Caulobacterales > Caulobacteraceae > Phenylobacterium. The sequence continues at coordinate 30,462 of NZ_DASXNL010000195.1, read as the reverse complement.
GCCTGACCCCGGTCGAAGGCGGGATCACCTTGCACCACGCCTGCCACGCTCGGGCCCAGAACATGGGCGCCAAGTCCGCCGAGATGCTGCGGCTTATTCCGGAAACTCGCGTCGAGCTGGTCGAGCGCTGCTCCGGCCACGGCGGCACCTTCGGGGTGATGAAGGAGACCGCGCCGGTCGCCCGAAAGGTCGGCCGCCCAACCGCACGCCAGATCGCCGCCAAGGGGACCGACACGCTGTGCTCCGACTGTCCGCTCGCCTGCAAGCACCTGGGCCAGCTGCTCGTCGCCGAGACGGCCGATGCGGCGCATGCCGCCCCACGCCAGGCCCATCCGATCGAGATCTTCGCCCGCGCCTACGGGGCGGTGTAGAAGGAACCCCATGCCCGCCGATCAGCGCCAGATCACGCCCGCCGACCTGATCTCCGACATCGACTACGCCCGGGAGCGTCGCGAGCGCCGCCAGAGCCTGCTGCCGGTGAAGCGCCTGCGCCGCAGCGCGCTTGGCCCGGTCTGCACGGTCCTTTTCGAGTGCTACGAGACCATGCTCTTCCAGGTGCAGGAGATGCTGCTTACCGAAAAGGGCGGCGCCGAGCAGGTTCCCGACGAACTGGCCGCCTACAACCCGCTGATCCCCCAAGGCTCGGAACTGGTGGCGACCATCATGTTCGAGATCGATGACCCGGTCCGTCGCGAGGCCACGCTGGCGAGGCTAGGCGGCGTCGAGGACTGCTTCTTCATCCAGGTCGGATCGGAGCGCGCCGCGGGCGTGCCCGAGGGCGATGTCGAGCGTACGCGGGAGGACGGCAAGACCTCCTCCGTGCACTTCCTGCGCTTTAACCTGACCGCCGACCAGATCGCCCACTTCCGCGATCCGGCGATCCAGGTCCTGGTCGGTTGCAGCCACGAGGCCTACAGCCACCTCGCGGGCTTCACACCGGCGACCCGGGCCGAGCTCGCGCGCGATTTCGCCTAGCGACCGGGAAACGCCTCCCCGATGCATCGTCCGGGAAGGCCGGGAAATGACGGCATGAAGAGTCGCGACTTGTGCGCTCTGACGTATCGCGCTCTCCTCGCTCGCCAGCGAGTCCGCCGCCAGAGCGGGCCGCATCGGGAGGGTTCCACTTGACGACCACAACCGCCGCCGACCTCGCGTCGCCGTCCACCATGCGCAAGGTTGTGCTGGCCAGCATGATCGGCACCACCATCGAGTGGTACGACTTCTTCCTCTACGGCTCCGCCTCTGCCCTGGTGTTCGGCAAGCTGTTCTTTCCGAGGGCCGATCCGCTCACCGGCACCATGCTGGCCTTCGCAACCTACGCCCTGGGCTTTCTGGCCCGGCCGCTGGGCGGGGTGGTCTTCGGCCACTTCGGGGACCGAATCGGGCGCAAACAGCTCCTGATGCTGAGCCTGATCATGATGGGCGGCTCGACCTTCCTCATCGGGCTCCTGCCGACCTTTGCGCAGGTCGGCGTCTTCGCGCCCTTGGGCCTGGTGCTGCTGCGCCTGGTGCAAGGCTTCGCCGTCGGCGGCGAGTGGGGCGGGGCGGTGCTGATGGTCACCGAGTACGGGGAGGCGAAGCGGCGCGGCTTCTGGGCCGGCTGGCCGCAGGCCGGCGTGCCGGCCGGCAATCTGCTGGCCGCCGCGGTGTTGACGGTGATGTCCGCCGTGCAATCGAACGCCGACTTCCTGGCCTGGGGCTGGCGCGTGCCGTTCCTGCTGTCGGTCGTGCTGGTCGCCGTGGGCTACTGGGTCCGCACGACCCTGGCCGAAAGTCCGCTTTTCCAGCAGGCGCTCGAGGACGCCGGCGCCCCGCCGCGCGCGCCTTTGGTCGACGCCATCCGCGAGCGCCCTGGCGGAATCGCCATCGGCGCCGGCCTGCGCGTGGCCGAGAACATCAGCTTCTATGTCTTCGCCACCTTCGGCCTGACCTACCTCGTCGACCACCTGCACGTGCCGCGCACGACGGCGCTGAACGCCACGCTGATCGGCACGGCGGTCGAGGTGGCAGTGATCCCGATCGCGGCCAGCCTCTCGGACCGGCTGGGCCGCCGGCCGGTCTATTTCTTCGGGGCCGTCGCGCTCGCGGTCTGGAGCTTCATCTTCTTCCGCCTGCTCGACACCGGCCAGACATCGCTGATCATCGCGGCCATGGTCGGCGGCCTCGCCTGTCACGGGATAATGTATGGGCCGCAGGCGGCCTTCATCGCCGAGCTGTTCCCGACGCGGATGCGCTATTCCGGCGCCTCGTTGGCCTACCAGGGCACTTCGATCTTCGCCGGTTCGCTGGCCCCGATCATCGCCCTCGCTCTTCTGGGCCGGTTCAACTCCTGGGTCCCGATCGCCATCTACCTCGCCATCGCCGGCGCCATCAGCGCCTTCGCTGCGCTCAAGGCGCGCGAGACCAAGGGCCTCACCTTCGCCGAGATCGACGCCCAAGCGTGGTAACGAAAAGGGCCGCCCTCGCAAGCGGCCCTTCTCACAGTTCGATCAGGTGCGTCTCGAAGCCGCCTCACGCGCGGTCTGTGTTGGCTTCATGAGGGGGTGTCGGGGAATGGAACCATGGCAGGCTCGTCAGAGGTGCAGAAGCGCAGCCCTCGCAAAGGGCGTCGCAGCGGTTGGCTCGTCGCAGCTCAGCGTTCAGAATGCGGCGCGCTTTTACGGATGGGTTCGTCCTGGCCGATCAGCGACAGTGATCGGGGCCGACCCGCGAAAGTAGGTAGGAGCCCCGCCCCGAGGGACGGCGCTCCTACGCCGCCTTAGAAGATTTCGAACAGGCCTGCCGCGCCCATGCCGCCGCCGACGCACATCGTCACGACGCCGTACTTCGCCCCGCGGCGTTTGCCCTCGTACATGAGGTGCGCCGTGCAGCGGGCGCCGGTCATGCCATAGGGGTGGCCGATGGAGATCGAGCCACCGGAGACGTTCAGCTTGTCGTTCGGGATGCCAAGCTTGTCGCGGCAGTAGAGCACCTGGCTGGCGAAGGCCTCATTCAGCTCCCAGATATCGATGTCCTCGATCTTTAGGCCATTGCGCTCAAGGAGCTTGGGGATCGCGAACACAGGGCCGATGCCCATCTCTTCCGGACCGCAACCGGCCACCGCCATGCCGCGATAGGCCCCCAGAGCCTCGAGGCCGCGCTTTTCGGCTTCCTTGCGCTCCATGAGCAGCACCGCAGCCGCGCCGTCCGACAACTGCGATGCATTGCCGGCGGTGATGAACTTGCCTTCCTGAACGTAGCGGCCGCCCTTGAAAACGGGCTGGAGCTTTTGCAGGTCGGCGAGCGTCGTCTGCGGGCGATTGCCCTCGTCGGCGGAGATGGTGATCTCCTTGTCGGCAGTCTCGCCGGTTTCCTTGTTGACCAGCACCTTCATGATCGTGGTCATCGAGGCGATCTCGCGGTCGAAGCGCCCTTCGGCTTGGGCCTGGGCCGTTCGCTGCTGCGACTGCAGAGCGTACTCGTCCTGCGCCTCGCGGCTAACGCCATAGCGCTCGGCTACGATTTCGGCGGTCTCGATCATCGAGGTCGCCAGTTCCGGCACGTGCTCCTTCAGCCACGGGTCTGTGGCCATGAAGCGGTTCACCTTGTCGTTCTGCACCAGGCTGATCGACTCGATGCCGGCGCCGATGGCGATCGGGGCCCCGTCGTTGATGATGTACTTGGCCGCTGTCGCAACCCCCATCAGGCCCGACGAACATTGGCGGTCCATGGTCGTGCCCGAAACCGTATTGGGCATCCCGGCGCGCAGCGCCGCCTGGCGGGCGATGTTGTTGCCGGTCGTGCCCTGCTGCAGGGCGCAGCCCATCACCACATCATCGACTTCCCCCGGGTCGATGCCAGCCTGCTCGACCACCGCGGCCAGGGCGTGGCCTCCGAGGGTCGCGCCGTAGGTGTTGTTGAACGCGCCGCGGTAGGCCTTGCCGATGGGGGTCCGGCGGGCGGCGACGATGACGGCTTCACGCATGGGGGAGATCCTTCGCTTGGTGTCTGCCTCCCCGGTTAGGTGAGGAGGGACCATCGGCCGGGGAGCCGATGGTCGAGGGCAATATTCAATTGGGACGGCGGCGGACGGAGCTTGGCCCTTCCACCCCGGCTCTTTGGCGGGCAGTCCCCCTCCCCCAACATCCGGGGAAGGTATTGGTCAGGCTTTGAAGTCGGAGAACTTCTTGCCCTCGGCGACGAGCTTTTCCAGCAACATGGAGGGCTTGAAGACGTCCCCCATCTTGGCCTGGAACTCCTGCATCTTGGCCAGCACCTTATCCGGGCCGACCTGGTCGCCGTAGTGCATCGGGCCGCCACGGTAGACGGGCCAGCCGTAGCCGTTGACCCAGACGACATCGACATCGGAGGGGCGGATCGCCTTGCCCTCTTCGAGGATCTTCGCGCCTTCGTTGATCATCGGATAGACGCACCGCTCGAGGATCTCCTCGTCGCTGATCTTCCGGGGATTGGCGCCGGACTTCACGATGAAGTCGTTGATGATCTTCTCGGTGACCGGGCTGGGCCTCGCATTGCGATTCTCGTCGTAGTCGTAGTAGCCGGCTCCGGTCTTCTGGCCGCGCCGGTCCATCTCGCAGAGCACGTCGCGGATAGTCTCGCCCTTTGACTTCTCCTTCACCCAGCCGATGTCGAGCCCGGCCAGGTCGCTCATCGCGAACGGGCCCATAGGGAAGCCGAAGTCGTAGAGCACCCGGTCGACGTCCCAGGGCATGGCGCCTTCCATGACCAGCTTTTGCGCCTCGCGTTGGCGCTGCCCCAGGATGCGGTTGCCGACGAAGCCGGGGGTGACGCCCACCAGCACGGCGACTTTGCCGATCTGCTTTGCGAGTTTCATCGACGTGGCGATCACGTCCTTGGCCGTGTGGTCGGCGCGGACGATCTCCAGGAGCTTCATGACATTGGCAGGCGAGAAGAAGTGCAGGCCAATCACGTCCTGCGGCCGCTTGGTCACCGAGGCGATCTCGTCGATGTTCAGTCCCGAGGTGTTGGTGGCCAGGATCGCGCCCGGTTTGCAGATGGCGTCCAGCTTCGTGAAGATGTCCTTCTTCACGTCCATACGTTCGAAGACCGCTTCGATGACGAGATCGACGTCCTTGAAATCCTCAAGGTTGAGCGAGCCCTTGATCAGGCTGGTGCGCTGCTCGACCTGCTCTGCCGTGATCCCGCCGCGCGAGGCGGTGCGCTCGTAGTTTTTGCGGATGACGCCGAGGCCGCGGTCCAGGGGTTCCTGTTGCTGCTCGACGATGACCACGGGAATGCCGGCGTTGGCGAAGTTCATGGCGATGCCGCCGCCCATGGTGCCGGCGCCGATGATGCCGACGGACTTGATCGGCCGCGTCGGGGTGTCGTCCGCCACGTCGGGGATCTTGTTGGCTTGGCGTTCGGCGAAGAAGTAGTAGCGCTGCGCCGCCGACTGGGAGCCGCTCATCAGCTCGCCGAACAGCTTGCGCTCGGCCTTCAGACCCTCCTCGAAGGAAGGCGAATTCACCGCGGCTTCGATGCACTTGATGTTGGCTTCCGGGGCCGCGAAGCCCCGGAACTTGCGGGCATTGGCCTTGCGGAAGTCGGCGAAGATCTCGGGGTGGCCCTTGGCGGCTTCCAGCTTGGCGTTGTTCTCACGCACCTTCACCAGGGGCTTGCCTTCGGCCACCGCCTTGTTGGCGAAAGCGACGGCGGCTTCCTTGAGTTTGCCCTCCTCGGCCAGTTCGTCGACCAGCCCCATGGCGAGGGCCTGCTTAGCCGGGACATGCCGCCCCGAGGTGACCATGTCGAGCGCGGCTTCCACGCCCACGATGCGCGGCAGGCGCTGGGTGCCCCCGGCGCCCGGCAGCAGGCCCAGCGCCACCTCCGGCAGGCCCACACGGGCCGAGGGGACGGCGATGCGGTAGTGGGCGCAGAGCGCGACTTCCAGACCGCCGCCCAAGGCGGTGCCGTGGATCGCGGCGATCACTGGCTTCGGCGAGTTCTCCATCATTTCCTGGACGTCGAACAGGCTCGGGCCGGCCATGGCCCCGCCAAACTCGGTGATGTCCGCGCCGGCGATGAACGTGCGGCCCTCACAGATCAGCACGATGGCCTTGGCCGATGAGGCGATGGCCTCTTTGAAGCCTTCGAAAAGGCCCTCTCGGACCTTGGCGGAGAGCGCGTTGACCGGCGGCGAATTGAGCGTGATGACCGCGACGTCGCCGTCCTGGGTCAGGGTGGTCACCGAATTGATCTCGGTCATGCGCTTAGCATCCCTATGTTGGCGGACCGCTCACTTGAAAGGGCTCGAACGGGGACCGGCGGTCCGGAAATTCAAACGCTTGTTACAGGCCACGCTGGACCCTTCCAAGTCAAATGTGCGAGGGGGACTGAGGGCGCGGTCGAACCGGCGCAACAACAAAAAGGGGAGGCGCGGCATGGCGCTCGATCTGTTCTCACTGAAGGGGCGTGTCGCGCTGGTCACCGGCGGCTCACGGGGCATCGGCAGGATGATCGCCAAGGGCTTCATCGAGCAGGGCGCCAAGGTCTACATTTCGTCCCGTAAGGCGCCGGCCTGCATCGAGACCGCCGAGGAACTGGGCCCGAACTGCATCGCGCTCCCTCAGGACGTCTCGACAGCTGATGGTGTGAAGGCGCTGGCCGCAGCCTACCTCACCCATGAGGACAAGCTCGACATCCTGGTGAACAACGCCGGCGCCGCGTGGGGCGCGCCCTTCGAGGAGTTTCCGGAGAGCGGCTGGGACAAGGTGCTGAACCTGAACCTGAAGTCACCTTTCTTCCTCACCCAGGCCCTGCACGGCGCGTTGAAGAAAGCCGCCAGTCGCGACCAGCCGGCCAAGGTGATCAACATCGCCTCGATCGACGGTATCCGCCTCAATCCGCAGGAGACATATTCCTACCACGCCTCAAAGGCGGGCCTGATCTATCTGACCCGCCGGATGGCCGCCAAGCTGATCGAGGACGCCATCAACGTCACGGCCATCGCGCCCGGCGCTTTTGCGTCCGAGATGAATCGGGTCGCCCGCGACCACGGCGAAGAGGTCGCCAAACGCATCCCCTCCCGCCGCATCGGGCGTGACGAGGACATGGCGGCGGCGGCGATCTACCTGGCCTCGCGCGCCGGTGACTATGTGGTCGGCGAGACCATCGCCGTCGATGGTGGCGTGGCGCTGGCCGGCATGGGCGGGCTCTAGCCCGCGCCAAGGGCCTTCCGCTCGCGCCGGCGGGCGTGGAGGATGTGTTCGGTGTAGCCGTTCGGCTGCTCGCGACCCTTGAACACCAGGTCCAGCGCGGCCTGGAACGCGACGCTTGAGGCGGGATCGTGGCTCATCGGCCGGTAGACCGGATCACCTGCGTTCTGGCCGTCGACCACCTTGGCCATGCGCAACATGGTCTCGCGAACCTGGGCTTCGGTGCAGACCCCGTGGTGCAGCCAGTTGGCGATGTGCTGGCTGGATATGCGCAAGGTTGCGCGATCTTCCATCAGGCCGACATCGTGGATGTCAGGCACCTTTGAGCAGCCGACGCCCTGGTCGATCCAGCGGACGACGTAGCCAAGGATGCCCTGGGCGTTGTTGTTCAGTTCCTCCTGCACATCGGCAGCGTTCCAGTTGGAGCGCGCCAAGGGCGGTGTGAGGAGTTCGTCCGTGCCGGTCCGCTCTTTGGACCTGGCCATGGTCGCCTGAAGCGCCGGCACATCGACCTCATGATAGTGCAGGGCGTGCAGCACCGCCGCCGTCGGGGAAGGCACCCAGGCGGTGTTCGCGCCGGCCCTGGGATGGCCGATCTTCGTCGCCAGCATCGCCTGCATCATGTCGGGCGCCGCCCACATGCCCTTGCCGATCTGGGCGCGGCCGGGGAAGCCTGTGGCGAGGCCGATCTCGACGTTGCGCTTCTCATAGGCCGGCAGCCAGGGTTCGGCCTTGATCGCGTCCTTGCGAACCACCGGCCCGGCCTCCATCGCTGTGTGGATTTCGTCGCCCGTACGATCGAGGAAGCCGGTGTTGATGAACACGATCCGCTCACGCGCGGCGTGGATGCAGGCGGCCAGATTGGCGCTCGTGCGCCGCTCCTCGTCCATGACGCCCAGCTTCACTGTATTGCGTGCGAGGCCAAGCTCGTCTTCGATCAGGTCGAACAGGCGAACGGCAAGCGCCACCTCATCGGCCCCGTGCATCTTCGGCTTCACGACATAGATCGAGCCGAGTGGGCTGTTGCGGCGCGCGCCTTGGATGTCGTGCAGGGCCGCGGCGACTGTGATCATCGCATCGACCACCGTCTCGAAGGCCGCCGCCCCCTGATAGCGGACCGCCTCGGTGGTCATGTGGTGGCCGACGTTGCGCACCAGCATCAGGCTGCGGCCGGGGAGCGTCAGAATCCCACCCGCTGCGGCCGTGTACTGACGATCGTCCGCCAGTCTGCGTGTCTCCGTGCGGTCGCCTTTGGCGAAGGTGCTGGAGAGGTCGCCGCGCATCAGGCCCAGCCAGTTGCGATAGACGCCCACCTTGTCCTCTGCGTCCACGGCGGCGACCGAGTCTTCGCAGTCCTGAATGGTGGTGAGCGCTGCCTCCACCAGCACATCGGCGACGCCCGCGGGGTCGTCCTTGCCGATGGCGTGCGTTCGGTCGATCAGGATTTCGAGGTGCAGGCTGTTGTGCGCCAGCAGCACGCCCTGGGGCGCCTCGGACGCGCCGCGCCAGCCGATGAGCTGACCCGGTGTCGAGAGCCTGGCCTGCCGGCCGTCCTTCAGCCGGACAGCAAGTGCGCCATCGGTGACCAGGTAGGCCACGGCCTCGTCATGCGAGCCCGCAGAGAGCGGTGCGATCCGGTCGAGGAAGGATCGCGCGAAGGCGATCACCTTGGCCCCGCGCACGGGGTCGTAGCCTCCTGCGCCCACCGGGGGCTCCAGCGCATCGGTGCCGTAGAGGGCGTCGTAGAGGCTGCCCCACCGCGCGTTGGCGGCGTTCAGGGCGAAACGTCCGTTGGACACCGGCACCACGAGCTGCGGCCCGGCCAGCCGGGCGATCTCCGGATCTACGTTTTGCGTGGCGATCTCGAAGGCAGGCGGCGGCGGCTGCAGATAGCCGATCTCGCGCAGGAAGTCCGTCTCTTCGGCGACATCGAAGGTCTTGCCGCGACGCTCGCGCCACCAGGCGTCGATCTGCGCCTGGAGTTCGTCGCGGCGCGCGAGCAAAGCGGCGTTGCGCGGCGTGAAGTCGGCCAGGACCTTCTCCAGCGACGCCCAGAACGCGGCGGGCGTCACGCCGACGCCCGCCAGCAGGTCCTGCTCCACAAAGGCTGCCAGGATGTCGTCGACCGAGAGGCTGCTCGTGATGTCCATGGGCTTGACCGGGCTTAGATGGGCGTGGCGGCAAAGGTCGCCCGGGATGCCGGACGACCACGAAAAAGAAAGGCCCCCGCCCGAAGGCGGGAGCCAAAGGTCTTGTGGACCAGCCCGGCGTCTTACGCGAACTGGTTCATTGTGTTGTGCACGCCGCCGGCCTTCAGGGCCGCCTCGCCTGCAAAGTATTCCTTGTGGTCGTCGCCGACATCGGAGCCCGACATGTTCTGGTGCCTCACGCAGGCGATGCCCTGACGGATCTCCTGGCGCTGGACGCCCAGGACGTAGCCCAGCATGCCCTGGCTGCCGAAGTACTCCTTGGCGAGGTTGTCGGTGCTGAGCGCGGCCGTGTGATAGGTCGGCAAGGTGATCAGGTGGTGGAAGATGCCGGCCCGCTTGGCCGCGTCCGCCTGGAACGTGCGGATCTTCTCGTCCGCCTCAATGGCAAGCGCGGTGGCGTCGTAATCGACGCTCATCAGCTTCTCGCGGTCGTAGGCGCCGACGTCCTTTCCGGCCTTGGACCAGGCGTCATAGACCTGCTGGCGGAAGTTCAGAGTCCAGTTGAACGAGGGCGAGTTGTTGTAGGCGAGCTTGGCGTTCGGGACGACGGCGCGGATGCGGTCCATCATGCCGGCGATCTGCTCGATGTGCGGCTTCTCCGTCTCGATCCACAGCAGGTCGGCGCCGTTCTGCAGCGAGGTGATGGAGTCGAGGACGCAGCGGTCCTCGCCCGAGCCGGCACGGAACTGGAACAGGTTCGAGGGCAGCCGCTTGGGGCGCAAGAGCTTGCCGTTGCGGTTCAGGACAACGTCGCCGTTGGCCATGTCGGCCGGCGAAATCTCCTCGCAGTCGAGGAAGCTGTTGTACTGGTCGCCGATGTCGCCCGGCGCGTGGCTGACCGCGATCTGCTTGGTGAGGCCCGCCCCAAGGCTATCGGTGCGAGTGACGATCACGCCGTTATCGACGCCGAGCTCGAGGAAGGCGTAGCGAACCGCCCGGACCTTCGCCAGGAAGTCGTCGTGCGGGACGGTCACCTTGCCGTCCTGGTGGCCGCACTGCTTCTCGTCCGAGACCTGGTTTTCGATCTGCAGCGCGCAGGCGCCCGCCTCGATCATCTTCTTTGCAAGCAGGTAGGTGGCTTCGGCATTGCCGAAGCCGGCGTCGATGTCGGCGATGATCGGCACGACGTGGGTCTGGAAACCATCGATCGCGTCCAGGATCTTTTCTTCCTTTTGCCTGTTCCCGGCCGAGCGCGCGGCGTCGAGGTCGCGGAAGAGCATGCCGAGCTCGCGGGCGTCGGCCTGCTTCAGGAAGGTGTAGATTTCCTCGATCAACGCGGGAACCGAGGTCTTCTCGTGCATCGACTGGTCAGGCAACGGGCCGAACTCGGAGCGCAAAGCGGCGACCATCCAGCCCGACAGATAGATGTAGCGTCGGTCGGTCGTCCCGAAGTGCTTCTTGATCGAGATCAGCTTCTGCTGGGCGATGAAGCCGTGCCAGCACCCCAGCGACTGGGTGTAGTCGGCGGGGTTGGCGTCATAGGCCGCCATGTCCTTGCGCATGATGTCGGCCGTGTAGCGGGCGATCTCCAGGCCGGTTTTGAAGCGGTTCTGCAAGCGCATGCGCGCCACGGATTCGGCGCTGATGCCGTCCCACGTGCCGTTCTTGCTCTTGATGAGCTGGCCCATCTCGATGATGTGATCTTGGTAGGACATGTGCCTCTTCCGCAGCTTGGCCGGACATGACGCGCCCGGAACTTGGCCTCTTCGATACGCCCCGATCCTGTCGCTTGAGGATCGGCTGCGGAGTCGATCTGTAAATTGTTACAAGACTTTGGTGTAATGTTGTAAGGATCGCACTGACAGCTTGAGGCCCTCATGCCGACCGAACGACGTCTCTACATCGGACCGAGACTGAGGCGGCTTCGCCGCGACCTGGGCCTGACCCAAGCCGACATGGCCTCCGACCTGGATGTCTCGGCCTCTTACGTGGCTCTGCTTGAGCGCAACAATCGGCCGCTGACGGCGGACCTGCTGCTGCGCCTTGCGCAGACCTACAGCGTGGATGTGGCGACCCTGGCCGGAACAGGCGCCGCCGATGAAGCGGCTCGGTTGCAGGCAATCCTCAAGGATCCGATCTTCGCCGACATCACACCCGCCGCCCTGGAGGTCGCCGACGTCGCCACCAACTACCCGGGCGTGACGGAGGCGTTCCTGCGCCTCTACACAACCTACCAGGAGGAACAGCTCGCGCTCGCCGACCGCGGAGCCGAGACGCGCGCGGCCGGTGAGGTTGCGGGGCCGGAAGCCTCGGATCCCGTCGCGGAATCACGACGCTTCCTGGCCGCCCGCCGCAACAGTTTCCCAGGCCTCGACGACACCGCCGAGCGCTTTGCCCGAACCATTGCCGAGCAAGGCGGCGCGCTCGAGTACCTGAAGATCCGGCACGATCTGCGTGTGCGGCGCCTGCCCTCCAACGTGATGGTCGGCTCGATGCGCCGGCTTGACCGACATCGCAGGGAAGTCCTGCTGGATGACGCCCTGGACGCCGCGAGCCAGGCCTTCCAGCTGGCGCTGCAGCTGGCCTACCTTGAGATGGGCGCTGAGATAGACGCTGTGCTTGCGGACGGCGGCTTTGCCTCCGAGAGCGGCGAACGACTGACCCGGCGAGCCCTGGCGAGCTACGCCGCCGCCGCGATTCTGATGCCTTATTCCGCCTTTGCTCGGGCTGCAGAGGCCCGTCGCTATGACGTGGAGGCTCTTGGGCGGCAGTTCGGCGCGAGCTTCGAACAGACGGCGCACCGCCTCACGACGCTGCAGAAACCCGGCCAGGAACGCGTGCCGTTCTTCTTCATTCGCGTCGATCCGGCCGGCAACGTCTCCAAGCGCCTCGACGGCGCCGGCTTCCCGTTCGCCCGGCACGGCGGCGGTTGTCCGCTTTGGTCGGTGCATCAGGTGTTTCGCACGCCGCGCGAGATCGTCACCCAGTGGCTGGAACTGCCCGACGGCCAGCGTTTCTTTTCCATCGCCCGCACCGTAACCGCGGGCGGCGGCAGTTTTGGCGCGCCCAGGGTGGAGCGGGCGATCGCCTTGGGCTGCGCGGCCGAACATGCAGGGCGGCTGATCTACACCCAGGATCGCGATGGCCAGGGTTCGGAGGCCGCGACCCCGATCGGGGTCACCTGCCGGCTTTGCCAGCGGACCGAGTGTGCGGCGCGCTCAGAACCTCCGATCGGACGCCAGATCCTGCCCGACGACATCCGCCGCACGAGCCTGCCATTTGGGTTTTCGGACAGTTGAAACTCGCCCGACAGGTTCGCCGCAAATGTTTGTTTGCTTCTGAACTGTCATGCTCCAAGTCGCTGGCGCGGTGGCGAATTCCGTGCGCAAATTCCTCAAAATATCGGGGATGAAACACCTCCCCGAATAAACTTGGGGATGCAACATGGTTCAGGGGGCGGTCCAGGCAACGGACCGATTCGAGCGCAAGCGTGAGGCGATCCTCGACGCGGCGACGGAGTTGCTCAACACCCGTGGGGTCAAGGGACTGACGCTCGGGGTCGCCGCCGCTGCCGTCGACCTCTCCACCACCAGTGTCACCTACTATTTCAAGCGCAAGGACGACCTGGCGGCCGCCTGCATGATGCGCGGCATCGACGACATGCTGGAGGTCGTCAAGACGGCCCTCGCTGAGCCCGCGCCGTCGGCCAGGCTGCATGCCCTGCTGAACCTCTATCTCGACAGGATGCGCCGCGCAGCCGTAGGCGAGGCGCCGCCCCTGCCGCTGCTTTCCGACCTCAGAGCCTTGAGCATGCCGCAGCGCAGCGAGGTCGCCGCGGCCTATATGAAGCTGTTTCGCCGGCTGCGGCAGATCTTCGAAGCGCCCGAGCTTGCCTGGCTTTCCCGCGGACGGCGCACCGCACGCACCCAGATGCTGCTGGAGCAACTCTTCTGGGTCTCCGCATGGCTGCCGAAGTACGATCCCGAGGACTACGGCCGCATTCGCGAGCGGATGTACGACATCCTGATCGGCGGGCTCGCCGCGCCCGATCGCGTCTGGAAACCCCTCCCGTTGCCCATGGTCCAGCTTGCGCCGAAGGATCGCCACGAGATGAGCCGGCAGACCTTCCTGATGGCGGCCACCCGACTGATCAACGCCCGCGGCTACCGCGGGGCGTCGGTCGACAAGATCTCGGCGGAGCTCAACGTCACAAAAGGCAGCTTCTACCACCACAACGAGGCCAAGGATGATCTTGTCGTGGCCTGCTTCGACCGCACCTTCGACGTCATGACCCGCGTCCAACGCCTGGCGATGGGGCTGCCCGGCGACCAGTGGACCCGACTGACAAGCGCCGCTGCCGCGCTCGCGGAATATCAACTGTCGGAAAACGGGCCGCTCCTGCGCAGCTCGGCCTTGGCCGCCCTGCCGGAGCCGATCCGCGCAGAGATGGTCAGGCATTCCCACCGGGTCTCGGACCGCTTCGCCTCGATGATCTCCGACGGCATCGCCGAGGGCTCGCTCCGCGCGGTCGACCCGTTCCTGGCCGCCCAGATGCTGAACGCAACCTTGAACGCCAGCGCCGAGCTCGATGTCTGGGTGCCGGGCGTCAGCCAGAAGGCGGCGCCGGCGGTGTTCACGCGCCCGCTGCTGATGGGCGTCTTCTCGCGCTAGGCCAGGTCGCCGACGGAGCTCACGGGTTCGCCCTCGGTGGCAAGGTCCGCAGCGGCGGCCAGCTTGCGCAGGGTTTCAGCGTGGCTGGCGCGGCTGATGCGATAGCCGAGCAGGAGCAGCGTGGCGGTTCCGTAGAGCACGGCCTGCGTAGGCACATAGACCAGACCCAGGTGACGGATCACGTCCGGGTCGACCTGCCCCGGCTTGGCGTGCGCCGGGAAACGGATCGCGGAGATGATCATCCCCGAGGCGAAGATCCCGACGCCCGTCACCGCCTTGGCGATGAATAGGGTGGCGGCGAAGAACACACCCTCCTGGCGCCGTCCGGTCTTCAGTTCGGAGTCCTCCACCACGTCGGCGATCATCGAGGAAAACAGGATGGTGCCCACAATCCCCACGCCGACGGAGACGATGGTGGTGACAAAGATCAGGGGGTAGAGCAGCGGCGAGCCGTTCGTCGGAAAGGCCCCTGCGAGGCGCAACACGATGGGCGCCACGCCAACCGAGATACCGAGGGGGATCAGAATCAGGGCGGCCGGCTTCTTGTCGAAGCGTTTGGCGATGCGCGGCGCGGCGGCGAAGGCCAGGATCGCGGCGCCCAGGCTGGCGAAGGTGAAGAGCGCGATCTGCGCGGAAGAGAATTCCCAGAAGTAGGTTGAGAAATAGAGGTTGATCGAAAAGCCCAGCCCGATCCCCATGGCGTAGAAGAAGTTGGACGTCAGGATGAACAGGAACGAGCGATTGGCGAGCGTGCCGATCAGCTCGCGGGTCAGCCGGCCCAGGGTGACCCTCTCGCTGGGCGGCTCGCGCAGGAACGGGATCTGGCGGTGCGTGCCGATGGCCGAAACCAGGATCGCAAACAACATCAGCCCGCCTGCGAAGAGGCCGTAGTTGGCGTACCCCTGCCGATTTAACTGTCCTACGGGGAACTCTGCGGTTGGCCGGAGGAAGACGCTCAACGCCAAACCATACATGGCCAGTCCGCCGACCCAGCCGAACAGGTAGCGATAGCTGAGCAGCCGCGTCCGCTCGTCATACTCGGTGGTCAGCTCGGCTGCGAGCGCCGAGGAGGGCACCTCGTAACAGCTGATGAAGCTGCGGATCAGGATCGCGGTCGAGGCGAGGTAGATTACCAGCAATCCTGGCTCCCACCCCTTGGGCGGGTTCCATAGCAGGACGTAGGAGACGCCCACAGGCACGGCTGCGGCATACATGAAGGGGTGCCTGCGCCCCCACCGCGAACGCGTATTGTCGGAGAGCTGACCTACGATCGGATCGACAAAGGCGTCGACCACGAGGGCGAACATGATCGCCAAACCGACGGTCGCGGCGGGCAGCCCCATGACCTGGGCGTAGAAGAAGGCCAGGAAGTAGGAGAAGCCGTTGTCCTTCACCCCGAAAGCCACCGAGCCGAATCCGTAGAAGAGCTTGGTGACCGGCGTCAGGCGCCGGGCCCTGGGATGAGCACGTGCGGTGGTCAAAGAGACCTCATCAAGTCCGGCTTCTATTGGGCCGGTTCGGGGTCGGCGCTGGAGCCGGCGGGGATGTTCACGACCCTGTCTTCGGGTTCGAGCGGGGTGCGGGTGGCCACATCGCCGGGCCCCTTACTCGCTGCGACTTCGCGAAGGCGGGCCACGTTGCGCTCATGGGTGGCGCGATCGATCTTGTAAAAGCTCAGCGCCACCACCGAGCCTCCGTTCAGCACGATGACGCAAGGGATGTAGAAGAGCGCCAGGCGCCGGACGATTTCGGGGTCGACCGTGCCGGGCACTGCATGGACCGGGAAGCCGACCAGCGAAATCAGCGAGCCGGCGATGAACGCGCCGAGCCCGGCCGTGAACTTGGGAACCAGGCCGTTTGCCGCGAACAGAACCCCTTCTGAGCGTATGCCGGTCTTCACCTGTTGGTCCTCGACGACGTCGGCCACCATGGAGGTGAGGATGACCAGTCCCATCAGCCCCATCGCCGCAGTCAGCAACACGTCGCCGAACAGCAGCGCATAGAGCAGGTTCGAGCCGTTGGGCGGCATGATGCCGAGCAGGCGCCCGGAGATCGGCAGCAATCCGGCGAACACGGAGACGGACAGCAGGCCGAGCATCGCCCGTTTCTTGCCGAAACGCTGCGCCAGGAACGGCGCAAGGAACACGCCAATCACCGACGCCAGCAAGCCGCCGGACGCCAAGGGGCCGATCATCTGCGGCTTGAGGCCCCAGAGGTGGAGATAGAAGTAATTCTGCAGGGCCGCGATGATCCCGATTCCCGAGCCGCCCAGGATGTTGGCGACCATCAGCACCAGCAGGGCCGGATTGGCGAAGACCGAGAGGATTTCCTGGATCGTCTGCCCCAGGGAGGTCTTACGCACCGGGGGCCTGTGCAGGTAGGGGATCCGGCTGTGGGTCGCGGCGCTGGAAACCAGGATGCAGATGAACATGACGACCGAGGCCAGCGCGCCGAA
Source organism: Phenylobacterium sp. (assembly GCF_036495085.1). Lineage (GTDB taxonomy): Bacteria > Pseudomonadota > Alphaproteobacteria > Caulobacterales > Caulobacteraceae > Phenylobacterium. Next base: position 14,011 of record NZ_DASXNL010000195.1, on the reverse strand, counting down.
CTCGGCGTATCTCGCACGGTTGAGGACGCCCAGCGGGTTCGACGCGTCCTGCCGAAGGAAGACCGAGTAGAGGACAATCTGGGTCACGGCGATCGCGGAGATGGCGAAGAACCATCGGTATGCCAATAGCGACGTCCGCTTGTCATAGTCGGGGGCAAGCTCGGGCGAGAGCGCCGATGAGGGGATTTCGTAGCCCGCGACGGAGACGCGAACAGCGATCAGCATCACCACGGCCAGGATGAGCAGCGCCCCGCCGTCGAGGCCCTTGGGAGCGTGCCACAGGAGATAGAAGAACAGGGCCACGGGGATGGCCGAGGCGTACATGAACGGGTGCCGGCGGCCCCACGGAGAACGCAGGTTGTCCGACCAGTGGCCGATCATAGGGTCGATGACCACGTCGGCCACCAACGACACCATGATCGCCAGGCCGACCCAGACTGCGGGCAGGCCGATCACCTGGTTGAAGTAGAGCTGCAGCACGGCGGCCGAAAGGACAGCGGCGGAGACGCCGTAGGCCACCGATCCCAGGCCGTAGGTGAGCTTGACGGCTGTGCCTAGCGGCGGTGGCGTCGGGACGGAGTCGCTCACGATTGTGCAATCGCCGTATTGCGGCGGTCCGGCTCCATGCGTTCCTCCTGCCGCGCGGGACGCGGGAATCGTCAGGCGTTCGCAACCGTCGAGGCGGCCGTCGCCTGCTCTCTCTCAGTCCGCTGAGCGTGCGGGAGGGTCACCATGGCGTCAACGCTTTTGATCTTACATCGCTGACATCTTCGAAAATCCGGAATGTTTCAGGTCGAGGATCGCGCAAAGCAAAGGGCGCGCCCTTGCGGGCGCGCCCTCCGAGCCGGATGTCCGGGTCGTCTAGAAGCGGTACTGGAACTCGATCCCGTAGGTCCGTGGCGGGGTCAGCGGGTAGGTCGAGGAGATCCCGTTGAAGCTCGCCGTCTTCTGCACGGCGTTGAACGTGCCGGGAATGGCCGCGCTCGGCAGGCCAGGCGTCATGCCGGCCGCCGCGATGGTCGCCGCCCCGTAGAGGCCGGTGACCCGGGTGCTAGACGCACCCCCATCGTAGCCCAGGGTGTCGCCGATGTTCTTGATGTAGGCGATGATCGAGTACCGGTTGTCCTTGTCCTTCCAGGTGATCCGCGCGTCCCACTGATCCCAGGACGGCGCTTCGTTGTAGGACCGCTGGAAGAGGCCGGCGTACTGCTTGTCGCGCCAGATGTAGCTGACCTCCGGCGTCAGCGTGCCCTTCTCGAACTCGAACCCGTAGGTCACCGCCGCAGCGATCTTGTTCTTCGGGTTCTGAGCCAGGCTGTTGCCGGCCAGGTCCTGCGGGCGCTGCACAAGGCCGGTATTGACGTCGCAGAGCGGGTTCGGATTCGGGTTGCTGGCGGAGGGCGTGCTGCCGGTGCCGGTGCAGGATTGAAGCGCCGTCAGCGGCTTGGCCCCGGCCGCCATGGCCTCCGGGTCGCTCGGGTCGATGATCCCGCTCAGCGTCTTCACGTGGGCGTCGTCGTAGGAGTAGTTGAAGAGCACCGACATGTGCTCGATCGGCGCCCAGGTCACCTCCAGCTCTGCGCCCTGGCTGACCGCCTTCGGAACATTGAGGTATAGGCTCTGGCTCACCGACAAGGCGCCGGAGTTGGAAACCACCGACAGCGGCGCCTGATAGCCCCTGAGGTCTTCGTAGAAGATCGCCAGGTTGGCTTGCAGGGTGCGGCCGAACGCCTTCTTCAAGCCGATCTCATAGTCGTTGATGTGTTCGGCGTCGGTGAAGGGGAACTGGCCCGCCGTGCTGGTCACCCCGGTGTTGAAGCCGCCCATCAGGTAGCCGCGGCTATAGCGGGCGTAGAGGTTGGTGTCCCGATCCGGATCCCATTGGACGCCTGCCGTGCCGGTGGTGGCGTCCCAGCTATGGTCGTAGCTGCGGTGTGCGAAGCCATCCGGCGTGAAGGTCACGCCGCTGCCGTTGATGCCCCCTGGCACCACGCCGGTGGGCAGGCCGCCCAGGTAGACGAGGCCCGCGGTGACGTCGACCGGCGGGGTGAAGGACTGGCCCAGAACCTGCGGCGACGAACCGCTCAGGCAGGCGCTTGCGCCGAAGCAGACGACCCGCACGGACTCGGTCCCGCGAAGGTTGTCGTGGCTGTAGCGCAGACCGAGCGTCGCCTTCAGGGTGTCGGCGAATTTCCAGTCGAGCTGGCCGTAGGTGGCGTAGGATTCCTGTTCGAATTCGGGGCGGTTGTCGAACAGCCGACGCTGAAAGTCAGGGCCGACAAGGCCGGTGATTGCCGACGCCGCGGGCGTGATCGGGCCGTCGAGTTGGGGCTGATCGAAGAGCGTCGTGAAGACCGGCTGCTTGTACCCCTCCTTGTAGTAGTAGAGGCCGCCAATCCACTGCAGCGCGCTGTCGCCGGTTGAGGCCAGGCTGATCTCGTGGCTGATGTTGTGGTAGTCTTCCTGATACGTCGAGGCCTGGCGCGGGAAGACCGTCAGCGGTGCGCATGAGCCTCCGGCCAGGTTGGTGGCCGCACAAGGTTGCGCCTTTAGAGCGGCTGTCCCGGCGGCCGGGAATGCCGGGTTGAACGGCAGAAGGTTGACCTGGAACGAGCTGATCGACCCGCCGCCGTTATCCGAGAACAGCGTATAGTGGTAGTTGATCCCGCCTCCGGCGTACTTCAGGTCCATGTTGTCGAAGTGGTAGGTCAGGTTGGTGGCGATGCCGAAGGCTTCGTCCAGCGAGACCGTCTGGGCGATGTTGGTCGCGAACTTGCGTGGATCGCTGCTGGCGGGATTTACGCAGCCAAGCGGTGAGGTGTTCACGACATTGGAGGCGACATTGCCAGGCGCGCAGGCGAAGTTATTCCTGACGGTCTGCAGGTCGGACTGGGAAAAGTTGAGAGGCGCTGGAGAATAGCTGCCGCGCGCACCCGGACCGCCGGAGCCGTTGTTCCAGCCGGTGATGTATGCCTTCGCCCAGCCGTCCAGATGGTCGCCGAACTTCGCCTGAAGCTGGCCCTCGACATAGAACTGGTCGATGACGTTGCCTTCGCTCGGCATGCCCGGGACGACGTTGGTGTAGTAGCCGTCACGCTGCTTTTCCCAGTTGCCGGCCAGCCGGAACTGAAGGTCCGGCGTCAAGGGCCCGGATACCGCTGCTTCGAGAAGGGTGCGTCCGTAGTTGGCGACCGTGGCGCGGACTTCCGCATAGGGGTCTTCCGTCGGGCGCTTGGAGATCACATTGATCGCGCCGCCGATCGAGTTGCGGCCGTAGAGCGTGCCTTGCGGGCCGCGAAGCACTTCTACCCGATCGGTGAAGATCGGTGTCTTGCCGACTGTGGTGGTGGAGGTGGTGTAGATACCGTCGTCGTAGACCGCCACCGGCACAGCGACCGGGTGCGCGTTGGTCAGGCGCCCGATGCCGCGGATCGAGGTACGGTCACTCGCGCTCGAGTAGTTCAGGCCGGGCGTGTAGTTTGTCAGATCCTGGATCGAATTGATGCCCATGAGGTCGCGCTTCTCGGAGGTGAAGGCCGAGATCGCGACAGGCACGTCCTGCAGGCTCTGGCTGCGCCGTTCGGCGGTGACCACCAGTTCTTCGATGGTGTCGGCGGCGGCCGCAGTGGCGGCGGGTCGAGCTTGAGCGTGGACCGATGTTGCGCCGAGCGCAGCGGCGACCAGCAGGGCGCTGGACGATGCCAAAAGGCGAAGCTTGTCTTGCAAATTATCCTCCCCAGACAGAAAGCCGTTCCGGCTCTTGATTAAATTTCTTGGTTTTGGGCGCAGGGGAGCGAGCCGAGGCCAACATCCGTCCGCGCGGATTTTAGCCCAAGGCCGGCCGCGGTAAGCGCGCACGGGGCGCCGACGGCGCGCGATCTTGCGATCGCCCGCTTAGACAATGAAATTGTTGTACGCCCCATACGCTCCCCGCCGCGCGTTGGCGGCCTGTGACGGGCATTCGTCGGCAGATAGGCCGCCGTCACCCGCTCATGACTGAATTGGAAGGGTGCGCGAGCGTGGCCTTAGCGTCAACATTTTTCGCCTTTTGCGCCAATAATTCGAATAACCGGAATCGGCGAGTAGGAATTGCGCTGAAAAAACAAAGGGCGCGTCCTTGCGGACGCGCCCCAGTAAACCGAAAGAACGGTGTGTTTTATTAGAAGCGGTACTGCAGCTCCACGCCGTAGGTACGGGGCGGGGTGAGGTAGTAGGTGGGCGACACGCCGTGGTCGCCCAGCCCGGTCAGGACCATGGGAATGCCGCCGGTCGCAAGACCGGAATAGCGGGTCGCCGTTGAACCGCTCTCGTAGCCCACGCTGTCGAAGACGTTCTTCACGTACCCGATGATCGAGTACTTGTTGTCCTTGTCCTTCCAGGTCAGGCGCGCGTCGACCTGATCCCACGACGGCGCCTGGTAGTAGGAGCGGTCGAAGATCGTGCCGTACTGCTTGTCGCGCCAGATGTAGCTGAGCGACGGCGACAGCGAACCCTTATCGAGCTCGACCGTGTAGGTGACGTTCAGCGCCACCTTGTTCCTGGCCGAGTTCGGGAGCGCGTTGCCGGCGAGGTTCTGGGCGCGCACGATGTTGCCGGAGTAGATGTCGCAGACCGCGGTCGGGTTCGCAGCGCACGTGGACAGGGCTCCGATAGGCTTGGCCCCAGCCGCCACACCGGTCGGATCGTTCGGGTCGATGATCCCCGTCAGTTGCTTGATGTGGGCGTCGTTGTACGAATAGTTGAAGCCGACCTGCAGATGGTCGATGGGCTGCCAGATGGTCTCGAGCTCGACGCCCTGGCTGATCGCCTTCGGTACGTTCAGGAACACGCCCTGGCTCTGAGCAAGGCCGCCCTGTGTGTTCACGATCGTCAGCGGCGCCTGCAGGTCTTGGTAGTTGTAGTAGAAGACCGCAAGGTTGGTCTGCAGGGTGTGGTTGAACAGGTCCTTCTTCAGGCCGACCTCGAAGGCGTCTGAGTGCTCGGGCCCGGTATAGGGCGACGAACCCAGCGTCGTCGTGATGCCGACGTTGAAGCCGCCGGCCTTGTAGCCGCGGCTATAGCGGGCATAGGCCATGGTGTCGCGATCGGGATCCCACTGCAGGCCGGCGGTGCCGGTCCAGGCGTCGAATGACGCGTCGTAGTTGCGCGTCGCAAAGCCGTCGGGCGTGAAGGTCACGCCGCCCGGCTTGCCGTTGTTGACCACGCCCTTGGGCGGAGCGACAGGCGCCCCCCCTAGGAGCAGGGATTGAAGCGGGCCGTAGACCGTAGCGGCGGTGACATCGACCGGCGGCGAAAGCGTGCCCAGGGTCTCCGGCACGGTGCCGCAGGCGGCCACCTGGTAGCAGATCAGGCGAACCGATTCGGACCCGTCCTTCTTGTCGTGGCTGTAGCGGATGCCCAGGGTGGTCTTCCAGTCCTGCGCGAACTTCCAGTCGATCTGGCCGAAGCCGGCGTAGGACGTATCCTCCAGTTGCGGACGGTCGTCGTAGCTCCGGTTCTGGAAGACGCTGGCGACCCCCAGTGGCGTCAGAGCCGGCACCGCCGGCTGGACCAAGCCGTTCAGCCCGGTCTGCGCGGCCAGGGTCGTGAAGACCGGCTGCTGGTAGGCTTCATGGTAGTAGTAGGCGCCGACCAGCCATTGCAGCGAGCCGGATCCGCTCGACGACAGGTTCAGCTCGTGGCTGTCCCAGTGCTTGTTCTCCTGGTAGGTCGACGAGGAGCCGCCCGGGCGAATGGTCGCCGCCGTGCATCCCGGCACGAAATTGCAGGTGGCCGTCGCGCTCAGCGGGATTTGGAAGGACTGGACTGCGCCGCCGTCGAGCGGCGACACCAGGGTGTAGTGATAGGTGTCGTACCCGCCGATGTACTTCAGGTCGAAGGCGTCGAAGTGGTAGGTCCACTGCGTGGCGAGGACGTAGGTCTCGTCCAGCGAGACCGTCTGGGCGATCGTGGACGCGAACTTGCGCCGGTCGCTGCTGGCCGGATTGACGCAACCGGTGGGCGAGGCGTTGACGACATTCGTCGCGACGCCCGAGCAGGCGAAGTTCGGGTTGATGTAGAGCGCGCTCGGCAGGGTCTCCAGCGGGTTGTACGGGCCAGGCGTGTAGCTCGTCTGGCCGCCGGGGCCGCCGGCGCCGTTGTTCCAGCCGGCGATCGAGGCCTTGACCCAGCCCTCAAGCCGGTCACCGAACTTCCCCTGAAGTTGGCCCTCGACATAGTACTGGTCGATGACGTTGCCCTGGCTGGGCATGCCCGGCACGACGTTCGTGAAGTAACCGTCGCGCTGCTTTTCCCAGTTGCCGGCCAGGCGGAACTGAAGACCCTCCGTCAAGGGGCCGGATACCGCCCCCTCGAGAAGTGTGCGGCCGTAGTTGGCGACCGTGGCGCGGACTTCCGCATAGAAGTCCTCAGTCGGACGCTTCGAGATCACGTTGATGGCGCCGCCGATCGAGTTGCGGCCGTAGAGCGTGCCCTGCGGGCCACGAAGGACTTCGACGCGGTCGACAAAGATGGGGGTCTTGCCGGCTTCCACGGTCGAGGAGGTGTAGACACCGTCCGAATAGCTGGCCACGCCGGGGTCGGCGGCCTGGACGTTGGTCAGGCGGCCCACGCCGCGCAGGGAGATCCGGTCGCCTTGGCTGGAATACTGCAGCCCGGGCGTGAAATTGGTCATGTCCTGGACCGAGTTGATGCCCAGGAGGTCGCGCTTTTCAGACGTGTAGGCCGAGATGGCGATCGGCACTTCTTGCAGGTTCTGGCTGCGCTTTTCAGCAGTGACGACCAGTTCTTCGATAGTGCCGGCCGCAGCCGCGGAAGCGGCGGGCTGGGTCTGGGCGTGTGCAGAAGTATTGACGGCGGCGATAAAAAGAAATGCGCCGGACGCCATTAGGCGAACTCTGTTCTTCAACTTAAACCTCCCGGGGAGCGGATACCGCCGGTCATTGAAACCGGCGCCTAATTCTCTCGAATCCGGGAGCCATAGGGGAGGGCAGGCAGCCTTGGCCATACTCAATCAACGATTCGAATGATCGGTTTGGTCAAAGTGTCGCCGCACTGCAACACTTGCGCTTCACAGACGCCGATTTCGGCAGCTTAATTGACAGTCAGGACAATTTTTCCGACGTGCGAGCCGCTTTCCAGGCGGGCGTGAGCCTTGGCGGCCTCGGCCAGCGGGAAGGTCTTGTCGACCTGCGGCTTCACCTTGCCGGCCTCGATCCAGGGCCAGACCAGCTTTTCGACAGCCGCGGCGAGCCGGGCCTTCTCGTCTGCGTCGCGCGGCCGGAGCGTTGAACCGGTGACGGCGGCGCGTTTCTGCATGAGCCGCCCGATCGGCAGCATGACCTCTCCGCCCCCGAGGCTGGCGATGAATACGATCCGTCCGCCGGTCTTCAACGCCTCGAGGTCACCGGCGAAATAGTCTCCGCCGACCATGTCGAGGACGACATCGCAGCCACCCTCCCGCTTGGCGACCTCGGCGAAGGCCTCCAAGGTTGTATCCACGGCGACGTCGGCGCCCAGCGAGCGCGCCGTGGCAGCCTTCTCGGCGCCCCTCGCGGTGGCGATGACCTTCGCGCCAAAGGCCTTGGCCATCTGGATCGCCGTGGTGCCGATGCCCGAGGTGGCGCCGTGAAGCAGCAGGGTCTCGCCGGACCTGAGCGCCCCGTGCTCGAAGACATTCGCGTAGACCGTGAACACCGTTTCAGGGAGCGCGGCAGCCTCGGTGAAGCCCAGGCCCCCGGGGATCGGCAGTGCGTGGCGTGAGTCGCAGACGGCGTACTCCGCATAGCCGCCGCCGCCTAGAAGGGCGCAGACCTTGTCGCCCGCCTTCCAGCGCCCGGCTCCAACGACGACCTCGCCCGCCACCTCCAGGCCCATGGTTTCCGGCGACCCCGGCGGAGGCGGATAGAACCCCAGGCGCTGAATGATGTCGGGCCGGTTGATCCCTGCGGCTTGAACCCGGATCAGGATCTGGCCTTCCTTCGGCGTCGGCCTGGGGATCTCCACGGGCTTCAGCGCCTCGGCAGGCCCTTTGCCACCCTCGATGGCGATCGCGGTCATCATCTCAGTCATGTGGGTGGCCCCAGAAAGCTGTGCATTGGTCTCTTGCGCAAACTTGCGCTCAAGCGGCTTGCGAGGTTGGATAGCGCCCCATCGGGAAACCGGAAAGGGACGCCCGTCATGGAAGAACCTGCAGAAGTCCGTATCGGCCGCGGCCAACGCCTCATCGAGGCCGTGCGCGAGGACCTGGAGTTGTTCGGCGTGGCCGAACTGGAGGAGCGTATCGAGATCCTGCAATCGGAGATTTCCCGGGCGCAGGCCCAGATCGACCGCAAGCGGGCCGGACGGGCGGCGGCCGACGCTTTGTTCGGTGCGAGGCCGAGCTAGCTTGGGGTCCGTCGGGGCGCAAAATGGGCCAGATCCGGTGGCACAGGTGTTGCACGGACGGTTTTTCGCGACCGCTTTGCGGGCTGAGTGTAGGTTGACCACCGTATGAGCGATCTCAAAGTCTCCTCCACGCCGTGGCGCGCCGAAGTGATCCAGGACTTCGCCCGGTCGGAACTGTTCCAGCGCACCTTCCAGGAGGGCATGGACCTGGTGGAGGAGACCGCCGGCTATCTGGACGGGGCCGGCCGGCAAGCCTCGAAGCTCTTGTCGCGCAATGCGGCGCTCGCCTATGCGGCCGAAAGCATGCGGCTGACGACCCGGCTGATGCAGGTCGCCTCCTGGCTGCTCGTGCAGCGCGCGGTGCGGGAGGGCGACATGCCGCCGATCGCCGCCTGCGAGGACCGCTATCGCCTGACGGGCGAGGAGGTCTGCCGCGCGAACGGCGAGGCCGATGGCCTGCCGGGCGAACTCCTGATGCTGCTGGACCGCTCGGAGCGGCTCTATGAGCGGGTCCGCCACCTTGACCGGCGCATGTATGTCGAGGGCGCCACCGATGAAACGCCGCATCCGGTGCTGTCGCAGCAGGACAGGCTGAAGAGCGCCTTCGGGAGCTGAACCGGCGCAGCTTCGCGCAATCGAAAACGCCGCGGAGGGCGACCCCGCGGCGTTATCGTTCTTGAGACTTTTGAATCGCCCCCGTGGGGCCCGGCCAGAGCCGGCCTACTTGCGGGTGAAGCCGCCGAACTTGGCGTTGAAGCGCGACACGCGGCCGCCGCGGTCGAGCATCTGGTGGCCGCCGCCGGTCCAGGCCGGATGGGTCTTCGGATCGATATCGAGGTTGAGGGTCGCGCCTTCCTTCCCGTAGGTGGAACGGGTCTGGTAGGTCGTGCCGTCCGTCATCACCACGGTGATGAAGTGATAGTCCGGATGGGTGTCTTGTTTCATCGGATGAGCGCCTGACGTAAAGGAGCGTCGAAAGAGTTATCGAGGGCCTTCCGCAGAGGGGGCCCTTCGAGGAAGCCGGGCGTATAGAGAACCGCCGCTGCAAATGCAAGGTATGAGCGTAGATGGGTGAGCCCCTATGACTGATCTGGGGGCCGAGGCCGCCGTAGCCGGCCGGCCGACCGCGGGGCAGGCGTTCGCGCAGTCGCTGGACGAGGCCGCAGAACGACGGCCAAAGAGTCGCAATGTCCGTGCGCTTGGCCGCCTGATCCCATTTGCCGCAGGCCATCGGCTGGATGCGATGGGCGCCGGGGTCTTCCTGGTGACGGCCGCCGCGGCGAGCCTGGGGCTCACCGGGGCCGTGCGGCTGTTGGCCGACCATGTGACGCAGGCGGTTTCGGCGCATGCCTCTGCAAGCGCCGTGGCGCCCTGGTTCTGGCTGCTGGGCGGCGTGGCGCTCGCCTTGGCGCTCTCCTCGGCCATGCGCTATTTCTTCGTCACCAAGCTCGGCGAGCGGATCGTGGCCGACCTCAGGAAGGCCACCTACGCCCATATCCTTTCGCTCGACCCCGCCTTCTTCCTGATGACCCGCACCGGCGAGGTGCTGTCGCGGCTGACGACCGACATCCAGATCGTCGAGAACCTGCTTACAACCTCGATCTCGGTGTCGCTGCGCAACGCGCTGATGCTGATCGGCGGCCTGGGCTACATGCTCGTCGTCAGCCCGCGGTTGACCGGGCTCGTGCTGATCACCGTCCCGCTGATCCTTGCGCCGCTGTTCCTGTTCGGACGCCAGGTGCGCAGGCTCACCGCCTCCACGCAGGACCAGTTCGCTGCGGCCATCGGCCACGCCGGCGAAACGCTCGATGCGCTGGAGATCGTCCAGGCCTTCGGACGCGAGGCTTCTGGCGCGGCGCGCTTTGGGCAGGCGGTCGAAACCTCGTTCCAGACGTCGCTGCGCCGGATGACGGCGCGCGCCGGCATGACGGCGGCGGTGATCGCGCTGGTCTTTTGCGGTGTCGTCTGGATCCTCTGGCTAGGGGTCGAGGCGCTTTTCAACCAGCAGATGACGGTCGGCACTCTCTTCCAGTTCGCCCTCCTGGCCGTGTTGTCGGCGAGCTCGGTTGGCGCGCTTGGTGAGACCTGGGGCGATGTGCAGAAGGCGGCCGGGGCCATGGAGCGGGTCTCGGAGATCTTGGCCGCGCGCCCCGGAATTGCGGCGCCTGCCCATCCCCAGGCGTTGCCGAGCCCGGCGCGGGGCGAGGTCACGCTCGAAAACGTCACCTTCGCCTACCCCGGCCGACCAGACATGCCGGCGGTGCGAGGCCTGACGCTGAGCGTGAAGCCCGGCGAGCGGGTGGCGCTGGTCGGTCCTTCGGGGGCCGGCAAGAGCACCGTGTTCCGCCTTCTACTTCGCTTCTACGACCCCCAAGCCGGCCGCGTGCTGGTGGATGGCGTCGATCTGCGCGCGGCTGATCCTGTGGAGGTCCGCGCTCGAATGGCCCTGGTCGCCCAGGAGTCGCCGCTTTTCTCCGGCTCAGCGCTCGAGAATGTCCGCTTCGGGCGCGAGGACGCCAGCCTCGATGAGGTTCGGGCCGCCGTCCGCGCCGCCCAGGCCCAGGGTTTCATCGACGACCTGCCGCAGGGCATCGACACCCAGATCGGCGAGCGAGCCCGCAGCCTCTCCGGCGGTCAACGCCAGCGGCTGGCTATCGCGCGCGCTCTCGTTCGACATGCCCCGATCCTGCTGCTCGACGAGGCGACCAGCGCGCTGGATGCCGAGAACGAGCGCCTGGTGCAACGCGCCCTCGACGAGGCCATGGTCGGCCATACCACTCTGGTCATCGCCCACCGCCTGGCGACCGTGCTCAAGGCCGACCGCATCGTGGTCATGGACGAGGGGCGCGTCGTCGAAGAGGGCACCCACCATGAGCTGGTGGCGAGGAACGGCCTCTACGCCCGGCTGGCCTCGCTGCAGTTCGGTGAGGCGGCGTAGGGTCTCAGGGGGCGAAGTCCTGAGTCCGGCCAATGGGAGGCGGCGGCGCGAACGGCTTGGAGGCGAAGATGTGATAGGTCCGCCCGCCGACGGCCGACGTCGTGTCGAACCGGACCGACCCTGAGATCGGACCGGGCCAAACGCGGGGCAGGACGGCGACGCGTTCGAGATGTATCGGCTGCCCATCCCAGTTACCGCCGGGCCGCAAGACGGATGCAGCCTGCTCAGCGGTTAGCGGTTCGGATCGAGCATGACGTTCAAGATCTTGTCCTCTTCGCCCGCCAAGGACGCGCACAGCAGCTGCGCCGTCTCGCTCGCCGACGCATTCTTGAAATAGTGCACCGTCACCTCTGCTGGCTCGTAGGTCGTGGTCCCTTGCAGAGCCCGCCGCTCGGGCGCGTCGCCGATTTTGACGAGGAACTCGCCCTTCGAGATGAAGCAGATCACCGGAACGGTATGCTTGTGCGGCGGCATGACCTGGCCGGGAAGGAATTCCACCCGGTTGGCCTCCACACGGTCGATGTGCTTGCCGGGCGCGATCGGAATGACGGCCAGGGGCGTCCGCGTAGGGATCGGCGCCTGGGCGTGCGCCGTACAGCCGGCGGCGGCTGCCATCGTCAAAGCGGCCAACGGACTGCGGACGTTCATCCGCGCGCCTTCACGGCCAGCGCAGGGAAGTCGCTGAAGAGGCCGTCGATCCCGGCTGCGTAGAGCGCCCTATAGACCGCGGCCACATCGCCGTGGGACGAGGGGTCGGTTCCATTTCGCAGCTTGGGCGGCAGGAAGACATTCTCGGCGCGCACCGTCCACGGATGCACCGCCAGCCCCGCGGCGTGGGCGTCGCTCACCAGAGCGGTCGGCCCGCCAAGGCCGCCATCTACGGTAGGCACAACCATCGACCAGTCCGGCCCAACGCCATTGGCATACGTCGCAATGGTCTTCAGCCCCGTGGCTGAGGCCATATCCCTGTAGCGGAGCGTCACGTCGGTGGGGCCCCCTTCGGGCGACATCAGCTGGACGCGCGGCGCCTTGGAGAGGGTCATGAAGGTCTTCAGCGGCAGGACGTCGAAACATTGGACGAATACCGGCGCGTTCGCGCTGTCGAGGTCGTTCTTCTTCAGCGCCTCGGCCAGCCGGCCCTCCATCGGCAGGCCTATCTGGGCGAAATAGCTGGCGTGCTTCATCTCCGGATAGGTGCCGATCGGCCGCTTCAGGCGTGCGGACTCCGATTTCGCCAGATCGATCACTTCCTGGTAGGTCGGGATCGACTCCTGGCCGTTGAATTTCGCGCTCTCGGGCCGAAGCTTCGGCAGCCGCTCGCGGCAACGCAACGTCTTCAATTCCTCGAGTGTGAAGTCCTCGGTGAACCAGCCGCTCACGGCCTGGCCCTGGATCTGGCGGGTGGTGAGGCGGTTTTCGAACTCCGGCTTCAGGGCGACGTCGGTGGTCTGGGAGATCTCGTTCTCGTGGCGGACCACGAGATGGCCGTCCTTGGTCAGCACCAGATCCGGCTCGATGAAATCGGCTCCCTCGGCGATCGCCAGTGCGAACGCCATGAGGGTGCTTTCGGGCCGCTCGCCGCTTGCACCGCGGTGGGCGATGATCAGCGGCTTCTTCTTGAACCCTTGAGCCGTGACCGGCATCGCGCCGAAGGCGGCGACCGTAGCCGCCGCCGCGCCCAGGGTGCGGCGGGTGATGTCCATGGCGTTCCCCCTAATCCTTAGGGACAGTCAGGCACCCGGCGAGGGACGGGTCAACTATTTGGCCGCTTGGCGCAGGCGCTCCAGGAGTTGCGGCTGGATCTCCAGGTTTCCCGCGCAGACCGACCCTGCAGCCAGCACATCATCACCGCCCAGGGCGTCGGAGACCCGCCCGCCGGCCTCGGTGACCAGCAGGATGCCGGCTGCGAGGTCCCAGGGCTTGAGGTCGCGCTCCCAGTAGCCGTCGTAGCGGCCGGCCGCGACCCAGGCGAGGTCGAGCGCCGCTGACCCGAAGCGACGAACGCCTGCGACCCGCTGAGTGATCTGATGCAGCTCCTTCAGGAAGGTCGCATGCTGCCCGTGGCCCATGAACGGTATGCCAGTCGCCAGCACTGATTCTTCCATGCGTGTGCGCGCCGCCACGCGCAGGCGTTTGTCATTGACGAAGGTCCCCTTCCCCTTCTCGGCCCAGAACAGGTCGTTGGAGACGGGATTGTAGGTCACCGCCGCCACGATGGCGCCCTCGCGCTGCAGGGCGATGTTGATCGCGAAGTGTGGGATGGCATGCAGGAAATTGGTCGTGCCATCGAGCGGGTCGACGATCCAGGTGTGGGTCTTGTCGGTGCCTTCGATCAGCCCGCGTTCCTCGCCAAGGAAGCCGTAGCCCGGGCGGGCCTTGGTCAGCGCCTCGAAGATGGTCTGCTCGGCTTTCAGGTCGGCGGCGGAAACGAAATCGGCAGGCGCTTTCTTGGCCACCTGAAGCTCGGACAGCTCGCCGAAGTCGCGGTTGAGCCCCCGCGCAGCCTTGCGCGCGGCGTCGGACATGACCTTCAGGAGGGCGGACTGGGTGCTCACAGTGGGAAAGATCTCAAGCGGCTAGAGGGCGCGGACCGTAGTGATGGGGCCGTAGCGGCGCAAGGCGCTCCGTTGCCGCAAAGGAGGATGCCTAGGTGGCGCGATCGGCGATCCCGACCGCCATCGCGGCGTT
>NZ_DASXNL010000194.1:0-23392 GCF_036495085.1 Phenylobacterium sp. | reverse complement strand
GCCGCTTCCTGCTGACCAAGCCCGACGCGCCGCGCAACTCGCTCACGGTGAAGGCCGTGCAGGGCTCGGTCGGCTACCTGAAGTGGACGCAGGCCAAGTACGCCAAGGTCCTGGCCCACGACTTCAAGGGCGTGGAGATGCGGGCCCATCCGGTCGAGGACTTCGCCCGCGCCACCATCACGCTCGAGGACGAGACCGGCCAGGAGCTGATCGTCGAGGCCTCGACCTCATGGTCCTATGTGGGGCCTGGCCTGCGCATCGACCTGGCCCTGCTGGGGCCCGAGTACGCCATGGAGTTCTCCTCCCTGAACCCGTCCCTGAAGGTCTTCCTCTCCCGCGCGATCACCGGCGAGGGCGGCGAGGACCTGGTGGAGAAGCAGAACGCCGAGCAGGGGCTGATGCCCATCGTCGAGGACGAGGCCGGCGTCTATGGCTACATCGGCGAGAACCGCCACATGGTCGACTGCTTCCGCCATGGCCGCACGCCGCTCGAGACCTTCGAGGACGGCGTCGAAGTCGTGAAGATGGTGATGGCGCTCTACAAGTCCGCCGAGACCGGGATGGTCGTGCGCCTGCCCGACGAGACCCTGGAAACCTATGTGCCCGTTCCGGCGCGGACCGGAGGCTAGCGAATGGCGAGCGACGAACACGATGTGATCATCGTCGGCTCGGGCGCCGGCGGAGGCATGAGCGCCTATCACCTTACGCGCTCAGGCCTGAAGGTGCTGATGCTGGAAGCCGGTCGCAACTACGACCCGGTCACCGAAACTCCGATGTTCAACACCAACGCAGAGGCGCCGCTGCGGGGCGTCGGCACGCCCGACAAGCCGTTCGGTTTCTACGACGCCACCGTCGACGGCGGCTGGGAGGTGCCGGGGGAACCTTACACCGTCGCCGAGGGCTCGGAGCCCTTCACCTGGTGGCGGCCGCGAATGCTCGGCGGGCGGACCAATCACTGGGGCCGCATCGCCCTGCGGTTCGGCCCCCTCGACTTCAAACCCTATAGCCGCGACGGCCTTGGCTATGACTGGCCGATCACCTACGACGACCTCGCGCCCTGGTACGACAAGACCGAAAAGCTGATTGGTGTCTCAGGCGCGGCGCCACCGCGGAACCTTTTGAACACACCGGACTCGCCGCCCGGCTGCCTAATGGAATCCGCGCCGCCGCGAGCCTTTGAGATCTTCTACGAGCGGGCCTTCAAGGCCATGGGCATCCCGGTGATCCCCATGCACGGGGCCGTGGTCACGCAAGCCATGGAGGGCCGAAACAGCTGCCTGTTCGCAACCCCTTGCGGTCGCGGTTGCGCGATCGGGGCGAACTTCCAATCGACAACGGTGCTGCTGCCGCCGGCCAAGGCCACCGGCAACCTCACCATCCGGACCGATGCGCTCGTCTACCAGGTCGACCTGGACAAGGCCGGCAAGGCCAAGGGCGTCTCGTTCGTCGATCGTAGGACCGGCGAGCACCATTCGGTGACCGCCAAGTCGGTGGTCCTGGCCGCCGGCTCCGGGGAGACCGCGCGCATCCTGCTCAATTCCAAGAGCGCCGGCTTCCCCAACGGGCTCTGCAACACTCACGGAATGGTCGGCCGCTACCTGATGGACAGCGTGGGTCTGGGCGTCTCAGGCCAGTTTCCGGGGCTTGAGGGCCTGCCGCCGACCAATGATGACGGCCAGGGCACCGAGCACACCTATGTCCCATGGTGGGGCTACAGGAAGCAGCAGGAGCTTGGCTTCCCGCGCGGCTACCACATCGAGATCGGTGGCGGCCGGCGCATGCCCTCCATGGGCATGGCGGGCCTGCTGCATGAGGACACGGCCGCGGTCGGCGATGACCTGCGCAACAAGCTCCGCAACAGGTTTGGCAGCGTCATCGGTTTCAACGGTCGCGGCGAGATGATCCCCAACGACGACTGCTATTGCGAGCTCGACCCGACCGCGAAGGATCGGTGGGGCATTCCCGTCCTGCGTTTCCACTGGAAGTGGGGTGAGAGCGAGACCAGGCAGGCCGCGCATATGGTCAAGACCTTCTTGGAGGTCATCGACCGTCTCGGCGGCAAGCCTCTCGGAGAGATCGAGACCGACGGCAGGAAGGCCATCTCGAAGGGCGGGGAAATGATCCACGAGGTGGGCACGGTGAGAATGGGCCACTCGGAAGCAGACTCCGTGGTCAATCAGTACGGGCAGAGCTGGGCGGTGCCGAACCTCTTCGTCACCGACGGAGCGGTGCTGGTCTCCAGCCCTGACAAGAACCCGACGCTGTCAATCCTGGCGCTGGCCTGGCGCTCGAGCGACCATCTGGCCACGCTCGCCAAACAGGGGGCCCTATGACCGGCGCGCCCGACCCCCGCGAACCCGCGCCCTACGTCTCCAAGGTGGACCGGCGCACCGCCCTGGCCTGGATCGGCGTGGTCGGCGCGGCGAGCGCTGTCGGCGCAGGCGTCATCGTCTATGGCCCGAAAATGGGCGGTCAGCGCTCGACCGCCGGGTACGGTGGCGACCCGAAGCTCACCAAGCCCGAGAAGGCGCCCTGGTCGCGGATCATGATCGATGCTCAGCTCCAGACGGCCGCGATCCTGGCCGACTTCATCCTGCCCGCCAGCGGCGCTGCGCCCTCGGCCGGCGCGCTCGGCGTGCCCGACTTCATCGACGAGTGGGTGAGCGCTCCCTACCCTGACCAACTCAAGGACCGGCCGATCATCCTGAACGGCATCAACGCGCTCAGCGGCAAGGTGCTGAAGGCCGGCGCCGCGGCGCGAGGCGCGGCCTTGGCGGCCTTGCCGAATTCGGCTGATCCCGCGAGCGCCGCGTTTTTCAAGCGGTTCAGGTATCTGACTATCGGCGCCTACTACACCACCGAGGCCGGCTTCAAGGATATCGGCTATATCGGCAACGTCGCGCGGGCCGCCGATCCGGGACCCTCCGTCGAGGTGCGAGCCGCGCTCGAGCGCGAACTCCAGAAACTCGGCCTCCAAGGATGACGGTGATGAAAACCCTCGCGCTCGGCTTGTGCCTGGCCCTCATCGCCAGCGGCGCCTTCGCCGCTGTGAAGTCCGCTCCGACGCCGGCGCCCAACACGCTGACGCCAGCGGAGAAAGCGGCCGGCTGGAAACTCCTGTTCGACGGCAAGACCACCGACGGCTGGCGTGGATTCAAAACCCCTCGGCCTGACTCTGGATGGCAGGTCATCGACGGCGCGCTGGGCCCCGATCCCCAGACCTCCAAGGACCTTGTCACCAAGCAGAATTTCGAGAATTTCGAACTCACGTTCGACTGGAAGATCAGCTCGAGGGGGAACTCCGGGGTGATGTTCCATGTGATCGATGTCGGCGACGAGACCTATGAGAGCGGCCCGGAGTATCAGCTCCTGGACAATTCCCGCGGCGAGCCGCCGCTCGAACGGGCGGGGTCGCTGTTTGCGCTCTATGCGCCGACACGTGACATGACCCTACCTGTGGGCGAGTTCAATCACAGTCGCCTGGTCGTCGATCACGGCAAGGTCCAGCACTGGCTGAATGGGGTGAAAATCGTCGAGTACGAGATCGGCTCGCCCGACTTCAAGGCCAGGGTCGCGGCCAGCAAATTCAAACGCTGGCCGCAGTTCGCCACCGGCAAGACGGGCGCGATCGCCTTGCAAAACCACGGCGACGAGGTCTGGTTTAAGAACATCAAGATCAAGGTTCTGAAGTAGGCCCGCGCCAATTTGCATCGCGCGCGAGGTTCGAACGCAGGCTAGTTTGCCCACCCGAGTCGCCCATTTCCGCCGAGACGCCGCCTC
Organism: Phenylobacterium sp.; assembly: GCF_036495085.1. GTDB lineage: Bacteria > Pseudomonadota > Alphaproteobacteria > Caulobacterales > Caulobacteraceae > Phenylobacterium. The sequence goes on along the minus strand of NZ_DASXNL010000194.1, from coordinate 19,612 downwards.
CGTGACAGCCACAATTCCTGCAGCAGCGGCGAAGAAGCCCTCAGGCCTGCTGCGATCCTCGGCAATCTACTCGGGACTGACGCTGGTCAGCCGATTCCTGGGCCTGGCGCGCGATCTGGTGATCACGGCCCGGCTGGGGGGAAGCGGCAACATCGCGGGCGACGCATACTATACGGCGCTGACCTTCCCGAACCTGTTCCGCCGGATGTTCGCCGAGGGCGCGTTCGCGGCCGCTTTCGTTCCGGACTACTCGAAACGGCTCGCGGCGGACGGCGAGCAGTCCGCGGACAATTTCGCCGCCGACGCGCTGGTCACCATGGCCGCGGCGATGATCGCCATCACCGTCGCCTGTCAATTGGCGATGCCCTGGCTGATGCGGGTCTACAGCTTCGGCTTCCTGGACAATCCCGAGAAGTTCAAGCTGGCCGTGATCCTCACCCAGATCACCATGCCGTACCTGCCCTGCATGGTGATCGCCGCGTTGTTCGCCGGCGTCCTGCAGGCCCGCGGCCGGTTCATAATCTACGGCCTCTATCCGACGATCCTGAACGTGGTGATGCTCGTGGCGGTGCTGCCGCAGAAGGATCCGACGCGCGCGGCCTTTGCGGCGTCCATCGGGGTGATCGTCGCTGGGATCGGGCAGGCTGCGCTCTGCTGGTGGGGCGCACATAAGACCGGAGCCCGGATCCGGCCCAGCCGCCTTCGCCTGACCCCCCCGATCCGAGCCCTCATCCGCCGCATGATCCCTGGCGTGATCGCCTCCAGCGCCACCCAGATCAACCTCTTCATCTCCGCCATGCTGGCGAGCCAGGTGCCCGGGATGCGGGTCTGGCTGAACATCGCCGAGCGGTTTTACCAGCTGCCGCTCAGCCTGGTGGGCGTGGCCATCGGCGTCGCCCTGCTGCCGCGGCTGTCGAGCGCGCTGCAGATGAAGGACCACGACGACGCCAACGCCGCCATGGACCAGGCGGTGGTGTTCGGCCTGGCGCTGAGCCTGCCGGCCGCCGCAGCGCTGATGGCGATGCCGGGCTACCTCTGCGAGGGCCTGTTCTCGAGGGGAAATTTCACGCCCGCTGACGCCGCTGCGTCGGCCTCACTCCTCTTCCACTACGGCTGGGGCGTACCGGCATTCGTGCTGATCAAGATTCTTCAGCCGGCCTTCTTCGCTCGCGGCGACACACGCCGACCGATGAACTACTCGCTGATCTCCGTGGGGGTGAACATCGCGCTCGGTGTCAGCCTGTTCTTCACGATCGGCTTTCCAGGGATCGCCCTGGCCACCGCGGCGGCGTCCTGGCTTACGGTCCTGCAGATGGTCGTGAAGCTCTGGCGCGACGACACCTGGCGGCCCTCGGCGCGGGCGACGGGCAAGATCGTGCGCGTTGCCGCCGCCTGCCTGGGGCTGGGAGTCGCGCTGGCGCTCGCATCGCACTACCGCCACATCCTCGAGGCTCCGATGGCGGGCTTCAGGTACGCCAAGGAAGTCACCGTTCTGCTGGTTTGCCTGGCGGGCTCAGCCCTTTACCCGGCTCTGCTGTTCGCGTTCGGGGGCGTCACCCCGGCAGAGGCGCGCGCCGCACTCAAGCGGCGCAAGGGCGACACCGGCCCCGTCGCCTCGGGCTTGCCGTAGGCCGACCAGGCGCTTATTCCCCCCCGTATGACTTCTGGCTCGCAGACCTTTGGCTTGCTCGTGGGACGATGGCGCTGACCCGCTGAACGAACCGCCACGCGGGGCCTTGCGCCCAAACGCCCTCCAGCCTCAGAAGCCTATCCCATGACCGACCAAGCTACGGCCCCTTACGCAGGCAAGCCGCGCGTGCTCTCCGGCGTCCAGCCGTCCGGCGATCTGCACCTGGGCAATTACCTAGGCGCCCTGGTGAAGTTCGCGCGACTGCAGCATGAGGTCGAGACCTTCATCTTCGTCGCCGACCTGCACGCGATCACCGCCTGGCAGGACCCAGCGAAGCTGAAGGACCAGGTTCGCGAGATCGCCGCAGCCTATCTGGCCACGGGCCTCGACCCGAAGGTGGCCACCATCTTCGCCCAGTCCGCCGTGCCGGCGCATGCCGAGCTGGCCTGGGTGTTCAACTGCGTCGCGCGGCTGGGCTGGCTCGATCGGATGACCCAGTTCAAGGACAAGGCCGGAAAGCACAAGGAGCGGGAGAGCGTCGGGCTCTACACCTACCCGGTGCTCCAGGCGGCCGACATCCTCGTCTACAAGGCCACCCACGTGCCGGTGGGCGATGACCAGAGGCAGCATCTGGAACTGACCCGCGACATCGCCGCGAAGTTCAACCACGATTTCGACGTCGAGGGCTTCTTCCCCTTGCCGGAGGCCCTGACCCAGGGGCCGGGCGCTCGGATCATGTCCTTGCGCGACGGGGCGGTGAAGATGTCCAAATCCGACCCCTCGGACAATTCGCGGATCAACCTCACCGACGACGCCGACGCCATCAGCCAGAAGATCCGCAAGGCGCGCACCGACGCCGACGTCCTGCCGGAGAAGCTGGAGGATCTGGCAGGCCGGGCCGAGGCGCAAAACCTGATCGGGGTCTACGCGGCGCTGTCCGGTCGTGAGGCGCAGGACGTGCTGAGCGAATTCGCGGGTCAAGGCTTTGGGATCTTCAAGCCGAAGTTGGCCGACCTCGCGGTTTCGGTGATGAGCCCGATCGCCGGCGAGATGCGCCGCCTCTTGGCAGACAAGGGCGAGATCGATCGCATACTCGCCAGGGGCGCCGAACGCGCGCGGGAAGAGGCTGCGCCGACGCTTGCCGAGGTGAAGAAGATCGTGGGCTACTGGGCCGGTTGACGGGAGAGCCGCCTGACGAACGCCCTCTTGCGTAGCTTTTGCCGGCGCGTCACCGTCTGCTGATGAGCAAGCGCAAGTTCCTGGTCGTTTCCGACGACACGCCGGAGTTCCAGACAGCGCTTCGCTTCGCCTGCCGTCGGGCGCGGTCTACCGGCGGACATGTGGCGATTCTGCGGGTTATCGAGCCGGCGGTGTTCGAACACTGGAGCGGCGTGCGCGAAGAGATCGAGCGCCAGGCGCGTGATGAAGCCGAGGCGGTCCTGCAGCAATCCGCCGCCTTCGTTCAGGCCGAAACCGGCCTCCCGCCGGAATATCTGATCGTCAACGCCGACAACATGCGCGCGGGCCTTCGCCAGGTCATCGGCGCCGATCCGGATATCAAGATCCTGGTCCTGGCGGCGGCCGTAGGCGGCAGGGGCCCGGGGCCGCTGATCGCCGCGCTCGCGAAGGAAGGCGTCACCTGGGGCGCGCGCAAGGTGCCGGTGACGTTGGTGCCCGGCGACCTGACCGACGCTGAGGTCGCCGACCTGGCGTAGCGCTTCCTCCATGGGGCGGGACGATCGGCGAACTTGCGCCTGCTCGCTCGCGGCGCCACATCTCGCCCATGTTCATTCAGACAGAAACCACGCCGAACCCCGAGGTGTTGAAGTTCCTGCCCGGCCGCGAGGTGATGGGCGAGGGTACGCGGGACTTTCGTGACGCCGAGGCGGCCGTCGTCTCGACGCTCGCCTCCGAGATCTTCGCGATCGATGGCGTCACGCGCGTCTTCTTCGGCCCGGATTTCCTGACCGTCGGCAAGGCCGAGGGCCACGATTGGAGCCACCTGAAAGCGCCGATCCTGGCGGCCATCATGGATCACTTCACCTCCGGCCAGCCGCTCTTCGCCGGCGCCGATGACAGCGCAGGCGGCCATGACGAAGGCGTCTACGAGGGCGAGACCGCCCAGATCGTCGCTGAGATCAAGGATTTGCTGGACACCCGCATCCGCCCCGCGGTGGCCCAGGACGGCGGCGACATCCTGTTCTCGCGCTTCGATGACAAGACCGGCGTCGTCTACCTCAACATGCGCGGCGCCTGCTCCGGGTGCCCGTCTTCCTCGGCGACGCTGAAGGCGGGGGTCGAGAACATGCTCAAGCACTACGTCCCGGAAGTGACGGCGGTCGAACAAACGCTCTAGAAGCGAGCGGATGATCGTCCTGGCGCTGGATACCTGCCTCTCAAGCTGTTCGGTCGCGGTGCTCGACGGTGAGCGGGTGCTCGGCCATGGGCGTGAGGTCATGGCGAGAGGACATCAGGAGCGCCTGGCGCCCATGGCGCAGGAGGCCATGGCCCAGGCGGGCCTCGCCTTCGTTCGCCTCGATCGGATCGCAGTCACGCTCGGCCCGGGCTCCTTCACCGGCCTGCGCGTCGGCATCGCTTTCGCCAAGGGACTGGCCCTGGCTCTTGACAGGCCCGCCGTCGGGATCGGCACGTTGGAGGCGCTCGCTGCGAGCGCTGACGGCCTGGTTTTCCCGGCCATAGACGCCCGCCGCGGCCAGCTCTACCTGCAGGCCTTTGAGGATGGCCGCGCCTTGATGGCCCCTGACGCGGTCACTTTAGAGATCGCCGCGGCCCGCGTGGCGGAACTGTCGCAGGGGCGCCCCTTCACGCTGGCGGGCTCCGGCGCATCCCTGCTCGCCGACCTGGCGCCCGCCGCGCGCGTCCTTGCCGCCGAGGGCGCCGACGCCCGCCAGGTCGCCCGACTCGCCGGCGGACGCGAGCCCGGGCCGCTGAAGCCGCTCTACCTGCGCGCCCCTGACGCCAAGCTGCCGGCATGAAACTGGTCCGAGCCGGCCCGGCGGAGTGCGAGGCCATGGCCGCCGTCCACGCCTTGGCCTTCGCGGGCTCCTGGCGCGAGGACGAGTTCGAGGACCTGCTGGACGGCGAGGGGATCTATGGCTTTCTGGCCGCCGACGACCAGGCCGCGCCCCTGGGGGTCATCCTGTGTCGGGTCGCGGCCGGCGAGATGGAGGTCTTGACCCTGGGGGTTGCTCCAACGGCGCGACGCCGGGGTGTGGCCTGCGCCTTGCTCGCCGTGGCGCTGCCCGTCGCCCGCGAGCTTGGCGCCCAGGAGGTCTTCCTGGAGGTCGCGGTCGACAACGAGGCGGGCATCGCCCTCTACAGGCGGCTCGGCTTCGGCAAGGCGGGTCTGCGCAAGGCCTACTATGATCGGGGGGCGGACGGAGTGATGGACGCCCTGGTGATGCGTCTCGACCTTAACGCCGCCGCCGCTTAGACCTATTCTGGTGGCAACGAGGAGTCGCAAGCCCAGTGTCGGACCGCATCGAAAAGCTCTGCGTGGAGAAGGGTATGCGCATGACCGAGCAGCGCCGGGTCATCGCGCGCGTGCTCTCCGAGGCGCACGATCATCCCGATGTGGAGGAGCTGCACCGCCGCGCCCACGCGGTCGATCCGCACATTTCCATAGCCACCGTCTACCGAACCGTGCGCCTCTTCGATGAGGCCGGCATCATCACCCGCCACGACTTCCGCGACGGCCGCTCCCGCTACGAGGAGCACCCCGACCAGCACCACGACCACCTGATCGACATGAAGACCGGCAAGGTCGTGGAGTTCATGGATCCGGAGATCGAGGCCCTGCAGGACGCCATCGCCAGGAAGCTCGGTTACCGGCTGGTGGACCATCGCCTGGAGCTCTACGGGATGCCACTCGAGGAGAAGTAGCCGCACGGCGCGAACTTGCGCCGCTTCCCCGCCCACCCCATAACCCCGCTTATGACCGCTCCTGCGCCTTCCAAGCGCCTCTTCATCAAGACCTACGGCTGTCAGATGAACGTCTACGACAGCGAGCGGATGGCCGATGTGCTGTCGCCGCTGGGCTATGCCATGACCGACAGCCCGGAGGGCGCGGATCTGGTGGTGCTGAACACCTGCCATATCCGCGAGAAGGCCACCCAGAAGGTCTATTCCGAGCTCGGCAAGCTCAAGGAGATGCGCGACGAGCGCGTCGCCGACGGCGGGGCGCGGATGACCATCGCCGTCGCCGGCTGCGTCGCCCAGGCGGAGGGCGAGGAAATCATGCGCCGCCAGCCCGCCGTCGACCTGGTCGTGGGCCCGCAGGCCTACCATCAACTCCCCGAACTGATCGCGCGCACGCATCGCGCCCGCGGCGAGCGGCTCGCCGCCGACTTCGCGCCAGAGGACAAGTTCGACGCCCTCGCGCCGGCCGGCCGGCACGCCACCGGCGTCACCGCCTTCCTCACTGTGCAGGAGGGCTGCGACAAGTTCTGCACCTTCTGCGTGGTGCCATACACGCGCGGGGGCGAGTGGTCGCGGCCGGCCGAGGCCATCGAGGCGGAGGCTCGTGACCTGGCCGGGCAAGGCGTGCGCGAGGTCACCCTGCTGGGCCAGAACGTCAACGCCTACGCCGGCGAAGGCGGACTTGCGGCCCTGGTGCGTCGCCTGGCTACGATCGAGGGCCTCGACCGCATCCGCTACACCACCAGCCATCCGCGCGACATGGACGAAGCCCTGATCGCCGCCCATGCCGAGGTCCCGGCCCTCATGCCCTACCTGCACTTGCCCGTGCAGTCGGGATCGGACCGGGTGCTGAAGTCCATGAACCGCGCGCACACGGCCGAAAGCTACGTGCGGCTGATCGAGAAGATTCGTCGCGGCCGGCCCGACATCGCCATCTCCGGCGATTTCATCGTGGGGTTTCCGGGCGAGCGTGACAGCGACTTCGAGGCGACGCTCAACCTCGTGCGCGAGTGCAGTTACGCGACGGCCTTCACGTTCAAGTACTCCCGCCGGCCAGGGACGCCGGCTGCGGCCATGCCGGGTCAGGTGGACGAGGCGGTGAAGGATGAGCGCCTGGCGCGGCTGAACGCGCTGCTCGACGAGCAGGCCCGCGGCTTCAACGCTGCGCAGGTGGGCAAGGTGCTGCCGGTGCTGTTCGAGCGTGCCGGGCGCCATCCCGGCCAGTTGATCGGCCGCAGTCCCTATCTGCAGGCGGTCCATGCGACCGCGCCGGATCGCTTGATCGGCCAGATCGTTCCAGTGCGGATCGACGCCGCCGCCCGGATGAGCCTGGCGGGCACGCTCGTGGTGGAGCAAGCCCCAGAGATGGCCATTTGAGCCGCGCCCCGGAATTCGTCACTCTCTCGGACGCCGCGGCCCGCGCGGTCTCCGGCGCCAACTCCCGGCATGCTGCGCTCATCGAAGACGCCTTCGACGTGCTGGTTGAGACGCCGGGCGGGGGTGTGTCGCTGACCGGGGACGCAAAGGCGCGCGCCCAGGCCAAGAAGGCCGTCCAGGCGATTGCGGCCCGCGCCGACCAGGGGCTGGAGATCGGCGAAGCGGACATTCGCGTGGCGATCGGCAACGCCAAGTCCGGCGGCGCGGGCCCAGGCGCGCTTCCGATCGGGCGTCGCGGCCAGGTGGCGCCCAAGACCGCGACCCAGGCCGAATACCTCCAGGCGCTGTCCAGGTGCGAACTTGTGTTCGGGCTGGGCCCTGCCGGAACCGGCAAGACGTTTCTGGCTGTGGCGCACGGCGCAGGCCTGCTGCTGCGCGGCGAGGTCGACCGGCTGATCGTCTCGCGGCCCGCGGTCGAGGCCGGCGAGCGGCTGGGCTTCCTGCCCGGCGACCTCACGGAGAAGGTGGATCCCTACATGGCGCCGGTCTGGGAGGCGCTGACTGACATACTGGGCGCAGAACAGCTGCGCCGGCGCCGCGAGAAGGGCGAGATCGAGGTGGCGCCGATCGCCTTTCTGCGCGGCCGCACGCTCGCCCACGCCTTCGTCATTGTCGACGAGGCGCAGAACGCCACCCGCCTGCAGATGAAGATGGTGCTGACCCGCCTGGGCGAGGGCGCGCGCATGGTGGTTACCGGCGACCCGACGCAGATCGATCTGGTGAACGTGCGCGACAGCGGCCTGGCGCACGCGGTCGGCATACTGGAGGGCGTGAAGGGCGTCGCCATCACCCGATTCTCGGCGGAGGACGTGGTCCGCCATCCGCTCGTCGAACGCATCGTGCGCGCCTATGACGCCGATGCCGCCAGGGTTGGGCGTTCCATTTGATCGACGTCGAAATCGAAGACCCGGCCTGGACAGCCGTGCTTGGCGACGCCGAGGAATTGGCGCGGATCGCAGGCGCCGCGACGCTCGAGCTCGTCCTGGGAGCCGCAGTCTCCGATGCGGAGGGACCGCGCGCGCTGCTCGTCGCGGACGCGTCAGTGGAGGCCCGGGACGGCGTGACCGTGTTGCTGACAGACAATGCGAGCGTTCGCGATCTCAACGCCCGCTTCCGCCGGCAGGACAAGCCGACGAACGTCCTTTCTTTCCCGGCTCCCGCCAATCCCGAGCACCATCTGGGCGACGTGGCCCTGGCGTACGGCGTTTGCGCCGGCGAAGCCCACGAACAAGGCAAGCCGCTCGCGCATCACCTGCAGCATCTGGTGGCGCATGGGGTCCTGCACCTTTTAGGATATGACCACATGAACGACGCTGAAGCCGACGAGATGGAAGGCCTAGAGCGCGTGGTGCTGGCCGGGCTGGGGATCCCCGATCCCTATCTGGCCGGTGAGGGAGACCATGAGCGACCCAGACCCTGAGCCTGAGCCGGACCACAAGCACAGGGGCATCCTGTCGCTGTTCGATCGTTTCCGAGGCCGCCCGACCCAGGCTGCGCCGGCGCTTGTGGAGCCGCCCACCGCGGCGACCGGCGAGCTTGTCAGTCAGGCCCGCGCCTTCCAGGACCTGCGCGTGGAAGACGTCATGAAGCCTCGCGCCGACATTGTCGCGGTGCCGAAGGATTGCACCTTCGCCGAGTTGACCGCGCGGTTCATCGAGGCTGAGCACAGCCGCATGCCGGTCTACAAGGAGACCCTGGACGAGCCGGTGGGCGTGGTCCACGTCAAGGACGTCTTCAAACTCATGGCCCGGAAGGTCCGCAAGCCGAGGCCGACCGACCGCGTACTGTCCGGCCGCCACAACCCCGTGCGCCCGGTGCTCTACGTCCCGGCCTCGATGCGGGCGTCCGAGCTTCTTGGCCAGATGCGCGCCGAGCATACCCACATGGCGCTGGTGATCGATGAATTCGGGGGCACCGACGGTCTGGTGACCCTGGAAGACCTTCTCGAAACCCTGGTGGGCGAGATCTCCGACGAGCACGACGACGTGGCCGAGGACGGCTCTGCGCCGGTCGTGGAGGACGGCGACGGTTGGGTGGCCGACGGACGCACCCTTCTGGAGGATCTGGAAGCCGCCATCGGCGACGGCGTCGACCTCGCGCCGCCGGACCTCGACGAGGAGATCGATACCGTGGCGGGCCTGGTGAACGCGCTGGCAGGGCGCGTCCCGCAGCGGCGCGAGGTGGTCGACCATCCCGGCGGCTTCGCCATTGAGGTGATGTCCGCCGATCCGCGCCGTGTGAAGCGGGTGCGCGTGCGCCGCATGATCGCCCACCATCCCGCCTCGCCCGCTTGACCCCGCCGATGGGGTGGATGCGCGGTTGGGCGGGACCGGGCCTGGCCTTGGGGGCCGGCCTGGCGGCCGGGTCGGCGCATCCGCCGTTCGGCGTCCTGCCGGGCCTTCTGGGTTACGCCTTGCTCATGGCGTCGGTCGACGTAAGCGGTGAGCGGCCGTTGCGCTCGGCCTTTCTCCGCGGCTGGCTGGGCGGCGTCGGCTATTTCGCCGTCAGCGTCTGGTGGATCACCGAGCCCTTCATGGTGGACGCCAAGGATCAGGGCTGGATGGCGCCCTTCGCGCTGGTCCTGCTGGCCGCCGGACTGGCGCTTTTCTGGGGCGCAGCGGCGTTGCTCTACCGCGCGCTGAGGCCCCCGGGCGTCGCTCGCGTGCTTGTGTTCGCAGGCTGTCTTGCCGGCTTAGAATGGCTGCGCGGGAACATCTTAACCGGGTTCCCGTGGGATCTGCCGGGCGAGACGTGGCGGGCAGGCTCTGCGCCCTCGCAAGCCGCCTCGGTGTTCGGAGCCTACGGGCTCACCTGGGTCACCCTGGCCATAGCAGCCGCGCCGGCAGTTCTGTTCGACAGGGCCGACTGGCGGCGCAGGGCGGGTGCTGCGGCCCTGGCCGCGGCCGCATTGGCCGGCCTCTATGTGTTCGGCGCGGTGAGGATCGGCGGCGCCGCCAAGCCGCAAGCTCAAGCCCCGATGATCCGTGTCGTACAGGCCAACATCGATCAGAAGGTCAAATGGCGGCCGGAGAACCTGAGCCAGATCTTCGACACCTACGTCAGCCTCACCCAGCGCCAGGGCCCGGTCCAGCCGGATATCGTCATCTGGCCGGAAGGCGCCCTGCCGGCGGTGATCGACGACCTCGTGGCGCCGGGATCGGCCTATGCATTGCGGCTGCGCGACGCGCTCGCGTTGGGGCAGACGCTCCTGATGGGCGCCAACCGCGCCGGGCTCGGGCCAGGCGGCGCGCCGCAATACTTCAACAGTTTGGTGGCCTTCCGGCGAGAAACCGAGGGCCTTCGCGTCACCGGTGTCTACGACAAGCACCACTTGGTGCCGTTCGGCGAGTACATGCCCGCAGGCGAACTCGCCACCAAGGTCGGCTTCCGCAGCCTGGTGCACATGCCCGAAGACTTCAGCGCCGGGCCGCCGTCGCAGCCGATAGCGCCTTCGGGGGTTCCAGCCGTCCAGGTGCTGATCTGCTACGAAGCGCTCTTTCCAGGGGTTACGCGGGCCGGCGCTGCGCGCGCTGCGCTGCGCCCCGACTGGATCCTCAATATCTCAAATGACGCCTGGTTCGGCATGACCTCGGGTCCCCTGCAGCACCTCAATATCGCCAGCTACCGGGCGATCGAAGAGGGTTTGCCGATCGTCCGGGCCACCCCCACCGGCGTCTCGGCGATCATCGACGGCTATGGCCGAATAGCTCCGGGCGCGCGGCTCGGGCTGGGCGGGTTCGGAATAGTTGACGGGCGACTGCCTCCAGCTCTGCAACTTACGCCGTATAGCAAGGTAGGCGACCTCTTCTTCGCCGGAATGCTCCTGCTATCCGGTCTGGTCGCTTTGGCCTATCGTGGTTCGACGAGCGTCAATCGTCGAGGGCGGTGGGGAGGGGCCGCCTGACGTTCCGCCGGCCGGCGATGCTTGATGGGAAGTTGCATTGGACAAGTTTGAAGAGACCGACCGAGTCCCGAATCCCATTGATCGCCACGTGGGCTTGCGGATCCGGATGAGGCGCAAGGAGCTGGGGATGAGCCAGGAGCGCCTGGCGGACTGCATCGGCCTGACATTCCAGCAGGTCCAGAAATACGAACGCGCCGCCAATCGGGTCAGCGCCTCCAAGCTCTGGGAAGTGGCCCGCGCGCTCTCCATCCACATCGGCTACTTCTACGACGGCCTCGGCGACGGGACCGAGATGCCCGGCTCGAATGTGCCGCACGCGACGCTGCAGGATTTCCTGATGACGCCGGAAGGCATGGAACTCGCCTCCGTCTTTCCGAAGGTTCCCAAGGGCCGGGTGAGGCGCAAGGTCCTCGACCTGGTGCGCGCGATGGCAGGCGAGCCCGAGATGGCGGGAAGCGCGGCGTCTTAGCCATACCGAAGCAACGCGTACTTGGCGGGACATAAAGATTTCTTTATAGGCTTGCGACCCTATAGAGCGGCCGCGCACTGCATCGGGCGGCCCCGTCAACTTCCCGGAGCCAAGCGCCGTGAGCCGTTCCAGCTATATCTTCACGTCCGAAAGCGTGTCCGAAGGCCATCCCGACAAGGTCGCCGACCGCATATCGGACACGGTGGTCGATGCGTTCCTGGCCGCCGAGCCGGAGGCCCGCGTGGCCTGTGAGACCCTGGTGACCACGAACCGGATCGTCTTGGCCGGTGAAGTCCGCGCCGGCAGGCCGGGCGCCTCCAAGGCCGAGAACAAGGCCATGACGCGCGACATCGTCCGCTCGCTGGAGCCCAAGGTTCGCCAGGCGATCAAGGACATCGGCTACGAGCAAAAGGGTTTCCACTGGGCCAAGGCCAAATACGCCTGCCACCTGCACCCGCAATCCGCCCACATCGCCCAAGGCGTGGACGCCTCCGACAAGAAGGACGAGGGCGCGGGCGACCAAGGCATCATGTTCGGCTACGCCTGCGACGAGACTCCGTCGCTGATGCCGGCCACCCTGCAATATTCGCATGACATCCTGCGCAAGCTCGCCGAGGTGCGCCACTCCGGCGAATGTTCGGTTCTGGAGCCTGACGCCAAGAGCCAGGTCACCCTTCGCTACGAGGACGGTCGCCCGGTCGAGGTGCTGCAGATCGTGGTCTCGACCCAGCACAAGAAGCGGATCGGCCTGCACGCGGCGACCCCTAAGCGTATCGAACAGGTCATCCGACCCTATGTTGAGGGCGTCTTCCCTGAGGGCCTGATCACCAAGAAGACCAGGTGGCACGTCAATCCCACCGGCCGCTTCGAGATCGGCGGGCCAGACGGCGATGCGGGCCTGACAGGCCGCAAAATCATCGTCGACACTTACGGTGGGGCCGCGCCGCACGGCGGCGGCGCCTTCTCCGGCAAGGATCCGACGAAGGTGGATCGATCGGCGGCATACGCCTGCCGCTACCTGGCCAAGAACGTCGTGGCCGCCGGCCTGGCCAAGAAGTGCACAATCCAGATCAGCTACGCCATCGGCGTGGCCCAGCCCCTCAGTTTCTACGTCGATCTGCACAACACCGGCGAGATCGACCCGGCGAAGCTGGAGCTTGTCCTTCCGGAGCTGATTGGCGGTGCGACGCCGCGCGCCATACGCGAGCACCTGCAGCTCAACCGCCCGATCTATGCCCGCACCGCGGCCTACGGCCACTTCGGGCGCCAACCCGACAACGAAGGCGGTTTCTCCTGGGAACGGCCCGATCTGACGGAAGAGCTGCGCAAGCTGGCCTAAAAGGCTGTTCGACGCTTACTCGGGTTTCGCGGTCCGCGAAGGCTTAAGACCCTCGGGGATGTTGAACTCACCGATGCGTTTGGCGTGTATGGGTCCGCAGGCAGCCTCTCCACGGCTTCCGGGATGACACGGAAAATCGGATGACCGACGCCCACCCGCCGCTGCGCTCCTACGGCCGCCTGAAGACTCGCGCCATCAAGCCTCGACAGGCGGCGCTGATGGAAAGCCTGCTTCCGACCCTGCGCCCGCCTGCCGGCCCTTTTGATCCGCGCATGCTGAAGCCGGATGCCGCGGAAGTTTGGCTGGAAATCGGCTTTGGCGGCGGCGAGCACATGGCCGCCCAAGCCCAGCGCCGGCCCGATATCCTCCTCCTCGGCGCCGAGCCGTTCCAGAACGGGGTCGCAAGCGCGCTGCGCCACATCGACGAGCAGGCGCTGACCAACGTCTGCGTCCATGACGGCGACGCACGAGAGCTGATGGCGCAGATGCCGGCGGCGAGCGTCGACCGCGCCTTCATCCTGTTCCCGGACCCCTGGCCCAAGGCGAGGCACAACAAGCGCCGTCTGGTCCAGGCCGAAACCGTCGCCGAGCTCGCCCGCCTGCTCAAGCCCGGCGCGCGGCTGCGCTTTGCGAGCGACTGGGCCAACTACGTGGACTGGTCCCTGGGGCGGTTTCTGAAAAACCCCGCCTTCCGCTGGACGGCGGCCGAGGCCGGCGACTGGCGCACCGCGCCTGGCGACCACATCACCACACGCTACGAGGAAAAGCGCCTCGGCGACTGCGCGCCCGTATTCCTGGATTTCGTCCGGGTGGACTAGCCCGTGCCCTTCGGGAGAAGTGGCGCTCGAGGCCGGAGGCCGAAACCTCTCAGCTTCGCCGACATCTCCCCCAAATGGAGCGACCGGCTTAGGTCGCCGCCTTGTAGCGTTCGATCGCAGCGCGGATCAGGTCGGCCGTTTGCTCGGGTTCGGCCCAGCCGGTGATCTTTACGGACTTGCCCTTTTCCAGGTCCTTGTAGTGCTGAAAGAAGTGGGCGATCTGCTCTGTCAGGATCCCCGGCAGGCTGCGCCAGGAATCTACCCCCGTGTAGAACGGGTGCAGGGCGTCGACGGGTACGGCCAGCACCTTCTCGTCGCCGCCGGCCTCGTCGACCATCATCAGGGTGCCGATCGGCCTCGCCCGGATAATGGCGCCTGGCACCACCGGAGTCTGGCCGACCACCATGATGTCCATCGGGTCGCCGTCGTCGGCGAGCGTGTGTGGGATGAAGCCGTAGTTGCCCGGATAGAACATCGCCGTGTGCAGGAAGCGATCGACGAAAAGCGCGCCGCTATCCTTGTCGATCTCGTACTTTACCGGCTCGCCGCCCTGCGGGATCTCGATAATGGCGTTGACGTCGTAAGGCGGGTTAACGCCGACGGGGATCTTGGAGAGGTCCATTGAAGAGGCCTTGAGACACGATAGTTGGGGAGGGCCGCGTCTTTAGGGCTATTCCGCTCGCGCCGTAAGCCCCGGTTTGGCGTGCGCGCGGCTAAGGCGCAGAGCATAGTGACGCTGTCCCGCCACAAGGATCGAGGTCTGCCGTGTCTGAAGCCGCCGCCGTTAGAGTACTTGGTCTGGCGGGAAGCCTGCGGCAAGGCTCCTACAATCGCGCCCTGCTACGGGCAGCCCAGGGCATGACGCCGCCGGGCATGGCGCTCGAGGCCTTCGACCTGATCGATGTGCCGCTCTACAACGGTGACGTGGAGGCCCAAGGCGACCCGCCGGGCGTCAAGGCGCTGAAGGAGGCCATTGCCGCGGCCGACGCGGTGCTGTTCGTTACGCCAGAATACAACCACGGCGTTCCCGGGGTCATGAAGAACGCCGTCGACTGGGCCTCGCGCCCGCCGCGGTCCGCACCGCTGGGCGCAAAACCTGTCGGGATTATCGGGGCCTCGCCCGGGGCCACCGGCAGCGCCCGCGGCCAGAGCCAGCTGCGCCAGGCCTTCGAGTTCACCAACTCCTACTGCATGCCCCAGCCCGAGATCCTGGTCTTCCGCGCCCATGAAAAGTTCGACCCTGAAGGGCGATTGACCGACGAACCAACGGCAAAGTACCTGCGAGCGTATCTGGAGGCGTTCATGGCCTGGACCGTCCGCCTGCGCTCTCCGACTCCGACTCGGTAGTCGACGGACATCGGCGCGGAACGCTTACCTCGCCAGCTCGGCCGCCGCCCGTTCCGCGATGGCGAGGCCGGGTTCAGGATCGTGGCCGCTCTCGAGGCTCCAGGCCGCGCCAAGGCCGCCATAGGCGAGCACCCACCGCAGCAGCCGCTTGATATCCAGCGCCGCCTCCTGGGCCACGATGGTGGCCCGCCGTCGCATTTGGCCATCCCCCAGCGCCGTCGCCGCGTCGGGATTGCGAAAGAGATTGGCGTACTCGAAGCCACGCTCACCGAGCAGCCCCTTCGGGTCGATCACCAGCCAGCCCCGCGCGCCGCCGTCCAGGACGTTGTCGTGATGGAAATCTCCGTGAAGGACCACCTGCTCCCGCGGCTCGGCGAGCAGGGCCCGCGCAGCGGCCGCTGCTTTGGCGAAGGTCCCGCCGTGGCGGGCCGTGGCGGGCTCCAGAGCGCGGAACCAGACATCCAGGGGGACGAGGCCTCGCGGCGGCGCCTGCGAGCGTGGGGCGTGAAGCGCCATGGCGGTGCGGCAGAGGATCCGGGTCGCCTCGTCGTCGTGGCCGGATTGAGCCATCGCCGACAGACTCCGCTCGCCCACCACGCGCTCCAGCAGCAGCGCGTCTCCTTCGCGCGCAAGCACGCGGGCGGCGCCGAGGCCTCCATACCATTCCATCAACTCGCCACCGCGGCGCTCTTCTTCGTGACCAGCGATCTTGAGCATCGCTTGCTCGCCGTTGCGGGACACGGGAATGAGGCGACTGCCAAACCGGGTGATGATCGGCTGACCGTCAACGGAGAGGCTCCACCGCGCGAGCCAGGGCTGGAATGGGTGAAATGGCATGCCGATCACAGGCGAAGCTTGCACGTCCGCTCGTCGAGCGCCGACAGATTTAGAGGTAGCGTCCTCCGAAGTGGCGGAAAATCGCTGAGCGAGGCGGGCCGCACCCTACTGGCTCCAAGGCCGTGCGCTTCCATCGAAGATGGTCCAATAGCCGGCTATGGAAAGTCAGCTCGCCAAAGCCAGCGACCGCCTCCGACTCAACAGGGCTGACAAACCTCTCGCCAGCGCCTATATTCATCCCAACATCGTCCGTTAGCGCTGTATGGCGCCTACGAGCGGCGGGCTCCGGCCCGGCCGCTTTTTTCTTTGCCGGAGCCAGGCCGAAGCCCATGCGTGGGAAGACCGCCGAAGACCTGAACCTCTTGGAGTTGCTCGACCCCGTGGCCGAGGCGGCGGGCTACGCCATTGTGCGCCTTCGCCTCATGGGCGGGGACCATCAACGGCGCCTGCAGGTTATGGCCGAACGCCCTTCCGATGGCGACATGAACGTCGAGGACTGCGCCCGCCTGTCCCGCGCCATCTCCGAGGTGATGGACGCCGCCGACCCGATCGCGGGCGAATACACCCTCGAGGTCTCGTCTCCCGGCGTCGACCGGCCGCTGACCCGGCTTGCCGACTTCGAAACCTACCAGGGCCATGAGGCGCGCATCGAGCTCGACCGTCTGGCCGAGGGCCGCAAGCGCTTCAAAGGCGTTCTGGCCGGCGTCGATGAGGGCCAGGTCGCCGTCGACCTCGAGGGCGAGGATGAGACGGCTCTGATCCCGTTCGCCTGGATCGTCGAAGCCAAGCTCGTTCTCACCGATCAACTGATGAAGCGGGGCGCCGAAGTTCGCGCGGCCCGCCTGCAAACCGATCCCCAATCACAGACTTCCGACTAAAGAGGGAAATTCCATGAGCCTTACCGGCATTTCCGCCAACCGGCTTGAGCTGCTGCAGATCGCCGATGCGGTTGCGCGCGAGAAATCCATCGATCGCGAGATCGTCATCGAGGCGATCGAAGAAGCGATCCAGAAGGGCGCCCGGGCCCGCTACGGCGCCGAGCACGATATCCGTGTCAACATCGACCAGAAGACCGGCGAAGTGACCGTCAAGCGGGTGATCACGGTGGTGGCCGACGACGCCAGCTTCGGCACGGTCATGAGCGAGGAGGGGGAGGAGGTCCCCGCCGAGGAGCCGCAAGGCATCCTGCGTCTCTCCGACGCCAAGCGCACCGACAAGGACGCAGTGGTCGGCAAGACCTACGAAGAAATCCTGCCGCCCTTCGAATTCGGCCGCGTGCAGACCCAGATGGCCCGCCAAGTGGTGACCGGGAAGGTCCGCGAGGCCGAGCGCGAGCGCCAGTACGAGGAGTTCAAGGACCGCGTCGGCGAGATCGTCAACGGCGTCGTCAAGCGGGTCGAGTATGGCAATATCGTCGTCGACCTGGGCCGTGGCGAAGGCATCTCGCGGCGAGACCAGTCGATCCCGCGCGAGAACTTCAACATCGGCGACCGCATCCGCTGCTACATCTACGACGTCCGCCGGGAGACCAAAGGCCCGCAGATCCTGCTCAGCCGAGCGCACGGCGGCTTCATGGCCAAGCTATTCGCCCAGGAAGTGCCCGAGGTCTACGACGGGGTCATCGAGATCCGCGCCGTGGCCCGCGACCCGGGAAGCCGCGCCAAGATGGCGGTGGTCTCCAACGACTCCTCGATCGACCCGGTCGGGGCCTGCGTCGGCATGCGCGGCAGCCGCGTGCAGGCGGTGGTGGCCGAACTTCAGGGTGAGAAGATCGACATTATCCAGTGGAGCCCGGACGAGGCGACCTTCATCGTCAACGCCCTGGCGCCGGCCGAGGTCTCCAAGGTCGTCATGGACGAGGAAGACGAGCGGGTCGAAGTGGTGGTCCCTGACGAGCAGTTGTCGCTGGCCATCGGCCGCCGCGGGCAGAACGTCCGCCTCGCCAGCCAGCTGACGGGCTGGCAGATCGACATCATGACCGAGAGCCAGGAGAGCGAGCGCCGCCAGCGCGAGTTCGCCGAACGTACGGCCCTCTTCCAGGAAGCCCTGGACGTCGATGAGGTCATCGCCCAGCTGCTGGTCACCGAAGGGTTCGCTACCGTCGAGGACGTGGCCTATGTCGACGTCTCGGAAATCGCCTCCATCGAGGGCTTCGATGAGGACACCGGCGCCGAGATTCAGGCCCGCGCGCAGGACTCCCTGGACAAGATCGCCGCCGAATACGACGCCAAGCGCCGGGAGCTCGGCGTCGAGGATGCCGTGCTGGAGATCGAGGGCGTCACGCTGCCGATGGCCGTGGCTCTCGGCGAAGGCGATGTGAAGACGGTGGAAAACCTGGCCGACCTGGTTCCCGACGATCTGCGCGGCTGGTTCGAGACCAAGAATGGCGAGCGGGTTCGCGAGCCCGGCATCCTCGAGGCCTTCGGTCTCGAGGCCGCTGACGCCGAAGCCCTGATCATGCGCGCCCGGGTGGCTATGGGCTGGGTCGAGGCTCCGCCGGAACCGGAAGTCGAGCTCGAGGAAGAGCCCATCGAGGAAACCGAAGCCTTCGCCGAAGCCGAGCTGGCCGGAGAGGCGAGGGACGCCTAGCCGCTCAGCGGCGGTCAAATGGAACCACGGAAGACGCGGAAAACACGCAATGAGAGCCCCGCTTACGGGTTGCGCTATGCGTGGCTCCTTGTTTTCCGCGGCTTTCTCGCCCTTGGCAGGGCTCCGTCATGACTGATCGCCCCGCCACCTTGGCCGCCGCGGATCGGGAGCGGCGGGATATTGTCACCGGCCAGGTGATGGACGAGGCGCTGCTGATACGCTTCGTCGCGGGGCCGGACGGGCAGGTGGTCCCGGATCTCGCGCGAAAGCTCCCGGGACGGGGACTGTGGGTTGCGGCGGACCGAGGTTCGGTGGAAACCGCGGCCCGAAAGGGTCTTTTCGCCCGCGCCGCAAAAGCCAAGGTCCAGGCGCCGTCCGATCTCGCCAATTTGGTGGAATCCCTGCTCAAGCGCCGGCTTTTGTCGGGTCTGGGGCTTGCAAGGCGAGCGGGCGACCTTACCTCGGGCTTTGAAAAAGTCTCGGCTGCGATCAGCGCGGGCAAGGCTGCTTGGTTGATCGAGGCGTCCGACGGCTCAGCGGACGGGCGCCGCAAGCTCTGGGGCAAGACCCGAAAGCAATCCCCGCCGACGCCGATTTTCGGCGTCTTCAACGCGGAGGAATTGGGTTTGGCCTTAGGGGCGGAGAATGTGATACACACCGCCTTCCTTGCGGGGCGAGCCGCCGATCGTTGGGCGCAAGACGCTCATCGGCTGTCAGGCTTCTGCCCGCTCCTTCCTGAGAGTTGGCGCGAGGAGCCTTGAGAAGGCAACGGGGCCGCAAAGCCCTGCTTGCCTCTGTTTGTTATCTATCCTTTGGCCGGACCGCCGGCCGACGAGTAAAGCGAGCGCATGAGCGACGAGAACAACAACGGCCGTACCCCCGCTCCGGGCGGGCGCCAGCCCCTGACCCTGAAGCCCCGTGGGGCCGGATCGGTCAGCGCCGGCACAGTGAAGCAAAGCTTCAGCCACGGCCGTTCCAAGACGGTGGTCGTCGAGACCAAGCGCGCCCGCCCGCACATGCCGGGCGGCGGCGGAAATCTTGCCGCGCCCTCCTCGGCGGAAAAACGCCTTTTTGAACCGCGCCCCGCGCCGGCTCCGGCCGCCGCGCGCGCGCCTGGCGGCGGCGTCGACACGTCAGGCCTCTCCGCCGAGGAGCGCGCCGCGCGTCAGCGCGCCATCGAGCTTGCCCAGGAACGTCAGGCCTCCGAGCGCCGGGCCGCTGAAGAACGGGCCCGGGCCGAGGCCGCCGCTGCGGCCGCCCGCGTCCCGCCTCCTGCTCCGGCTCCGGTTCAAGCCCCGGCCCC
>NZ_DASXNL010000193.1:0-24097 GCF_036495085.1 Phenylobacterium sp. | reverse complement strand
TGGCAAGGGAGCCCGCTTCGCGAATTCGCCCCCCACATTCCAAGGATCATCGCCTTTGGCCAATCCCGAGCTGGGCTCCAAACAAGTCTGCCCTAACTGCCAAGCGAAATTCTACGACCTCACCAAGCGTCCGGCGCACTGTCCGAAGTGCGAGACCGAGTTCGACCCTGACGAGGCCGTCCGTAACCGCCGCGTCCGGGCCCGGTCCGCCGCGCCTGAGCCCGAGGCCGACGAGGAACGCGAAGATCAGGTCGCGGCCGGCGCCGACGCGGACGAGGAAGAGGAAGAAGAAGTCGTCACGCCCGAGCTCGACGAGGTGATCGACGATCCGGTCCTGGCCGCCGACGACGAGGACGTCGCCGAACCGGGCCCGGCCGTCTCTGAGGACCTGGGCGAGTTCGCCGACGAAGAAGAGGTTGAGGACGACGCCGACGTACCCTTCCTGGAGGAGGATGAGGACGACGATTTCGACGATTCCGAGATCGAAGGCCTGCCCGACGAAGGGGACGTCGACGACCGTTAGAGCGCCCGCGGCGAAATACCCCGCCCCCATTTCCGAAAAAGAAAATGGCCGGGGTTGATCGCGTCAGGGTGTTTGAATAGGTTCCGCGCCTTCCTGGGCCGCAAGGCATCCCGGAAGACCCGAGACCTCGGGGCTATAGCTCAGCTGGTAGAGCGCTTGAATGGCATTCAAGAGGTCAGCGGTTCGACTCCGCTTAGCTCCACCATGGACCCCCCGCCGCTGAACGGCGGGGGGTCGTCCTCCTTCTAAAACAACGGTCTAGATGGAAGGGCCATCATTGGGTCCCGCACGGATCCAGACTTCGCGCCAAATCCGTTCGCCGTGCCTGAGCGGGTATCGGCTTTCCGCCCTGCTGAATCATCGCCATTCCCCCTACGACTGGAAGAGGCGGCTGTACTGGTCCTCGTGCCAGGCGCTGGCGATAGCGAGGGCCTGGCCGGTCGCGCCTATCTCGTCGTCGGGGAGGGACAAGGCGTATGCCGCGGCGGAGGCGATCGGCTCGACTGCGGCGATCATGATCCTCTGGGCTGCCGTCTGCCCCAAAGGGACCAGCCGAACGGCCGCCATCGCCTGACCCTCCACATAGGCCCACAGCAGGCCAAGCAGTGCTTCGAACCGCGCGATTTCCCAGAAGCCTGCGGCGATGGCGAACGCAGCCGGATATGTGCGCACCCAGGCCTGTGCCTCGACAGCCAACGGCGCGCCAAGCTCGACGAGCAGCCGCAGGAGCGCCTCGCCGAGACGGCGATCCTCGGCCTGCAACTCCCGGCTTTCCCTTCCGGCGGCAAGCCGGGCGTCGGCCAACAGGAACTGATCCACGTCGCCCGCCTGAAGGGCGTCCGCCATGCGACAGAACATGGCTCCGTCGAGCGCGGCGAAGTTCGAGCGCAGCGTCCCGAGAATCCAAGCCTGGGCGGCCGCCTCGTCAGGGACCCAGCCTGCATGGACCGCCGCCTCGAGGCCGCGCGAATAGGAAAAACTCCCTACCGGCAGGCTGAGGCTCACCAGTCGAAACAGATGCAGAAGTGGCCCGGGATCCTGAACCGTCCCGGTCGCGTCGTTCGCCATCCCTACGAGTTCACAGCGCTCTTGGCGCGGTCAGTCCGCGACAGGCCGCCGTTGGCCAGGATGAACTCCACGACGGCGTCGACGCCGGCCGAGCGCGAAAGGTCGGTGAAGACGAACGGGCGATCTCCCCGCATGCGCTGGGCGTCGGACCGCATCACGCCCAGGTCCACGCCGACGTAGGGCGCAAGATCGCTCTTGTTGATCACCAGCAGGTCCGAACGGGTGATGGCCGGCCCGCCCTTCCGAGGGATCTCCTCGCCCTGGCAAACGGAGATCACGTAGATCGAGAGATCCGCAAGATCAGGCGAGAAGGTCGCGGCGAGATTGTCGCCCCCCGATTCAATGAAGACCATCGCAAGGTCGGCGAACCGTCGGTTCATTTCGGCGATCGCCTGAAGATTGATCGAGGCGTCCTCGCGGATCGCCGTGTGGGGACAGCCACCGGTCTCGACGCCCATGATGCGGGCCTCCGGCAGCGCCTGCCGCCGGGCGAGGAAGAGCGCATCCTCCTTGGTGTAGATGTCGTTGGTGACCACCGCGATCGAGAAGTCGTCGCGGAGCGCGATGCACAGTTTCTCGGTCAGGGTCGTCTTGCCGGAGCCGACAGGGCCGCCGATGCCTACGCGAAGCGGGCCGTAGTGGGTCGTCATGGCTGATGCCCCGTGCCGTGATGATGGTGATGGTCGTGGTCGTGATGGTCGTGGCGGTGATCCGCAGCCGCGCGGCCGTGATCAGGGTCGGCGCTGGGCCCGTGGCCCGAGTAGGCGCCGCGCACGGGCCTGAACGTCTCAGTCACGTCGAGCACCTGCGCGCCCAGGCCCTCAAGCATCGCTCGGATGACATGATCGCGTAGGATCAGGATGCGGTGAGCCGAGATCTCGGCCGCCAGATGCCGGTTCCCGATATGCCAGGCCAGTTCGGCGAGGTGCACCGGGTCACGGGCCCTGACCTCGCACAGCTCTTCCACAGCCGCCTCGATGGCGACGACGCCGCCACCGTCCAGCAGCAGCGCGTCGCCGGCCGTCAGCATCACCGGTTCTGCCAGGTCGACCAGGACCGTCCCACCGTCGGCCAGCCTGATCACCTTGCGGCGCAGGTGGCGTTCGTCATGCTGAAGCACCGCTGTCGCCACTGGTCGAGCGGTTGCGCCGTCCGTATGCGCCCGCAGGATTCCAGTTGCGCGGAGCATGTCGACACCTCCAGACAGTTAAGCTTCCTGCTCCAATCGATAATTGTAACCAAGCTGGTCCATGTCGATGGTTAACAACCGCCGGTTATCTGCGTGACATTGAGGGCTCCATAGTCCGATACTATGGTTGAAACGCCAATACTGATTGACAGGGAGGCGATTGCGGCCCTGCCACTCCAGGCGGAGTTGCGATGTCTATCAGTGATTTCCCTGAGGGCGTGCGCGACGTTGACCCACCACCAAGGGCTTCAACCCCTAGCTGGCCTGCAGAGCTGGAATTGTGGTTTGAACCCCGGCGCGACCTGACTTGTCTGGCCCACCGCAGACACACAGGCCCGCTTGTGGTCCAGAGCCCGTTTCATCCCGAAGGTGACGGAACGGCCCATGTGTACATCTTGCATCCGCCGGGCGGAGTCGCCGGTGGCGACAGTCTGGAAATCGTCTGTCACGTCGAGGCGGGAGCGCGAGCTTTGCTGACCACGCCGGGCGCAACGAAGTTCTACCGCAGCGGAGGCGGCGCGAGCCGGCAGAGCACCACCATCGACGTGGGTCGCCGCGGAATCTGCGAACACCTGCCGCAGGAGACTATCGTCTTCGATGGGGCTGACGCTTCGATCGAAACGCGGGTCGACCTGGCGCCGGACGCCACCTACGTCGGCTGGGAATTTACCAGTCTGGGCCGGCCGGCCGCAGGCGAAGCCTTTTCGAAGGGCTCCATGCGTCAACGTGTGCAGGTGGTCCGGGGCGGCCGCCCGATCTGGTACGATCGTCTTGCCCTCACGGGCGGATCGCCGCTATCAGCCGCCTCCTTCGCGTTCGCCGCAAAGCCGATCTTCGGCGTGATGATCTACGCGGGCCCGATGATCGAGGACCTCGCCGATCGGATCCGCGCGGCGACCGGCCCCCTCGCGGCTGTGGGCGCCTTCGCCGCAAGCCAGCTCGAGGACGTGGTGGCGTGTCGATACCTGGGCGCGAGCATGTCGGAGGCCAAGGGCCTGTTCCTCCGCGCCTGGGAAGTCCTGCGGGAAGTCGGGCTGGGGAAGCCCGCGATCAGGCCGCGCATCTGGTCAACTTGATGAGGATGAGGCGATGGAGCTTCTGCCGCGTGAGAAAGACAAGCTTCTCCTGTTCACGGCAGCCCTGCTGGCGGAACGACGCAAAGCGCGCGGGGTGAAACTGAACTATCCCGAAGCCGTCGCCTACATCTCGGCCGCAGTCCTTGAGGGCGCGCGGGACGGCAAGACAGTTGCGGAACTGATGTCTTACGGCGCGACCCTGCTGACGCGTGACGACGTCATGGAGGGCGTTCCGGAGATGATCTACGACATCCAGGTCGAAGCGACGTTCCCCGACGGTACAAAGCTCGTAACTGTTCACAACGTCATTCCGTGAGGCGGTCATGAAGCCCGGCGAATACTTCATCGAGGATGGTGAAATCGAAATCAACGCCGGCCGTGAGAAGCTGGAGCTCAAGGTTTCGAACTCAGGCGACCGGCCGATCCAGGTGGGATCGCACTACCACTTCTATGAGACGAACGAGGCGCTGGTCTTTGACCGGGACAAGGCGCGCGGCTTCCGCCTCGACATCCCGGCCGGAACCGCCGTGCGGATCGAGCCGGGCCAGGACCGCAACGTCAAGCTCGTGGCGCTCGACGGCGACCGCAAGGTCTACGGGTTCAACGCCAAGGTCATGGGCAAGCTTTAGGGGCGACCAATGACGACGATCCCACGCTCGAACTACGCAACCCTCTACGGCCCGACAAAGGGCGACCGGGTGCGTCTCGCCGACACCGACCTGATCATCGAGATCGAGGAGGATCACACGATCTACGGCGAGGAGGTGACCTTTGGCGGCGGCAAGGTCATCCGCGATGGCATGGGACAGGGCCAGCGTGCGGCCTCCGAGGTCGCCGACCTCGTCATCACCAATGCGGTCATCATCGACCACTGGGGCATCGTCAAAGCGGACATCGGCGTCAAAGACGGCCGCATCACGGGCATCGGCAAGGCCGGGAACCCGGACATCCAACCTGGCGTGACCATCGTCATCGGGCCGGCGACGGACGTTATCGCCGGCGAAGGCGCCATCGTGACGGCCGGCGGCGTCGACACCCACATCCACTTCATCTCCCCGCAACAGGCCGAAGAGGCGCTGTCCAGCGGCACGACCACGCTCGTGGGTGGCGGCGCAGGCCCGACGGTCGGCACTCTGGCGACGACGGTCTCGGCCGGCCCCTGGACGATCCATCGGATGCTGGAGGCCGCCGATGCGCTTCCCATCAACATAGGCCTGCTCGGCAAGGGCAATGCGAGCCTGCCCGAGGGGCTTCGCGAGCAGGTAAAGGCCGGCGCCGTCGGCCTGAAGCTGCACGAGGACTGGGGAACGACGCCGGCTGCGATCGACAACTGCCTGACCGTGGCCGACGAAATGGACATCCAGGTCGCCCTTCACACCGACACGCTCAACGAAAGCGGCTTCGTGAAGAACTCGTTCGCCGCGATGAAGGGGCGGACGATCCACAGCTTCCACACCGAGGGCGCGGGCGGCGGCCACGCCCCCGACATCATCACGGCGGCAGGCGAGGAAAACATCCTGCCTTCCTCGACGAATCCGACCCGGCCCTACACCATCAACACGGTCGACGAGCACCTCGACATGCTGATGGTGTGCCACCACCTCAGCCCGCAGATTCCAGAGGACGTGGCCTTCGCCGAGTCGCGGATCCGCAAGGAGACGATCGCGGCGGAGGACATCCTGCACGACCTCGGCATCCTCTCGATGATGTCGTCGGACTCGCAGGCCATGGGCCGCATCGGCGAGATGACGCTGCGCACCTGGCAGACCGCGCACAAGATGAAGGCACAGCGTGGAGCGCTCCCCGAAGACAGCGCGCGCAACGACAATTTCCGCGTCAAGCGCTACGTGGCCAAGTACACGATCAACCCTGCCATCACGCATGGCTTCGCAAACCACATCGGCTCGATCGAAGTCGGTAAGCGGGCGGATCTGGTCGTCTGGAAGCCGGCATTCTTCGGCGTGAAGCCGAAGCTCGTGGTCGTCGGCGGCATGATCGCGACGGCGCCGATGGGCGATCCGAACGCGTCGATCTCCACGCCGCAGCCTGTGCACTTCCGGCCGATGTATGGCCTGTTCGGTCGAGCCCTCGCCTCCACCGGGGTGACCTTCGTCTCAAAGGCCGCCCTCGACGACGGGATCGGCGAGAAGCTGAAGCTTGCCAAGAACCTCGCCGCCGTTGGCGGAATTCGCGCGCTGCGCAAGAAGGACATGATCCACAACGGTTTCACACCGAAGCTCGAGGTCGATCCGCAGACCTATGAGGTGCGCGTGGACGGCAAGCCCATCACCTGCGAACCGGCGAAAGAGCTGCCGATGGCCCAGCGTTACTTCCTGTTCTGAACAGCGGCGGGCATCGGCGCCTTGAGCTGCACAAGGCCTCGGACCTGGCGCACGAGGTTTCCGGATGGATACGAAACGGTTTCCCGACGATTCGCTCTTACGCTTCCCCGAGTGGGTGCTGCGCGGGATCGGGCAGGTGGTGTTCCAGAACAACCCCTTCAGCGGCCTTGTGATCCTGGCCGCGATCCTCTTCAATTCCTGGATCTACTTCGCGATCTGCCTGCTGGGCGCAATCGTGTCGACGGCCACGGCGATGGTGCTACGCGCCGACCGTGCGCTCGTGTCCAGCGGGCTGTTCGGCTTCAACGGCGCCCTGGTCGGGCTGTCGCTCGTGGCCTTCACCAGCGAGAACTTCCGGACCGGCGCAGCGCCCTCGCCGTTCATGCTGGCGTACATCATCTTCGCCGCGGCGATGACCTCTGTGGTCTTCTCTGCGATCGGCGCGCTCCTGCAGCCCTACAGGGTGGCGGCGCTGACAGCGCCGTTCGTGCTGGTGGGATGGCTGTTCCTGTTCGCCGTTCTGCGGTTCGCCAACATTGAAAGCGGGCCGCTGACGAAGCCGGTATCGCCCGATGAGTACGTGCAGACGACCCAATACCTGCTGCCGACCTGGTACATGGGCTTCGGCAACGCCATCGGACAGATATTCTTCCAGGACAACTGGATCACCGGCTACGCCATCGTCGTGGGCATCGCCGTAAACTCACGCATCTCGGCGGCGATGGCCCTGATCGGCGCGGTCCTGGCGGCCGGGGTCGCCGCCCTCTTCGGCGGCCCGGAAGGCGCCATCCGCGACGGCCTGTTCGGCTACAACGCGGCCCTTACGGCGATCGCGCTGGGCGGCTTCTTCCTCGTGGTGAGCTGGCCCAGCTTCTTGTACGCACTCTTCGGCGTCGTCGTGACGACGTGGCTCTGGGCTTCGATCGCGGTGTTCCTCGAGCCGATCGCCATGCCCGTGCTGACCTCCACGTTCGTGCTGGTGACCTGGCTGATGCTCCTGGCGGCGCCCGGCTTCAGGTCGCTCATCCCCGTGCCCCCCGCTGAGGCCACGACGCCAGAAGACAACCGCAAACGCGTGCTCCGCGGCCCTGCCCTGCAGGCCGCCTGATGTCGACAGAACCAGACAGCCCGCCACAGAACTCGATCGGAGGACCAGCGTGAGTTTGATCGGAATACTCGTCGCCCTGGCGCTCCTGATGTGGCTGGCCTACCGGGGCTGGAGCGTATTGCTTGTCGCGCCGCTCGCGAGCCTGGTCGCAGCCTGGATGTCGGGCGACGTGTTCCTGGCCCAATGGACGCAGATCTTCATGCCCGGCGCGGCCGGGTTCTTCACGCGGTGGTTCCCGATATTCCTGCTCGGCGGGCTTTTCGGGAAGCTGATGAACGACAGCGGCTCGATCACCGCCATCGCCAACTTCCTGACCGAGCGGCTCGGGACCAAGAGGACCATGCTCGCCGTGGTGATCGCCTCGGCCATCATCACCTACGGCGGCGTCAGCGTCTTCGTGGCGTTCTTCGTCCTTGTCCCCATGGCCCAGCGGATGTTCCAGGCGGCCGACATTCCGCGCCGCCTGCTGCCCGCGACGATCGGCCTGGGCGCCTTCACCTTCACGATGTCGGCGATGCCGGGAACGCCATCGGTCAACAACGCCATCCCGATGCCCTACTTCGGCACCACGACGTTCGCCGCGCCCGGCCTCGGGCTAATCGCCTCGGCGATCACCCTGGCCTTTGGCCTCTGGTGGCTCAACCACGTGGAGAGAGCCGCGCGGCGCGCAGGCGAGGGATTCGGCGCGACGGCTGACGAAGGGCCCGTCGAGATCGACCAGAAGCTGCGTGAGCAGGCGGCGCACAACAGCGATTTCGACCCGGAAGAGCTGCACCACGGTAAAGCCGCAGAGAACCTGCCGCCGGTTTTCGTCGCGGCCTTGCCCCTGGTTCTGGTGATCATCGTGAACTTCCTGATGTCGCTGGTGGTCCTGCCGAGGCTGGATTTCTCATTTCTCGAGCGGCCGGAATGGGGCTCATCCAGTTTCCAGGCGGTCGGCGGCATCTGGTCCGTGATCCTGGCGCTTACGGCGGCCAACATCGCCGTCATCGTCGGCAACTTCCGGCGCCTCCCCTCGCTTCGGGAGAGCCTCGAAGCGGGCGCGAACTCCTCCGTGCTCCCTGTCCTGATGATTTCCAGTCTCGTCGGCTTCGGGGCGGTGGTCGCGAGCCTCCCCGCCTTCGCCGCCGTCAGCGATCTGGTCGTAGGCATGCCCGGCGGGCCTTTGATCTCCCTCACCGTATCGATGAACATCCTCGCGGCCCTGACCGGGACGGCTTCGGGCGGCATGGCGATCGCCCTCAACGCCCTGGGCGGGCACTTCCTCGAGCTTGCGCATACCTACGGGATCGATCCCGGCCTCATGCATCGCGTGACGACAATCAGCGCCGGCACGCTCGATGCGCTTCCGCACAACGGTACGGTTCTGCTGTTGCTTCAGATCAGCAAGCTCACCCACGGTGAGAGCTATATGGACATGTTCATGACGGTGATCGTCGGAGTCATCATTTCACTGGTCGCCGTCCTGATCCTCGGATCCTTCTTCGGATCGTTCTGAGCGTGCCAACCTCACTCATCCTGCTGGGGTTCCTCGCCGGAATGGGGCATGCGCTGGAGCCGGATCACCTGGCCGCCGTGGGGGCGCTCGCGACCGGCAAGAGTTCGCGGCGCGCCATGGTGCTGCGCGGCGCGGCGTGGGGACTGGGGCACACGATCACCCTCTTCCTGATCTGTTCAGCCGTGATCCTGCTTGGGATGGCGCTGTCCAACCGAACGGCGGCGCGACTGGAAAGCGCGGTCGGGCTGATGCTGGTGTTGCTGGGCGGCGAAGTGCTGTTCCGCCTGCGCCGAGCGAGGGTGCATTTCCATGTCCACGACCACGCTGACGGCGAGCGGCATTTTCACGCCCATAGCCACCTGGGCGAGGCTGCGCCCCACGCTGCGAACCCACACGGGCACGCGCACCGGCGCGAGTTTCCGCTGAAAGCGCTCGCCGTCGGACTGATGCACGGCGCGGCCGGCTCGGCAGGCCTACTCGCGCTAGCGCTCGCTTCGGCGCCCGATCGTGGGCTGGCGAGCATCTACGTTCTGCTGTTCGGGCTGGGCTCCATGGTCGGTATGGCCTCGCTGAGCTTCATCGCGTCCTGGCCCCTACGGGCGGCCGAGCGCTATGCGACATGGCTCCATCGTGGCCTCTCGCTCGCCGTGGCCTCCCTCGGGATCGGGCTGGGCGTTCGCGCACTGATGGCCAATGCCCAATTGGCGTGGGGCGGCTGATCTCTCCCGTCTTGGCCCCGGCTGACATCCACATCGGCATTCGTTACTGAACGGGGCATGGTGAACCGCAGCGAGGTCTCGCATGCACAAGGGATCCTGCCTTTGTGGCGCAATCACTTTCGAGGTTGAGGGCGAGCTGTCAGGACCCGACGCCTGCCACTGCAGCATGTGCCGGAAACACTCCGGGCACGTCTTCGCCTCCACCGATGCGCCAAAATCCGCCGTTACCATCCACGGCGAAGACGCTGTCACCTGGCACCAGTCGTCCGAGAAGGTGCGCCGAGGCTTTTGCTCGATCTGCGGCTCGTCCTTGTTTTGGGACCCGATTTTCCGGGACTGGATCGGCATCGCCATGGGGGCGCTCGACACGCCGAGCAAGACGCACCTGGCGGTGCATATCTTCGTGGCCGACAAGGGGGACTACTACGACATCTGCGACGGCGTGAAGCAGTACGAAGGCGCACCAAGCCGATGACGCACGGGACACGGCCAGCGGATGACTGTCGATCCCGGCCGCAGCGAGGGTGTCGGCCGAGCCACATTGCGGGCGGCGTGGGATCACGCCTGCGGAACCGGACGCATCGGCAGGGATTTGACGAATGGAAGCCACACCTTGTCGGGGAGGCGGCGGGATGAATCGGGTGACGTGGGCGGGGGCCCTGGCCGCGAGCGCCCTGCTGGCGGATTGCACCGCCTCCGCCGAGGAAGTCTCCCCCCCAGGAGGCATCACGGTCTTCGGCTGGTATCTCAGCAGCGCGCGCGTCGGCGCAGGTGTCGAGCCCGACTACCTTGGCTCCAAGGACTATCGGTTCGCGCCCAGTGGCGCCATCAGCTTCGCCAGAAAAGGCTCCGTCTCGACCTGGGGGGCCCCGGACGATGGTTACAGCATCGGCCTGGTCGGCAACGGGGTTCTGTCCGCAGGCGTAGTCACCCGCTGGGTCTCCGGACGCGGCGACGACCATGAACTGCGCGGCTTGGACAAGATCGACGGGACGGTCGAGGCGGGCGGGTTCGTCGACTTGTGGCCGGCCGAGTGGCTGCGTGTCCGCGGCGAGGTGCGCCATGGCATCGGCGGTCACGACAGCTGGACAGGGGACCTGGGAGCCGACGCGGTCGCACGGATGGGATCGTGGGTGTTGTCGGCGGGGCCGCGCCTCTCCTGGGCGGATGACAGGTTCACCCGCACCTACTTCGAGGTCACGCCGATTGAAGCGTCCCGCAGCCCGTTCGGCATCCAGCCCTTCGCCGCGGGAGGGTCATTCTGGTCCCCCGGCGTGCTGGCGAGTGCGGAATACCGAGTGAGCCGCGACTGGAAGGTCAGCGTCTTCGGCGTATATCACCGACTGACAGGCGATGCGGCGGACAGCCCGCTCGTCTCGAACCTCGGCTCCAAGGACCAGTTTGGCGCCACTATCAGCCTGCGCTACGCGTTCGTCCCCTGAAGGCCGCCCTGCGGCTATGCAACGCGCCGGCGTCGTGAATGACATATGGGCGTTACACCCCGCCGCGATCGCGCCGCTTTTCGGTCTAACGTCACCGTGACGGAGACCGGAGGACGCATGCCTCGTCTACTGAACCTCGTGTGCGTCTTGGCGGCGGCCCTGCCGGCCGCAGGGCTCGCTGCGGCAGCCCCGGAGTCCGAGTACGACCGCAACCTGATCTCGGTTGTCACGCTTGGCCGTCACGGACCTTTTCCGACTGCGAATTGCCTGATCTGGGCAAATGCCGAGGATTTCGGCGTAGGCCCCGGGCAACTCGGCGGAATGCATGGCTTGACCATGAATATCAATCTGCAGCCCCTCCCAAGCGAAGGCGCGAAGCCCACATCGTTCGCCGCGGGATTTGCCGAAATGAAGGCCCGCTTCCCGACCGCGCCGGCCTGGATACTCGCGGCGATCGAAAAGAACCGGCCGGCTATCGAAGCGGCGTGCGCGCAGGATCACCCGACACCATTCAAGGTCTACGCAATCTCCCGGCGAGAGTAGATCGATCGCGCTGGCGAGACCGCCCTTGTCGCGATCGCCGCGGGTTCGGCTAGGATGACCGTGATGAAAGCCAAGCTCGCCCCCCTCTGCTGCGCGCTGTCAATCCTGGCGCAGGCCGCCTGCGACGAGGCCAAGCCGCGTCACACGCCCCCGGACCCCTTCGCCACGGCTCCGTCGCAGCCCGCGGCGGCCCCCAGCGAGGGCCTCTCCAAAGGACTGGCCAAGCGGTCCGAATTGGCCGGCTTCGCGCTTGACCACATCGGCGCGGCGAGCGACCCGCTGAACAGGCAGCCGGCCGAAACGCCCGGCTACCTGCCGACCCGGCTTGACGGCTTCGGTTTCGATCCGGTGGCCAAGACGCCCGGCAAGGGTGTCGACGTGGTGGTGGACGGCAAGGCCTATGGCGCGGCCTACGGCAAGCCCCGCAAAGACGTCGCCAACAATATGAACAAGCGCTCGCTCGTGAATACCGGCTTCACCACCACGCTCCCGGCTGAAGCGCTGCCCGCGGGCCCGCATACCGCCGTGGTCAGGGTCGTGGCCGCCGACGGCAAGGGCTTCTTCGAAAGCCCGCCGATCCGCTTCGAGGTCAAATAGCCACGGCGCGCGGCCCACATTGAAAATGACGCCGCCGCCACCCAAATAAGTCCCTGTCCGGTCGAACCGCGCCGCTTCTGGGCGGTTCGACCGGAGAGTCGCTTTCGACAAGGACTCTATTGGGATGAACAGGTCGGTGATTTTCGACAGCCCGTTTCTTTTGGGCTTCGAACACACTCGCAGTCTAATCGAGCGCGCCGCCAAGGCGGCGGCTGAAAGCTATCCGCCCTACAATGTGGAGGATCGCGGCGAGGGTGGGATTCGCATCACCCTGGCGGTTGCTGGCTTTACGCCCGAGCAGCTGGAGGTGAGCGTCGAAGACCGGCAGCTGACGGTCATGGGCCGGCGCGACGGAAACGCCGCCCCGACCGACGACGCCTTTCTGCATCGTGGCATAGCCGCGCGCGGGTTCATTCGCAGCTTTGTCCTGGCCGACGGCATGGTGGTGGACGAGGCCAGCCTCGAACACGGCCTGTTGCACATAGATCTTAGCCGGCCCGAGCCTGAAAAACGGGTGCTCAAGGTGCCCATTCGCACTCGTGCCTAAGGAAAGACCCTAGTGTTCCAAAAAAGAGACGGTCGGATGTCCGACGTCTCAGTAACGGAACGGCCGGCGAACCGGCGACCGTTCCAGAACGTTGAGTTTTATGGAGGTGGTCATGATGACGCCTGTTCTTTCGACGGAAGCTTTTGCGGCGCTGGGCGCACCGAACCTGGTCTATGTACGGCCGGTGAGCGGAGCCGAGATTCTCGCCAGCGTCCCGTCTGCTCAAGTCGAGGGCTTTGAACTTAGCCCCAACCAGACCCTCTATGCGGTGCATCGCGCCGATGGCGAACGCCTCGCCGTACTGACCGATCGGGATTCGGCGGTCGCCGCAGCCTTGGCGCACGAACTGGCGCCGGTCTCGGTGCACTAAAGGCGCACTGCCGTCAGGCGAAGTGGCCTGATCGCCGAATCGCGCCCCTAAGCTGTCGACCCGGAATTCAGGGATCAGATCGGACGGATCTGATCCCGCCAGGGTCTGGAGCGCAGATCTCTCACGTCTTCGGGAGCCAAGCCTACGCCGCGGAAGACCGGGTGACCTGGATTGGGTCCTGTACGAGGAGCGCATGCAGGGCGTCGGCGGTGCGAGCCTGGCGCAGTTGCTGGCGCAACTCGGACTGACGCAGGATACGCGAAACCCGCGCCAGCGCCCTTAGGTGCTCTACCCCGGTAGCTTCCTTCGGCGCGAATAGCGCGAAGATCAGATCGACCGGCTGGTCGTCCACGGCGTCGAACTCCACCGCATGGTCAAGGCGCACGAAGACCCCCCGCAGGCGGTCGAGGCCCTCCACGCGCGCGTGCGGCGCCGCCACGCCGTGACCGACACCGGTGGATCCGGCCTGTTCGCGATCGGTCAGGGCGTCCAGCACGTCGCCGACGTCGAGCCCGAAGTTGCGGGCCGCTATCTCGGCGATGACGGCTAGGGCCTGACGCTTGTTGGCCGCACTCACCCGCAGGGCGATCGCGTTGCGATCAAGTAGGTCGCCAATCTGCATCGTTCTCAAATAGCTCGCACTCGTGCGGCCCGTCCCCCTGACGGCCGCCCTGAACGGTGTACGAAGCGTCTCTAGGCTTCGCCGGTTCCTTCCGATGCGGCCCCATTAGCCTTGGTGCGTCGGGGGTCGATCCAGCCGATATTGCCGTCGGGCCGGCGATATACCACGGACAATCCGCCGTGCGCTGCGTTCCTGAACACGATTGTTTGAGATTCGGTCAGGTCAAGTTCCATCACTGCCATCGAGACGGTCATGATCTCGATCGGAGTCTCGGTCTCGGCGATCACCATGGGCTCAGGAAAATTCTTGTCGCCAGCGTCAGGCGCTTCCTCGTCCTCGTCCTCTTCGGGCGCCTGGATCACGTAGTAGGCAGCGGTCTCTGCCTGGCGCGCCAGCGCTTGGGTGTGGTGGTCCTTCAGCCGGTTCTTGTAGCGGCGGATGCGTTTTTGCATCTTCGCGATGGCGGAATCGAAGGCGAGGTGCGCATCGCCGCCGACGCCCTGGGTGGTGAGCTGCTGGCCGGACGCCAGGGTGACGGCGCAGTCCACCTTGAAGGAGTGGCCCTCGCGGCTGACTACGACGTCCGCGCCGCCGCCGCCACGATCGAAATATTTGCCGATGCTGGAGGAGATTTCGTCGGAGACCCGCGTACGCAGGGCCTCACCGACGTCGACTTGCTTGCCGGTGACTTGGACTTGCATGAGGCGATCAACGCTCCCTGGTGGATAAGGTGTCAAGCGAAGGACAGGGCCTCCAGGGCCTGGACCGCAATGCGGGCGATCAAATTCGCGGCAAGGACGGGCACGCCGCCGCTCAGCGCCGCCGGCATGTAGCCAGCCGGCGCCAGGACGCCATCGCGCTGAATGAGCGCGAGGGACAGTACGCTGAGCGAGGCGGCGGGAAGCATGTTGCCGAGCGGGATGGCGAGCGCCCAGGCCCCGAAGAAAAGCAGGCGCGGTTGCGATAGGGCCTCGGCCCGCTCGAGCCAGCCCAGCGCTCGGGTCAGGACGCGGCGCAGGTCGGTGATGGCGATGGTCTGGGCCCGGATCTGCGCCGGCAGCCACGGCGAGCGCGAACCGACCGTAAGCTGGGGCGCCGGCGGCATGAGAGGCGCTCCGAAGACGGTTGTCGCGCCCGGCGGCAAAGGTAGGACGCAGGCGAGGCCGAACACGAGAAGCAGGGCTCCCATGGCGCGGACCCCAAAACGCTCCATCAATTCACCCGCCGATATTGCAGGCGCCGCCTGCTCGAATATATCCCGCAGAACCTCGGAGAGCGGTTTGCCGGTGATGGGGGGGGTCGGCAGGCATGACGCGTCTGACGGCTAGGGTGCGGGGCTTCCAGTTCGCCTCATACCTGCCGCGGTCCGCAAGCAGACCCCAGAGAACACACTAGAAGGGGACACTTGTTGCCTGAGGGGACTGACGAAATTCGCCCTACGCAGTTTCCTTCAGCCGCCTGCGCCGCTCAACGGAGGATGGAATTCGCATGGCTTCGCGGTACTTTGCGACCGTGCGCCGGGCGATATCGACGCCGGCTTCCTTGAGGATGTCGACGATCGAGTCGTCGGAGTGGACCTCGCGCTCGTCGACTTCGGTATCGATCAGTTGGCGAATCTTGTGGCGAACGCTCTCGGCGGAATGGGCCTCGCCGCCTTCGGTCGCCTGGATCGCCGAAGTGAAGAAGAACTTCATCTCGAAGACGCCGCGCGGGGTCGCCAGGTACTTGTTCGAAGTGACCCGGCTTACCGTGGATTCATGCATGCCGATGGCCTCGGCGACGGTCTTCAGGTTCAGCGGCCGCAAATGCTCGACGCCGTAGGCGAGGAAGGCGTCCTGCTGGCGAACGATCTCCGAGGACACCTTGAGGATCGTCTTTGCGCGCTGATCAAGACTTTTGACGAGCCAACTCGCCTGGGCGGCGCAATCGGCGACGAAGGTCTTCTCCTGGTCCGTGCGCGCCGAGGCGCTGACCCGCGCATGATAGCGCTGGTCGACCAGCAGGCGCGGCAGAGTCTCCGAGTTCAGCTCCACGTGCCACAGGCCGCCCAGACCCTCGCGCACATAGACGTCGGGCACCACGGCCTGCACCGGCTCGCCGCCGAAGGCCGCGCCCGGCCGCGGGGTAAGCGCACGCAGCTCGGCCACCATCTCACGCAGGTCTTCTTCATCTACGCCGCAGGCGCGCCTGAGCGCCGGCATGTCGCGTTTCGCGAGCAGTTGCAGGTTGTCCAGCAGCGCCGCCATCGCCGGATCGAAGCGGTTGCGGTCCTTGAGCTGGATCATCAGGCATTCACTGAGCGAGCGGGCGCATACCCCCACCGGCTCGAAGCCCTGCAGGACAGCCAGAACGCGCTCGAGGAGGTCTTCGCCGCAGCCCAGGCGCTCGGCGAGCTCGGGAATTTCGGCGCGAAGGTAGCCGCCCTCGTCGACCGCATCGATCAGCACGCTGGCGGCCGCCGCCTCCGCGCCCTTGAGCCCGGCGGCGGCGAGCTGATCGTGCAAGTGCTCGTTCAGGGTCTTATCGCGGGTGAGCGCACCCTCCAGGCCGTCCAGGTCGCCCTCGAAAGACCCGCCGCTTCGGCTGGCCTTGGACCAGTCGACAGAGGCGCCCGCTTCAGCCGCGCCCGCGTCGTGTTCCGCATCGCCCGTGACGCGCTCACCCGGCGAGGCCTCGTCGTGGGCGGTGTCCAGCTCGGCCCGGGCGCCTGCGTCGTCCATTCGGTCGGCGGAGACGTCGCCCGCGATTTCGGCGGGCGCCTCGGGGGCCGGCTCGGGATCGTTTTCGTCACGCTGGAGCAGCGGATTGCGTTCCAGCTCGGCGTCGACGAAGGCCTCGAGCTCGAGATTCGACAACTGCAGCAGCTTGATGGCCTGCTGCAGCTGCGGCGTGATGACCAGACCCTGGCCCTGCCGAATCTCTAATCGCGCGCTGAGCGCCAAAACCGTCCCCTTGGCCTGTTTCTTGCTGGGGACCTTAGCCGTGGGAACGCGACCGATTCGTTAATCGCAAACGATCTCGAGCCCTCGCGCGATCTTCGATTGGCTCACAGCGTCGCTTGCGTCACCATGGGCTGTCAGCAGGCTGGCAGGAAGCTCAATGAGACGCGCAGACCGGCTCTTCCAGATCATCCAGGTGCTGCGCCGCAATCGCCGACCGGTGACCGCCGAGGCGATGGCGGCCGAGCTTGAGACCTCCAAGCGCACCGTCTATCGCGACATCGCAGACCTGATGGGCCAACGGGTGCCGATTCGCGGCGAGGCCGGCGTGGGTTACGTCCTTGACGGCGGCTTCGACCTGCCGCCGCTGATGCTGACACCCGACGAGATCGAAGCCGCTGTGCTGGGCGCGCAGTGGGTGGCCGGGCGCGGCGACCCGGCCCTGGCGCGCGCCGCACTGGATCTGATCGCCAAGATCGGAGCGACGGTCCCGGAGCACTTGCGCCCGCTGGCCCTGGAGCCGGCCACGCGCGCCTCGCCGCGCTGGAACGTCGCGCCAGATGGCCTCGATATGGCGCAGGTGCGCCATGCCATTCACGCCGGCCGCAAGATCACCATGACCTATCGGGACGAGCACGAGCGTATCAGCCACCGGACCGTCTGGCCGTTCGCCGTCGGCTACCATGAGACTGTCCGGCTGATGATCACCTGGTGCGAGCTGCGCACCGACTTCCGCAGCTTCCGCACCGACCGGGTCGCCGCCGCCGAATTCCTCGAAGACCGCTACCCCGAGCGGCCGGCGGCGCTCAGGGCCCGCTGGCGCAAGCTGATGCAGGAACAGGCGGAACTACGCCGAGCCGAGCGCTCGATCGTTCACGGTTCCGATCAGTCGCCAGATCAGGCGAATGTGTCGCCCAGGTAAACGCGGCGGACTTCCGGGTCGTCGACGATCTCATCAGGACGGCCCTCGAACAGCACCTCACCTGCGTGGATGATCGAAGCCCGGTCGATGATATCGAGCGTCTCGCGCACGTTGTGGTCGGTGATCAGGATGCCGATTCCGCGCCCCTTCAGATAGGCGATCACATCGCGGATGTCGGCGATGGCCAAAGGGTCGATGCCGGCGAAGGGCTCGTCGAGCAGCATGAAGGAAGGCTCGGAGGCCAGCGCACGGGCGATCTCCACACGCCGCCGTTCGCCACCCGAGAGCGAGATGGCCGGCGCGTTACGAAGATGCTCGATGTGCAACTCCTCCAGGAGCTCGGTGACGATGCCGCGCGCGCGCTTCTTGTCTCGCTCGCGCAGCTCCACCACCGCCATGACGTTCTCCCCCACGCTCATGCCGCGGAAGATCGATGTCTCCTGCGGCAGGTAGCCGACACCCATGCGGGCGCGCTGGTACATCGGTTGGGCGGTAATATTCTCACCGTCGAGGTAGATGGCGCCGTAGTCAGCCGGGATGAGGCCGGTGATCATATAGAAGCAGGTGGTCTTGCCTGCGCCGTTGGGGCCAAGCAGGCCAGCGACCTCGCCGCGCCCCAGCCGCAGTGAGACGCCTTTCACCACCGGTCGGCCGCGGAACGACTTGCCGATGCTGTCCACCACCAAGCCTTCACCGGCTAGGCCTGGACGGATGTCGAAGCGTTCCGGCTTCAAGAGATTCACCTGCTTTTCGACCGACGCTATTTTTTGGGTCCGCCGGCCTTAGATGGCGCCTGGCCCTCCTTGGTCGACGTCGTTTGGCTCGGGTAGAACACCCCGCGCGGGCGATCCTTGGCGTCGCGCCCCTTCGCGCCGCCGATCATCTGGCCCTCGCCAGTCTGGGTGTTGAACACCATGCGATCGCCACGCAGTACGCTCTGCCCTTTCACCGCCACCACGTCACCGGTCATGGTGATGGTCGTTGAATCCGCTTCGTAGACGGCCTTGTTTGAGCGGACCTTCTGGTCGCCGGTCACGTAGTAGACGGACCCCTCGGCTTCCATGCGCTCGAGGTCGCCGCAGCCGCTCGACTGACCGCCAGGTTTCGCAACGCCCTGCTTGTTGAACATGTGCAGGACGTCGGCGCGCAGCCGTGCGGTGTCCTGCAGCGCTTCGGCGTTACCACGCCAGATGGCCTCGCAGCTCGAGTTGTGCGTCTCGAGCTCATCCGCGGTCACGTCGACCGGGGCCTTCGAGTTGGCGGCGATCTGCGCGCCAGCGGGCGCCGCGCTCGCGAGGACTGCCGCTAGGGCGGCCATGGGAACCAGGCTCTTCATCGGCTTGTCAGCCTCACTTCGAATTATTCAGGCGGGTGTGAACGCCGCCTCTGAAGACTGCGCGATCCCCCTTGTCGTAGACGCCATAGGACTTCGCATCGATTTCTCCAAGCGACCCGGCGCCATGAATAGGACCTGAACCGGCCAGTTCGCCGGTCCGGGTGTCGAACAGCGATTCGTCGGTGTCGAAAGCCCCACGGGCCCCGGCGAGACGGACACCGCCGCTCACGAACAACTTGCGAGTGTCCTCGTGATAGACGCCCTTTGCTGCGTTTACGCGCACCGGGTCAGCTCCATCCTTGTCGAGCACCAGGACGGGCCTGTCGAGATAGACCTTCTGATAGTCCTGTTCGTCGCGGGTAGCGGTCACCGCCACGAGCACAAATGGCCGGCCGCGGTCGTCGCGACCGACGAAGCGCGGGTTCACCAGCCGGATCGGGGCGTTGGATGGGCCCACATGTGCAGGCTGAGAGGTGAAGGTGTTGTAGGCCACGGTCGCCGCCAACCCGGCGACGATCAGCCCGATCAAGCCCGGCAGCACCATGCGCAGCACCCGGATAACCCGCGAGCGACGGCGCCAACGCAGTATCGACTCCCGCCGCGCGGGGACGGGGATCAAGGATATATCGGAGGCCGACACCATTGTCGCCTTCAGGTGTGGGCGAAGATGTCGACGTCTTCCCACCCAGCGACGTCCAGGAGGGCGCGTTGAGGCAGGAATTCGAAGCAGGCTCGCGCCAGATTGTCGCGGCGCTCGCGGACCAGCATCTCGTCGAGCCGGGTGCGCAGCGCGTGAAGGTGCAGCACGTCGGACGCGGCGTAGGACACTTGCTCTTCGCTGAGCTTCGGCGCGCCCCAGTCGGAGCTTTGCTGGGCCTTGGAGAGATCGACGCCGATCAGCTCTTTTGTAAGGTCCTTCAGACCATGCCGGTCGGTGTAGGTCCGCGCCAGCTTTGAAGCGATCTTCGTGCAGTAAACCGGGGCAGTCACCACTCCAAGGTGCAACCAGAACATGGCGATATCAAAGCGGCCGAAGTGAAAGATCTTGGTGACTGAGGGGTCGGTGAGCAGGCGTTTAAGATTGGGCGCGTCGTAGCTCGACCGGTCGAGCCGCACCACGTGGGCGTCGCCCTGTCCGTCGGACAGTTGCACCACGCAGAGCGGGTCGCGCCCCAGGCGCAGCCCCATGGTTTCCGAATCGATGGCGACTGAGCTCGCCCCGACCAGCGCATCGGCCGGCAGGTCGCCCTCATGCACGTAGGTAGTCACCTTTTTCACGCCGCTCCGCCTAGCCCCATCCCGTCCTCACTATAGAGAGTCGGATGGCGCCTAAGTAAGTACCGGAGAAGCTCTGCCAATAGCCTTCGCCGAGGAAGGCATTTACGCCACACCCCGCGCCCGACTGCTCCGCGACGAGGCCCGCTTCGCGCAGCCACAGCGAAAGCCTGGAAAATCTAGAATAAACTATTGTTTTTATACTGAATTCTAAAGCTCAGAACACGACGGCCCCGCTCGCTCGTCACGCCCTGACCCGAGATCTTCACGACTCGCCCTATATCCTGGGTCGGTGAAAACGGCTCGACCGCCAGGAACAACTGGGTACGACGAGGTCGCTTCGGCGCTCCTAGCCACCCGCCTCTGTTTTGATAAGGTTCACCGCCACGTTCTCCACCTTCTTCCGCCTCGACCGGCGCGTATCCTCGACGTCGGCTCCGGACCGGGTCACGACGCAGCGACGCTTGCGACACGCGGGCACTCAGTGGTCGCCGTCGAACCGACCGCCAAACTTCGCGACGGCGCCAGAAACCTCTACGCCGAACTTCCAATCGAGTGGGTCGACGACAGCCTGCCCGCGCTGGGCCACCTCTGCGCCATGCGGCCGGCTCCCTTCGACTTCATTCTGGTGGAGGGCGTGTGGGCCCACCTGACCCAGGCGGAGCGAAGGCAAGCCTACCCCGTTCTCGCGGCGCTCCTGGGCGATCACGGTGTGCTTGCGATCTCTTTGAGGCATGGGCCCGCCGCGCCGGGCAGGATCACCCACCCGGTCACCGCCACTGAGGCCATCGCGCTTGCCGAAGTCTCCGGGTTGAGCACCCTGGTGGAGGTTGAAACCGGCTCGATCCAGGCGGTCAACACCGCCAACGGCGTGACTTGGACGCGGATGGCGTTTCGGCGATCATGCTGATCGGCTCGACACCCAACGCCCATCAACGGGGAACTCCAGCCGCCCCTGGGCGACATCCAGAGGATGATGCGGGGCGGCGTGAGGGTCTCAAGTCGTCCGACTTGCCCCGTGTGGGCCGGACGTGCGCACCGGGAAGTCGGAAAACCTGAGAAGACTCAATCAGTTCAGCGCCATCCCCACGGATGGTGCCCAGGAAAGGACTCGAACCTTCACGGCCGTTAAGCCACTGGCACCTGAAGCCAGCGCGTCTACCAATTCCGCCACCTGGGCCCGATCCGTCGGATCGCGCGAGCCGGCTTCCTTAAAGCCCCGCCCCGCCCTGGTCAACGGCTCGTCGGAGAACTCGGGAGCGACGGATTGCAGCGGCAGGCGGCATCGTCTATCCGCAGGCCATGGAGAACCTCGTCACCGTCTTTGGCGGATCCGGATTCGTCGGCGCCCAAGCTGTGCGCCAGCTCGCCAAGGCCGGTTGGCGGATCCGCGTGGCGGTGCGCAATCCCGCCGCTGCCTACGCCATGCGCCTGCACGGTGACGTGGGCCAGATCGATATCGTCCAGGCCAACGTCCGCAACGAACCCTCTCTGCGGCGCGCGCTGTCCGGGGCGACCGTTGCGGTGAACCTGGTCGCGGTCGCGCGCGAGGCCGGCCGCCAGGGGTTCCAGGCGCTGCACGTGATGGGCGCGCGCAACGTCGCGACAGCCGCCCGGGCCGAGGGTGTCACGCGCGTGGTGCAGATGTCGGCGCTGGGTGCGGACCCAAATTCGGAGTCGAAATACGCCCGCACCAAGGCCGAGGGCGAGGCCGCCGTTCGCGAGATTTTTCCCGACGCCGTGGTCCTGCGCCCGTCCGTCGTGTTCGGCCCTGGGGACAGGTTCTTCAACCGCTTCGCGGCCATGGCGCAGGTGAGCCCGGCCCTACCCCTGGTCGGCGGCGGTCACACCCGCTTTCAGCCGGTGTTCGTGGGCGACGTTGGCAACGCGATCTCGCGGACGGTCGGCGCGCCGGAGGCGGCTGGACAGACCTATGAACTCGGTGGCCCGGCCAAGTTCACCTTCCGCCAATTGATGGAATTGATGCTGGCGGAGATCGGTAAACGACGGATCCTGGCGCCGATCCCTTGGCCGGCCGCAAGCGTGCTCGGCGCGCTGGGGGATCTTGCAGGGGCGCTGATCGAACCCCCCATCACTGCCGACCAGGTGATCCTGCTCCGGACCGACAACGTCGTGAGCGGAGCCCGCCCAGGGCTCGCTGACCTGGGGATCACGCCCACGACGCTGGAAGCCGTGCTGCCCAGCTACCTCTATCGCTACCGCAAGGGCGGCCAGTACGCCGATCAGGAAGACCGCGAACTCGCGGCGATCTAATCCACCTGGGGCGCTAGCCCCGCATAAGCAGCGCCAGCCCAATGCCGCCGATGGCGATGCGCAGCCAGCCGAAGGGCGCAAGCCCCCGGCGGGTGATGATGGCGAGCATGGCGCGGATCACGACCAGGGCCACGAGGAAAGAGACGACGAAGCCGATCGCTACGAGGCTGATGTTGGCCGAGCCGAGCTGATCGCGGCTCTTCCAGGCATCGACCGCGAAAGCCCCGGCCATGGTGGGGATCGCCAGGAAGAATGAGAACTCCGCGGCGGCCCGTTTCTCCACCCCCATCAGCATGGAGCCGACGATGGTGGCGCCGGAGCGCGAGACGCCGGGAACCATCGCCAGGCACTGGAAGAAGCCGATGGCCAGCGACGTGCCCAGCGGCAGCGCCATGGAGTCCTGCCGGGTTGGATGCGGGGCGAAGCGGTCGATCAGCAGCAGGACCACGCCACCCAGGATCAACGAGGTGCAGATCACCCGCGGACTCTCGAACAGCACATGTTTGATCACGTCATGGAACAGCAAGCCGAGTACGGCGGCGGGCACGAAGGCGACGATAACGCTGAGTGCAAAGCGCCGGGCCCGCGGGTCGGAAGGCAGGCGCAGAACCACCCCCCACAGTCGGCTGAAATAGAGCACCACAACCGCCAGGATCGCGCCCAGCTGGATCAGCACGTTGAAGGTGTCCCAGAACGGGCCCGTCAGGCCCATGGCCTGCTTGCTCAGGAGCAGCATGCCGGTCGATGAGACCGGGATGAACTCGGTCAGTCCCTCGATGACGCCCAGGATGACGGCGTAGATCCAGTCCGACATGACGCTCCCCACAATGCGGCCCCGACCGCGGTTTTTCAGGAATGGGCAACTATGGTGAAGAAGCGGTTTATCAGCCTTTCCCCTCGCCGCTACTCGTGACGCCGTATATCCCTGTGATGCGAGGGGCATTGAGGTTGAAACGATGACGTCGGCGGAAGTCCGCCAGCCGGATTTGAGCGCCGAGGTGCTTGCGGCCCTGGTGCGTGGTGACCGGAGCGGCGCGATGGCGCTGGTGCTCGAGGCGGAGCGCGCGGCTCCGCAGGACGTCGGGCTCAAGCTGCAGCGAGCCATGGTGAGCCGCGCCCTGGGCGACCTTGCAGGTGCGCTCCTGGCTCTCGACGACGCGCTGGCCCTGGACCCGTACGACTTTGTGGCCCTGCTCTCAAAGGGCGCGCTCGTGGAGCGGAAAAGCGGCGAACGCGCGGCCTCGGCGATCTACAAGAATGCGCTTTCCATCGCCCCGCCTGACGACGAGATTCCCGAACCGCTTCGCGCGCCGACGGAGCGGGCGCGCCAGGTCGTGGCCCGCACGGCCGTCGCTCTGGAAGCGCACCTGAAGGCGCGGACCGAGGCGGTTCGCGCCGACGTGTCAGAGGCCGCGCGCCGGCGCTTCGACGAGAGCGTCGGCATCTTCTCAGGCCGCGCCCGGGTCTACCATCAAGAGCCCTTGCTGCTTCACTATCCGCGGCTGCCGGCGATCCCGTTCTACGACCGGGAGCTGTTTCCTTGGTTTGCCGAGCTGGAAGCCGCCACCGAGACCATCCGCGAGGAGCTGGAAGGCGCGCTGAAGGCGGCCAAAGACGACTTTTCGCCCTACATCGCCTATCCCAAAGGCGCGCCGGTCAATCAGTGGGGCGAGCTCAACAACTCCCGGCGATGGAGCTCGTTCTTCC
>NZ_DASXNL010000192.1:0-14772 GCF_036495085.1 Phenylobacterium sp. | reverse complement strand
AAAATCACTGTGTATGTGCAAAACGGAATGCGCCCGCGAGTTGGCCCGCGGGCGAAGAGCGGCGGACTTATACGCATGGGAGCCGGGGTGTCAACGCGAGACGGGCGTAAACCCGCCAGCGCGGCGTGCGGCCGCCACTATTGCCGAATCCTGTGAACTGATTTGGGCTTAGACCTCAACAACGGCCTTGCCGACGGGGGTCAGGGCCAGCATCGCCAGTTTCACGTGCTGCCAAGCGAAGGGGATGCCGATGATGGTCACCGCAAGCGCGGCGGCCAGGAGGATATGGTGCAGCGCCAACCACCAGCCCGCCAGCAGCAGCCACAGGATGTTCAAGAGAACACTGGCGGCCCCTGAGTGACGGTCCACGACCACCTTTCCGAATGGCCAATAGCTGAAGCCGGCGATGCGGAAGGCCGCCGGCGTCCAGGGCAGACCCACGATCGTTATCGCCAGGACCAGGCCGGCAAGAATCCATAGGCTGCCGGATATCCAGCCGCCGAGGATGAACCAAAGGATATTCAGCAAAAGTCGCATGGCCGCTCCGTAGGTTGCGCTGCTGTAGCACAAGCGCTCCCAGGCTGGACCATGGTGGAGCCCTAGGCCGGTCGCGCCCTGCGGCGGCGCAAGGCCGTCCCCACCCCGAAGAAGCCGGTGATAAGCATCGCCCAGGTCGCCGGTTCCGGAACAACGCCCGGGCCGCCGTGCCCCCCCGGAACTCCGGGACCATCGGGCGGGAGGATGGACGGGGGTAGCTCCGGCGGCGGGCCGGGAGGTGTGAGCGGGGGCTGGCGGGGACCGCCGGGCCCTCCCCCGCCGGGGCCGCCGCCCGGCGGAGACACGAATCCGCCGGTGGGCGTGACCCCGCCGGAACCGCCGGGGCCTTCCGGGAAGAAATCAGGCGTGAAAGTCGCCGGGCCGATCTGCGGCGGAACCACGGGAGCCAGGTCGGCGACGTCGACGCCGGGCGCGGTCGTGGGACCGGCGAGTTCAGCCAGCAGGAGTTCTGGCGCTTCGGGTCCGACTGCGCCGGGCATGGGCGTCAGCATCGCCTCATGAGTTCCGCAGGCGCGGGGTCGCAGGATGTAGCGGGACCGGCGAAGCAGCGGAGCCTTGGGGCCATGCGTTGCCCCCCCCTTGTGCGCCTTGTGCCGCTTCGGAGCCGCGACCGAAGTCTTATGGACC
This sequence comes from Phenylobacterium sp., assembly GCF_036495085.1. Classification (GTDB taxonomy): domain Bacteria; phylum Pseudomonadota; class Alphaproteobacteria; order Caulobacterales; family Caulobacteraceae; genus Phenylobacterium. The sequence continues at coordinate 13,587 of NZ_DASXNL010000192.1, read as the reverse complement.
GCGAGATGGGGGACACGAACGTGCGGGTGGGGGACATGACGCACCGCAACTGAGATCCGCTCCCAGCAATCGCTCAGCGGATTTGCGGCAGCGGGCGAAGCGCTGAAACCGACAATTATCGCCGAAAGCACAACGGCGGCCCACGGGGCGCGGCGCGTTGCGAGGTGGGTAGCGGAATCGAACTTAAGCTGCACTGTCTGGCCGTTGTTAATCGGCCAAGGAGGCGTTCGCATGAACAACCTTAACCGCAGCCCATTGTGCAGCTTTCTTAAGACTTGGTAAATAGCTAAGCTTGTTTATGGTTAATGGGCGATCGCGGCTCTTCACGCGGCCCATCAACGATTACGGGGGGATAGCACGCCGCGGGCCCCCTCGAGCCGCGCCCAACCGCCGCAGCGCGTATCGTCTCGATCCTCGCGCGCCGCCCAGCGGGCGCGTCGGGAAACCAAGACGCGCTAAGGGTCAACTGACAGGTGATCTCCGGGTTTCTACCCCTAGGCGCACGCCCCTCGCGGGCGTACCTTACTGATGAGGGACGGCGTAGGAGCTGTCACGATGCCACCTTTGGGGGTTCGGGTTCTAGTCACCCTGGTTGGGGCGGCGGTTGCGGGACCGTCGGCCGCAGCAAGTCTTGAAGCCTCGGCGTGGGCGATTATCCCCGAAGAGGCTCAGTGCCACGCCGACCTCGAGTTGATCGCGAGATCAGGCACGGTCGCTCCTGTGACGCTCATTTCCGATGGCGATCGGGTCTCTTTGAGGTTCGCCAGGGAGGAGCTTCCCAGCCAGGCTTTCCTGCCAATCCGCATTGACCAGAAGCCGTTCTCCAATCTCGTCCAGCGCACCGGCGATGAAGGGCTCGCGCTCATGGGCCTGAGCAACGAGACGCTGGCCGCCATGCGCCACGGCAAGACCCTGCAGATCGCCTGGCTGGCCGACGAGGCCGTGAGCGGCTCACTGGCCGGAGCGTCTCAGGGGCTGGCCGACCTCAGGACCTGCGGCGCCCAGGTGCTTGCCCAACGCAAAGCGCGTGATGCGGAAATGGAGGCGCGGCGGGCCAAGGTCGAGGCCGACCTCCGAGCCAGGGCGGTGGCCGACGAGCAGATCGCCGCCGCCAAGGCGGTGCGCCAGCGGGCGGCCGCGGAGACCGAAGAACTGGCCGCCCAGGCTGCGCAGCAACGCGCCATGGCTGACGCCGAACGGCAGCGCGAGTATTCCGACGAACGCCAGAGGGCGGTGGCGGCCAGGAACTACTACTATTACGACGACAGGCGCTCCCCACCGCCCCCGGACCCCTACGTCTACTACCGGCCCTACTATCCGCGTTGACGCCCAAGGCCCGAGTGCTCGACACCTGCGCTTCATTGTGGCTAAGCTCGCCGTCACTTAACGGGAGGACGGGGCCATGATCCGCATAGCGGTGGCTGTCAGTATCCTCGCAAGCTTAGCGTCGAGCGCCAGCGCGCAAGTCAATTCCGCAAATCTCAAGTGGGGACCAGCGCCGGCGATATTCCCAAAAGGCGCCCAGATGGCTGTACTTTCAGGCGATCCGGGCAAAGCCGGCGAGTTCGTCATCAGGCTGAAGATGCCGGCAGGCTACAAGATCCCTGCACATCATCATCCGACTGATGAATATGTGACCGTGATGACCGGCGACTTCAGCCTGGGGATGGGCGACAAGCTCGATCCGGCCAAGAGCGCGGCGCTGGCGCCTGGCGGGTTCGCTGAAGCGCCCAAGGGCATGAACCACTACGCCTTCACCAAGGCAGGTGCGGTGGTGCAGGTCTCAGCCGATGGACCGTTCGTAATGACCTACGCCAATCCCAAGGACGACCCGACCCGGAAGTAGCGGTCGGGTTCAGCCTTCGGGGTAGTGGTCGGTGAAGCGGCCGAGCTTGCAGGCGTAACCCTCGGGTGGCGGGGTAAGTTTGAAGGTCCCTGGATCGCTGCCCTTCGGATGCGAGGCCAGGGTCTCCAACGCCCAGGTGTTGAAGGCCTGGGTATTGACCTGCGGCCACATGTGGCCGTGGCCGGCGGTGCAGGCCACGTGCACCACATCCTTCATCGAGGCGAAGTAGTTGGACGCGGCTTGCGTCGAGGGGCGGTAGTCGGCGCAGAGCACCCCGTCGCACTTCCAAAGATCATTCGCCCCGCCCCAGACGGTGATCACGATCATGGGGTCGAGACGTCGCTTGAGCGGGAACGGGCCGACGCGGCCCTGGTGGATCTTGGCGGGGGCGGCGGCCACGGCCGCGCGGGCGGCCTCGAACGAAAGCGGAGTCCCGTCGTCCTTGGTTACGTACCACTCGCCGGAGATCGGCAAGCCGCCGGCCCAGAAGTCGGAGCGGAAGGTCAGCGCCCGGTTGGTCATGGTGCCACCCGAGGAAATACCGCCCAGGTACATACGCCGTGCGTCGGCCGGAAAGGTCTTGGCCGCGCACTTCACCGCCGCGATGAGGAAGCTGGAGTCCGGTCCCCCGTCACCTTTCCACTGATCGCCGGAGGCGCTGCCGGCGCGCCCCTCGAACCAGGGGTTCCAGTTCCAGCCTCCCGAACCCGGGCCATTGCAGGCGCCCGCCTTCAGGTTCGGGTCCTGCTTGGCGCATTCGCGCACCGGCCCGATCACAAGAAAGCCCCGGGCGGCCATCAGTGAGGTCGCACCGCTGCGGGGGACGGTGAGGTTGTCCATCGTGGACTCCACCGAACCGGTGAGCGGTACGAACACAGGCGCAGCCCCGGCCACGCCTTGCGGCGGATAGACGATAAACGCGCGCTTCAGTCCCTTGTGCGGGAAGTCCGTGTTGAGGCCCGCCTTGACCACGTAGCCGTCCGGGCACTCGCCCTTCAGCCCTGCGGCCAGGGACGGCGCCCCCGGGGCCAACGTGATCATGGCCGTCAATACTCCGAGCCATTTGCGCACGCGTCGCTCCCGAGGGCCGAATTCGTCGCAACTTCCGGCGGGGCCGCCTTGAACACAAGTCACCCTCGCCATCGCCCTTGCCTCCGCGGGGCGCGATGGCGAAGGTCGCGCCGCCTTGTTTTCCGGAGTTCGCTGTGCGCCGCCCACCCCTCGTCGCCTTCACCCTGGCTGTCGTCGCCGCTTCCGCAGCCTGCGCCCAGCCCCTGCCGATCGAGCATCCGCTGTTGCACGACCTTGCCGGGCAGGTCTCTGCCGATCGCGAACGCGCAACGATCGCCAAGCTCGTATCCTTCGGGACCCGCCACACGCTGTCCGAGACCAAATCGGAAACCCGGGGCATCGGCGCGGCCCGTCGTTGGGTCGCCGGGGAATTCGCGGCCATGTCCAGGGACTGCGGCGGCTGCCTCACCATCGAGACGCCCAGCCAGGTGTTCACCGGCCGCCGGATCCCCAGCCCCACCGAGGTGATGGACGTGCTGGCGATCCAGCGCGGCACCAGTGACCCCGAGCGGGTGATCGTCATCTCCGGCCACATCGACAGCCGCGTCACTGACGTCATGAACGTCACGTCCGACGCGCCCGGCGCGAACGACGACGCTTCGGGCGTCGCCGTGGTGATGGAAGCCGCCAGGGTGCTCTCGAAGCACAAGTTCCCCGCCACCCTGGTCTACGCCGTACTCTCCGGTGAGGAGCAGGGGCTGTACGGCGGCAAGGTGCTGGCCGACTACGCCAAGGCCGAGAGCTGGCGTGTGGAGGCCGACCTCAACAACGACATCGTCGGCAACTCCGAGGGCCTAACGGGGACGCGCGAGACAAACCGGGTGCGCGTGTTCTCCGAGGGCACCAAGGCCGTGGAGACAAAGGAGGAGGCCGACAAGCGCCGCTACAACGGCGGCGAGGTGGACAGTCCTTCGCGCAACCTCGCCCGGTTCATCGACGGCCTGGCTGATCGTTACCTGGCGAATTTCAGCGTCACCATGGTCTACCGAACCGACCGCTTTGGCCGCGGCGGCGACCAGACGGAGATGCTGAACGCGGGTTTCCCTGCCGTGCGCATCACCGAGGCCAACGAGAACTACAACCGCCAGCACCAGGACGTGCGCACTGAGGGCGGCGTGCGCTACGGCGACGTCATCGAGGGCGTGGATTTCGCCTACCTGGCCCAGGTCACGCGCCTGAACGTGGTCTCCATGGCGGCGCTGGCCCAGGCGCCGGCCCCGCCGACCCGGGTCGAGACTTCCGGCGCGGTCTCGGTCGACACCACGGTGAAGTGGAAGCCGGCAGCCGACGCGGCCCGCTATCGACTGTGGTGGCGGGCCACCACAGACCCGCAGTGGCGCTACAGCCGCGAGGCTTCGCCCACCGGCCAGGCGGTCCTCAAGGCGGTCAATATTGACGACTGGTTCTTCGGCGTGAGCGCGCTCAGCGCCGAAGGCTACGAAAGCCCGGTCGTGTTCCCCGGCTCGCCGGGCAGCTGGGCGCATGAAGAGCCGCTCGCGCCGAAGACGCCCTAGGAGAACGAAGGGGGGCAGGTAACCCGGATTTGACAGCTCGCGCGTTATCTCGGGAACTGCGGGCAGGATCCGACCTGAGATGACCCCTCGAGCCCCCTTCGGACGGCTGACCCTCGCAGCCGGCATCGCCTTCTTCGCCTCGCCGGCCGCGCGGGCCGCGGTCTATACGGTGCTTGCCCAGAGCCCCGACGAGATGACCGTCATCGATCCGGCCGCGGCTGGACGCCCGGGCGCCCAAGGTGTCGTACGCAAGGTGTGGAGCGTCAGCGTCAAGCGCAGCCTGGCCGCCGAAGGCCCGCCACAGCCCGGTTATGTTCGCATACTGAACGAGTACGACTGCTCACGGCGCCGTGTGCGCTGGCGGAGCTTTTCGGTCTACTCCCGGTTCGGCGCCCTGCTGTTGAAGAAGGACAACACCATAGACGCCTGGACCCCAGCCGCCGGCGACGACGGCGAGGCGAGCGCCGGCATGCGGGTGGTCTGTGACGGCGATACCGGCCGCTCTGCGATCGCGGCGAAATCGATAAGCCAGGTGGTGATCGCCCAGATCCAGGCCTGGGACGAGGCTGCGCCCCTGCCGTCGCCGCAGCCGGCGCCGGCGGCGCGCGCGAAGAAGACCTCGAAGTCCGCCGGGCGGCCCAGGAAGCCGACAACAGCCGGCGCGCGCTAGCGCGCGGGCCGCAGCGACGAGATCGCGTCCAGCATCCCGATGCGGCCGGTGTCGTCGATACTCCGATCGATCGTCGCACAGCGGCCGCGGAAGTTGGCGTCCGTACAGACGATCCACGGCCCGGAGCGGCGATCGAGCTGGATCGAGCGGATTCGATCGTTCATGCCGGTGTTGGCGAGATTGGGCATGTCACGATCTATTCGGGCCGAAGGCCCCCGCCAGCCGCGCTGGGCGAAGACCGTGAGGCCACCGCCGATTCCGCCTCCCGGTTGCGGACGAAATCCGGGCCCGGGTCGCGGCGGCGGTGGAGGTGGCGGGATCGCGCCCGCCGGAGGCCCGCCGGCGCCCGGCCCCGTGCAGGACAGCGCCCCGGACGGATCGACCCCGATGTCGCCGCTGCAGCTCAGTATGTTGATCGAGGACTGGCCGCCGCCCTGCGAACCTTGGCACCGAGCGCTCAGGAACTGGCCGTTTAGTTGAATATCGTGGCAGTATCGCTGGTAGCTGCCCGGCGGAATCCCGCGCTGAGCGTGGGCCGGCAGCGAGGCCATCGCGAGCAGCGCGACCGCGCCCATCCCCAAGAGCATCCTCATCCGCGTTTCCTCAAGTGGCCCCCGCGGCAAGCTTACGCTGCAGGCGGCGATTGGCGAGCCTTCTGACGGGCGCGCCGATCGCGTATCGGTTCTCACGTGAAGATCATGATCCTCGCCATCGGCCGTCTGGCCCGCTCACCCGAGATGGAGTTGGTGAAGCTCTATACGGGGCGCGCGACCAGTTCCGGACGCGCCCTGGGCCTTGGGCCCGTGGAGGTGATCGAGGTCGAGAGCCGCAAGCCGGGCAAGGCCGCAGAGGCCGAGGCGCTCATGCCGCACCTGAATGACGCCCACGTCATCGCCTGCGACGAACACGGGCGCGCGAGGTCCTCGCGGGTCTTCGCCGACGAAATCGCGACGCTGCGCGATCGCGGCATACGCAGGCTGGCCTTCGTGATCGGCGGCGCCGACGGCCTCGACCCCACCCTGCTCGCCCAGGCGAACGGCAAGCTGGCGTTTGGACCGCAGACCTGGCCTCACGCCCTGGCGCGCGCCATGTTGGCCGAACAGGTCTATCGAGCGGTCACAATCCTGGCCGGATCGCCCTATCATCGAGACGGATGAAAACCGTACTGATCCTTCCTCTGAGCCTGGCCGCCCTGACACTGGGCGCGGTCGCCGTGGCTGCGACCGGCGAACGGCTGGCGCGATTGAATGTCGCAGAGACCGAGCTCTCGGCCGAGCAGGCTCACAACATGAGCCAGCTATCTCGCCTGCTCACGGTCCTGGAGCAACTGAAGCGCGACCCACCGCCGGCGCTTCTGGTGGCCCCAAAGGACGCCCGGGACGCTGTCCGGGCCGCCATCCTGGTCAAGGCGATGACACCTGAGTTGCAGGCGCGCGCCATGGGCTACGCCGAGGAGGCCGGTGAGATGATGCGCCAGCGGCGGCTGGCCGCCGTCGAGAGCGAAGCCTTGTTCACCAGTGAAAGCGAAGTCGCCGAAGCCAGTCCCCCGCCGACCCCGCCAAACTTGCGCCAAGCGCCTGCCGCGAGGGTCGCCGAAACCGCCATCACGCCGCCGCAAAGCCTCTCTAGTCCGACCCCGGGCCCCATCGTGCGGCGGTTCGGCGAGGCGTTGGCAAGCGGCGGCCGCTCCAATGGTCTTACCTTCGCCGCCGCCGGCGGGGCCAGGGTCGCCAGCCCCGGCCCGGGAACCGTTCAATACGTAGGCCCCGTGAAGGGATGGGGCGTCATCTTGATATTAAGACTGGCGGGCGGATACCATCTGGTGCTTGCTGGGCTGGACAGGACATCGGTTTCGGTCGGGCAATCTGTCGCGGCGGGTCAGGCTGTCGGATGGATGCCGGAGGGCCGACAATCGAACGGCGATGGGGCGGACGGTCAGAGACCCTCCAGGGAACTCTACCTGGAGGTCCGAGAACAGGGTGCGCCGGTGGATCCGGGGCGCTGGCTGAACAAAGCGGGCTGAGCGCCATTGGTGCTTGAGAGGGGCCTGTTTCACACGCGGGTCCCTGCGCCTTAAGGCCAGGCCCATAAGGAGCCTACGGCAGGCGATGAAAAAGTACCTACTTATCGGCGCTTCGGCCTTCGTCCTCGGCGCGGGATCCATGGCTTACGTAAGTCAGCACGCCGTGGCCGCAGCCACCCCGAAGGCCAACACCTACCGGATGCTGGGCCTGTTCGGCGATGTGCTCGACACGGTGGAGCGCCAGTACGTCACGCCGGTGGATGACACGAAATTGATCCATGCCGCGCTCGACGGAATGCTGACCTCCCTCGATCCGCATTCCGGCTACCTCGACCCCGAAGGCTTCGATGACATGCGCGATCAGACGCGCGGCGAATACGGTGGCCTCGGACTGGAAGTGACCAGCGAAGACGGTGTGGTCAAGGTGATCTCGCCGATCGACGACACCCCTGCCGCCAAGGCCGGCCTCAAGCCCGGCGACTACATCACCGCGGTAAACGGCGACAGCGTGCTTGGCCTCTCCGTCAGCGACGCGGTCAAGCAGATGCGCGGCAAGCCCGGGGAGACGGTGACGCTGACCATCGCCCGCGAGAAGTCCGATCCCTTCGACGTCAAGGTGGTCCGCGAGATCATCAAGCAGAAGACCGCGACCGCGCGGCTGGAAGGCGACTACGGCGTCCTGCGGATTTCAGGTTTCGACGAGAAGACCACCGACGAGGCGCAGGCCGCCTTCGCCGCGATCCACGCCAAGAACCCGAAGATGAAAGGCCTGATCCTCGACCTTCGCCGCAACCCAGGCGGCCTGCTCGACCAAGCTGTCGGCGTCTCGGATCTCTTCCTGGAAGGTGGCGAGATCGTCAGTCAGCGCGGCCGCGATCCGCGCGACGTCGAACGCTATAACGCCCGCCCCGGCGACATAACCAACGGGATGCCGATGGTCGTGCTGATCGATAACGGCACGGCTTCGGCCGCCGAGATCGTCGCCGGCGCCTTGCAGGACCGCAAACGCGCCGAAATCGTCGGCCTGACGAGCTTCGGAAAGGGCTCCGTCCAGACGGTGATTCCGCTCCGCGGCGGCATGGACGGGGCGCTGAAGCTGACGACGGCGCGCTACTACACGCCCTCGGGCCGCTCCATCCAGAAGACCGGCATCGAACCCGACCTGGAGGTCGCCTCCACCAAGGACGAGGCCCAGACGATCGCCAACCACGCCTTCCAGTTCTCGGAAGCGTCCTTCAAAAACGCGCTCAACGCCGAAGAGGGCAAGGTGCGGAAAGCGCCACATGCGCCGGCCGAGGCGCCACCGGACAATTTCGACGCCAAGAAGGACTTCCAATTGGCGCGCGCCGAGGATGTCCTGCACTACGGCTCCGTCGCCCTGACTCCGAAACTTCCGCGGCCTACAGCCAAGCTTGCGGAGATCTACAGCAAGGCCAAGGTCGCCGAGGCGAAGCCCGCGGTTCCGCCATCGAAGTAGGCCCCCTCTTCAACGGCGCGTCCCGCCCCGGAAATCTGTGCCGGGGCCGGGCTATGGGAAGTCATCGTTAACCCTGTTTTGGGAGGCTCCGCTTGCGAGGAGCACCCAAAGCTGTGGCGATGACCGCACTTCCCCGAATCGATCCTCTCCGCTGGACCACGCGGGGCGTCATGGGGCTACGGCCGCAGGTCCTGCTGGCCAACCGTTTCGCCGGCCTGGCTGCCGCAAGCCTCTTGCTGATCGTCGCGGTGACGGTGCTCGTGCGACTGCTCGGGCCCGCAAACCATGATCCCAACGCCGTACGCATATCGCTCGGCCAGGCGTTGAAGCGCGCCCCACAGGGCTGGCGCGAGAGACTGACCCCGATCCACGGTCCTGTGCAGATCGGACAAGATGTGGTTCGGCTTTCCACACAGCCGCTGCCTGCGATGTCCGCGGCTGCTCCGCAGGCGCGCGGCGCTTCGCAGCCTCCAACCGCGGGCGCGCCTCTGCCAGCCGCCCCGCTGGCAGGCTTCTTTGCGCCCGGCCTCGCAGGACCTTTGCCGATCATCGCCCAGGACGGGCGCACGCCGTTCCAGGTTTACCGCAGGCCGTTCCTCGCCAACGGACGGCCGAAGGTGGCCATTGTGATCGGCGGCCTCGGACTTAACGAGCGCGCGACGCAGGCGGCCGTGGCGACCCTTCCGCCCGAGGTCACCCTATCCTTTTCGCCATACGCCGAAGGCCTGCAGGGATGGATCGACATGGCGCGCGCTCATGGCCACGAGGTGCTGCTGGAGGCGCCGATGGAGCCGATCGACTATCCCGACAACGATCCGGGTCCCTACACCCTGATGGCCGGGGCCAAGGGACCGGAGACCGTCAGGAAGCTGGAATGGATTCTTTCGCGAGCCACCGGCTACTTCGGCGTGACGAATTATCTGGGCTCACGCTTTCTGGCCTCCGACAGCGCCTATCAGGCATTTGCCGGCGTCGTGCGAGGCCGCGGCCTTGCCTTTATCGACGACGGGGCGGCTGTGCGTCGGGCCAGCTCTGGAATGGTCCGTGGCTCTGCAGAGCGGATGATCGACGACCAGCTTAACCCTGCGGCAATCGATCAGCAGCTCCTGGCCCTGGAGTCCGGCGCCCTGCAGCGCGGTCAGGCTCTCGGGTCGGGCTTCGCTTATCCTGTGACGCTCGAAAAAGTCGCAGCCTGGGCCAGGGCGCTTGATCAGCGCGGCTTCCAGTTGGCGCCGGCCTCGGCGTTGACCGGGCAATAGGCTAGAAGCCTTAAGCGTATGGCTGATGATCTCGAGCAATATCGCCCGAACGTGGGCGTCGTTCTGTTCCACCCGGACGGACGCGTCTGGCTGGGCCGACGCGCCAACACGCCGGGGCCGCACAACTGGCAGTTTCCGCAGGGCGGTATCGACCCGGGCGAGGACCTGGAGACCGCTGCGCGGCGAGAGCTCTTCGAGGAGACCGGCGCCCAACAGCTGACTTTCCTTGGCCGAACCGAGGGCTGGGTCGCCTACGACTTTCCGGCCGGCCACAAAAGCAGCAAGGCGTTGCGGGGCTGGCGGGGGCAAAAACAGGTCTGGTTTGCATTCCGCTTCGATGGACAGGACGCCGACTTCGATCTCATGTCCCACCCCCCTGCGGAATTCGACGCGTGGCGCTGGGCCTTCCTCAGGGAGGCGGCCGACCTCATCGTGCCGTTCAAAAAAGCCGCCTATGAGCGCGTGGTCGAGGCGTTCGGGAGCTTCGCCGCGACGCGCGGCCGCGCCTGAAGCCCTGGAGGCCGCTGAGCGACAGGCCTAAAGGTGGCGAGCGGCTGAGCTGCGGCGCCGCCGATTTCCGCAACGAGAGGATCAATGACAGCCATCGTCATGGTGCATGGCGCCTTCTGCGGGGGTTGGGCCTTCGAACGCTTCCGCGCGCCGTTCGCCGCGGCGGGCTACGATGTGATCACGCCTGATCTCAGGGGCCATAGCCCCGAGGACCCGCGCGAGGCCGTGGCGGGCTTGTCGATGACCGACTACGCCTCGGATATCCTCAAGCTCTGCGCGCAACTCCCGCAGCCGCCTGTGTTGCTCGGTCATTCGATGGGCGGGCTCGTGGCCCAGCTCGCCGCGCGCCGAGCGAACCTCAAGGCCCTGGTGCTGCTGGCGCCCTCGCCACCGTGGGGCGTCGCCGGTTCCAGCCTGGAAGAAGCAGCAACAGCCTTCGGAGTGCAGATGCTTGGCCCATTCGCTTCCAGCGCGTTGGCCCCCGACAAGAGCCTGATGCGCGCCTACAGCCTGAACCGTGTCCCCAAGGCCGAGCGGGAGGCGGTGGTGGCGCGATTGCGGCCCGAAAGCGCCAAGGCGGTACGCGAAACGCTGAATTGGTGGCTGGATCCCTTCATGACCACCAGCGTCGGCCCGGGGGCTTTGGCGGCGCCGAGCCTGGTGATCTGCGGCGAAGCCGATGTGGTGCACTCACCGCGCACCGCGCGAGCCGTTGCGGGGCGTCTGGGCGCCAATTTGACGACCATGCGCGACATGAGCCACTGGCTGGTCGGCGAGCCCGGCTGGGAGGATGTGGCGCACACCGCGCTGCAGTGGTTGGCGGCCTCAGGCCGTCCTGAGGAATCCCTCAAGAAGAGGGCGTGACGGACGTCATCGCGGGGCGGGTCAGCCTCGCCGCTTGAAACCAAGCCGCACAAGGCCCGCCAGCGCGACCAACGCCCATGAGCCCTCCATGGCTGTGGAGGACAGGTTGAAATCCGCAACCAGCAGCGAGACCAGGATCAGGCAGGCGCCGATCAGGTTCGCAAGCAGCGACCAGGCGCCCTTGGGATCAAGACGCCCGAGCGCGGCGCCTGCATACGCGACGAGGATCATCAGGACGCCGGCGAGACCCGCGGCGTCCGTCCAGCTCATTGGAAGTGGCGTTCCTGGTAGACAAACTCGGCGGTGGCGAAGTTCTTGTTGAGCGGGGTGTCATCCGGCTTGGTCATCGTCGAGAAATTGATGGCCGTCGAAGACGTGGAATCCAGGTGTTCCCAGGACTTGCGGACCCGCTTCACGCCGTCAGCGTCGGTGTTCACATAGTTGGCCTGCAGGATCAGCTCCGGCTGGTGCAGGAACGACCAGACGTTGAACGCGCTGACGATCGGCTTCTCCTGGCCAAGGGCATAGTGCACCTCGCCGCGGCAGGCGTCCTTGTTCACGCCCACCGGGAACATGGTCACGGTGTAGTTCCGGTCACCGCCAAGAGGCATCGACCAGGTCCCGTCGCGCCGGTTCTGCTTGAAGCCATTCGCCTTGGCGAGGTCGTCCAGCTTGCCGCCGCGCACCACAGGAATGCACAGCTTCTCGACGACGCCGAGCAGCACGGCGCCGTCGCCGGTGGTCGGAAGTGTCGGGGCGGCCTCACCCGTCGGCGCAGCGGTGGCGCCTTCGGATGGCGCCGCCGGGGTGGCGGCCGGGCCGGCGGGCGCTGAGGCCGCAGGCGCGGCCGCCGCGGGGGCCGGGGTTGACGCCGGAGGCGCCGCGGCGGCGGCCGGCGGCGTAGCCTGCGTGGCAGGCGTCTGAGCCTGAGCTGCGGACACGACGGCCGCCGTTGCGATCATGGTGACAAGGGCGGTGCGCATCTAAGTTTCCCTGACTTTTCAGCGGGCCATAAAACGGAACCATGGCGCCCGAAGCAAGGCCCCATGGTGGCTAATTTACAACTATAATTCAGGCTGATTCAACCGCGTGCTCGGCGAGCACGGTGAAGCCGTCCGGGGTGACATCCGCGAAGCCGCCGCGCACCTCGAAGACAGTGATCTTTCCGTCGCTGTGGACCCGAACCGGACCTTCCCTAAGCGCGGACATGAAGGGCGCATGGCCCGCCAGGACCCCGAAGTCACCTTCGGAGCCCGGCGCGTCGACCTGGTCCACGAGTCCCGAGAAGAGCTCGCGCTCCGGCGAGACCAGCGAAAAGTGCAGCTTATCGGCCATCGACCCTAGGCTTCCGCTGCCAGTTGCTCGGCCTTGCGGACCGCGTCCTCGATCGTGCCGACGTTGTAGAAGGCGGCTTCCGGCAGGTGGTCGAACTCGCCGTCGACCACCGCCTTGAACGAGCGGATGGTGTCTTCCAGGCTGACCAGCACGCCGGGCGTGTTGGTGAACTGCTCAGCCACGTGGAAGGGCTGCGACAGGAAGCGCTGGATCTTCCGGGCGCGGGCGACGGTCAGCTTGTCCTCTTCCGAAAGCTCGTCCATCCCCAGAATGGCGATGATGTCCTTGAGCGCCTTGTACTGCTGCAGGGTTTCCTGCACGCGGCGGGCGACCAGATAGTGCTCTTCACCGATCACCAGGGGATCCATGATCCGCGAGGTGGAGTCGAGCGGGTCCACGGCCGGGAAGATCGCCTGGGCGGCAATGTCGCGGCTGAGCACGGTCGTGGCGTCCAGGTGGGCGAACGAGGTCGCCGGCGCCGGGTCGGTCAGGTCGTCGGCGGGCACGTAGATCGCCTGCACCGAGGTGATCGATCCCTTGGATGTAGAGGTGATGCGCTCCTGCAGGTTACCCATCTCCGTAGCCAGGGTCGGCTGATAGCCCACGGCCGAGGGGATGCGGCCCAGGAGCGCCGACACTTCGGAGCCGGCCTGGGTGAAGCGGAAGATGTTGTCGATGAAGAGCAGCACGTCTTTGCCCTCTTCGTCGCGGAAGTACTCGGCCTGCGCGAGGCCGGTCAGCGCCACGCGGGCGCGGGCGCCCGGGGGCTCGTTCATCTGGCCGTAGACGAGGGCGCACTTTGAGCCCTCGGTGGAGCCGTTGTTCTTCTTCGGGTCCACGTTGACGTTGGACTCGATCATCTCGTGATAGAGGTCGTTGCCTTCGCGCGTCCGCTCGCCGACGCCGGCCAGCACGGAGTAGCCGCCGTAGGCCTTGGCGATGTTGTTGATCAACTCCTGCATCGTCACGGTCTTGCCGACGCCGGCGCCGCCGAACAGGCCGATCTTTCCACCCTTGG
>NZ_DASXNL010000191.1:0-1505 GCF_036495085.1 Phenylobacterium sp. | reverse complement strand
CAGCATGCGCGGGGCGGCCGTTTGAAAGACCTGATCCGCCACGTGCTGGTCCATGAAATCGGCCACCATTTCGGCCTGTCCGACGACGATATGGAGCGCATCGAAAACACGCCGGATTAAAAAGGTGAGACCTCGCAGCCGAAAGGTGGGTGCGGCTGGGGTCCCTGTATGTTGCCGACTCGGTGAGCCGCTGGCCTCATCCGGCGCGGGCGCAGCCCGTTGGGTCCCAGGTCGACAAGCCGTGATCCGGCAAGGGCGCGCCCGCCAGTCAGCGTTTCCGAACAGTCGCTAGGGCCGGTGCGCTGGTCGCTCGAGCCCGGATACAGGAGCGGAGCTATGACGCACAGCTGTGCGGCCGGCGTGGATGTCGGCCGCGACTACTTTGATGTGGGGGTTGCGCCTTCGGGTCGGGTGTTTCGCGCGCCCAATGCCTCCAAGGGCGTCGAGGTCGTGATCGGGCGCCTGAAGCGCCAAGGGGTTCGACGCGTGGTGCTCGAGTCGATTGGCGGCTATGCGGCGCGCCTCGTGCGGGCCCTGGCCGAAGCCGGCTTCGAGGTGGGAGTGATTGACCCCAAGCGGATCCGGGCCCTGCGCATCGCCGAAGGCAAACGGGCCAAGACAGATAGGCTGGACGCCAAGCTGATCGCACGCTTCGCTCTGATGATGCAGGACGCCGCCCGCGCCATCCCCAGCCCGCAGGGCTTCGAGATCCGCAGCCTCTCCACCCGCCGTCGCCAGCTGGTGGAGATGATCGCGATGGAGAAGGTCAGGCTCAAGCAGACCCTCGATGAGCCCGTGGCCGAAAGCTGCCGAATGATGATTCGGCTGCTCGGCGAGGAGCGGGCTCGCATCGAAGCCCAGCTCCACACCGCCTTGATGGCCCAACCCGCTGGCCAGCAGCGCTCCGATCTGCTGCAGTCGATCCCCGGCATCGGACCGGCGATCAGTGCGACCCTTCTGGCCGATCTGCCGGAGCTGGGCCAACTCGACCGCAAAGCCGTTGCCAGCCTGGCCGGTCTGGCGCCGCACCCCAATCAGAGCGGAACTCGAAACGGGCCTGCACACATCGCCGGCGGACGGCCCTGCGTTCGAGCCGCCCTCTACATGGCCGCCGTCAGCGCCGCTCGCTCCGACAAAGGCTTCAAGGCCGAGTACCAGGCGCTCCGCGCCGCTGGAAAACCCGCCAAAGTCGCCTTCGTGGCAATTGCTCGTAGGCTCGTCGTCGCGGCGAACGCCATCCTCAAGAGCGGCAAACCATGGGAACTTCCCGCTCACCGTTGACACCCAACACAGTCGCCGGATCTCCGCGCTCTACGAGCACTGCGTCCGGGATGACGGATTTTGGGTGGGGCTCGCCCGTAGCCGGATACCGGTAAGGGCTTGTGAGTACACGACCTATCGCAGCGGGGATGCGGAATCGGACAGCAGCAGCGCGCGCCACTGCTTGGCGAGATCGCGCCTTCGGCGGGGAAAGCGGTCCGGCAGCAGCTCTGCATGCTCGAACC
>NZ_DASXNL010000190.1:0-36117 GCF_036495085.1 Phenylobacterium sp. | reverse complement strand
TGGGGCGTCGTCGACGTCCTGGCGGATCGTTACTGCGTCGCCTGCGTGGATTCACTCGGCCACGGCCTGAGCGACAAGCCATCCGAGGCAAACCTCTATGGCCTGGAGGCCAGGTCGCAGGATGTCGTGGCGGTGATCGATAAGCTCGGTCTCGAGCGCGCCCACGTTCTCGGCTACTCGATGGGCGGTTGGCTCTCTGTCGGGGTCGCCAAATACCATCGTGACCGACTGTCCTCTCTCATGGTGGGGGGCTGGGACATCGTGGGTGGCGCGGAGATCTTCGGGACCTCGCCTGCGACAGACAAATGGCTGACAACACTTCGGCCGGGCGCTCGTGCCTGCTGGGACGCGCTCGCCGACCGTCGGGGCGCTCGCGACGCCGTCATGAACTCGGGTGTCCCGGTGCTGCTCTGGAGCGGACGTGACGATCCAAGCCACGAACCGATGAGGACGTTTGCCGCGACCGAAAGCCTGGAATTTCTATCGACCGCCGGGAGTCACAACGGCGCGATCTGGAAGTACGGGGCGCAGAGCGGAAGAGGCATTCGCGCCTTTCTCGATGCTCGTTCGACCTGAAATCGGCTGCTCTGCGAAAGCCGGTGAAGAACCCCTCGGGGTGACACTTCTGGCTGCTTGACCTACCCGCTTGGCGCCCCGGGCTCCATCTCTCGGCCATCCGAACGGCCGAACGCCCCTGACGGGCTGTTGCCACCGTGGTGTCAGCAGCAATCGCGGGCCCGTGAGCGGCAACATCTTTGTTCGCTCTATGTTCCTGTGTTATGTCTGCGTCGCGTCACTACATTAAGCCGTCGCGCTGCGGACCTCGCCCGAGGGCCGCTGGGCTTAGCCGAGTGTTCCGGGACAAGATGGCCGACCAGCATCAGAACTTCATCCGCGTGCGGGGCGCGCGCGAGCACAATCTGAAGGACGTCAGCGTGGATATTCCGCGCGGCGAACTGGTGGTGCTGACCGGTCTCTCCGGATCAGGCAAGAGTTCGCTCGCCTTCGACACCATCTACGCAGAGGGCCAGCGCCGCTACGTCGAGAGCCTCTCGTCCTATGCGCGCCAGTTCCTGGAACTGATGTCGAAGCCCGACGTCGACCTCATCGAGGGCCTCTCGCCGGCCATTTCGATTGAGCAGAAGACCACCAGCCGCAACCCGCGCTCGACCGTCGGCACCGTGACCGAGATCCACGACTACATGCGCCTGCTCTGGGCGCGGGTCGGCGTGCCCTACTCTCCGGCCACCGGCCTGCCGATCGAAAGCCAGACTGTCAGTCAGATGGTCGACAAGCTGACCGCGCTGGCCGATGGCGAACGCATCTACCTCCTGGCTCCGGTCGTCCGCGGCCGCAAGGGTGAGTACCGCAAGGAAATCGCCGAGTGGCAGAAGGCCGGATTCCAGCGGCTGAAGATTGACGGCGAGTTCTTCCCGATCGAGGACGCACCGGCGCTCGACAAGAAGTTCAAGCACGACATCGACGTTGTCGTGGACCGGCTGGTGACCAAGGCGGGGCTCGAGACCCGCTACGCCGACAGCCTGGAACAGGCGCTGCGCCTGGCCGACGGCATCGCGGTCGCCGAATGGGCGGACAAGGACCCAACGGAAGAAGAGCCCAAGCGGCTGATCTTTTCGGAGAAATTCGCCTGCCCGGTCTCGGGCTTTACGATCAGCGAGATCGAACCGAGGCTCTTTTCGTTCAACAATCCCTACGGCGCCTGCCCGGTTTGTGACGGCCTGGGGGCCAAGCTCGCCTTCGACGCCGACATGGTGGTGCCCGACAAGGACAAGACCCTCCACAAGGGCGCGATCTCGCCCTGGGCCAAGGGTCCCTCGCCGCTTTACACCCAGACGCTGCAAGCGCTCGCGCGCCACTACGACTTCTCGATGGACGTCCCGTTCTGGAAGCTGCCGGACCAGGCCAAACAGGTGATCCTGCACGGTTCTGGTGATGAGAAGATCCGCTTCATCTACGATGACAACGCGCGCAAGTACGAGGTCAACAAGACCTTCGAAGGCGTCTTGCCGAATCTTGAACGCCGCTGGCGCGAGACCGATTCCTCCTGGGTCCGCGAAGAGCTTGGCCGCTACCAGTCCGAAACGCCGTGCGAAGCCTGCAACGGCTATCGGCTGAAGCCGGAGGCGCTGGCCGTGAAGATCGCGGGCCAGCACGTCGGCCAGGTCAGCCACCTTTCCATCAAGCACGCCAAGGAGTGGTTTGAGGGGCTGGAGCCGCAACTGAGCGACAAGCAGATGGAAATCGCGCGGCGGATTCTGAAGGAGATCGTCGACCGCCTGCGCTTCCTGGTGAACGTCGGCCTCGACTACCTCGACCTCTCGCGCGCCTCGGGCACGCTTTCGGGCGGCGAAAGCCAGCGGATCCGGCTGGCGAGCCAGATCGGCTCGGGCCTGACCGGCGTGCTCTATGTCCTCGACGAGCCCTCGATCGGGCTGCACCAGCGCGACAACGCCCGTCTACTTGTCAGCCTCAAAGGCCTGCGCGACCTCGGCAATTCCGTGCTGGTGGTGGAGCACGACGA
Source organism: Phenylobacterium sp. (assembly GCF_036495085.1). Lineage (GTDB taxonomy): Bacteria > Pseudomonadota > Alphaproteobacteria > Caulobacterales > Caulobacteraceae > Phenylobacterium. The sequence continues at coordinate 33,575 of NZ_DASXNL010000190.1, read as the reverse complement.
GGAAGCGATCCTGACCGCTGACCACGTGATCGACATGGGTCCCGCGGCCGGCGTCCACGGCGGCGAGATCATCGCCGAGGGCACGGCCGATGACATCATGGCAAGCCCCCGCAGCATCACCGGGCAATACCTCTCCGGCGCGCGCGAGATCGAGGTTCCGGCGGAGCGTCGGCCGATCTCCAAGAAGAACGTGCTGCGGGTGATCGGGGCGACCGGCAACAACCTTAAGGGCGTCACCGCGGAAATCCCGCAAGCGACCTTCACCTGCATCACCGGGGTCTCCGGCGGCGGCAAGTCGACCTTCACGATCGAGACGCTCTACAAGGCCGCCGCGCGGCGGCTGCACAACGCCTCGGACGCACCGGCCCCCTACGAACGGATCGAAGGGCTGGAGTTGTTCGACAAGGTCATCGATATCGACCAGTCCCCGATCGGGCGCACGCCGCGATCGAACCCGGCCACCTACACAGGCGCCTTCCAGCCGATCCGCGACTGGTTCGCCGGCCTTCCGGAAGCCAAGGCCCGCGGCTACGGCCCCGGCCGGTTCAGCTTCAACGTCAAGGGCGGCCGCTGTGAGGCTTGCCAGGGCGATGGGCTGATCAAGATCGAGATGCACTTCCTGCCGGACGTGTATGTCACCTGCGACGTCTGCCACGGCCACCGCTACAACCGCGAGACCTTGGAAATACTCTTCAAGGGCAAGAGCATATCAGACGTTCTTGACATGACGGTTGATGAGGCCGCCGAGTTCTTCAAGGCCGTTCCGGTGCTGCGCGAGAAGATGGCGACGCTGAAGCGCGTGGGGCTCGGTTACGTCAAGGTCGGCCAGTCCTCGACCACGCTTTCAGGCGGCGAGGCGCAGCGGGTGAAGCTGTCGAAGGAGCTCTCCCGGCGCGCCACCGGCAAGACCCTCTACATTCTCGATGAACCCACGACAGGGCTGCACTTCGAAGACACCAAGAAGCTGCTTGAGGTGCTCCACGAACTGGTCGACCAGGGCAACACAGTGGTGGTGATCGAACACAACCTCGATGTCGTGAAGACCGCCGACTGGGTCGTCGATTTCGGCCCCGAAGGTGGTGACGGCGGCGGCGAGATCGTGGCGACGGGCACACCGGAGCAGGTCGCTGCAAGCCCAAACAGCTGGACCGGCCGCTACCTCGCCGAATTGCTCGAAAGGCACGAAGCCCGCCGCAAAGGGCGGGTCAGGAAGCTGGTCAGCGCCTGACGGGTGCGATCCCGACGTCGTCGAGCGCGATGGTCCCGCGCGGGGATCGATCAAAATCGAACCGCACGGCGTGCAGGTGGGCCAGGTCGATCGCCGGGTTCTGGGCCACGAAGTCGTTCAGCGGCAGGCGATATCGGCGCATCACGACTTCCGACGGCTCCGCGCCGTCGAGAGCGGCGAACCTGCGGCTGTAGCCCACGATCTGCGGATAGAGCAGTTGGTCATGGGAGAGCGGCAAGCGCGCTTCCATCCCCCTGGCGTCCACGAGCACCACCGACCAGTCGAGCGGCGTCTTGTCCGGCTTCTTCTCCTTGGCTTTGTCGGACCTCGCCGCCTTGGAGGGATGGAAATCCTTGGGAAGGCTGTCGATTCCTGCCGCAGCGAGGCTGAACACCAGATCGGCGCCGGGGCCTGCCTTGGCCGCAGCCTCGCCAAGTTCGATGCCGTAGCTGGCGTGCGCCTTGTGGACCCGGTCGTCCCAGCCGATCAGCGCCACCTGGGTGTCCAACGGATTGGACTTCAGCTTCACGTCGTCCTCCCGCCAGACGGAGAGATTGTCGCCGGTGATCCTGGCGCCTGGGCTCGCAGCGGTGCTGGGATCGAGATCCTCATCGTAGGTGGCTGCCCAGGCGGTGGCGCCATCGGCGTAGTTGGCGGCCAGGTACCCTGGGGGCAACCAGGCCGCCCCGCGTCTGGGATCTTCGAAGAGCGGCCTGTAGCCCGTCTTGCCCATCAGGGTCTCTTGCAGGAATGCCGAGAGATAGACCTTGGCGATCTGGCGTTGGTCAGCCGGCTTCAGCAGCGTTCGCTCATCCAGCAGGAATTCCCAGGGCAGGCCCAGGTCGTTGCGCCCCCAGGTCGTGTTGAACTGGTTATGGTCGGCATCCTTCACGTAGAGGCTGGCTTTGAAGGCCGGGACCTTACCGGTCAGCAGATCCCGGGAATATTGGGACGCTCCGCCAAAGGTTCGCTCGTCGCCGTCGATGCTGCCTTGAATCGTGAAGTAGTTGACGTCGCTCAGCGGCGTCGAGCGATGTCGCGGTTTGTACTGGCCGTCGACTGGAGCGATCGCCGCCACGGCGCCCAACTTGAAGTGATAGTTGAAGACCTGGCTCGCATCGTCGGGATAGCGGTCGAGCTGGTTGAAGGCCGCAGCGATTCCGACCGCCTCACCGCCGCGCGAGTGGCCGATCAGACCGATACGGTCCATGTCGACCTCGCCATGCAGAGGGTTCGTCGGATCGGCGTTCCAGCCGCGCCATTGGACCAGATGCTCCAGAAGGAGCCAGGCGCGCGCGTCGTTCTCCTCACCGCCCCGCCGCTTGAGGGGATTTACGAGGTCGGCCAGCGAACTGTTCAGGAAATTCTCGTCCACCGAGACTGCGATGAACCCCTGGCTGGCCAGCAACTCGCCGAGGTAGGCATAGCCCGGGTCCGAAAACCGCTCCATGTTGTGGTTGCCGTGCACGATCAGCACCAGCGGAAACGGCCCGCTGCCGGTCGGCGCCCACACCCGGCCCTGGACCGGAAATGCCTTGGGACCGAACCCCCAGTAGAAGCTGCGGACCGCGCCACCCAGGCCCCTCCATTCCGCATCGAGCTTCGAGCCATCCACGGGACGTGAACGGAAGCTCGCCTTGGCGGCAAATTCCGGCCGATAGCGATCGGAACCGCCGCCGTAGGTAAGGTAGCGCACCTTGTAGGGTCCGGGCTTGCCCGGATCGGGCAGATCCAGTGGGGTCCCAGCAAGCCGGTAGTTGACCAGCCAGGGATTGGGCTCCTTCAGCGGTTGCACGAGGCCGAACACCAAAACGCCCAGCGCAGCCAACCCCAGGCTGAGGAAGATGAGGGCGCCATAGGCCCGCCCCTGTCGCTGACGACGGCTCAGCAGGGCTGCTGTCGAGCCGGCCGCCAAGCTGAGCCCTATGAGCAGCAGTGGCGCGCCAACGCCCATGCCCTCCGGGCTCCAGACGATCAGCAAGAAGAACAGGGTGAGCGGCAGGGCAAGGAGCAGCGCGAACCGGTAGCGTAGCTTGAGAAGGCTCAGGATGCCGACAACCAGCAGCACCCCCAGGCTCAGCAGGGCGAACGCGGCGAAGATGACGATCAGGCCGAGCAGCTTTTCGAAGCTGAACGGCAGAAAGACTTCGTAGATGAGAAACGACACCAGGATGGCGGCCCACAGGGCCAAAAGCGCGTAGGTCGCGGCGGACCACGCGACCGGAGAGGGCGTAAGGGCGCCGGTCAGCCAACTGCGCGCAGGCTTGAGCCAGGTCCAGGCCTTGGAAAATGTCCGTCGCACGCCACCCCCCGCGCTCGTCCGCCATGGACAATCCTGGCCGACGATCATGATGGCGGCTCGCGGCGAAGCTTGCAGGTTAATTCGGCGACACCTGCCGGCCTGGGCGAGGAGGCGCTTTGCGCAAACAATCGTTTGAAATAGCGTGATCCATCATCCTGACGGAGCCATCATGATCCTCTACGGCGCACCGAACCCCGCCCCCAATCCGCGCCGCGTGCGCATCTTCCTCGCCGAGAAGGGGATCGACCTGCGTGAGACACAGGTCGACATGATGAAGCGCGAGCACAAGTCGGCGGAGTTCCGCGCCAAGAACTCGATGGGACAGCTGCCGGCGCTGGAGCTCGACGACGGGACCTGCATCGCCGAGACGGTCGCGATCTGCCGCTACTTCGACGAGACGAACCCGAAGCCGCCGATGTTCGGCGTTACGCCCGTTGAGAAGGCGCTCGTCGACATGTGGGTGCGTCGCACCGAGTTCACCGTGATGATGCCGGTGGGCAATTTCTGGCGCCATGCGCACCCAAGAACAGCGGCGCTTCTGACCCAGTTCAAGGAGTTCGGCGAGTCCAACAAGGAGATCTACAGGGGCGCCCAGCGCTACCTGGACCGTGAACTCGACGGCAAGGCCTGGCTGGCCGGCGAGCGGTATTCCATGGCCGACATCTGCCTCCTGACGACCGTCGACTTCGCCGATTGGATCGGCCTGCCGCTGGAAGATGAGCACTCGAACCTCAGGGCCTGGCACGCCCGCGCCTCGGCGCGGCCCAGCGCCACAGCTTAACCCTCCGCGGCCGCCAAGGTCCTGTACGCCGCGACGAACGGCGTCTGGCCGATCACCAGGTAGAGCGGACCTACGGCCAGTTCGGCGATCAGCCCCAGGACATAGGCGCCTGGCCGCTCGGCCAGCGCCTGCGGATCGGAAAGGCTGACCGGGGCCAAGGTGTGGAAGCCTCCGATCGCGGCCTGCAGCACCGCCAGGCTGACGAACAGCACGATCGCGATCAGCGACAGGAGACAGCCGGCCAGGGCTGCCATGCCGACGAGCGGCCAGAACCGCCCCCGGGTCAGTCGCCAGGAATCGGCGAGCCCGAACCGCCCGGTGGCGAAATTGGCCGGCCCCGCCAGGCTCGTGCGGATCGCCAGCCAGAGCATGAGGAGCAGGAACGCCAACGTTCCGGCTCCCGCGGCCGCGGCGCCGAAATGCTCCAGCCATCGCACCACCAGAAATCCCGCCGTGATGAGGCACACGAACGCGAACAGAAGCGCGAACCAAAGCCGGAACAGGCGCCCTTCATCCTTGCTGATGCGCAGGTAATAGGCGCCGGGCGGCTCTGCGGGCCGAAGGCACATTCGGTAGAGCGCAGCCAGCACCACCCACTGGATCGCCGCCCCGCCCAATCCCAGGACGAGGCCGCCTGCCGCACCGCCAAGCGTTCCGGCTTGGTCGGGTGACGTGGCGCCGATCGTCACGAGCGCGATGGCGATAAACGCCGCCACCACGAGGCCCACAAAGCCCAGAACGGTGAATACGCACCAGCCCACCACCACGCGCCAATGGCTGCGCAGAACCTGGAATCCTTCCAGCGCCGCATCGCTTGCGGAAAAGCCGTTCATGTCGGCCGCCGCCTCAGCTGGCCTCCGGCTGGGCGGTCAAAGGGCGGCTCGGCGGCGCGCCATGGAGTTTCTGGTAGGCCACGGCGCCGGGCGCAGCAATCACGGCGTTGTAGAGCGCGCTGACCACGCTGTTGACGAGCATGTAGGCGATGATCCCGAAGCTGAGGTAGCTGCGCAGCGAACCAACCTCCGGCTTCAGAATTCCGTTGAGGTCCGAAAGCTGGCCGCCGCTCAGCAGCATGATGACCCCAGCGATGCCGCTGAACACGACCAGGACCAGGAAATAGATCACGAAGATGCACGCGAAGGCCAAGCCGTAGGCGCCCAGCAGCTGCCAGAAGTATCCGCGGGTCATGTTCCACGACTCGAATATCGACAGGCGCCGCTCGGCGAAGGTGATCACCGGCGCCAGAGACAGCCGAACCAGGACATAGATAACGACCCCCAGGGAGAAGACCACGGCCGCCATGCTCAAGAACGCCTGAGCCATCGGAGCCACCATCGCCGCCAGGGCTACGATGATCGCCGAGGCCATGCTGACCGCGAAAACCAGTCCAATCGTAATGCCGATATAGATCAGGGTCAGGCCCATCAGCCGAAGTTCGTCGGAACCCAGGCGCAGATAGCCAAACCGCGGATCATCGTGTCGGAAGATCAGGCGATAGATCGCCGCCGCCATCACGCTCAGTACGGCCAGCCCCAGCACTAGTATGGGCGCGATCAAGACGAGGGTATCGACGAGCTGCCCAAGCGTCAGCGTCTGGTCGGCGCTGATCGTGTCCAGGCCGTGCTTGACGCTGGCCGGCATGAACGCATCGATCACGATGCTAAGAACGCTCACGCCAAAGGACACCCCGACCCAGGCGCCAAACGCCCGTGGGTTCTCCCGTGAGATCCGAAATCCCTCTAACGCAGCCTCAGAGGCTGAAAACCCCGACATCCTCGTCCCTAGGCCCGAACCCGCTCTCAATGAACGAGTCGGCCTCCCCTTTGGTCGTTAGGTTAGGGCTGCCCCCTTTACACGCAAGGCCCCGCTCGCGAACTCGTGTGATCGTTGCTAGTTAGCCACGGATGACAGCGCAGAATCCTCACGGTCCAGTGCACGTCGTGGGCGGCGGCCTGGCGGGTTCCGAGGCCGCCTGGCAGGTGGCCGAAGCCGGCGTGCCGGTCGTGCTGCACGAGATGCGCCCCGTGCGCGGGACCGACGCCCACCAGACCGATCGCCTGGCCGAACTCGTCTGCTCGAATTCCTTCCGCGCCGACGACTGGACCGGCAACGCCGTGGGGCTGTTGCACGCCGAGATGCGCAAGCTGGGCTCGATCATTCTCAGCTGCGGCGACGCCCATCAGGTTCCGGCCGGCGGAGCGCTTGCGGTGGACCGTGACGGCTTCGCCCAGGCCGTGACCGAACGGCTGATGGCTCATCCCCTGGTCACCGTTGAGCGCGAAGAGGTGGCCGGCCTGCCGCCCGCCGACTGGGACAGCGTCATCGTCGCCACCGGCCCGCTTACGTCTCCCGCCCTCTCCGAGGCGATCCTGCAGCTGACCGGTGAGGGAGAACTTTCGTTTTTCGACGCCATCGCCCCCATCATCCACCTGGAGTCGGTCGACATGAACCTGGCGTGGCGCCAGTCGCGCTACGACAAGGAAGGCCCAGGCGGCGAGGCGGCGGCTTACATCAACTGCCCCATGGACAAGGCGCAGTACGACGCCTTCATCGACGCCCTGCTGGCCGGCCCAAAGTCCGAGTTCAAGGATTGGGAGCAGGTCCCCTACTTCGACGGCTGCCTGCCGATCGAGGTGATGGCCGAGCGAGGCCGCGAGACACTGCGTCACGGTCCCATGAAGCCGGTGGGACTGACCAACGCTCACAAGCCGCAGGAGAAGGCCTGGGCGGTCGTCCAGTTGCGCCAGGACAATGCGCTGGGAACGCTTTGGAATATGGTGGGCTTCCAGACCAAGCTGAAGCACGGCGCCCAGACCGAGATCTTCCGCATGATACCGGGGCTCGAGAGGGCGGTCTTCGCCAGGCTCGGCGGCCTGCACCGCAACACCTTCCTGAACTCGCCCGCGCTGCTGGACGGGTCCCTGCGCCTGAAAGCCGACCCTCGCCTGCGCTTCGCCGGACAGGTGACCGGCGTCGAGGGCTACGTCGAGAGCGCCGCCATAGGTCTTCTGGCCGGTCGTTTCGCCGCCGCCGAGCGGCTGGGCTCAACAGCGGTCTGCCCGCCCCCCACGACGGCGCTAGGGGCGCTGGTCGGCCACATCACCGGCGGCCACATGGACGCCGGAAAAGGCTCCTTCCAGCCGATGAACATCAACTACGGCCTGCTTCCGCCACTTGAGGGGCCGCGCCACGGCGCCGACGGCAAACGCCTGCCGCACAAGGAACGCGGTCGCGCGAAGAAGCGGCTGATGGGCGAGCGCGCGCTGGCGGACCTGGAGACCTGGATCGCAGGATCCAGGACGCCCCTCGCGGCCGAGTAGGATCCGAGCAAGCGCCGGCATCGCCGTGCTAGACTGAAGCACGATGTGGGAGGCCCCCATGCGGCCGGCTTCGGCCATCTTCTGGTCCGCCGTCTTTCTGGTGATCGCCCCCGGCACACTGGCCGGCTACATCCCCTGGGCGATCACCGACTGGCAGCTGGGCCGCGCCAGGCCACCGCTGACGGCGCTGGGCGGTCTGCTGATCGGCGGCGGCCTTGCTCTGCTCCTGGAATGCTTCGCCCGCTTTGCGCTGCAAGGGCGCGGGACCCCGGCCCCGGTGGCGCCGCCGGAGCGGCTGGTGGTGACCGGACCCTACCGGCGCGTCCGCAACCCGATGTACGTAGCCGTCGTTGCGATCATCCTCGGCCAGGCGGCGCTCTTCGCCGACGTTCGGCTGCTGGTCTATGCGCTCATCGTCTGGCTGGCTTTCCACGCATTCGTCCTCCTCTACGAGGAGCCGACCCTGCGGCGCGCCTTTCCCGAAGACTATGAGGCGTTCACCGCCGCGGTGCCGCGCTGGCGCCCGAGGCTGCGCCCCTGGCGCGCCCCTACTTAAGGCTCAGATCTTGCCCCGGGCGACGGCGATCGTCAGCCGCAGCCGCCGCGCGAAGTCGTTCTGCGCCGGCCGGCCGGCCAGGGCGGCGTGGGCGACGGCGGGAAAAGCCGCGACACTGAGGTTGCGCGAGGCGCTGCGCGCGGCGTGGATCACCTTCAGGAAGGTGGGACGTAGTTCCGGGTTATCGGCCAGGCGCTTACCGAGGGACCAGGCCGATCCGCCGGCCAGCGCCATCTTCGCCTCAGTGGCCGCATCGAGCATCTGCGCCGCCAGTTGCGCAGCAAGGCCTCCGGTGTCTCGCGCCCAGTCCAGCACCTCGCCTTCGGTCATCGGCGCAGGATCGAGCTCGCGGTAGCGTGCGTCGATCATGGTCTCCAGCGGACCACGGGGCAGCCCTCTTCGAGCGACTGCGGCCGCCAGCGCCTGCGCCGCGGGGTGCTGACGCACCAGGCGGCCCTCAAAGATTTCGTCCAGCGCCTCGCGCCACCAGGTGAGGCGAATTTCGCCAAGCAAGGCGTTGGACGCCACCCTTGGCGCTCGCGCCAGCTCGTGGTCGAAGGCATAGAGCGCAATCACGTCGGCGCGTGGAGCGGCTTGGCCGATGAAACGGCTGGAGAGCCAGCGATCGGGATCCACCCGGCGGATCAGCGCGTCGAGGTCGGCGGTCTGTTGGCGTGTGGAATCAGGTTCGCTCATGGCGGTAATGAAAAGGCCCGCCGGTTAAAGCGGGCCTTCAAAAGAGGATTTTCGGCCCGGATCAGCCGAATATTGTCTGCGACATGGTCATTGCCACCAGCATCGGCAGAGACAGCAGCATATTTGTGCGAGACGCCAGCATCGCGACGCGTGCCGCCTTGGCCTTGGTGTCCGCGTCGGCTTCGACGAGGCCCAGGGCCCGCTTCTGGTTCGGCCAGATGATGCCCCAGACGTTGAGCATCATGATGATGCCAAGCCACATGCCCAGGCCCAGCAGCGCATATTGCTTGTGGCTCGCCGGATCGCTCGTACCGGCCAGGCCGAAGCTCAGGGTCTGGAGCAGGTAGCCGCGGCTGCCGGCGATCGCCAGGCCCATGATCACCGTCGCCAGCGCCGACCAGCGGAACCAGAACAGCGCCTCAGGGGCGATGTACTTCGAGACGCCCGGCTTCAGTTCCGCGGGCACGGCCGGCATCACCCGAATCTGGACGAAGTTGAAGTAGTAGAGCAGCCCAATCCACAGGATGCCGAAGAACACATGCATCCATCGCATTACGGCCTGCACAAACGCCGGCCCCGTCCCCTGGGGCCCTGTGGCGTAGGCGACAATCATAACGATCGCCAGGAAGAGACTGACGATGACGGTGTTGCGGAAATTGGAGAGTAGCGCGCCCATGATCTTGCCTCACGATTCCTGCCCTGGAGCGTTGGTATAGGGCGTTTCGCCGGAAGCGGAAACGGGCTTAGACCGCGATCAGCGCACAGGCCAGACGCCGACCTTCGGAAGTCAGCACATTGTAGAGCTTGGCGGCCGCGGGCGTGTCCATGAATTCGAGGCCGATGCCGGCGATCAGGAGGGCTTCGCGCAGGGACCGCAGCGGCTGAGCGTTGCGCAGGCCCACGCCCAGAAGCAGGAATTCGACCTCCGCGCGCCCCGCCGCGAACACTGGGTTCAGGCTCTCCACGGACAGATCGGCGAGCGAGGTCACGGGCCACGGCTGGGCATGGTCGGCGACGATCAGCAAGGAACCGGCATGCCACTCGCCCGAGAGACGAAAGCCGCCGTCGCCATAGGCGTCGATCAAGGGCGCGTCACGGGGCAGAGCGACCCCTCCTCGCCTAGCGGACCGTCGCCGGCTTCAGCGGCTCGGCCTCTTCGTCAGCACGCTTGACGCCCCAGAGCATGATCACCGGCGCGGCGATATAGATCGAGGAATAGGTCCCGATGGTGATCCCGAAGAGCAGGATGATCGACAGCCCGTAGAGCGTCGGCCCACCGAACACCGCCAGCGCCACCAGCGCCAGGATCGCTGTCATGCTGGTGATGATCGTCCGGGTCAGCATCTCGTTGATCGACATGTCGATCACCTCGCCCAACGGCATGCGTTTGTACTTGCGCAGGTTCTCCCGGAACCGGTCGAACACCACGACCGTGTCGTTCATCGAATAGCCGATGATGGTCAGGATCGCGGCCACCGCCTTCAGGTCGAACTCGATGCGCATGATCGCGATCAGGCCGAAGGTCAGGAAGACGTCGTGGAACAGCGCCGCCACGGCGCCCAGGCCGAACTGCAGTTCGAAGCGGAACCAGATGTAGAGCAGCATCGCCAGGATCGCGAGGCCGAGGCCCAGGAGACCCGAGGTCAGGAGTTCGCCGGAGACCTTTGGCCCCACGACGTCGGTGCGGGTGAACTTCACCGTACCCAGCGACTGGGTGAGCTTGGCTTGGGCCGTCGCCACGGTCTTGGAGATGTCGGCTCCGGGCGGAGCCTGGAAGCGGACCATGGCCGAGGTCGGCGAGCCAAGGCCCTGAACCACCAGATCGGTCAGTCCCAGGCCTTCCAGGGCCTGGCGCACCTTGCCGGAATCGACGGTGTTCGGGGCCGTCGAAAGCTCGAGCACCGTGCCGCCGGCAAAATCGATACCGCAGGCCAGGCCCCCGCAGGGCGGCTTGAAAGGATAGACCGTCAGGAACAGCGAACCGATCACCGCCAGGACGGAGATCACGGCGAACACCCGCGACAGCCGCACGAACCGGAAGTGGGTGCGGACCGGCAGGACCTTGATGAGGGGCCAGATTTTCACGAGCAGGGCTCCCCTAGGCGATCGGCAGCGTCTTCGGGCGGGCGGTGCGGAACCACCAGGCCAGAAGCACTTGGGTGACGAGGACGGCCGAGAACACGGTCGTCAGCACGCCGATGGAGAGCGTCCAGGCAAAGCCCTTCACCGGACCCGAGCCGATGTTGAACATGATCAGCGCCGAGAAGATGTGGGTCATGTTGGCGTCGAAGATCGTGCCCATGGCGCGGGCGAAACCGGCTTCCATCGACGCGATCAGGGTGCGGCCCGCGCGAAGTTCGTCACGCATCCGCTCGTAGATCAGCACGTTGGCGTCGACGGCGACGGCCAGCGTCAGGATGAGGCCCGCGATGCCGGGAAGCGTCAGCGTCGCCTGGGTGAAGCTCATCAGCCCCACGATCATCACCGCATTCACCGCCAGCGCGATCAGCGACACCCCGCCGAAAAGGCCGCCGTAGATGGCCAGCATGAAAATCATCGTCGCTGCCAGCCCGACGATCGCCGACACGGCGCCTGCCTTGACCGCATCGGCGCCGAGCTCTGCCCCTACGGTCCTTTGTTCCTCGACCTTGAGCGGCGCCGGAAGCGCGCCCGCGCGCAGCAGGACCGCCAGGTCATTGGCGCTCTCGGTGGTGAAGTGGCCATGGATCTGGCCCGAACCGCCGGTGATCGCGGACTCGATCACCGGTGCGGAGATCACCTTCTTGTCGAGCACGATGGCGAAGCGCTTGCCGATGTTCTCGCGGGTGACGTCGCCGAAGCGGCGCGCGCCCAGGCCGTTGAAACGGAAGGAGACGACAGGCTGGCTGGTCTGCGAATCGAAGGTTGATTGCGCATTGGTCAGCATTTCGCCGGTGACCACGGAACGCTTCTTGACCAGGTAGCTTGGGGCGGAGCCGTCGGTCGCGGGCAGGACCTCGTCCCCGGGCGGCACCCGGCCGGCGGCGAGATCCTCCTGCGAGGCGGTTTCGTCGACCATCTGGAAGGTCAGCTTGGCGGTCTGGCCGATGACATTCTTCAGCCGGTTGGGATCGCTCTCGCCGGCCGCCTGGATATCGATGCGGTCCTTGCCGCGGCGGGAGATGTCCGGCTCCTTGGTGCCCATCTGGTCGATGCGCCGACGGATGATCTCGATCGACTGTTCGACCGCCTTGGAACTCTCGGCGTCGAACGCCTCGGGCACGAAGGCGATGCGGATGCGCTGGTCGCCTGCGGCGCTGACATTGACGTCGCGCCCGCCCGGGACGCCCGCCAGCGGCGCGCCGATCGTTTGGCGCAGCGCGTTGAGCGCGGTGGTCACTTGCCCGGGGTCAGTGATCCGAAGGCCGATCTCGCCATTGGTCACGGCCAGGTCGGTAAAGGCGATCTGCTTGTCCCGGAACGTCGTGCGGACGTCCTCGGCCATGTTGGTCAGCCGCTCGTTGCGCAGCGCCACCGTGTCGACCGAATAGAGCAGATCCGAGCCGCCCTGCAGGTCCAGGCCGAGCTTCAGCGTGTTCTTCGGCATGAACGCCGGCAGGCTGTCGCGAACATTCGCCGGCAGCACGTTAGGCAGCGTGAAGAGGATGCCGAAGATCGTCGCCAAGAGGACGACGACCACCTTCCAGCGGGCAAGATTCATCATGGCGGCGAGACGGGTCTAGGTCTTGGAATCGTTGGCCGGCGCCGGCGCGCCGCGGGCCTGGACCTCAGAGATCATCGCCTTACGCACCTTTACTGTGACGCCGGTGGCGATCTCGACGCCCACGTCGGCGTCCTCCACCCGAACGATCTTGCCGTGAACCCCGGAGGACAGCACGACGTTATCGCCACGCTTGATGCCGGCCAGCATGCTCTGGTGGGTCTTCATGCGCCGCTGCTGCGGCCGGATCATGAGGAAGTAGAACAGCACCACGAGGCCGATCAGCGGCAGGAACTGGATCAACATGTCCTGGGGCCCGCCGCCCGCAGGGGCGCCGCCGAGGGCTTGTGCATAGGCTGGGGTGGCGAACATGGCCTCTCCGGAAAGCAGCATAACGGCGGCCCACTCGAAGGCCCCCGCTCGAAGTCGGCGGAAGCTATGCGCTGCGCCCTCGTTTTGCAATGGAACGCCGCCGTTGGCCTGTGGAAGTTGAGCGCGTCTCTTCCGCACAGTTCGGGTTTTGCCGCGAGGCGCTCACAGGTTAAGCCTCGGCGCGATGACCCACGACCTGGAACCCGTGCTTTCGCGTATCGCAGAGGCGCTCGAGCGCCTGGGCCCCTCACGCGCCGGCCCGACCGACTTCGACGCCGCGCGCCTCTTCCGGCACGACCCCACCGCTGAGGCGTTCCATCCGGCGCCGGACTACCCCCTGCCGATCGCCGCCCTGGTCGGTGTCGACCGGCAGAAGGAGCGGTTCGTCGAAAACCTGCAGCGGTTTGCCGGCGGCCTGCCCTCGAACCACGTCCTTTTGTGGGGCGTGCGCGGCGCAGGGAAGAGTTCCCTCGCCAAGGCGGCCTTCATGGACGTCGCCAAGAGCGCAAAGGACCTGAAGCTGGTGGAGGTCGACCGCGACGAGGTGACCACCCTGCCGGGCCTCTTCGACGTCCTTCGCGCGCGCCCTGAACGGTTCCTGGTGCTGTGCGACGATCTCTCCTTCGAGGAGGGGGCCGCCGCGGCAAAGGCGTTGAAATCCGCGCTCGAGGGCGGGGTCTCCGGCCCGCCGCCCAACGTCCTCTTCGTCGCGACCTCCAACCGCCGTCATCTGATGCCGCGCGGTCATGGCGAGGATCGCGGCCTGGTCGCCGCCGCCGAGGACGCCGAGGAAGAGGTCAGCGTCTCCGACCGATTCGGCCTGTGGATAGGCTTCCCGCCCATGGACCAGGCGACCTACCTCGCCGCCGTGCAGGGCTATGCCGGGCGCTACGGCCTCGAGGTCCCCGATCTCGACCGCCGGGCCCTGCAGTGGTCGCAGCTGCGCGGCGCAAGATCGGGTCGCGTGGCCTGGCAGTTCATCCGGGACCTGGCCGGAGAGCTCGGCAAGCCCCTCCCCGTCTAGAGGAAGCGGCTACTTCGGCAGCACCAGCTTCGGGTCGATCGGACGCGCCCGCTCCAACGGATTCGGGGCATAGCGGATCTCGAAGTGAAGCTGCGGCTCCGGCACTCCGCCGGTGGAGCCCGCCAGCCCGATCTGCTGACCCTGACTGACCCTCTGCTGCATCTTCACGTCGACGCGCGCGAGGTGGCCATAGGCGGTGACCCAGCCATCGGCGTGTTTGATCAGAACGAGGTTGCCGAAGCCGGGCACCTGGTCGCCGGCGTAGACCACATCGCCATCGGCGGCTGCGTGCACCTCCGCATTCGCGACAGCGCGAATATTGATGCCGTCGTTGCGCTGGCCGGTCGGTTTGACGCCGAAGTCGGAGAGGATGTCGCCCTTGATCGGCCACAGGAAGCGCCCGGCGCCCATTTGCGAAACCTGGGCGTCGGTGGGCGCGGGCGTCGCGGGGACCGGCGGCTGGGTCTGGGCTCCGGGGACCGGCACATAGGCCCTGGGCGGGGCCCCTGACGGCGCGTAGGGGATCGGGTGCGAAGGCAGGAACGGCGATGTTGTCTCCTGGCGGGGATAGCTCCGCGAGGGCCGCTCGGCCACGGGCGCCGGCTCGTAGGCGCGGACGGTTCCACGGTCACGGGAGCCTTCCGGCAGCCTAAGCTTTTGACCGCCGTGGATCGATGCGTGCCGCGAGAGGCCATTGGCCCTGCGAAGCGCCTCGCTGCTCACGCCGAAACGCTCGGCGACGCCTGGAAGCGTGTCGCCGGAGGCGGCCACGTAGGCCCGGCCGCCGGCCGTCCTTGGACCCTTGAGCACCTGCCCCGGATGGATCGTGTTGCCCCTGACGTGGTTGTCGGCCTTCAGGTCAGCGACCGACGTGCCGAGCTTGGCGGCGACCTTCTCGAGGGTATCGCCCCTGCGGACCTTGTAGGTCACCGCGTGGCCCTCGGTGCTCACGACCCGTCCGGCCGCGCCCCTGTGGGCCCCATTGTCACCCGTTGCTTCCTCGAGCGCCGGCGCGCCGTGACGGCCGCGGCGCTCCCCGCCGGCCTCCGCCGTGGTCGTCGCCGGTTCGTTGCCGGGAATGACCAGCGTCTGGCCGCCCTTGATCTTCGACTTCGCCGTCAGGCCGTTGGCTTCGCGCAGGGCTTCCACGGAAACGTGATGCTGCTTGGCGATGCCGAAGACCGTGTCACCGCGCGCGACCGTGTAGTTCTTCTTGGTGGCGGCCACCGGCGTTGCGGCGACAGCCGCGGGAGATTTCAGAACGTCCCCCGGCTGAATGACGTTGCCCTTCAACCCATTGGCGGATTTCAGCTCAGGGACCGTCACCCCCAGCTTGGCGGCGATCTTCTCCAGCGTGTCGCCCGACTTCACCACATAGGTGGCGCTTTCTTCCTTCTGAGCCGCGGGCTTGCCCTTGGAGGCGGTGGCCTTGTGGTGGTGGTGCGTGCGCGCGAGCGTCGGGCTGACGCAAAGCGCGCTGGTCGCCAGAAGGATCAGGGCCGATCGCTGCAGGAAGTGCGTCATCGCCGCTCCGGAGGTGAACATGGGCATGAGTCGGGGCGCCAGGGTTGATGATGGGTTAAGCTGTCCGCGCCCGCAAACCGGCACGACGTCACAAGTCTCGTCAAAGTTCTTTAGCGACACCGTCGAGCAAGGGCACGAACCGCACGTCGGTCAGCGCCTCGACCTCGAAGCCCCCTTTGCCGTCGCCGGTGTAGCGGCGAAGGCTCTGGACGGGGCCCTTTCCGATGGGGGCCACCAGGATGCCGTTCGGCTTCAGTTGGCTCAACAACGCCTTCGGCTCCTCAGAAGCTGCCGCTGTGACCATAATGCGGTCGAAAGGCGCCTGCTCGGGCCATCCCTCCCCGCCATCTCCGAACCGGGTGATGACGTTGGTCAGGCCCAAGGCTTTGAAACGCGCCTCAGCCTCCCGCATCAGGGTGCGGTAGCGCTCGACAGTGTAGACCAGCCGCGAGAGCTTGGAGAGGATCGTCGTCTGATAACCGCTGCCGGTCCCGATCTCGAGCACGCGGTCGCGCTTGTCGACCTTCAGCGCCTGGGTCATCAATCCTACGATGAACGGCTGGCTGATCGTCTGACCGCAGGCGATCGGCAGGGCTGAATCCTCGAATGCCCGCTCCTTGAAGAGGTCCGGGGTGAAGGCTTCCCGCGGCGTCGTCTCGATGGCGTTGAGCACGGCGGCTTCGCTCACGCCTTGCGAGCGGAGGGCCAGGATCAGGCGCGCCAGCCGCGTCTCCGCCGAGTGTTCGTCCTTCTTCGCCATCCTCAATCGCCTGCCATTTCAAACACGCGGCGGCGCGCCGCCGAGCGTCGCCTTGAGCGTGTGCACGCTGGCCATATGCGTCAGGTCGATATGCAGCGGCGTCACCGAAATCTTGCCGTCGTAGAGTGCGCGAAGGTCGGTTCCCTCGTCAGGCTTTGAGCGCTCCTGGCGAAACCCGACCCAATAGTAGTCGCGTCCGCGCAGGTCGGTACGTTTTTCGGCGATCCTGATATGGGCGTCGCGGAAGCCCTGGCGGGTCACCTCGACCTCGCGGATCTCGGCGACGGGGCGATAGGGGAAGTTGATGTTCATGACCACATCGTGCGCCCAGCCGACCTCTACGAGCCGGCGGATGATGCCCGGCGCGAACGCCTCGGCCGGCTCGTAGCCGCGATTGCCCTCGTAGAATCCCATCTGCGAAAGCGCGATGCCGGGGACCCCCAGCGCCATCGCCTCGATGGCACCGGCGACGGTGCCGGACATGGTGACGTCCTCGGCCAGGTTGGCGCCGCGGTTGACGCCGGACAGCACCAGGTCGGGCTTGGCGCCGGCCATCAGTTCGCTGATGCCCAGCATCACGCAATCGGTAGGCGTGCCGGTCGTGGAGAAGCGCCGCTCGCCCAACTGATCGATCCGGATCGGATCCGAGAGCGTGAGCGCCCGGCTCGCCCCCGACCGCTCGGCGTCGGGCGCGCAGATCCAGACGTCGTCGCTTAGCGCACCTGCGATCCGCTCCAGGGCCTTCAGGCCCTCGGCGTCGATGCCGTCATCGTTGGTGAGGAGGATCCTCACGCGGCCCTGCCCCCGATGTGCGTCATCCCCGGCAGGTAGCGGTGCAGGACTTGGGGAATGGCGATGCGCCCGTCCTCGTCCTGATAATTCTCCATCAAGGCCACCAGCGTGCGGCCGACCGCCAGGCCCGAGCCGTTCAGGGTGTGGACGAAGCGTGTGCCCTTCTCGCCCGCCGCCTTGGTGCGCGCGTCCATCCGGCGAGCCTGGAAGTCCCCGCAGTTCGAGCAGGAGCTGATCTCGCGATAACGACCTTCCGACGGCAGCCAGACCTCCAGGTCGTAGGTCTTCTTCGCGCTGAAGCCCATGTCGCCGGTGCACAGCAGCATGGTGCGGAACGGCAGGTCGAGCGCCTTGAGGACCGCCTCTGCGCAGCCCACCATTCGCTCGTGCTCGGCTTCGGAATGGTCGGGCGTCGTGATCGAGACCAGCTCGACCTTATAGAACTGGTGCTGGCGGATCATGCCACGGGTGTCCTTCCCCGAGGCGCCCGCTTCGGCGCGGAAGCACGGAGTCAGCGCGGTCAGGCGAAGCGGAAGCTCCTCCTCCGGTGTGACCTGCTCGCGAACCAGGTTGGTCAGAGAAACCTCGGCGGTCGGGATCAGCCAACGCATCTCGGGCATCCGATCAAGCTCGTCGAGGCTTTGCGGCACGCGGCGCGCCGTCTCCAGCCCGGGAATGGCCACGAACTGATCGTCCGAGAATTTCGGCAGCTGTCCGGTGCCGAACATCGCTTCAGTGCGCACCATCAGCGGAGGCGAGACTTCGGTGTAGCCATTCTCCTGGGTCTGCAGATCGACCATGAACTGACCAAGCGCGCGCTCCAGTCTCGCCAGCTCGCCCTTCAGCACCGCGAACCGTGCGCCGCTCATCCGGGCCGCCGCCTCGAAGTCGAGCAGGCCGAGTTGCTCGCCGAGTGTGCTGTGGTCTTTCGGCTTGGCGATGGCGAACGGAGCGCCCCAGCGGCGGACCTCAAGGTTGGCGTGCTCGTCGGCGCCCGGCGGCACGTCGGTTGCGGGGATGTTCGCCAGTCCGGCCAGCAGATCGTGGAGCGCCTGGCCGGCCGCGCGCTCCGCCTCGCTCTCGGTCTCCAGCTTGGCCTTCAAGGCCTCGACCTGCGCCATCAGCCGCTGGGCTTGCGCCTCGTCCTTGGCGGCCTTGGCCTGGCCGATCTTCTTGGAGGCGTCGTTACGTTCCGCCTGGGCGCTCTGCCAGTTCGTCTGGGCGGTTCGCAGCTTGCCGTCGAGGTCCAGGATCTGCGCCACCAACGCTTGGCCGGACAAGCCCTTCGCGTCCCAGCCCTTGATGTAAGGCTCAGGCGTTTCGCGAATGGCTCGGATATCGTGCATGGGGGCCGCAGGCTCTAGTGGAAGCGGCACTCTCTAGAGCGCGTCGGCGGGGGCGCCAAGGCTCACTCAGGTCGTGACGATGCCGCGGGCCTCGTCTTCCTTGTCCCGACGCATCTCGATCAGCTTCACGCAGCCGACCGAGAAAAAGTATAGCGCGATGATCGGAATTGAGAGCAGCGTCTGGCTGATCGGATCGGGCGGCGTGATGATCGCGGCCACCACGACGACGGCCACCACCGCATAGCGCCAGCCGGCCATCAGCATCTTGGAATTCACCAGGCCCGCCATGCCCAGCAGGGTCAGGACCACCGGCAGCTGGAAGCAGAGCCCGAACGCCAGCAGAAGGGTCGTCACCTGGTCGAAGTATTCAGAAACCTTTGGCAGGAGCTCCACGGAGATTCCGGTCGTGCCGACGATCTGCTGGGTCAGAGAAAACCACAGCACGAAGGGCAGGATCATGAAGTAGACCATTGCAGCTCCGGCCGCGAAGAGCACCGGGGACGCGATCAGGAACGGCAGAAGGGCGCGGCGCTCCTTCTTGTAGAGGCCCGGCGCCACGAAGGCGTAGATCTGCCAGCCCAGCACCGGGAAGCTTAGAGCCACGGCGCCCAACGCCGAGAGCTTCACCTTTGTGAAGAAGAATTCCAGCGGAGCGGTGAAGACCAGCTTGGTCACCTGCCCCTCGGCCGGGGGCAGGTCCTTCATGCCGGCCAGCACCTGGAAAAGGTTCTTCACGCCGGTCAGCATGCCCAGCACCTGGTGGGTCAGGTCGTTCGCCCCGCCATGTTTGACCTCCTCGGCCCGTGCCGCCACCAGGCCCTCGGCCACTGTGAACGGGTGCAGCAGCAGGCTGAAGATCTGGGTCGAGAAAATGAAGCAGATGATGAAGGCGACGAAGAGAGCGATCACGCAGACGATCAGCCGCTGGCGCAGCTCCACGAGGTGATCGAGCAACGGCGCGCGCGAGGCCTCGATCTCGTCGTCGTGCGACACGTCGCTCACGAGACGCTCGCCTTGCGGGCCCGTGGTTTGGGCGCTGCGACCTTGTCCACAATCGTCTTGGCCGGAGCGGCCTTGGCCGGGGCGGCTGCCTTGGCCGGGGCGGCTGCCTTGGCCGTGGCTTTCGAAGCGGTCGTCTTGGTCGCCACCGCTTTCTGAGTGGCCTTCGACCTCGCCACCACCTTCGGCGTGGCCGGCTTCTTGGCGGCCGCCGCCGTCGCTGGAGACTTGGCGGCCGCCCTGCGGGCGCGCGGCTTGGGCGTAGGTTTGACCTCTATGGTCGTTTCGGCGGGCGTGTAAGGGTAGCTCACCGGCGAGTTGAGTTGCACGCCGACGTCCGACAGACCCTGACTGATGTCCTGGAACGCCTGGTTGAACTCAGGCGCATGGGCCTCGATATCGGCGAGCTGGCCCTTGCGCATGGCTTCGACTTCCTTGCGCAACTCGTCGAGTTCCGACTGGCGCGCCATCTCGTCGAAGCTCGCGCGAAACTCGGCCGCCATCGCGCGGACCTTGGCCATGAACTGCCCGAACTTGCGCAGCAGGACCGGCAGGTCCTTGGGACCCACCACGATCAGCGCCACGATCGCGGCGATCAGGAATTCTAGAGCGCGTCCTTCGGGAAACATGGCCGTGGGCTTAGCGCGGTTTTATGCGCGGTGGAAACAGGCCTAAGCGCTGGCCGGTGGTTTAGGCCTCAGCCCTTGGCCTTGGCGCGGGCTGTAGAGGTTGTCTTGGCTGCCGCTTTGGGCAACGGCTTGGCCGGCTCCTCTTCCTCGTGGGCCTCGTCCTCGCCCTTCAGGCCCTCGCGGAACGCCTTGATGCCCTTGGCGGTGTCGCCCATGATCCCGGAGATCCGGCCGCGGCCGCCGAACAGCAGGGCGACGACGATGACGATCGCCAGAATGTGCCAGATTGAAAGAGCGCCCATGGCGTCTGAAACTCCTAACCCGTCGCGTCCCCGGCGACATCTTCAAGCGGCTATATAGTCGGACTCTGCGAAGGGCGCCACGCGACAATCCCGCCACGCTACGCCGGTTCCTCGCCCAGGAAGTCTGTGTGGAACTCCGGCGCGTCGCCTTCGCCCAACGGGTCCTCGTCGGCAGCCGGGGCATTGGGGTCGGGCACGGCGAAGTCGGCGGGCAGGTCGAGCGACAATAGCCCCGCGGCGCGCATCTCCGCGGCCCCCGGCAGGTCGCCGACGCTGGCCAAGCCATAGTGTTCCAGGAAGGCGTCGGTGGTGCCGTAGGTGATCGGCCGGCCTGGCGTGCGGCGCCGCCCGCGCATGCGCACGAGGCCAAGCTCCAGCAACACGTCCAGCGTTCCCTTGCTGGCCTGCACGCCACGCACCGCCTCGATCTCCGCGCGCGTCACCGGCTGGTGGTAGGCGATGATGGCCAATGTCTCCTGCGCCGCGCGCGACAGGCGCCGCGGCTCCTCCCGCTCGTCGGTCATCAGCCACGCAAGGTCGCCCGCGGTCTGGAACCGCCAACGCCCCGCCACGCACACGAGCTCGACGCCACGGCCCTGGTAACGGGCCTGCAGGGCGGCCACCGCGCCTGCGACGTCGGCGCCCTGCGGCAGCCGTTTGGCGAGGTCGCTGTCGCTTAACGCCCCGGCGGCCGCGAAGAGCAGCGCTTCGACTTCGCGTTCAGTCTCGCGAAGCTCGCTCATCAGGCCGCCTTGCCCTTGCGGGTGCGCAGGTAGACGTCGGCGAAGGCTTCGAGCTGCCGGGCTTCGAGAGCGCCTTCCTTCACCAGCTCCAGCCCTGCCGAAAGGGTCGAGGCGACGTAGGATGCGCGGCTCGGCCCCTGCCCCGCCGCGCCCCAGGGCGCGACGCCGGTGAGCGGCGTCCAGCGCTCGAGGTCAGGCAAGAGCTGCCGCAGGCGCTCGCGCGCCGCCTCCAGCGGGTAAGCGGTAGGCGTCGCGGGGGTGTAGCGCCGGCTGGCCTCCTTGGTCCGTTGCGAGATGTAGGCGCTCATCAGGCTGTAGAGGTCGCCTTCGATCCGTCCGGACGGGATGACCTTGATGGCTTCCGGATCGCCGCGGCCGAAGACGTCGCGTCCCAGTTGCGGGCGCACCTTCAGCGCCTCACCGGCTGCGCGCATGGCGTCGAGCTTGGCCAGGCGGAAGGCGAGCCGTGCGGCGATCTCCTCGGCCGGCGCCTCGTCGGCCTTTGGCTGCTCGGGCTTGGGCAGCAGCAGGCGTGACTTCAGGTAGGCCAGCCACGCGGCCATCACCAGGTAGTCGGCGGCCAGCGAGAACTGCTGGCGACGGGCCTGGTGTACGAAGGCCAGATACTGCTCGGCGAGCTTCAGAACGCTCAGCTTCAGAAGGTCCACCTTCTGGCTGCGGGCCAGCGCCAGAAGGACATGCAGCGGCCCTTCATAGCCCTCGAGGTCGACGATCAGCGCCTCGCCCTCCTCGGCCGCCGTCGTGGCGGCGGAGAAGTCCAGATCGGGCTGGAAGCTGCCGCTCATCAGGCGAAGCGCCCGTCAAAGGCGGCGTCGAAGCGAGCGCGGGCTTCGACGGCGTCAAAAGGCTCTGGCGCGCGGGCCAGCCGCGCCAGAGCGGCTTGCGCCCTTCTCCCGGCGCGGCCCTTCAGCTCGCCGGCCCCGGCGACCACCGCTTTCATCTCGGCCATGTCGCCGTTGCAGTGCAGGACCACGTCGCAGCCGGCCGCACGGCTGGCCTTTGCCCGCTCGGTGAAGTTGCCGCTCAGCGCCTTCATGGAAAGGTCGTCGCTCATAACCAGACCGTCGAAGCCTATCGCGCCGCGGATCACCCGGCGCATCACTTTCCTCGAGGTGGTCGCCGGCCGCTTCCTGTCGATCGCCGAATAGATCACATGTGCGGTCATCGCCATGGGCATGTCGGAAAGCACGCGAAACGGTGCGAAATCCCGCGTGTCCAGGTCGTCGAGCGCCGCGTCCACAATGGGCAGTTCGAGATGGCTGTCCGACATCGCCCGACCGTGCCCGGGGATGTGCTTGATCACCGGCAGGACGCCGCCCGCGATCAGCCCCTCGGCCGCCGCCCGACCCAGCAACGCCACCTCCTCAGGTGTCTTGCCGTAGGCGCGGTCGCCGATGATCTCGTGGCCGGCGGGATCGGGCACATCGAGCACCGGGACGCAGTCGACATTGATCCCGAGCGCAGCCAGGTCATGGGCCATCAGCCGGGCGCCAAGCCTGACAATCTCACGACGGACCAGCGGGTCATTGCCCGCCAGCTCGCCGTAGGCGCGGCCTGGCGGATAGAGCCCCCAGTTGGGCGGCTTAAGCCGCTGTACGCGGCCACCCTCCTGGTCGATCAGCACCGGCGCGTCGGGGCGCCCGACCGTTTCGCGTAACGTCTCCACCAGACTTCGGACCTGGCCGGGGTCGGTGACGTTGCGGGCAAAGAGGATGAAGCCCCAGGGCTTCACTCGCCGGAAGAACGCCCGTTCCTCGGCCGTCAGTTGCGGGCCTGAGCAGCCGAGGATGGCGGCCGTGGCGGTCACTTGACGAAGCAGGCCTTCCCGGCGGCCTTCAGCTTGGCGCAGAAGGCGGCGGCGTCAGCGCGGCCGGCGAAGCCGGTCACCTGGGTGCGGAACAAGGTGTGGCCGTCCTTGTCCACCTTCTCGACGCTCTTGCCCTTGCCAGCCGCCGCACCGGGCGCAATCGCAGCAGCGTCGTTCCAGCCCCTGTCGGCCAGGGCCTGGGTGGAGAAGGCGCCTATCTGCACCGCGGGGCCGCCTGAGGCCGCGGTGGCAAGGGGTTCGATCTTGGCCGGCGCGGGCTTTGACGGGGCGGGTTCGGCAGGCGCCGGCTGGGCCTGGGCGAGGGGCTTCTCAACCTTCGCGACGCGCGCAGGCGCAGCTTTGGGCGCGGGAGCCTCGGCTTTGGGCGCAGGGGCCGGGGCCGGAGGCGGCAGGGTCTGAGTGGCGATCGAGGGCCGCAGCGCAGGCGCAGGCGACGCCGGCGTCAAGACAACGCTCGGTTCGGCCGGCCCGGGTTGCGGGCGCGCCTGCGGTTGTTCGGGCGGTGGGGCGAACTGCACGGATTTCGACGCCGCGGGGTTCGCGCCGTCTTCGCTCTTGTAGATCTGCAGGCCCGCGGCCGGATCCTGTGGCTGGGCCTCGACCGGGGGCGGAGCCTTCATGCCCCCGACCGGCGAGCCGACCGCCTGCGGAGGCTGGCCGGCGTGACGCACGCCCGAGCGGTAGAACAGGAAAATCGCCGTGGCCAGGCCTGCAAGCACCAGGATCGAGATGATCAGCGTGAAGGGGATCGGCCGCGAGCCCCGCACCGGCTGACGCGGATCGAAGCTCAGCGACGTGTCGGTCGGAGGCGCATACGCGCCGCGCTCATGTTCGGACATCAAGATCTCCCGGGAGGCGCGAGCCCTCACGAATCGCGCGCCTGACGCGACAGTCTAGCCGAGCGCGCGTCCCTGGGGCCCCGCCAAGGGTCATTTTCTGTGGGCGATATCGTCGCGGCAACGCGCCTCGATCTTGCGCGCCGGCCCTTACCCTCGGCCACCCGTTTTGAGCCGTCCAACAAGGGTCATGAACGTCGCGCCGGCTGCGCTTGCAAACAACCCGACGAAGGCCATGCGCCAGTACGTATCGATAGTCGATTCGCCAAAGGCCTCGCGTCCCTTTGAAAAGAGAAAGTAGACCGACGCAATCAGAATTATGATCGCCGTTGTAATCAGCAATCTCAAAAAGTACTTGAGGAATACAGGCATCAAGAAATCCACTCGTTTCTTTCGGGACAGAACACTCGCCTCGGCCGGGGGCCGCGCTCTCGATCGACTAACTCAGCAGCTCCAGGTGGAAGAGCTTCCGATGTTCTTCGATGGCGAAGCGGTCGGTCATGCCGGCGATGTAGTCGCAGACGAGGCGCGCGCGTCCCGCCTCGTCGCGGCTGAGGGAGCGGGCATACCACTCGCTGGGCAGGACATCCGGCTCGGCCATGAACAGCTGGAACATCTCCGCCAGCATGCGCCGCGCCTGGCTGCGGGTGCGATTGACCCGCCAGTGGCGGTACATGCGATCCATCAGGAAGGTCCTGAGCGCCGAGAGGTCCTCGACCATCTCGCGGGAAAAGGCGACCAGGGCATGGTCCAGATTTCGGACATCCTCCGGCGAGCGCACCTTGTCCGCTTCCGCGCGCCGGCGCGTCTCGGCCAGCACGTCGTCGACCATGGCCCCGATCATCCGGCGCACGGCCTCCAGGCGCAGGATGCCCTCGTCGCAGTCGGGATAGTCTGCGGCCGCGCTGAACACATGCGGGCCGATCAACGGGATCTCGCGCAATTCGGCGAGGTTGAAGAGGCCTGCCTGCACGCCGTCGTCGACGTCGTGGTTGTTGTAGGCGATGTCGTCGGCCAGGGCGGCGACCTGCGCCTCCGCCGAGGCCCAGGTGCCCAGGCGCAGGTCATAGGCCGTGTCGAATTCGGCGATGGCGCTCCACGACGGGCGGGTCAGCTTATCGACAACCGGGCCGTTGTGCTTGATCACCCCCTCAAGCGTCTCCCAGGTGAGGTTCAAGCCCTCGAAGCGCGGGTAGCGTCGCTCGAGCTTGGTGACGACCCGGAAGGTCTGCACGTTGTGATCGAAGCCGCCGAACCCCTGCATCTGAACCTGCAGTTCGTCCTCGCCCGCGTGACCGAACGGCGGATGGCCGAGGTCGTGGGCGAGTGCGATGGTCTCGGCAAGGTCGGGGTCGAGGCCGAGCGCGGTCGCCAGCGAGCGGGCGATCTGGGCGACCTCCAGCGAGTGGGTCAGCCGGGTGCGGAAGTGGTCGCCCTCGTGGGCGACGAAGACCTGGGTCTTTTCCTTCAGTCTTCGGAAAGCCGTCGAGTGGATGATACGATCTCGATCGCGAGCGAAGGGCGTGCGGGTACGGCTCTCCGGCTCGGCGACCTTGCGGCCCCGTGACTTGGTGGGGTCTTCGGCATAAGGAGCTCTGGGAGGGATCGCGGCGGCCATCAAGTCCATCTGTTCGACGGCCTCTTGGTCGAAGCCACGTGGAACCTCATATAGTCTAGGCCTTTCATTCTTCTAACGCATGATGACCAGCACCGACCTGACCCTCAGCCCCTCCGCGGCGCAACGCATCCATTCCATCGGCAAGGCCGAGGGCCGGCCGGTGATGCTGCGCGTCGCGGTCGAGGGCGGCGGCTGTTCCGGCTTCCAGTACCAGTTCGATCTGGTGGAGGAGGCCCTGCCGGACGATTTGCGGATCGAGCGCGACGGCGCCGCGGCCCTCGTCGACGAGATGTCACTCGTCCTTCTGAAGGGTTCGGAGATCGACTACGTGGACGAACTCGCCGGCGCTGAGTTCCGCGTCCGCAACCCCAACGCCAAGTCGAGCTGCGGCTGCGGCGTCAGCTTTTCGATCTAGCCGGACCCCTTGCGCGGGCTTTCGCCGGGAGCTGCGCCGGCGTAGCCTCATCCCTCCAATAGGAGGGGTCTCGATGTCATTCGCCGCTTGGCGGCCCCGCCTGGGTCTGGCCCCGAGGGCCTGCCTGCTCGTCGCCGTCCTGCTCGTCGCCGCGCCTGCCATGGCACAGACCTACGATGGTGATTGGGCAGGCGCGCTCAACGTCGGCGGCCAGACACTGCATCTCGTACTGCACGTGAAGACAGAGGGCGGGACGTCGAACGCCACGATGGACAGCCTCGACCAAGGCGCCACTATCCCATCGAGCGCGGTGAAGACAGATGGCGGCGAACTTTCGATCCTGTTCCTGTCGATCGGCGGCGAATTCAAAGCCAAGCTGTCGCCGGACGGCACGGCCCTGAGCGGAACCTGGACTCAGGGCGGCACGATGCCGCTGACAATGACCAAGAAGGCTGCGAAGTAGGCTCCACTCGCGTAACGGCCGACCCGGAGCACCACCCCCTAATGCGCATCGCCACCTGGAACGTGAACTCAGTCAACGCGCGACTGGAGACGGTGCTGAAGTGGTTCGAAGCCGCGCAGCCGGACGTCGCCTGCCTGCAGGAGATCAAGTGCGTCGACGAGAAGTTCCCCGCCGAGCCTTTCGAGCGGCTTGGCTACAACCTCGCGATCCACGGGCAGAAGACCTACAACGGCGTGGCGCTGCTTTCGAAGACCCCGCTGGAAGACGTTCGGCGCGGACTGCCGGAAGGTGATGGCGACGACCACGCCCGCTACATCGAGGCGGTCGTATCTGGCCCGAACCCCGTGCGGGTGGCGTCGATCTATCTCCCCAACGGCAACCCCGTGGCCACCGAGAAGTTCGCTTACAAACTTGCCTGGATGGATCGCCTCAACCGCCATGCCCAGGCCCTGCTGGCGCTGGAGGAGCCGCTGGTGTTGACCGGCGACTTCAACGTCATCCCGGAGCCGCGCGATGCGGCGTTCCCCGCCAACTGGGAGGGCGACGCCCTCTTCCAGCCGCAGACCCGAGAGGCATTTCGGGCGCTGAAATACCTGGGGCTGAGCGATGCCTATCTGGAGGCCGACGGCGCGCCAGGCGCCTACACTTTCTGGGACTACCAGGCCGGCGCGTGGCAGCGGAACAACGGCATCCGCATCGACCATGCCCTGCTCTCGCCGCAGGCGGCGGACCTGCTCGCCGGCGCCAGCATCCACCGTGACGTGCGCAGCTGGGACAAGCCTTCAGACCACGTACCCTTCGTCATCGAACTCGACATCT
The DNA here is from genome assembly GCF_036495085.1 of Phenylobacterium sp. GTDB lineage: Bacteria > Pseudomonadota > Alphaproteobacteria > Caulobacterales > Caulobacteraceae > Phenylobacterium. The sequence goes on along the minus strand of NZ_DASXNL010000190.1, from coordinate 6,501 downwards.
AGTCCAGAATCCGCCTGGATTGAGCCGGAAGCTTGACGGGGGGCTTCCGTCACCAAGGATTGTCATGCGCCTCTTACTCCTACCCGTCGCGATCGCCGCCGCCGTGGCGATTTCCGGCCCGGTTTTCGCCCAGGATAGCGGCCAAGACGCCTCCGGCGCCTCGGCCGCCGGTTCGCAGGCCGTTGGTCTACTGGCTGCCTCAGGGGTCAAGACCGCGGTCGGCGCATCCGCCCTCCCAGTCAGCGTCGCCGCCGTGGGCGTCAGCGGCGCGGGCGCCGTTTCGACCGCCGCAGGCCATGTGGGGGCGGCTTCGGGCGCCGATCTCTCGCAGGCGGCCGGGGCTTCGGCGAACACGGCCCTCAAGGTCGACGACACCGTAGTGATCTCACCCGATCCGGCGCCTAAGGTGCCCTACAAGGCCCAAACCGCGGACCCGCGCGAGTGAGGCTCCTCACAAGACTGGCCTGCGCTGCGGCGATCGCCTTCGCCGCGCTGCCCACCTCCGCGTCCGCGCAGGATTCTTCGGTCCGATCAGTCGCCGCCCACTTCACGGCGCCCGAGGCGGCCACCTTCTCCAAGCAGATCGAGAAGGACCTGGCGGCCCATGGCGCGCAGGTCGCGATGGTTTTCCGCACCGGACGCCCACGCAGCGACCTGCCCGATGGCATCGCCTATACCCACGGCGCATTCTGGATCTACCGGACCATCACCACCGCGGACGGACGGACACTCTCCGGCTACGCCGTCTATAATCTCTATGCGGGCGACGGCCACGCATGGCCCAAGAACCAGTCGCGGCTGGTGCAGGACTTCCCGTTCGACTTCACACGCGGCTCGGCTGTGGACGACGTGGCGGTGATCATCCCCTCTCCGGAGATGCAGCGGCGGATCCTGGCCGTCGTCGACTCGCCCACCTATCAGCGGCTGCACAATCCGGCCTATTCGCTCGTCGCGAATCCCTGGGACAGCAAGTACCAGAATTGCAACAACTTCATGCTGGACGTGGTGGGCGCCGCGGCCTGGGACACAACCGACGCAGCGCGGATCACTGTCGATCTCAAAGCCCACTACCAGCCCACTATCGTGAAGGCAGGCCCGCTGATGCGCATGTTCGGCCCGATCGCCGACAGCCGGCTGCGCACCGACGACCAGAACGGGCCGATCCGCACGGCGACCTATGAATCGATGAGCGCCTTCATGGAGAAGAACGGCCTCTTGGAGGCGGCCTATACGCTCAGCTTCGCGCGCCCCTAAATAACCGCGCTCCACGTTTAAGGAGACTCAGGGCTAAGCTTCGCGGTCATGGACGATCTCACGCGGCTCCTGGTGCTGCTCATCGCCGCCGGCGTGGCCGTAACCTTGCTGGCCGGCGCGGTGCGCTGGCGCATGGACGAGGGCCGCCGCGTCAGGCGCGGCCTCAAGGCTGTGCTGAAAGGTGACATCCACGGTTTTCTCGTGGCTCGGGGCCGTGGACGTGGCGTCGGCTTCGACTTCACAACCAACCGGGTGGCCGTGGTCTGGGATCAGGGCGAGTGGGGCCTGGTCTACGGGCTCGATGAACTCATCGGCGCCGAGGTGATCGTCGATTTCCAGGTGGTCGGGCGGGTGCACCGTGGCGAGGCGAGGCGCGCGCTCGACGCATTCGGGGCCGAAGAGCGGGTGGCGCTTCGGTTGGTGTTCGACGACCTCGGCCATCCCGATTTCGTGCTCGACCTGTGGCTGCCGCAGGACGCCGGGCGGCGTGACGAACTGGCGCCCAACGAGGCCATCGCCGAGGCCAATCGCTGGCTTGCCCGGATCGAAGCCCTGGTGCGGCGGTCCATCGGTGCACGCCGCGCGGCGCCGACGGTGGCCCAGCCGGTCGCCCCCGAGGTCGCAGCAATCGCACAGCCCGCCCCGGCGGCTCGCGAGGAGCCTCCCTTCGAACTGCAGCCGGCAGATGATGAGGACGAGAGCTATAATTGACGTCGTAAATTTATAGGCACACATTCGGTCACTGGAGGCGGACATCGATGCTCAGCCTTGTCGCAGCAGCTAGCTTCTTCCTCGCAATCCATCTGCTGGTCTCCGGCACCCGTGTGCGCGACGCCCTGACCGGCAAGATCGGGCTTGGTCCCTACATGGGACTCTTCGCGTTTTCCTCGATCGCGGGCCTCGCCTGGCTGGGGATCGCCTTCGCGCAGGCGCGCCATACGCCCGCCAACGAGGTCTTCTGGGGGCTGACGCCCCTTACCCGGCAGGTTCAGATCGCCCTTCAGCTCCTCGCCATGCTGTTGATTGTGCCAGGGCTCACCACTCGCAATCCCACCAGCGTTCGCCAGGAAGGGGCGCTCGAGCGACCCGATGTGGTGAGCGGCATGTTGCGGATCACCCGCCACCCGTTCCTCTGGGGCGTCGCGGTCTGGGCAGCCGGGCATCTGCTGGTGAACGGCCAGGCGGCCGCCATCGTGCTCTTCGGCTCAATGCTCCTGCTGTCGCTCGCCGGCACGGCAAGCATCGACGCCAAGCGCAAGCGCGCGCTTGGCGCCAAGTGGGACGCCTTCGCCGCCCAGACCAGCAGCGTGCCCTTCGCCGCCATAGCCCAGGGCCGCCAGCGACTGAACATCGGGGAGATCGGCTGGTGGCGGATCGTGCTGGCCATCGGCGTCTGGGCGCTGCTCGCCTGGGCGCATCCCTACCTGTTCGGCGTTCGCGCTCTTCCGTGAATGAAGGACGGCCTAGCCGAGGGCGAAGTCGATCGCAGCCTCGCAATGGGCGATCGCGGTGTCGACGGTCGGCAGCGGCATATCTGCCGGATTCAGCAGCAGCCCGATCTCCGTGCAGCCGAAGATGATCCCGTCGGCGCCTGCCTTTCGCCCCTGTTCGATCATCGCCAGCACGACCGCCCGGGACGGCTCGGAGCTCACCCCCTGGCAGAGCTCGTCGAAGATGATCGCATGCAGCCGTTCCCGCTCGGCCGCATCGGGCGTCAGCACCGCCAGGCCCGCCGCCTCCAGCCTTTCGCGATAGAAGGCCTTTTCCATGGTGAAGCGGGTGCCGAGCAGGAGCGCCCTCTTCACCCCTTGCGCCTTCAGCGCGTTGGCTGTCGCATCACCGATATGGATCAGCGGCGCGGCCACGGCCGCCTGAACCTCGGGTGCGTTCAGGTGCATGGTGTTGGCGCAGATCAGCATCGCCTGGGCCCCGGCCGCTTCGAGCGCCCGCGCCGCTGCGGCCAGTTCCACGCCGGTCGCCTCCCAGTCGTCCTGCGCCTGCAGCTCAGCGATCGGAGCAAAGTCCAGCGACCAGAGCACCAGCTTCGCCGAATGCAGCCCTCCCAGCCGCTCGCGGACAAGCCGGTTGAGCGTCTGGTAGTAGACGCTCGTGCTCTCGGCGCTCATTCCGCCGATGAGGCCCAGGGTCTTCATTGGCCCTCGCGCCTCAGATGTCTGCGTAGACGTGCCGCTCGTCCGCAGCGCCCGGGTGAGTGACGGCGCCCAGATGAGCGGGGCCAACGATCTGAGCGTACTTCCAGAGCGCGCCGGAGCCGTAGCCCGTGACGCGAGGGCGCCAATGGCGGGCGCGGTTCTCAAGCTCGATCGGGTCGACCTCAAGCTCGATGGTTCCGGCGTCGGCGTCGATGGCGATGATGTCGCCGTCCTTGACCAGCGCGATCGGACCGCCGGCCTGGGCTTCGGGACCGATATGGCCGACGCATAGGCCGCGGGTGCCGCCCGAGAACCGGCCGTCGGTGATCAGCGCCACCTTGTCTCCGCGCCCCTGGCCTGAAAGCGCCGCCGTGGTCGAGAGCATCTCGCGCATGCCCGGTCCGCCGCGGGCGCCCTCGTAACGGATCACCAGGACGTCGCCGTCCTCGTAGGCCCCGGCCTCGACCGCGTCGAAGCAGGCCTGCTCGCCATCGAAGACACGGGCCGGGCCGCGATGGCTGCGGTGCGAGGTCATGCCGGCCACCTTGACGATCGCGCCATCGGGAGCCAGCGAGCCCCAGAGACCGACCACCCCGCCGGTGGGCGAGAGCGGCTTGGAGACCGGACGGATCACGTCCTGGTCGTCGCGCCACTTAACGCCCTCAAGGTTCTCGGCGATGGTCTTGCCGGTCACGGTCATGCAGTCGCCGTGGATGTAGCCGCCCTCGAGCAGGGTCTTCAGCAGCATCGGCATGCCGCCGGCTTCGCCCATGTCCTTGGCCACATAGCGCCCGCCCGGCTTGAGGTCGGCGATATAGGGCGTGCGCGCGGCGATCTCGGCGAAGTCACGCAAGGTGAATTCGATGCCGCACTCATGGGCCATGGCCGGCAGATGCAGGCCCCCGTTGGTCGAGCCGCCCGTGGCCGCCACCACGACGGCCGCGTTCTCGAAGGACTTGCGGGTGACGATGTCGCGCGGACGAAGGTTGGTTTCGATCAGCCGCACCACCGCCTCGCCTGACGCCACGGCGTAGGCGTCGCGGCTTTCGTAAGGGGCCGGCAGCGAAGCCGAGAGCGGCAGGGCCAGGCCGATGGCTTCCGAGACGCAGGCCATGGTGTTGGCGGTGAACTGGCCGCCGCAGGCTCCGTCGGACGGACAGGCGTGTTGCTCGAGGTCGCACAGATCCTCGAGCGTCATCTTGCCGGCGGAGTGCATGCCGACGCCCTCGAAGACGTCGACGACGGTGACGTCGCGGTTCGCCCATCGGCCAGGCAGGATCGAGCCCCCATAGAGGAAAACCGAAGGCACGTTGAGGCGCAGCATCGCCATCATCATGCCCGGCAAGGACTTGTCGCAGCCGGCGATCCCTACCAGGGCGTCGTAGCTGTGGCCGCGCATGGTGAGCTCCACCGAATCGGCGATGGTGTCGCGGCTCACCAGCGAAGAGCGCATGCCCTCGTGGCCCATGGCGATGCCGTCTGTGACGGTGATGGTGACGAATTCGCGCGGCGTCGCGCCGGCGGCCTTTACCCCCTTCGAGACGGCGTGGGCCTGCCTCATGAGCGCGGTATTGCAGGGGGCGGCCTCGTTCCAGCAGGAGGCGACGCCTACGAACGGCTGGGCGATTTCGCGGCTGCCGAGGCCCATGGCGTAATAGTAGGAGCGGTGTGGCGCGCGCGAAGGGCCCTCGGTCACATGGCGGCTCGGAAGTTTGGCCTTGTCCCAGCTGCCGTCCGGTTTGCGGTGCATTCGAAACGCCTCCCAATTACGAGACGCCTTCCTTAAGCGTCCCGCGCCGCCGGCGAAAGGGTCGTCGCCTCAGCCGTCCGCGCGCCCCTCGCCAAGTCAACCACGAGCTGATCCGAAGTCCCGGATCGAAGATTGCCGTGGCCCCGGGAATGATGCGATCGATGTGCTCGTATGTAATCTAACACTGTTTTATCGCAATAATTCACGATCTTCGAACGTCCGGTATCGGACAAAAGTCCAAGTCTCGGTGCAAGCTTGACGAGAAGCCTTCAATTCATCTCGGACGAATTCGGGGTCGCCACCCAGTTCTCGCGGCTCGATCGGGTCTTTTGCGTACTCCATTTTCAGATTTCACGTGTAGCGACACTGTGTCCCTAAAGCCAACATGGCGGAAAGCTCCTTGGTTATCACCGATCACTTAACGCCATGCACATTGACGACTTTGGGCGTCTGCTTCAGCTTCCCCTGTAAGCGCAGGCAATAGCGCTTCCAGAACCCATCGGCTGCGGGGAGGCGGCACAAATGCAGTGGAAACACGCCCTTATGGCGTCCAGCACCATGCTGGTCGCAGCGCTAGGCACTACGGCGCACGCTCAAACGAGATCCGGCGCCGCCGCCGCAGCTAGCAACACCATCGAAGAACTGGTGGTCACGGCCGAAAAGCGAGCCCAGAGCTTGCAGGACGTGCCGGTGGCCGTCTCGGCCTTCACCTCGGAACGTCGGGACCTGATCGGAATCACGACGATCACCGACATGACCAACTTCACGCCGGGCCTGGAATACAATTCCGGCAACGACCGCAACACGTTGCGCGGGGTCGGCCGACTGACCAACGTGCACGCCGCCGACATCAGCGTCGCCCAGTATTCGGACGGCATCTACACCTCCTCCACCACCGAGGCCGGCAAGACGCCGCTGTTCGTCGACCGGGTGGAAGTGCTGCGCGGCCCGCAGGGCACCCTCTACGGGCGCAACTCGATCGGCGGCGCCATCAACATCATCTCCAAGCGCCCAACCGAGGACTGGTACGCCGAGGTCCGCGCCAATTATCAGAACTACAACCACTTCATCCTTGAGGGGGCGGTATCCGGCCCGACGGCCATCCCAGGCGTCCAGTTCCGCCTCGGCGCCAACTGGGAGAAGCAGACTGACGGATATTTCCACAACGTCGTGCCCGGCGGGCGTGACGAAGGCGCGATCATCGACCAGAATTACATCGAGGGGCAGTTGAAGTTCCACTTCAACGACAACTTCGACGGCTGGGCGAAGCTGGCCTGGGCCCAATGGCACAACGACGGCGGCGGACCAGGGCAACGGACCTACTGGACACCCCACGCGTTCACG
>NZ_DASXNL010000189.1:0-3982 GCF_036495085.1 Phenylobacterium sp. | reverse complement strand
CGGTCCTGCATGTCTGTTCAGCGCCCGGCGCGGGACCTACTTACCGGCTGCCCTCAGGCTTGGACTGTCGAGGTCGAGCTTGTCCACCGAGATCACCTCAAGGTCCGGGCGCCTTGTCTTCAGCTCCGGGGCGAAGGTCTTGGCGTCGCCGGCGACAATGACGCTCGCCCGGGCGGGGTCCATGACCCGGGCGGCGAAGGCCTGCACCTGCGCCGGCGAGACCGCCTCGACCTTGGCCGTATAGCGGGTGATCTCGTCCAACGGCACGTCATTGAGCGCCAAGTTGCCCAGGATGCCGGCCAGGCCGCCGCTGGTGGCGAGGCGCCGGCCGAAACTGCCCACGAGGTTCGATTTGCGCGCCGTCAACTCCTCAGCCGTCGCCGGCTTGCCGGCCAGGGAGGTCATCTGCTCGGCCATCAGGCCCAGGACCTGAGGCGCGGATTCGTTTTTCGTCTGGGCCGCCGCCCGGAACGAGCCGGTCGAACGGTTGGCGCTGAGGTTCGACGACGCGCCGTAGGAGAGACCCCGTTTGACCCGGATCTCCAGGTTGAGCCGCGAGGAGTAGCCGCCGCCGAGGAGCGTGTTGGCGACGATGCCGGGATAGTAGTCCGGATCGTTGCGGGCGATCGCCGACTTCACCATGGTCACGGCCGCCTGGCCCGTGCCGGGAAGGTCGATGGCGATGGCGCGCGGGCTCGCTGAAGGCTTGATCGAGGGCGTCGCCGGCAGCGGCGAGGCCGGCCGGCTCCAGTCGCCGAAAGCCTTCTCGGCCATCGCAAATCCCTGCTCGGCGGTGATGTCGCCGGTCAAGACCAGGATGGCGTTATCGGGTCTGAACCAAGCCTTGTGCAGGGCCACGAGGTCGGCTGGCTTGATCCTGGCGATGGAGGCCGGCGTGCCGGTGGACACATGGCCGAACGGGGTGCCTGCGAAGACCACGGGCGCCGCGGCGAAGCCTGCCACTTGTCCCGGCTCCTGGTATGCGACTCGCAGGCCGTCCAACGCCTGGGCCCGTTGCCGCTCCAGTTCTTCGGCGGCGAAGGCCGGGTTGCGGGTGACGTCGGCCATGATCGCCATGCCGGTCTGAAGCTTGTCCGGCATGACGTTGAGCGTGATCGTCGAAGCTTCGAGGCTGGCGCTGGAGTCGAGGGTCGCGCCGAGGGCCTCCACCTGGCGGGCGACGTCGCGCGCCGAACGGGTCGTGGTGCCTTCGGTCAGCATCTCGGCGGTCATGCCGGCCGCGCCCGCCAGGCCGGCTGGATCGGCCCAGCCGCCGGTCTTCAGCGTCAGGTCTGCAGTGACCAGCGGAAGGTCGGAGGATCGCGCCACCACCACCCGCAGGCCGTTGGCGAGCGTCCGCTCGGCGGGCTTCGGCAGCACTGGGGCGATCGGCGCCCCGACGGGCGGCGGCGCCTGGCGCCGGCCTTCCGGGGCGAGCGCCGAGACCGGGCCGGCATAGGTCGCGACGGTCTTCGGCGGCGCGGCCGGCGTGGCGGCGACCTCGCCCTTCGGACGCTCGCTTTCGGGCCGATAACGAATGGTCATCCGCAGTTGCGGATCGAGGTACTTCTTGGCGACACGCTGCACATCGGCGGCGGTGACCGCCTGCAGGTCGCCGAGTTCGGCGTTGGCTTTTGCCGGGTCGCCCTGAATGCGAAGGGCATAGCCCAAAGCAAAGCCGCGTCCGTCGATGGTCTCGCGCTCGCGCAGCTTGCCGGTCACCAGCTGGTTCTTGGCCTCGTCCAACTCGGCCGCTGTGGGCGGGGCCTCGCGCAGCCGATTCACCTCCGCCAGCAGGGCGGCCTCGCCCTCAGCAATCGAGTGTCCGGAAGCCATGACCGCGCCCACCATGAAGTTGCCGGGCTGGGCCGGCAGATCCGCGTTGGAGAAGATCTCAGCGGCGATCTGCTTGCCGTAGACGAGACTGTCGTAGAGGCGGGAGGACTTGCCGGCTGAAAGGATCGCATCGAGCACCTTCAACGCCGGCGCGTCGGGGTCGGAGGCCTTCGGGCCCAGCCACGTGATCGCCACCGCCGGCAGCGGGACATTGGGCCCGTAGCCGTCATAGACGCCCGGACCCGTTCGTGGCGGCTCGACCGCCGTGACCCGCGCCACCGGCTCGGCGGGGTTCTTCAGGGGCGCGAGATATTTGTCGATCCAGGCGTCGAGCTCAGCCTCGTCGAAGTTACCGACCACGACCAGGGCGGCGTTATCGGGTCGGTAGTAGGCCGCATGGAAGGCGCGCACGTCGTCGATCGTCGCGGCGTCCAGCTCTTCGATCGAGCCGATCCCAGGGCGGTGATATGGATGCGCCCGATAGGTGGCCTGCGGCACGTAGAGAGTGAACAGTCGCCCGTAGGGCGCGGCCAGCACACGCTGGCGCAGCTCCTCTTTCACCACGTCGCGCTCGGACTTGAAGTTGGCGTCGTCGACGACCAGCCAGCCCATCCGCTCGGCCTCGGCCCAGATCAGCCGCTGCAGGTGATTGGCCGGGACGACCTCATAGTAGTTGGTGAAGTCGTCGTAGGTCGAAGCGTTGTTGAGGCCGCCCACATCCTCGGTCATCCGGTCGAAGCTCTCGGCCGGCAGATCCTTTGTCGCCTTGAACATCATGTGTTCGAAGAGGTGGGCGAAGCCGGAGCGTCCTTGCGGGTCGTCCTTGGATCCTACGCCGTACCAGACCTGCACGGTGACGTTGGGCGTCGTGCGATCCACCGAGGTCAGCACTCGCAGGCCGTTGGCGAGGGTCCGATCCCGGTAGACGATCGGCGGCACCTTGCTGTCCGGAGCGGGCGGGGCGGCCAGGGCCGGCGTCGCCAGGGCCAGTGACAGGGTGACGGCTAGGGCGCTGAACAGGTGGCGGATCATGGCGCTTCCGAAGAACAGGTGGGGCGAAATCCTTAGCACCCCTCGCAGCCTTCGAAAGCGGCTCGACGCGCGCTGCCGACAAAGAGCGGGGGCGTAACCGGCAACGGTCCCGCGAAGCGCGCACCCCGCCCTGAGGCGGACGCCGCGGCAATAGACCCCGGTCCGCCTGCCGCTGGAACGTTCAGCTCGCGAGCCTGACAAGCATCTTGCCGCTGTTCTCGCCGGCCATCAGACCGATGAGCGCAGAAGGCGCCGCGGCGATGCCATCGACAATCGTCTCCTGGTACTTGACCCGCCCTTCCTTCAACCATCCGGCCATTTCGCGCTGGAAATCGCCATAGAGGTGCATGAAGTCCGTGGCCACGAAGCCTCGCAGCGTCACCCGTGCATAGATGATGTTGGAGAGGTTTGAGACAGCCGAATGGCCGGAGTTGTAGCCAGAGATGAAGCCGCAGACGGGGATCCGTCCGAGCGTGTTCATGCGCCGCAACGCCGCTTCGAGATGGTCGCCGCCGACATTATCGAAATAGACGTCGAGCCCATTGGGAGTGGCGGCCTCGAGGGCCTGGCGGATCGGCTCCTTCTTGTAGTTGATCACCGCATCCAGCCCGACCTCCTCGCGCAGCCACGCGGCCTTTTCGTCGGATCCGGTCGAGCCCACGACGTAGCAGCCCTTGAGCTTGGCGATCTGGGCGGCGATCGAGCCAACCGCGCCAGCGGCGGTGGATACGAACACCTGCTCGCCATCCTTGAGCTGGCCGATATGCAACAACCCGCCGTAGGCCGTGAAACCGGTCCCTCCGAGCGCATGCATGTGAACCGTCAGGGGGAGGTCGGGATCAGGCGCAAGCTTCGTCAGGCCCTTGCCGTCGGAGGTGAAGTATTCCCGGAAACCCAGCCGATTCGTCACCAGGTCGCCGACCGCGAAGCCCTGGTGTTTCGACTGCGCGACGCGGCCCAGCGCTCCGCCCAACATGGCTTCGCCAAGCGCCTGGCCTGCGGTGAGCCTGGGCCGCATGGCCGGGTCCACGGACATGTAGAGGTTCTCGACAAGCACTTCGCCGTCCGCCGCGTCGGCCACGTCGCGCTCGATCAGGGCGAAGTCGCCCGGCTT
>NZ_DASXNL010000188.1:0-4011 GCF_036495085.1 Phenylobacterium sp. | reverse complement strand
GCAGACCCCCGCGAACTGCCGGAACCGCCCCTCCTGCTCGCAGCTCGGGGCCGATTTGTAGCGGAAGCCGCGATGGATCATCGCCTCGAATCTACAGGCGTCACCGTGCTGTTCAACCCCGGAGAAGCGGCCGCCGGCCGCAATCGCTTACCTCCCCGCCCTGCAGAACGGGGCTTCTCGCGAGGGGACTCGATGAAGGCGCCCTATTCGGCCGCTGGGCTGAGCGCCTGGAGTTCGGCGGCCTTGGCTTCGACCAGTTCGACGATGTGGTCGACCATGGCCTCATTGTCCATCTTGTGGTCCGGACGTCCCGCCACATAGACCATGCCTGCGCCCTTGCCGCCGCCGGTGAAGCCCAGGTCGGTCATCAGCGCCTCGCCCGGGCCGTTCACAACACAACCGATGATCGACAGGCTGAGCGGGGTGGAGATATGGGCCAGGCGGGCCTCGAGGGCCTCGACGGTCTGGATCACATTGAAACCCTGCCGGGCGCAGGACGGGCAAGCGATGATGTTGACGCCGCGGTGGCGCAGGCCCAGCGACTTCAGCATGTCGAAGCCGACCTTGATCTCTTCGACGGGATCGGCGGCAAGCGAGACGCGGATCGTGTCGCCGATGCCGGCCCAAAGCAGGCTGCCCATGCCGATCGACGATTTCACCGTGCCGGTGCGCAGAGCGCCGGCCTCGGTGATCCCCAGGTGCAGGGGGCAGTCGATCGCTTCGGAGAGCAGTTGGTAGGCGGCGACCGTCATGAAGATGTCGGACGCCTTCACGCTTATCTTGAACTCCTGGAAGTCGTGGTCCTGCAGGATGCGAGCGTGGCGTAGCGCGCTCTCGACCATCGCATCGGGGCAAGGTTCGCCGTATTTCTCCAGGAGATCGCGCTCCAGGGAGCCGGCGTTGACGCCGATGCGCATGGAGCAGCCGTGGTCGCGGGCGGCCTGGATCACCTCACGGACGCGGTCGGGCGAACCGATGTTGCCCGGATTGATCCGCAGGCAGGCCGCGCCGGCCTCAGCAGCCTCGACGCCGCGCTTATAGTGAAAGTGGATGTCCGCCACGAGCGGGACCTTGGCCGCCTTGGCGATGGTCCTGAACGCGGCGGTGGAATCCTCGTCCGGGCAGGAGACGCGAACGATGTCGGCCCCCGCCTCCTCCAGCTGGCGGATCTGCTCGATGGTCGCCGCGGCGTCAGCAGTCAGCGTATTGGTCATCGACTGGACGGTGATCGGAGCATCGCCGCCGACCTCCACGGAACCCACGCGGATCTTGCGGCTCGGACGCCGCTGGATCGCCCGCCAGGGGCGGACGGATGTATGGTCCTGGACGTGGTCTTTGGCGCTCATGGCGTCCGGAAAATAGGCTGTCGGAACGCGGAACCCAAGCCGGCATCTGCGCGCAGCGACGCGAGGCTCATTCTGCGAGCATGCTTAAGGAGACCTGGGCGGCCGGAAGCACGCCCTTTGACTGGTTGGCGACGAACACCTGGAAGCTGTCGGGCTCGGAGACCGTGGCGGTGAGGCCGCCAAGCTTCGGCACGCGGTAGGCCTCGCCGGCGGCGAACTGCCGGGCGAAGTAGATCGAGCCGTCCTGGCCGCGTACGATCAGCGAGGCCGACTTCAGGGCCTGCAGGATGACGGACGCAGGCTGTTCGGGGGGAGCGCCGTAGATCTTGCCGTTGGCGACGAAAACCGGGGGCAGGGTCTTCGGATCGACCGCGGCCTCGCCGTCGGACTTCACCGCGGATTTTGGCGCAGCCGCGGCGGAGCCGTTGGCGGCGTCCGGATCGGGCATCCCGGGGGTTTGGTATAGCGGCGGAGTGGTGGATTCCACCGGCGCGGGCAGCGGGGCGCCGAGGGTCACCGGACCTGGCTTCTGCGATTCCATCGCCAGTGCGGTCGACCTGGCCGAGGCGAAGGGCGGCGGAGGGGCGTTTGCGTTCATCGCCCGCTGAGCGACGTTCCAAAGGATTATCGCGGCAAGGATGATCACCACCATCGCGATGATCGCAGCGGCTCTTGGGTCCCGGGGCTCGGTCACGCCGATGGGCGCGCGCAATGGCTCGTCGAGCACCGGCTCGTCGGATTTGAATCGCTCGACGGCGGCGTCCGCATCGAGGCCGAGCGCATCGGCGTAGGCGCGGATATATCCGATGGTGAAGGGGCGCGAGGGCAAGCGCTCCAGCCGCATGGCCTCCAGGTCGGCGAGGTATGCGCGCCGGATGCGCGTGGTCTCGGCGACGTCGTCGAGGCTGCGGCCGTGGAACTCGCGGACGGCCTTGAGCGCCTGGCCGATATCGCCGCCGGACTGCAGGGTGGGGGCGTAGCTGTCGTTGGCCAAGGACGAAGCCCCTAGATCTCAACGTAGATTTTGCGGGCCAGGGTTTCGATTTCGTTGCGGACCGACCCGGCCCCGCTCTTCAACAACGCCGAAACCCCTCGGCGCGCTGCCTCCCGGTCGCATGACAGCACCATCTGCTTGACCGGGCCGACGCCGGCCGGCGGCATGGAGAGACGCTCAAAACCCAGGGCCACGAGGGCGAAGGCCTCCAGCGGACGCCCGGCCATCTCACCGCAGACGCTGACTGGGGTGCCCGTCTCAGCGCAGGTGCGCTGGATCTGTTCAAGTGCGCGCAGCGCCGGCGGCGACAGCGGATCGTACCTGTCGGCGACTCGCGGGTTCCCGCGGTCGGCGGCGAACATGTACTGCATGAGGTCGTTGGTGCCGACGCTTACGAAGTCGGTCATCGGCAGGAGCGCGTCCAGATGCCAGACCAGGGACGGCGCTTCGATCATCGCCCCGACGTCCAGGCGTGACGGCGCCTTGCGACCCCGGCGCTCGGCCCAAGCCAGCTCGACATCGACCATCGCGCGGGCGGCGCGGAATTCGTCGACGTTGGCGACCAGGGGGAACATGACCCGTAGCGGCCGGCCACGCGAGGCGGCGATCAGGGCGCGGAGCTGCAGGCGAAGCAGCGCCGGGCGGTCGAGGCCCATCCGGATCGCCCGCCAGCCGAGCGCCGGGTTGTCTTCCCGCTCGACCTGCAAGTAGGGCAGCACCTTGTCGCCGCCGAGGTCGAGGGTGCGGAAGGTGACCGGAAGATCTCCGGCCGCGTCCATCACCCGGCCGTAGAGCGCGGTCTGGGCATTGAAGCGCGGCATCTCCTCGGCGACCATGAACTGGAACTCGGTCCGGAAGAGGCCGATGCCCTCAGCCCCGGTGTCCGCCAGGATATCGAGGTCGACATCGAGGCCGGCGTTCATCAGCAGGGTGATCTTGGCGCCGTCCCTGGTGAAGGCGGGGGTGTCGCGCAGCTTGGCGAATTCGGCGCGCCGTTGGGCGCGAACGTCGATGCGGGCCTGTATGGCCTTCACCACATCGCTGCGCGGCCGCAGGTAGGCCTCGCCGGCCTCGGCGTCGACGATCACCGCATCGCCTTCCGACACCCGGTCGCGCAGGCCCGCGAGGCGTCCGACACAAGGGATGTCGAGCGCACGGGCGACGATCGCGGCGTGGCTGGCGGCCGAGCCCTCTTCCATGAGGAGCCCGCGCAGCTTCTTGCGATCGTATTCCAGCAGGTCGGCGGGCCCCAGGTTGCGCGCGATCAGGATCGCGTTTTCCGGCAGCTCGCGGGCCACGTGCCCGTCGCCGGCGAGGTGGCGCAACAACCGGTCGTTCAGGTCCTCCAGGTCGTGCAGGCGTTCGCGCAGGTAGGGATCGCGAGCCTGGCCGAGCCGGGCGCGGTGCTCGGAGCGCACTCGCTCGACCGCAGCCTCGGCGGTGAGGCCGTTGCGCACGGCGTCTTCCAGGCTGCGGTTCCAGCTCTGGGAGTGGGCGAACATCCGATAGGTTTCGAGCACCTCGAAGGAGGCGTCGACCAGGCCGGCGTTGCCCTCCAGCATCTGATCGATCTGGGCCTGCAGGCTGCCGACGGCGGCATTCAACCGGGCCTCTTCGGCCACCACGTCGTCGGACAGGAGCTGGGAAGGCGCGACCGGGGGCTCGTGCAGG
>NZ_DASXNL010000187.1:0-53581 GCF_036495085.1 Phenylobacterium sp. | reverse complement strand
TCAACTCATGGTGGATCACGCCCAGGCCGCCGGAGCAGACGCCGTGCTGGCCATGCGTTACGACGCCAACGACATCATGGACGGCATTACGGAGGTGCTGTGCTACGGCACTGCGGTGAAGGTCGAAAGGATCTAGGGCCGGGACCGGGCGTGGACGAGGCCTGGACCCAGCACGGAAAGGTGCGCGTCCGCGAGTCGGGCGGCGCCATGGAGGTGGTGGTCGATGGCCTCACCACCCAGGCGAAATACTATAAGCCATTGATCTACGAGTTCTTCCGCAAGGCTTGGCGGGGTTCGCGGCCGGCCTGGGGCGAGTTCGCGGTCGAAATCCGCATGGAATATGTCGGTGACCCGCCCTGGCTCGATCTCGACAACCTGGCCAAGGCGATCCTCGACGCCATCAAGGGCTACGCCTTTCACGACGACGCCCAGGTGGCCCGGCTGCTGGTCGAGCGCGCGCCCGGCGACCGCGAGCAGATCCTGGTCAACGTGCGCCGGCTGCCGGGGACCAGCCAGTCCGCCCCGCTCCACCCGCACGGGGAGTTCCGGCGATGATCGCGGTCCTGGAGACCCACGACGCCGTGCGGCTGCATTTCCTCAAGACCGTGCTGGAGGAAGCCGACCTCCACCCCTTCGTTTTTGGCGCCACGCCCTATCCGGGCGCTCTGCCGAGCCTGCTGATGGTGCCGGAAGGCGAGGTCGACATGGCAAGGCGCCTGATCGACGAGGTCGAGAAGTCCGCGCCGCCCGATCCCGAATAAGAAACGGCCGCGCCCTGGGAAGGGGCGCGGCCGCACTTGACGCGAACCTCTCTTGGGGGATCAGCGAGAGGTCAGCGGTACTGCTGAATCCGTGTCGTGCGAAGGCCTGCGAGGCCATGACGATCGATGGAACGCTGCCAGGCCAGGAACTCCTCCGAGGTCAGTCGGTAGCGTTCCAGGGCGTCCTCGAGCGAGAGCAGGCCGCCACGTACTGCGGCGACGACCTCGGCCTTGCGGCGGATCACCCAGCGCCCGGTGTCAGCAGGAGGCAGATCCCTCAGCGTCAACGGCGCGCCCGTGGGCCCAATCACGTAGGACTCCCCACGGCTGTTCGTGCGCGTCTGCTGTTGCTGCAACATGGCTTTACGTCTTTCCCACCATCACTGTTGACGCGCAGAATAGACCGCGGCTCCTAACAGCCGCTGAATCGTGATAGTGAACGAACTACAAATCATTTGGTTTCCCATGTACTAATTCGGCACAATGCTGATCTTAATCTAAGTTAACCGATATTAAGACTGTGGTTACCGGATGATGTTGATCAATTCGTCCAGCATCGTGTCGGCTGTGGTGATGATCTTCGACGAGGCCGAATAGGCCTTCTGGGTAGTGATCAGGCCCGTGAACTCGGCCGACAGGTCTACGGTCGAGGCTTCAAGGCTGGAGGGGGAGATCTTGCCTGCCCCGCCCGTGCCGGCGGCCTTCAGCGTCATCTGGCCGGAGGGCAGGGTGGCCATGTAGGCGTTACCGTTCGCCGCCTGCAGCCCGTCGCTGTTCGGAAAAGTGGCGACGGCGACCTGGGCGATCTTGCGGACCTGGCTGTTGTCGAACAAGGCCGACACGACGCCGTCGGCTCCGACCTGGACGCCCACGATGTTGCCGACGCCAGCCCCGTCCGAGCTCACCGAATTGACCGTCGAGGCCGAGGCGAGCTGGGTGAACTGGCTGAGGTCGACCTTCAGGGTCTGGCCGGCGATGCCCAGGCTGGTCGCCCAGGCCGGCGAGGTCCCCCCCGAGGCTCCGAGCGTGAGGGTCGGCGGAGACCCCGCCGGGCCGAACAGGGTGGTGTTCGCCGGATCGATGGACCCATTGGAGTCGAACGCCACCACGCCGGCCGCGATCTGGCCGTTCGGGCCGGCGCCGGAGACGTCGCCGGGGGTGACGGCGTAGATTTCGGCGTTCCAGGTGTTCGGTGTGGAGGTTTTTTCGAAAGCCAGCGCGAACTTGTGGGTCGCGCCCATGGAGTCCACCACGCTGAGCTCGATCGGCGCGGCGTCAGGGGGCGTACCAGTGCCGGTGGCGGCGAAGGCGGCCATGCTATTGGTGGCGGCGTTGTAAGTCGCTGCGGCCGCAGACACCGGCGTCGTCTGGTCGAGGTTGGCGCTGATGCCCAGCGAGGTTGTCGGCTGCACCGCAGCGCCGAGGTTCTTGACGTTGATTGCGCCCAGCTTCGACAGGTCGGACGGATCGACGCTGAAGCTCCCGTCCGCCTGCACCGGCCACCCCTGCAGGTAGAGACCCGCGTCGTTGACGAGATATCCGTTGGCGTCCGGCGCGAATGCTCCTGCGCGGGTGAACTCCCGAGGATCGGTGGCTGTAAGGCCCTCCCCCTTTGTGCTCACCACGAAAAATCCGTCGCCGGAAATCGCCAGGTCTGTCGCCGACGAGGCGGATTGGATCAGGCCCTGCTGGCTGATGAGCTGCTTGGAGACCCCCTGGACCCCGCCGGCGGAATATTCGCCCTTCACCGCCTGCGACGTCACCATGGTCGCGAAATCGACCTGGTTGCGCTTGTATGAGGTGGTGTTGACGTTGGCGATGTTGTCGGAGATCGCCGCCAGCGCCGAGGAGTTGGCCACCAGGCCCGAAACCCCGGCTAGCAATGCCGAATTGATGCTCATGGTTCGTTCCGTTCTTTCCTGGGAGCCGCTTGCTGCAGCCGCCCGGCGACGCCGAGACGGCGTCCGGGTTGATGGGATGTGCGTCCGCGGCTCATGAGCCGGTCGTTGGCGTGGTTCATGACGTCGCGGCCTGGTTGATGGCGGTGACCTTCGACCAGTCGACCGAGCCGCCGTTGACGGTGATCGAGGTCGCGCCGCTGTCTTGGAGGACGCCGGTGACGAGGCCTTGGACGTATGTGGTCGAAGCGATTGCGGCGCCGCCGGCGTCGGTGGCCGTCACCCGCAGCGTATAGGTCCCGCCATTCGGGAGCTGGTTTCCGTTGAGGTCCTGGCCGTTCCAGGTGAAAGCGTGGTCGCCGGCCTTCATGTCGCTCGGAGCCTCGGCGTGAACCAGCTTGCCGTTGGCGTCGAACACCTCGACTTTGAGGTCCGATGCGGCGGAGCCGAGGTTATACGTCCATTGCGCCTGGCCGCCGCTGAGGTTCGCCGTGTCGCTGACCGCGCGGACGTTCTTGCCGATCAGGCTGACCGCCGTGGAGACGCCGTTGGAGGTGTTGTTCACCAGCTTCTGGAGGAGGTCGTTGGCGTTGAGCTGCTGCTCGACGCTGGTCATCTGCACCAGCTGCTGGGTGAACTGGTTGGAATCCAGCGGCGCGGTTGGATCCTGGTTCTGCAGCTGCGTGGTGAGCAGGCTGAGGAAGGTGTTGAAATTGTCCGCAAGGCTCGCCTTGCCGAGCGCGGTCGTGTCCGCGGTCGTCGTGGGCGTCGCGGCCGGGTTTGGGGCGATGACGGTCATGGGTCCTCAGATCCTGATGTCCACGCCGGAGGCTGCGCTCCGGCTGGACAGGTACGGGCTGCTGGGCGCGGCGTCGGCCGTCGTGTCGAGCGCCGCCTGGAAGGCCCGGCCGCGGAAAGCCGCGCCGGTGTTGCTGTCAGAGTCCTGCTGGCCCGGCGCGCGGCCGCCCTGGCCTTGTCCCTGGTCGGCCGCCACATCGAACGAGAGCCCACCGGATAGGTCGAAGCCGGCCTGTTCGAGCGCGTGCTGCAGTTCGCCGGAGCGGGATTTCAATTCGGCAGCCGCCTGGGGGTTGTCGAAAGCCATGGCCGCGCTCATCCGGCCGTTAGCCCCGATCTCGACGCGAACGTCCACCTTGCCGAGGCCGGCCGGATCGAGCTGCACGTCGAAGCGAGTCGACCGGCCGTCGAGCTTCTTGGCGATCTGTGCGGCGAGGTTGGCGACTGTCTGCGGCGAGCCGCGTACGGCGATAGCGGCCGCGTGGATCAGGCTCGCGGGCGCAGTGTTCGCAGCTGTGTCGAGGGCAGCGGGGGCTTGCGGGGTCGACTCCGGGCCTGACTTGCCGTCGACGGCCGCAGCTTCGGGCTCGCGGGGCAGGGCGTCGTCCTTCGCCTGGCCGCCGACAGGGGCGCCGGACGCATTGGCCTCCTTCACCGGGGCGTTGGCGTTGGCGTTTAAAGTGGGCGCCGCGTCCGATTGGGCGCCCTGGACACGCGACGCCGCCTTGGGCGCTGGCGCCTTGTCCTTGCCGTCGGCAGGCGCTGTAGGTTCTGTCTTGACCTCGGCGCTCGCCGCGCGGGCGGGCGCAGCGGCGATGGCCGCGGCGGCGGTTGGAGAAGCGGCGAAAGGCAGATCCGGCGTGGCGGCCTGCGGCGTGGCCTGAGATGCAGGCTGTGACGAGGCCGGAGCGGCAGGTCGCGACGGGGCCGAAGCAGCAGGCTGCGGCCCCGGCAGGCCCGCGTTTGCAGCCGCGGCCTGAGCGACATCCGGCCTGGGAAGCGAGGGCGACACCCCTGGCGCCGTCACCGCAGCCTTCGCAGTGGCGCTGGCGTCAGTGGCGAATTCGCCGACGTTGGCCGCCTTTGGCTGGCTCACATCCGCGCTGGCCGGCGCAGTGACGCCGAGCAATTTGGCGAGGGTGGCGACGGCCGCCTGGCCGGGTGATTTCGTCCCACTGTCTCCCGGCGCCTCCGGGGCCTCTCCCCCAGTCTGCGGAGTGGAGGTCGCCGCCGCGGGAACGGCCGAAGCCTGAAGCATCAGGGCGAGGATCGCATCCGGCGTTGCAGCCGCGGCCGTGGTGGACGCCGCCTCAACGGTGGATGGAGCGGGCGCCGCATCAGCATCCTTGTCGTCTGTGGTCTTGGCCTCGCCTGTCGCCTTGGCGTCGCCACCGGCCTTTCCCTTACTGCCGTCAGCGGGGTCGGCCTTTCCCTTGCTGCCGTCAGCGGGGCCGGCCTTTCCGACGAGTTTGCTCAGCAGGGGGACGTTTCCAGCGCCCGCAGCGAGCACCCCGTCGGCTTTGGCGCCTTGCGTCCCGAAAAAGGCGCCCAGCAGCGCCTCGAAGCCGGTGAGCGGACCGTTTGCGTGTGCGCCCTGGACCCCCGCGCCCGCGCCAACACCCGGAGCCCCGCCGGAAGGGGACGCGCCGGGCGACGGCGGTGCGGCGGAATTGATCGCGGGAGCGGACATTCAGAACGGCAGCCTTGCGCGTCGGGGAAGATGACGATGGGCTGACGCGTGCTGCGTCGGGGATATTCGCAGGGCTCGGAGCAACCTTTGCGCCAACTGCGCAAGTCCTTGCTTTTACGAAAGTAACGACCTTCGGGGTCAGGAAGCGGCGCACCCGCTGGGCCGGAAATTGCCGGGCGGATTGCGGCCTGACGGGCGTTTCCTGCCGCCCTCAGAAAATTTTGTCGCCCGGCCGATCAAAGAGGGCCTTCTGATCTGGCGCCGGTCTTGCGCTCTATTGCGTGAGGTCATCGGACCTAGAGACCGACTATGTTGAAAATAAACGATATTTCGACCGATCTCACGCGGGCTCGCCTCAAAGGCTCGGCAGATTCCGCCGGGTCGGGCGTCAGCCTTTGCCGGGCGGAGGCTTAAGGCATGTCGCTGACCATCGCGCTCCAGACGGCCGCCTCGGGCCTCCAGGCAGCCCAGGCCAGCCTGCGCGCGGTTTCGGACAATATCGCCAACGTCAACACCCCCGGCTATGTCCGAAAGACTGTCGTCCAGCAGCAACTTGTCGTCGACGGCGCAGGGGCGGGCGTCGACATCAAGGGCGTCCAGCGCGTCACTGATCAGTATCTGCAGTCGGCTAGTATGACCGCAAACTCCGACGCCAGCCGCTACGACGCCGTTTCGCAGTACCTGGATAACGCCCAGAGCCTGTTCGGCGACCCGTCGGGCAGCGACTACTTCTTCAACCTTCCGGACGACATTGCCGCCAACTTCGCCAGCGCTGCGAACGATCCGTCATCCACGCTCTTGCGGACGCAGGCGCTGAACTCTGTCGGGAATTTCCTGAGCGAGGCCGACCGGATCAACGGACAGGTCGCCGCGCTCGGAAAGACAGTCGACACGCAGATCGCCGGCGACGTCACCCAGGTGAACACCCTCCTGGCGCAGATCGACAAGCTGAACACCGACATCGCCCGGGCGCGGGTCAGCGGCGGCGACTCCACCGGTTCGGAAAACCTCCAGAGCCAGGCGCTTGACCAGCTGACGGCCCTGATGAACGTCAAGGTGAGCCCGCGCGACCAGGGCGGCGTCACCGTCCGCTCGTCCGAGGGAGTGCTGCTGGCCGGCGATGGCGCCTCGACGCTGGCGTACAACACCAGCGGGACGACCCCGGGCTATGTCTCGGTCACGACCCCTGGAGCCTCCAGCGGCTCGCAACCGATCAACATCGCCAGCGGCGAGATTCGCGGCCTTCTGGACCTGCGCAACGACAAGCTTCCGGGCATCGCCGACGAGCTTGGCGAGTTCGTCTCGCGCACCGCCCAGCAGCTGAACGCCGCCCACAACGCCTCTACGGCGTACCCGCCGCCGACCACGCTCAACGGACGCAACACCGGCCTCGATCTACCCACCGCGGTCAGCGGCTTCAGCGGCCAGACCAGCGTTGCGATCACCAATTCGTCGGGCGTCGTGCAGCAGCAGGTGGCGATCGATTTCACCGCCGGCACGATGAGCGTCAACGGCGGGGCGGCCGTCGCCTTCACACCCGCAAGCTTCCTCACCACCCTAAACACGAGCCTGGGCGCGCAGGGGACCGCCACCTTCGCCAACGGCGCGTTATCGATTTCGGCCACAGGTTCGAACGGGGTGGCGATCGACGAGGGCACATCGCAGAAGGCCGCGCAGGGCTTCTCGCAGTTCTTCGGCCTCAACGACCTGATCACCGCAAGCGGCGTCTCGACCTACGACACGGGATTGTCGCTGAGCGATCCCAACGGCTTCACGCCCGGCGCTTCGATCACGCTGCGGCTTTCCACTCCGGACGGCAAACCGCTGCGCGATGTGACGGTGGCCGTCCCGCCGGCCGGGAACCCGACCATGGGCGACCTGGTCAATGCGCTGAACAACAACACGAGCGGTGTCGGCCTCTACGGGGCGTTCACCCTGGACGCGCAGGGAGGCCTGAGCTTCACCGGCAGTTCCCCGCAGAACGCCCAGCTCTCCGTCGTCCAGGACACGACCCAACGTGGCGTCGGCGGGCCCTCGATCAGCCAGTTGTTCGGTCTGGGCGCCGGGCCGCGTTCCACCCGGGCGGCCAGCTATTCGGTAAATCCGGCGCTGAGCGCCGACCCGACGAAGCTTGCATTCGGCGCCCTCGACCTCAGCGTGGCCGCGGGCCAGCCGGCGATTTCGCCCGGCGACGGGCAAGGCGCCCTGGCCCTTTCGCAAACCGGCCTCAGCCCCACCCTGTTCAAGGCGGCGGGCGACCAGAGCGCAGTCAGCATGACGCTCGCGTCGTACGCCGCACAACTCGGGGGAGCCATCGGCCGTGATGCCGCCACCGCGGACTCGCAGAAGACCAACGCCACGGCGGTCAAGAGCGAGGCCGACACCCGCCGCTCGTCCGTCGAGGGCGTGAACATCGACCAGGAGCTCGTCAGCCTCACCACCTACCAGCAGGCGTACAGCGCCAACGCCAGGATGATCCAGGCCACCAAGGATTTGTTCGATGTCCTGGCCGGCCTCATCACATGACCCGCCTTAAGCCCTGAGAGATCGGACCATGATCGATCGCGTTTCAACCGCCGGAAATTACTCAGCCATCCTTGCGAACCTGATGGCGGCCGAGAACCGTCAGACAGACGCGGAGAACCGCGTCTCCTCGCAGAAGAACGGCGACTCCCTGAAGGATTACGCCCCGCAGGTCGAGACCCTCACCGCGATGAAGTCGGTGGACGCCCGGATCACCAATTACCAGTCCGCGAACACCCAGATCGCCGCCAAGCTGACTACCCAGGACGGCGCATTGAGCGCCACCGCCGATGCCGCAACCGCAGTTCGCCAGGCGATCACCGAGGCCCTGGCAAACGACAACGCCGACGCTTTGATGCAGACGGTCCAGGGCCAGTTCCAGAGCGCGGTCACCAACCTCAACGCCCAATACGACGGCAAGTACCTTTTCGCGGGCGGCCAGGTCGCCACCAAGCCCGTCTCGGCAACCACACTCAGCGATCTTACGTCTGGCCCGCCAATCTCGAGCTTCTTCCAGAACGACAGCTTCAAGGTCCAGGCCAAGCTCGACGACTCCACCACCGTCACCACCGGTCAGCTGGCCAGCGACCTGGGAACCAACATGCTGACCTCGTTCCAGGCGTTACAGGCGTTCGACACCGGCGGGTCGGGGCCGCTTAGCGGCCAGCTCACTGCGTCCCAGCGCACCTTCCTTCAAAACCAGCTCGCCGGCTGGGACCAGATCGGCCAGGACTTGACCACCGCCACGGCGCAGAACGGTATCCTCCAGAACCAGGTCGACCAGGTGGCTACGAACCTGGTCAGCCAGAAGACCACGCTCACCGGAATGATCGGCGGGATCACCGATGCCGACATGGCCAAGGCCGCCACGGACCTCTCCAACGCTCAGCTCTCGGTCCAGGCGACAGCCCAGGTGTTGCAGGTCATGCAAGGCTCATCGCTCCTGAACTTGCTCAGGTAACCGCGCGGCGTTCTGTCTCCACACACTCCCCACAAGGGGGCGGGAACGCTATATGGGCGCCATGAACGCCCCCGTTCTCTCCGCTGGAACCCTTAGCGACGGCCTGATCGCCGCCGCGCGTGAGGCCGTGCGCCTGCCTGCCGGGACCCGCATCGTCGCGGCCATGTCCGGCGGGGTGGACTCGACCGTCACGGCAGCCTTGCTGGCCAAGGCGGGCTACGACGTGGTCGGCGTCACCCTGCAGCTCTATGACCACGGCGCCGCGATCCAGAAAAAAGGCGCGTGCTGCGCTGGCCAAGACATCCATGACGCGCGGACCGCGGCCGAGAGCCTGGGGATCGCGCACTACGTCCTCGACTATGAGAGCCGGTTCAGGGTCGAAGTCATCGAGGAGTTCGCCGACGCCTACCTGCGCGGCGAGACGCCGATCCCTTGCGTGCGTTGCAACCAGACTGTGAAGTTCCGCGATCTGCTCGACGTCGCCCGCGATCTCGGGGCTGAGGCGATGGCGACCGGCCACTACGTGCGCCGTGAGGTCGGTCCTGTGGGGCCGGAGCTGCACCGCGCCGTCGATCCGGCTCGCGACCAATCCTACTTCCTGTTCGCCACAACCGCAGAACAGCTCGAATACCTGCGCTTCCCACTGGGCGGTCTGCCGAAGCCGGCCGTCCGCGCCGCCGCCGCCGAATTGGGTCTGGCGGTTGCCGAAAAGCCGGACAGCCAGGACATCTGCTTCGTGCCTGAAGGCCGCTACACCACGGTCATCGACCGGCTGCGCCCTCATGGCGCCGAGCCCGGCGACATCGTGCATCTCGATGGCCGTACGCTTGGCCGCCACGAGGGCGTCACCCGCTACACCATCGGTCAGCGTCGCGGCCTGAACGTGGCCGTCGGCGACCCGCTATTTGTCGTCCGCATAGACGCCGACGCGCGTCAGGTGATCGTCGGCCCGCGCGAGGCGCTGCTCACGCACGCCCTGAGCCTGAAAGAAACCAACTGGATCGGTGAGGGAACGTCCATCGAGGCCGCCTGCGGCGTCGCACGTCGCGTGCTCGCCCGCGTTCGTTCGACCCGCGAACCGGCCCCCGGACGCCTCACTCTCGTGGATGGCCACCCCGGCGTGGTCTTCGACGCGCCGGAGGAGGGCGTCGCGCCTGGACAAGCCTGCGCACTTTACGCCCCGGAAGCCCAGTCCCGCGTCCTCGGGGGCGGCTTCATCGCCGGCACTGCGCGAGCGAACCTCTAAGACGCTCGGTCGTTCTCCCCGCAAAGGAGACACCCTATGGCCAGCACGAAGAAGTGGATCGCCGGCGCAACCAAGAAGAAGGGCGCCCTGCATGAGGCCTTGCATGTGCCCAAGGACGAGAAGATTCCCGCCGAAAAGCTGCACGCCGCGGCCAAGCGAGGCGGCAGGATCGGCAAGGAAGCACGCTTGGCCGAGACCCTGAAGGGGTTGAACCACAAACACGGCTAGCGGCGGGATGACGAAAAGGGAGGGGAGCGCTTATATCCGCTCCATGAGCAGCCCCGCCTCCGACCCCGTTGTCATCGCCGGCTACGCCCGCACGCCCATGGGCGGCTTCCAGGGCGTCTTTGCGCCTGTGAAGGCCACCGAACTGGGGGCGGCCGCGGTTCGGGCCGCAGTCGAGCGCGCGGGCGTCCAGCCCGGCGCCGTCGAGCAGATCGTCATGGGCTGCGTTCTTCCGGCAGGCCTTGGCCAGGCCCCGGCGCGGCAAGCGGCGATCGGGGCCGGCCTGCCGACCTCTGTCGAGGCGACCACCGTCAACAAGATGTGCGGCTCGGGCATGCAGGCCGCGATCATGGCGCATGATGCGCTGGCCGCCGGCTCCGTCGACGTCGTCGTGGCGGGCGGCATGGAGAGCATGACCAACGCGCCCTACCTTTCCAAGCAGCACCGCAGCGGCGCGCGCATCGGTCACGACACCCTCTACGACCACATGTACCTGGACGGTCTGGAGGACGCCTATGAGCCCGGGCGGCTGATGGGCTCCTTCGCCGAGGAGACCGCCCGACAGTACCAGTTCACCCGCGAGGCCATGGACGAGTTCGCGATCGGCTCGCTGACCCGCGCCAAGGCCGCTACCGAGAGCGGCGCATTCCGGCGCGAGATCGTCCCCTTCGAGGTGGTCACCCGCAAGGGCGCCATCCTGATCGAAGATGACGAGCAGCCGTCCAAGGCCGACCCAGCCAAGATCCCGACGCTCAAGCCCGCCTTCGCCAAGGACGGGACCATCACCGCGGCCAACGCGTCTTCGATCAGCGACGGCGCCGCGGCCTTGGTGATGACGCGGGAGTCTGTCGCGAAGAGACTCGGCATGACCATCGTCGCCCGCGTCGCGGGTCACGCCGCCCACGCTCACGAGCCCGGTCTCTTCACCACCGCGCCTGTGCCGGCGATCCAGAAATGCCTGAGGCGCGCCGGCTGGAGCGTGGCCGACGTCGACCTCTTCGAGGTCAACGAGGCCTTCGCTGTGGTCGCAATGATCGCCGAGCGGGACCTGGGCCTCGACCGCGCCAGGCTGAACGTCAACGGCGGGGCCTGCGCACTCGGCCACCCCATCGGCGCCTCGGGCGCCAGGATCCTTGCCACTCTGCTGAGCGCTCTGAAAGCACGGGGGGGCAAGCGCGGCGTGGCTTCGCTCTGCATCGGCGGCGGCGAAGCCACGGCGATGGCGGTGGAGCTGGCGTAAGCGCTGACGCGCCCCAGGCTATTACTGGGCCTGGTGCGTAGCGGCCTCCACCGCCTTTGCTTGCGCGCGAAGTTTGGCGATCTCGGCGGCGCTTGGCACGTGACCCTGAGGCATGCCGCTCGGGCCCTTGCCGGACATGGCGTCGTTCACGTTGATCCGCATGCCGCCGGGCATCTCCATGTCGCCGGGCTTCATGCCACTCGGGCAGGGCCCCTCCCAGGTGGCTTCGATGGCGATCTTGTGCGTCCCGTTGGCCTGCGGCATCGGACCGCCCGTGGTCACTGAGGTCGCCTCGACCTTGTAGTGCGAACCGAAGTCGCCGCGCGCCGTCCCGTCCGAGGTGGTCGTGCCGCTTGAAGGTGAGGCGCAGACCGAATGGAACGCCCAGCTGCCGCCCGCTTGTCGGCTGATCTTCTGCTCGGCGCAATTCGACTTGGCGGCCTGCGAACCCCACCAAGCCATCTGTCGTTCGGTCGCCGCGTCGAGGCACAGCTTTGTCGACTGCTGCATCTGGGCCGTCGAGACCGTCTGGGCCCAGAGCCCCGGCTTGCGGGCCGGGGGTGTCAGCGGGCCGGCCGATGTGGGCGCGCTCGCCTCGGCGGTCGGCTTGGTCACGCTCGTCGTCTCGGCTTTCTTCTGGCAAGCCGTCAAAGCCAGCAGCGCCACAACGGAAATCCCGATCGCATGTTTCATCTTGAACCTCCCGGCCCAATGCCCAGTTTGCAACGCTAGACGCGAACGATCCGCCCATCCAGCGCCAGGAGAAGAGAGTTATGCCCGAGCTTCGCGACACCGGCGCCCGCTACGAAATGGACGAGCAGGGCCTGACGTCCTGGGCCGATTATCGCCGTGCCGGCGAGCGACTCGTCATCGACCACGTGGAGAGCCCGCTTCCGTTGCGCGGCACGGGCGCCGCCGGGCGTCTGATGGCGGCGCTTGCCGCCGACGTTCGCGCTCGGAACCTGCGGATCACGCCCATCTGCGGGTACGCCGCGGCCTGGCTCAAGCGCAGCCACGAGTTCCGGGACTTGGTGGGTTAGCCGCTACGTGTGCGCGGACCGCGATCGGAATTTTGAACAATACGGTTAGCCGCGAATCCCGCCCCGTAGCATTGCTCGACGGTGCAGGGATCGACGCGCTCCCAAGCGACCAGATGGCCGGTACGCTCCAGGGGCCGCCAGCCGGAACGCCCCCGATCGGGACGAACCGGCTGCGCTAAGCACGCCTACTGTCGGCCGGAGATGGCTTCCAGGGTCTGGACGCGGGCATCGGCATCTTCCACGAACCGGCGAGCAAGGTCGCGGATGCCGGGCGGGTAGGCGTCGCCGCCTTCCGCGATCTCGGCCGCGATCTGCTCGGCGTGCAAGATTGCCGCTGACAGGGTGCGAACGTGGTCCTTGGCGAGCTGCTTAGCCTCCATCTGGAGGCGGCGCACGCGTTCGGCAACGGTTTCTTGTTTCGGTGAGTGGCGGTCGTTGTCGGCCACAACGCTCAGAGACGGGCTCATGCGGTAAGTCCTCATTTCCCCAACCCAGGTTCGCGACGTTCCGGGAGGATCACAATGATCCCCTAACCGGTGGCATCGGGCCCCTGACGCTGTCT
Source organism: Phenylobacterium sp. (assembly GCF_036495085.1). GTDB lineage: Bacteria > Pseudomonadota > Alphaproteobacteria > Caulobacterales > Caulobacteraceae > Phenylobacterium. Next base: position 40,637 of record NZ_DASXNL010000187.1, on the reverse strand, counting down.
CGGTTACGTACAAGAGACGTCACGGGTTCCCCTCCGCTGCATGAACGGCGCCGCTTAACTGGCTGGTGAAGCAAGAAAGCCACACCTTGGGGTTAACATCGGTGACCCCGGTCACTTGGGATCATCTCCGCGCGCCCTACCGCGCTGGCGGCAGAACAGCCTGCGAGGTATGACGCTAGCCGCGCAAGTCACAGGAGGCGAGGTCCCATGGGATTGTTCGACGGAGTGCTCGGCGGGGTGATCGGCGCCGGGATGGCGTCGGTGGTAAGCGACCTCATCGAGAAGCACGGCGGCGTGCAGGGGGTCGTTTCAGAGTTCCAGTCGAAGGGCCTGGGCGGCACGGTGCAGTCCTGGATTGGCACAGGCGAGAATCATCCGATTTCTGAGGATCAGGTGCACCAGGCTCTGGGTCCGGACACCATCGCCCAGCTCGCCGCCAAACTCGGCATGCCGCAGGATGAGCTGACAGCGAAGCTGTCGCAGGTCCTCCCGCAGGCGATCGACCACCTGACGCCCAATGGGGCCGTCCCGCCGACCGCGTAGGGCCTTTGCCGGAAGAGCCCTAACGCCGCCCTTTGCGAAAGCGCTCGGCGGCTTCCGCCCGCGCCTCGGCCTTCACCCGCTTCACCGCGCCGCGATCCACCGCCTCGCCGGGGGCGGTGAGCGCGTCGTTGGCGAATTCAAGGTCCAGCAGCTTCAGGCGCTTGATCTCGTCGCGCAGCCGGGCGGCGTCCTCGAACTCCAGGTTGGAGGCCGCCGCGCGCATACGGCCTTCCAGGTCGCGTAGCGTGGCCTTGAAGTTGTCGCCGAGGAACGGCTTGCCGGCTTCCTCCGCCACGCCCACCGGCACGGTGACGCGGTCCTTTTCGTAGGGCGAGGCCAGGATGTCCTTGATCCGGCTCTTGATGCTGGCCGGGGTGATGCCGTGGAGGGCGTTGTACTCTTCCTGCTTCTCGCGCCTGCGCTTGGTCTCGGCCATGGCCCGTTCCATCGAGCCGGTGACGCTATCGGCGTAGAGGATCACCCGGCCGTCGACGTTGCGCGCCGCGCGGCCGATGGTCTGGATCAAACTGGTTTCGGAACGCAGGAAGCCTTCCTTGTCGGCGTCCAGGATCGCGACCAGGCCGCATTCGGGGATATCCAGGCCCTCGCGCAGCAGGTTGATGCCGACCAGGGCGTCGAAGGCGCCAAGCCTCAGGTCTCGGATGATCTCGATGCGCTCGAGGGTATCGACGTCAGAGTGCATGTAGCGAACACGCAAGCCCTGCTCGTGCATGTATTCGCTCAGGTCCTCGGCCATCTTCTTGGTCAGCACAGTGATCAGCGAGCGATAACCCTGGGCGGCCACCTGGCGCACCTGGTCGATCACGTCGTCGACCTGGCTGAAGCCACCCTTCGACACGGGTTTGATCTCCACCGGCGGGTCGATGAGGCCGGTCGGGCGGATCACCTGCTCGGTGAAGACCCCGCCGGTGCGTTCAATCTCCCAGGGACCTGGGGTGGCCGAGACGTGCACGGTGTCCGGCCGCATTGCGTCCCACTCCTCAAACTTGAGTGGGCGGTTGTCGATCGCGCTGGGCAGGCGGAATCCGTACTCGGCGAGGGTAAACTTGCGGCGGTAGTCGCCGCGGTACATGCCGCCGATCTGCGGCACCGTCTGGTGGCTTTCATCGACGAACAACAGGCCGTTCTCAGGAATATATTCGAAGAAGGTCGGCGGCGGCTCGCCGGCGCGGCGGCCGGTTAGGTAGCGGCTGTAGTTCTCGATGCCGGCGCAGGAGCCGGTGGCCTGGATCATCTCCAGATCGAAGGTGGTGCGCTGTTCCAGCCGCTGTGCCTCCAGCAGCTTTCCGTTGGCCACCAACCAGTCGAGCCGTTCACGAAGCTCGTCCTTAATGTGGGTGATCGCTTGGTTGAGCGTCGGGCGAGGCGTCACGTAGTGGCTGTTGGCGTAGATCTTCACCCCCTTCAGGTCGGCGGTCTTCTTGCCGGTCAGCGGGTCGAACTCGGTGATCGCCTCGATCTCATCGCCGAACAGGCTGATCCGCCACGCTCGGTCCTCGTAGTGCGCCGGAAAGATCTCGATCGTATCGCCGCGCCGGCGGAAGGTCCCGCGCTCGAAAGCCTGATCGTTGCGCTTGTACTGTTGGGCCACCAGGTCGCCCATCAGCTTCTTTTCGTCGATCCGCTGGCCGGGCTCCAGCGTGAAGGTCATGGCCGTGTAGGTCTCGACCGAGCCGATGCCGTAGATGCAGGAAACCGAGGCAACCACGATCACGTCGTCCCGCTCGAGGATCGCCCGCGTCGCGGAGTGGCGCATCCGGTCGATCTGCTCGTTGATGGAGCTGTCCTTCTCGATATAGGTGTCGGTGCGCGGGACGTAGGCTTCCGGTTGGTAGTAGTCGTAATACGAGACGAAGAATTCGACCGCGTTCTCGGGGAAGAAGCTCTTGAATTCGCTGTAGAGCTGGGCGGCGAGCGTCTTGTTCGGCGCGAGGATCAGCGCCGGGCGCTGGGTTTCCTCGATGATCTTGGCCATGGTGAACGTCTTGCCGGAGCCGGTGACCCCCAGCAGCACCTGGTCATGCTCGCGCGCATTGACCCCTGTCACCAGCTCCGGGATGGCGGTCAGCTGGTCGCCGGCCGGCTGGTAGTCGCTGACCAGCTTGAACTTCCGCCCTCCCTCGGACTTGTCGGGCCGGGCCGGCCTGTGGGGCTTCCACAGCATCGGCATGGTGTTCTCGTCATAGTCGAACGTCGCCGTCACGTCGGCGACGCCGCCTGAAGCGGTCGGGGCGGGAGCACGGGCCATGCCCCGAACGTAGGTTTTCAGGCCTGCGAAAGCCACCCCGTCCCAGCGCGATGCTGACAGCAAGGTGGCAGTAGCGCGGCCCTCGAAAATCCCGCCATCGTGGTTAGGGTGACGTCAACGGAGAATCCCATGGCCGCAGACCATCTCAATGCCGAAGCTGTTCGCGCCGCGCAGGGCGTGCTCGACGCCTTCATGAAGGCCTTCAACGCCCGTGACATCCCGGCCTTCGAGGCGACGTTCAACTTCCCAAGCGTGCGACTTGCGTCGCAGGGCCTGGTCATCCTCAACGCCGGCGACATGAAGGCCGAGCGGTTCACCACCGGCGCGCTGGCCGAGTGGGACCATTCCGCCTGGGACCGCCGCGAAGTGATCCACGCGGGCCCCGACAAGGTGCACATCGACACCCGCTTCACACGCTACCGCAAGGACGGCTCCGTGATCGGCGGCTTCGACTCGATTTACGTCGTCACCCGCCAGGACGGACACTGGGGCGTGAAGATCAGGTCCAGCTTCGCGCCTTGACTTGATCCGGTGAACTGCGAGGCCTACCGCCGCTCGTCCAGCCAGTCCTTGATGGTGCGGTTGACCATGGCCTCGGCGTCGTGTTGTACGAAGTGGCCGGCGGTGGGGATCATCAGGATGGTGGTGTCGGCGGCGACGTGGTCCCACGTACCGTTATGCCCGGCGGCGTTGAGGGCGGTGTCCTTCATGCCGTGGATCACCAGCACCGGGACCTTGATGGGTGGGAAGGCTTGCGGCGGGCCGGCCGCCTCGCCGGTCCCCCTCGGATAATTCGCACGGTAGTAGTTCATCATGGCTGCGAAGTCGGAGCGCCTGAAGGCCTCGACGTAGCCGGGCTTTTCTGCGGGATCCTTCACCCAGCCTGCCAGGCCTTCGGCGCTCAGCATCTTCTCGGAGCCCTCTTTCTGGAAGTTGCGCGCGTAGTTGGAGCCCTCCTGCTGGGCCTTGTTTGTGGCGAGTTCGCGGGCCATCCCGGCCGGGTGCGGCACCGACAGGATGATCAGCCTGTTGACCACGTCGGGCCGGCTCATCGCGGCGTTCCAAGCAATGGCCGCGCCCCAGTCATGGCCGATGACGATCGCGTCCTTCTGTTTTTCGGCGGCAATGACGGCCGCCACGTCACCCACCAGATTGGCCATGGCGTAGGCGGCCTCGCCCTTGGGCTGGTCGGAAAGGTTGTAGCCGCGGTTGTCGAGCGCCACCGTCCGGTAACCGGCCGCGGAGAGTGTCGCCATCAGCGGTTTCCAGGTCGCCCAGTAGTCCGGGAACCCGTGGATCATCACGACGAGCGGCCCCTTGCCCTCGGCGACGTAATGGATCTTCACCGCCCCGTTCTGGGCATAGAGATCCTGAGGTTTCGCGGCCGGCGCGGCCGGCGCGGCCTGAGCCATGCTGACCATCAACAACGTCGCGGCGAGCGCACCGCTAAGCCTCGCAACCATTCGTCTCATCTCGATCCCCCAGGTTTCGGGGGAGCATAGCACGCCTGATCGATGGCGCAGGGGCGCTGGTCAGTAGAGGCCGTGGGCGCTGCTGAACGCCATGAACGCGGAGCCGGCGAGGCAGGCGATCGCCAGGATGAAATTGCGCACGAGGGTTCTCCTTCGACTTTCGGCGGAGGGAGATAGGCCGCTGACGCGCAGCTCGATGTGACCAGGGTCACCGGCTGCTCCCATACTATGCGCTAGACAGTGTGTGGCATACAGTATATGGCGCACAGCATGCCAGAAACCGATATCTTCGAATCTCTTCGGCTGGAGCTGCGCCGCGGCTCCCTGATCCTGGCGGTGCTCGGCCATCTGCGGCGTGAGCACTACGGCTACACCCTTCGCAAGGCGCTCTCGGAGGCCGGCGTCGAGATCGACGAAGGCGCGCTTTACCCCATGCTTCGGCGTCTGGAGACCCAGGGACTGCTGACCAGCGAGTGGCGCGAGGAGGAGAAGCGCAACAAGCGCTTCTACCGCCTTTCTGACGAGGGTGTCGGGGTGCTGGCGCGCCTGGCTGAGGAGTGGCGTTCGCTCAACGCCTCCGTGACCGACATCCTGAAAGGAAACTCCTGATGGACCTCATCGAACGCTATTTGGCGGCTGTTGGCCGGCAGCTGCCGGCCCGGCAGGCCGGCGACATCCAGGCCGAGCTGCGCGACGTGCTGATGACCCGCTGCGAGGAGCAGGAAGAACGCCTCGGCCGTCCGCTCACCCAGGCCGAAGTCGAGGCGATGCTCGTTGACTACGGCCACCCCCTGGTGGTCGCCGGGCGCTACCGAAAAATCCAGTACCTGCTGGGACCAGAGATCTTCCCGTTCTGGTGGGCGGCGCTCAAGGCGACGCTCGGCGCCACCGCCGGCGTCTTTCTGGTGCTGTGGGTGTTGGGTATCGCCGCCCAAAGCCCTGCGCAGGACTTCCACCGGTTCATACCCTCGCTGTGGTCGGCGCTCTGCATAGCCTTCACGGCCGTGACCCTGACCGCCATGGTCGTCGAACGCTACGTCTCGCCGCGCGTCCTGCAGAAGTGGCGGCCCTCAAGGCTTCCGCCTCCGCACCGCCGGGGCCCGTCGCCCTTCAACCGGATCACGGAGATCGGCATGGGCGTGATCTTTATCCTCTGGTGGCTGGGCGTGATCCACTTTCGCAACTGGGTCACATTTCCTTACTTCGTGCGTGTCGATCTGGCGCCGGTGTGGACCGAGTACAAGTGGTGGATCTTGGCCTACATGCTGGCGGAGATCTGCGCGAACCTCATCGCCCTGGCCCGGCCCGCCGCGCTGCGGCTGAACGGCTGGCTCGGGATCGCCCGCCACCTCTTCGGCGCCGCGATTCTGTGGCGTGTGCTGCAGGCGCGCCACTGGCTCGACGTGGGCGTCTCGACGATTCCAGCGCCTGCGCTCGCCATCGTCCGGCGAAACTTCGACCAGGGAATGTACGCCGGCATAGTCGCCACCATCGCCTTCATGTTGGCGCGAGCGGTGCTGGCGGGTTGGCGGATGTGGCGTGATACGCCGCGCCCCGAGCAGGCGGCGGTCTAGAGGGGCGGGGCCCCGGCGCCAGGGGTCAGGCTACTTGGGCGGGGGGTTTTCCTGGACATGGCCGGCCACCGCGCCGGCTGCGCCGCCCACCGCCGCGCCGACCGGGCCGGCGACCACAGCGCCGCCGACCGCCCCTGCGGCGGCCTTCTGTTCGGTGGTGGTGTTGCAGGCGGCGAGACCCGCCAGGGTCCCCAGCGCCCCGAGCAAACTCAGCGTCTTGCGCATCGTTGTTCTCCAAGCGGGAACAAGGTCGGCGAGACAAACGAAACGGCAGCGCCTCGGTTCCCGGAACAGTTGAAAGCTAGGTCGTGGTCCGCGCGCCGTATCCAGGCTGGCGTTAAGGTTAATAATTCCCCTGACGCTTGTATTTGCATGCTGCGACGCAATGTATCCTTGCCAGTCCCGCTGAATTTGTTCATACAGCCTTCACCATTTGCCGTCGTCCGCCCCTCTATCGAGTCCGGGGTTGGACCCAGCCAGCGATCACTGCCAGCACGAGCAGGGGCGATCGCGGCGACAATGTCGGGGGGCAGTTCGCCCTCGCCGTGTAGGACACGTTTATTTTGACATATGGAACGCAGGCGCGCGCCGATCGGCGCGGGCTGTTGAGCGCCGCTTTGATGGGTTCCAGCGTCGGTCTGGGCCTTGGCGTAACTTACCTGGCGGCCGGCATGGTGCACTTCGCCTCCGACCACTTCCGGGCCGAACGGATCGCGCAAGCAGCTTCCGGCAGCTTCTCGGAATCCATGTTGCAGCGCGAAGCCGATCGCATGGATCCAGCCGCCCTCCATTTGGCTCGCGCGCACGATTTGGTTAATGCCCAACCGACCCCTGCGGCCCCCTCGGCCGGCGAGACCTTGCCCACGCCGGGGGACAGCCGCATACCCGCTGGCCGCGCTGCCTCGGCGCTGGAAGGCGCGCGCGAGCTCGACTGCCTGACCTCGGCCGTCTATTTCGAAGCCCGTGGCGAGAGCCCGCGCGGGCAGGCCGCCGTTGCTCAGGTGGTGATGAACCGGGTGGCGAACCCGTCATTCCCGAAGAGCGTCTGCGCTGTCGTTTTCCAGGGCGCCGCGACCCATGGCTGCCAGTTCAGCTTCGCCTGTGACGGCTCGATGCGCCACGGCCGCGAGGCCGAAGCCTGGGACCGTGCGCGCCACGTGGCCCAGCGCGCGCTCTCCGGCATGGTGCTGGCCGAAGTCGGCCGCGCCACCCACTTCCATACCACGGCCGTGTCGCCGGACTGGGGTCCGCAGATGCTGCGCGTCGCCCAGGTCGGCCTGCACATCTTTTACCGTTGCGACCCTCACGCTCCGACGGCCCCACCGCGCGAGCGGGCTGTGTTCGTTAGCCTGCCCATGAGCCCGGCCTCGAATATCCGCCTGGCGACGGCGGTGCTTGAAAAGACCGCCGACGTGACCACGGCGGCCGCCAACGGGCTGACGGCGCAAGCCTCTTCGCCCGCCCCGGAGGCGCGAGCGACCAAGCCCTCCGAACCGGCGTTCAGCCTGAGCAAGAGTTCCGATTCCACCGTGTCAGCCGGGTCCAGCGACACGGCCGCCTCCTGAAGCAGGCGGAAACGCCCGCCGGCCAGAGGAGCAGCCGAAGAGGGCTAGGCTCGCGCGGCCCGGCGCAGGGCCTGGGGAGGCTGGCCGAATGCGCGCAGGAAGGCGCGTCGCATTCGCTCCGGGTCACGGAATCCCGCCGCCTCGGCCACGCGGTCGATCGGCTCATAGCCGGCCTCGACCCGCACTCGCGCCGCCTCCAGGCGCAGGCGTTCGACGGCCTTTGCCGGGGTGACTCCGGTCTCGGCGGTGAAGGCGCGGGCAAAGTGGCGCGGGCTCATCGCCGCCTGGTCGGCGAGGCGTTCGACGCCTAACGGTTCGGCGAGGCGCTCGCGCATCCAGTCCATGAGGGCCGAGAACCGGCCATGGGCGCCTCCCATGTCGAGGAGGGCGGAGAACTGGGACTGGCCGCCCGGGCGCCTTTGGTGCACCACCAGCTGCTGGGCGGTCCTGCGCGCGATCTCCCCGCCGAGATCGTCCTCGATCAGCGCCAGCGCCAGGTCGATCCCTGCGCTGATCCCCGCTGAGGTCCAGACATTGTCCTGCCGCACGAAGATCCTGTCGGGCTCGAGCCGCACCGTGGGGAAACGGCGCGAAAAGTCGTCCGATCGGCTCCAGTGGGTTGTCGCGCGCCTGCCGTCCAGCAAGCCTGCTTCGGCAAGGAGATAGGCGCCGGAACAGACGCTGGCGGTCCGTCGGACGCCCGCTGCGCGGCGCCGCAGCCACTCGATCGTGGGCGCCAGGTCGGCAAGTCGCCGCGTCCCGTTTCCGCCGGCGACCAGCAAGGTGTCATAGGCTGCTTCATCGAGCGGGCAGGCCATGATCCGCACGCCGGAGGAACTTTTCACCTCGCCGCCGCCCGCAGCCAGCACCTCCAGCGAGTAGCTGCCCGGTGCGATGCGGCCGGCGATTTCCAAGGCCGCAATCGGTCCCGCTGCGTCGAGTATCTGAAAGTCCGGGAAGATCACGATGCCGATCTTGCGGGTCATGGCAGGTTCCGAGGGAAAATTGTCGTTTCGGCCAGACGCTAGTCCACCGATCATGTGGCGGTCAAATCACGGAGGCCCCCATGGCCCAGCCCGACAGCAAGCTCCAGATCGTCATTCCTCTCTTTGAGAATGTGACTCATCTCGACTTCACGGCCCCGCACCAGGTGCTGAGCCGGGCGCCTCAGGCCCAGGTGGTCGTGGCCTCGATCGGTGGCCGTGACATCGCCGCAGAGGGCCTGGTGTTCGCAGGCCTTCAGGACCTCGCCAGGATCGAGCGGTGCGATCTGCTCTGCGTGCCCGGCGGCCTTGGCGCGACCGACGCGATCGAAGACGAGGCCTTCATGCACGAAATCCGTCGGCTGGGATCGGGCGCGAAATACCTGACTTCGGTTTGCACCGGCTCACTGGTTCTAGGCGCGGCGGGCTTCCTGACCGGACGGCGCGCTGCATGCCACTGGGCGTGGCGTGAGCTGCTGGAGCCCTTCGGCGCAATTGTCGACACCCGCCGAGTGGCGCGCGACGGGAACATCATCACCGGCGGCGGCGTCACCGCGGGCCTCGATTTCGCATTCACAGTCCTGGCCGAGATTGCGGGCGAGGAGTTCGCCCAGACGGTGCAGCTCGGGCTGGAATACGCCCCCGACCCGCCGTTCGACGCCGGCCGACCGGAGCTTGCGCCACCGCAGGTGCTGGAAGCCTACAACCGCCGGCTCGGCCCGTTGGTGGCCTCCCGCCGAGCCGCAGTGGCGCAAGCCGCGCGGCGCCTGCTGCCTGCCTGACGATAGGAAGCCATGGAGCCGGCGGCTATGCTTGGCGCCATGGCCGCTCGTCGCATCGTGATCGTCTCCGGCCCGCCCGGCGCCGGGAAAAGCACCATAGCCCGGCTCCTGGCGGAGGGTTCTGACGAGCCGCGCGCCGTCCATCTGCACACAGACGACTTCTTCGCCTACATCCGCAAGGGGTTCGTCAAACCCTGGCTGGCGCAGTCGCAGAGCCAGAATATCGTGGTCATGCAAGCCCTTGCCCAGGCCGCCGCGACCTATGCGCAAGGCGGCTACGAAGTGCTCGTCGACGGCATCGTCGGGCCTTGGTTCTTTGACCCCTGGCTCGCCGTAGCCCGCGAGCGCGACCTGGACCTTCGCTACATCCTCCTGATGCCTGATGAAGCGACGGCCGTCGCCCGGGCGGCCGCGCGCCGGGCGCCAGGCGCAATGACCGACCCCGAGGTCGTCCGCACCATGTGGCGCAACTTTCAGACCTTCGCCTCGCCGCCCGAGCACGTCCTCGACACCACCGGGCAAGCCGTCCGCGACACCCTTGCGATGGTCCGCGAGCAACTGGATGCAGGCCGACTTGCGCTTAGGCCGATGATCTGACCGCGACGCGCGCGCTGACTGGCCTATGCTGGCCAGATTGTCGCATCGTCCGTCATTCGAAATCCTGGAATTTGAAACCATGAAGTACCGCAAACTTGGCGCCAGCGACCTCGAGGTTTCCGAAATCTCCCTGGGTTCGTGGCTGACCTTCGGGGTCGGCGTGCAGGCCGAGGCGGCGCGCGCCTGCCTCGATCGGGCCTTCGACCTCGGCATCAACTTCATCGATACCGCCAATGTCTATGGCCGCGGGGCGGCTGAGAGCGTGCTGGGCGAGATGCTGAGCACCCGGGCGCGCGACAGCTACGTCCTGGCGACCAAGGTCTGGGGCCAGATGAGCGACACCGACCAGGGCCTGTCGCGCGTGCAGATCCTCAAGCAGATGGACGCGTCGCTGAAGCGCCTGAGGACCGACTTTGTCGATCTCTACCAGTGCCACCGCTACGACCCGAACACGCCACTGGAAGAGACTATGGAGGCGTTGAGCGAGGTGGTTCGCGCCGGCAAAGCCCGCTGGATCGGTTTTTCCGAGTGGTCGCCGGACCAGATCGAGGCGGCCTTCGCCATCCCGGGCGTCGAGCGCTTCGTCTCCAGCCAGCCGCAGTACTCGCTGCTTTTCCGTAGGCCTGAAAAAAAGGTGATCCCGATCTCTGCCGCCAACCATGTCTCCCAGATCGTCTGGTCGCCGCTGGCCCAGGGCGTGCTGTCAGGCAAGTACCGTCCAGGCGCACCGCCGCCTTCGGACTCCCGCGCCGCCAGCGATTCCATGAGTTCGCCGATCCAGTCATGGCTGTCGCGCGCCGTCTTGGAGGCCGTCCAGAAGCTCAAGCCCCTCGCCGAGGAGGCGGGCTGTTCGCTTTCGCAGTTCTCGCTCGCCTGGGTGCTGCGAGAACCTAATGTCGCCTCCGCCATCGTCGGCGCGAGCCGTCCCGAACAACTCGACGAGAACGCTGCGGCGTCCGGCCTGAAGGTCGACCCCGCACTCTTCGCCAAGGCCGAGGCGATCGTGGCCGAGGTCCGGGCCGCCGCCTGACTGAGCGGCAGTTTTCTGGAAGGGACGGTCGGTGCGGGTGAAGACGAATGGCGGCGCCCGCGGGGGGGCGTCAGGACTGGCGATGGACGGTGCGCCGCTTCATAGAACGAACCGCGGCGCGGCGGGTCTTTCAGGGCGGACTGCGAAGCGATAGGTAGTTGAGCTACATAACGACAAAAGAGCAGGGGGTTGAGCGCATGAGCCATGGAGCAGGCGAACGGAACTGGAGACTGCGGCCAGTCGCTATCGGCCTGGGGGCTGCGGCGCTGATGGCCGCCGGCGCCACGCTTGCCGTCCAGGCCCAGCCCAAGGCGCCGATGGCCAAGGCGGGCGCCTGCGCCGGCGGCGATACCGGCATCACCCTGCCGCCTGGGTTCTGCGCGACGGTGTTTGCGGACAACCTGGGCAACACGCGCCACCTTGCCGTCGCCGCCGATGGCGCCGTCTACGCCAACAGCTGGAACGGCTCGTCCTACTTCCCGCGCAGCGCCGCGCCCCCCGACGGGTTCCTCATCGCGCTGCAGGACACCAACAAGGACGGCAAGGCCGACAAGGTCACCCATTTCGGACTGACCCCTGCCGAAGGGTCGAAGGGCGGCACCGGAATCGGGCTCTACAAGGGCGCCGTCTATGCCGAGATGAACGATAAGATCGTCCGCTACGCATTACCGGCGGGCGGCGTTGTCCCCGCCGGCAAGCCACAGGTGGTGGTGGCGGGCATGCCGCTCGGCGGCGACCACCCGATGCATCCCTTCGTGATCAACGCAAAGGGCCAGTTGTTCGTGGACATGGGGACGGCGACCAACAGCTGTCAGCCCAGGAACCGGGTGGCCGGCGTTCCAGGCAATGACCCGTGCTCGGAGCTGACCACCCGCGGTGGGACCTGGCTCTATTCCGCCGACAAGGTCGACCAGGCCTTCTCGCCGGCCGAACGCTACGCGACCGGCATCCGCAACGGCATGGGCCTGTCCTTCGACACCTCCGGCCGGCTTTACGCCACTCAGCATGGGCGCGACCAACTGCTTCAGAACTGGGGCAAACTCTACACGGATGCGAAGGTGGCCACGGAGCTCCCCGCCGAGGAGCTGTTGCTGGTCAGGCAGGGTGGCGATTACGGCTGGCCCTTCTGCTATTACGACAACTTCCAGAAGAAGCTGGTGCTGGCCCCCGAGTACGGCGGCGACGGCGGCAAGGCCCAGGGCGTCTGCGCCCAGAAGCAGGCTCCCGTCGCGGCCTTCCCGGCCCACTGGGCGCCCAACGACCTGAAAATCTACAATGCCAAGGCCTTCCCGGCCGCCTACCAGGGTGGCGCGTTTATCGCTTTCCACGGTTCCTGGAACCGTGCGCCGGCCGCGCAGGACGGTTTCAACGTCGTCTTCCAGCCGCTGAAGGACGGCAAGGCCAGCGGGAACTACGTGGTCTTCGCCGACGGCTTCGCCGGCCCCAACAAGGCCTCCGGCAAAGCGATCTTCCGGCCCACCGGCCTGGCGGTCGGCCCAGACGGTGCTCTCTACATCTCCGATGACGTGAAGGGCCGCATCTGGAAGGTGACCTATCAAGGGCCGGCAGGCGCTCCGATCGCCGCTGCGCCGGCGCCCACCAATGTGGCCGAAGCGCCCAGCACTTCATCGGCTCCCACCCTGCCCACGCCCCCCGGCGCCACGGCCGAGCAGGTCGCCAAGGGCATGGGACTCTTCACGGGCGGTTCTTGCGCGGCCTGCCACGGCCAGGACGCTTCGGGCGGGGCCATCGGGCCGAACCTGACCACCGGCAGCCCGCTCTGGACCGATGGCAGCCTGGCCCAGATCACCGATGTCATCAGCAAAGGCGTGCCCGCACCCAAACAATATCGCAGCCCGATGCCGCCGATGGGAGGCGCCCAGCTTGCGCCCGACGACCTCGCGGCGATCTCGGCCTACGTCTGGGCGGTCGGCCACAAGGCCAAACCATAAACAAGAATGGGTCAGCGGATCCCGCTTCAAACGGGACCGCTTTTGGGAGGAACTCGCCGATGAATTCGCCAATCCGCGCGGTGGCGCTCTCAGCGCTGCTGGGGCTCGCCGCCATGCCTGCCTTCGCCCAGGTCGCACGCGCCACCCCGGGCCAGCCCGAAGCGCGCACCGCGCTCGATCTCATGCCCGCCAAGGCCAGGCTCACCGTCACCACGCCGGCCTTCAAGGATGGGGGCGACATCCCCTTCGAGAACACCCAGTACCGCAGCAACACTTTTCCGGGCCTCAGCTGGTCCAAGGGGCCGGCGGGGACCAAATCCTATGTTCTGATCATGCAGGACAACGATCTTCTGGTGCGCGGCGCGCCGGTTCTGCACTGGACGATGTTCAACATCCCGGCCCACGTGACCAAGCTCGATGTCGGTATGACAACACCGCCGGCCGGCTCCAGCTACGGCCCAAACTACATGGGCGCGGCCAAGCCCTATACTGGCCCGCGCACGCCGCCGGGCCCGAAGGACCACTACCATTTCGAGATCTTCGCGCTCGACACCACGGTTCCGGATGCCGCCGCCAACAGCTATGAGGCCCTGACTACGGCCATGGCCGGCCACGTGCTGGCGAGCGGCGAAGTCGTGGGTCTTGGCGAGAAGGATCCCAATGCGCCACCGCCGGCGCCGCGGCCTGCTGCGCCCCCGTCCAAATAAGGCTAAAGCCACCCCCCGACGACAAAGGGGGGAGCTTCGCGTTCGTATGGCTGAATTCACGGATCTGGAGAAAAGGGTCACGCTCTGGGGCGTGGCCATCGTCTTCCTGTTGTCGGCGCTGGACCAGACCATCGTCGCCACGGCGATGCCGCGGATCATCGCCGAGCTGAACGGCTTGGCGCTCTACTCCTGGGTGACCACCGCCTACCTGCTGTCGTCCACGGTGATGGTGCCGATCTGGGGGAAGCTGGGTGACCTCTACGGCCGCAAGCCGGTGCTGCTGGCGGGTATCACCATCTTCCTGGCGGGTTCGTGGCTCTCAGGCCTCTCCGGAGAGTTCGGTGACCTGCCGCTGATCGGTAGCGGTATGGTGCAACTGATCGTCTTCAGAGCCGTCCAGGGGATCGGCGGCGGGGCGCTCTTCACCACGGCTTTCGCCATCATCGGCGACCTCTACCCACCGCGCGAGCGGGGCAAGATCGGCGGCATGTTCGGGGCGGTCTTTGGCCTCTCCAGCACGCTTGGCCCGTTGATCGGCGGCTACTTTACCGACCACGGCACGGTGACGCTGGCGGGCCACCTGGTGGCCGGTTGGCGCTGGGTCTTCTACCTGAACCTGCCGCTGTCGCTGCTCTCGCTCTTCATGATCATCGTGAAGATGCCGAAGATGTCCCATCAGGCGAAGGGCAGGATCGACTTTGTGGGCGCGGCCCTGATCATCGCCACGGTCGTGCCGCTGCTGCTCGCGCTCACCTTTGGCGGCCACGAGTATCCCTGGACGTCGGCCATGGTGCTGGGCCTCTTCGCAGGCTCGGCCCTGGGCCTCGTGCTCTACGTCTTCGCAGAACGCTTCGCGGCGGATCCGATCCTGCCGCTCGAGCTTTTCAAGAACCGCGTCTTCACGACCGCCAACCTGGCAGGCTTCCTGGTCTCCATGTCGTTCATGAGCACCGTGGCGTTCCTGCCGCTCTTCCAGCAACTCGGCCAGGGGGTCGCCGCCACCACCAGCGGGCTTTCGCAGCTACCGTTGATGGCGGGTCTCTTTACCTCGTCGATCCTCTGTGGACGGATGGTCAGCCGGACGGGCAAGTACAAGGCCTTCATGATCGGCGGCATCGTCGTGACCTTCGCCGGCATATGGTTGCTCAGCCGCATGCACGCCGAGACCACCCGCCTCGACCTCGCCTGGCGCATGCTGGTGCTGGGAATTGGCCTTGGCCCGGGACAAAGCCTGTTCAGCATCGCTATCCAGAACGCCATGCCTGTCGAGCGTCTAGGGGTGGTCACCTCGTCCAGTCAGTTCTTCCGGCAGATCGGCTCAACCATGGGAGTCGCGATCTTCGGCACCTTCCTGACGGCCCATCTCAACGCCGGCCTTGGCAGGATCATGCCGGGCGTGGACGTGGGCAAGCTCAGGGCCATGGGCGGGGCGGCCCACGCGGGCGCCGCGCCGGTGCTGCCACACTTCATCAAGGACATCATTTCCCACGCCATCACCGGGGTCTTCGCCCTCGGTCTCTATGTCGTGGCGGCCGCTCTGCTGGTCACGCTCTTCGTCCCGCGGCTGCCCTTGCGCGACAGGAGCCCGATGGGCGCACAGGCCTCGGACAAGGACAACGAGACCGTCATCCCCGCCGAGGCGCACCTTTAGGCCAAAGGTCCCTACGGCTTCAGCTGGGCGGCGAGGAATTTCTTCACGCCCTCACCGTATGGCGGACGAAGCGCCTTCATGGGCCCAAGGTCCTTCTTGAGCTGATGATAGATAGACTTGCGGTGGCTGAATTCGCGGAAGCCGTCGACGCCATGATAGCTGCCCATGCCTGAAGGCCCGACGCCGCCGAACGGCAGGTCCTCCATGGCCACGTGAAAGATCACGTCGTTGACAGTCGCCCCGCCGGAGGTCGTCTTCGAAAGAACCTTCGCCTCCTCGGCGGCGTCATTGCCGAAGTAGTAGAGGCCGAGGGGCCGGTCGTGGGCGTTGACGTAGCCGATGGCCTCGTCGACCGAGCCGTAGGTCATCACCGGCAGCACCGGACCGAAGATCTCTTCCTGCATCACCTTCATGTCATCTGTGGGATTGATGATCAGGGTGGGCGGGATCTTGCGATGTTCCTGCTGGCTGAAGTCCTCGCCGGCGGGATTGATCTCCACGATCTCGGCGCCTTTGGCGCGGGCGTCCTCCACATAGCCCTTGATGCGCTCGTAGTGCCGCTCGGCGATCACGGAGGTGTAGTCCGGATTGTCCTTGATGGTCGGAAACATCGAGGCGACGGCGGAAGTGGCCTCCTTGACGAAGGCGCCCACCATGTCATGCGGAGCCAGCACGTAGTCGGGCGCAAGGCAGATCTGCCCGGCGTTGAGCGTCTTGCCGGCCATGATGCGGCCCGCGCTCGTCGCGTAGTCGGCGCTGCGGCCAAGGATCACCGGACTCTTTCCGCCAAGCTCGAGCGTCACGGGCACGAGGTTCGCCGCCGCGGCCTTCATGACGTGCCGGGCGATCGAAGTCGCTCCCGTGAACACGAGGTGGTCGAACGGGAGCTCCGAGAAGGCCTGACCGACATCCGGTCCACCCGGAAAGACCGCGATCTCCTCCTCGCCAAAGGCTTCCGAGAACATCTTCGCCATCAGGTCGGACGTGGCCGGGGTATATTCCGAGGGTTTGATCATCACCCGGTTGCCCGCCGCCAGCACACCGGCAAGCGGGGCGAAGGTCAGGTTCACGGGGAAGTTCCAGGGGCTGATAATCCCGACGACGCCCTTCGGCTGGAAGCGGATCTCCGCCTTTGCGCCGAGCATGCCGAGCAGCGCCGGGCTCGTCTTTCGCCTCTCCGGCCTCATCCAGGTCTTCAGGTTCGCCTTGGCGTGCTTCAGGGGCCCGACCGAGGCGCCGATGTCAGTGATGCCGCTCACGGCCGGGGCGCGGGACCCGAAGTCCTGCGTCAGGGCCTTAACGATAGCCTGGTCGTGCTTGATCAGGAGGCCGATGGCGCGGTCCAGTCGCCCGACCCGCACTTCGGCGCTCGGGGCGCCGTCCGCGATGTTGGCCGCCTTCTGGCGGCGCAGCACTTCGGCCATCCTTTGAAGTTCGCCAGTATTCTCGATCTTCGTCGCCGTACTCATGGTGGTTCTCCCCTGTGGCGGGCAACGTGGACCGGCCAATAGTCTTCGACAAGCTCGCCGAGACGGCGAAATCACACCCAACAGCCGCGATTGACCTTGCAGGTTGTCTCGATAGCCGCTCCCCGCTCGACGTTCGACTGGGCAGGTTCTCCTCCACGTAAGTTCAGAGGAGAAACGCTATGAGGTTCACCGCCATTGCATTTGTCGCCGCCGGTCTCAGCACTGGCGCGGCGAGCGCGCACACACCCTATCGCGCCGGCGACGACGGCAGCGTTCGCCACGTTGTCGTGCGCTACTCGGAGCTGGATCTGACGCACGAGGAAGGCGCCAGGGTCCTGCTTGGGCGAATCCACCAGGCCGCGCGCACCGTGTGCGGGCCCGAGCCCAGCGGGCTCAGCATTGACGAATATCAACGCTACACAGCCTGCATCAACGAAAGCACCGAGACGACCGTGCAACGGGTCCATGCCCCCATGGTGAGCGCAATCTACGCCAGCACGCCCAAGCCCCGGCTCTACGCCGAGCGCGCGCGATAGGAACAATCACCCCCGTTGGTTGTCCGTATCGCCTCTTCATCGCAGGCGGCCGGCGGGGCAGTTTCGCCGGCCACTGTTATGGGATCAGCGTTATGAGAGCATTTGCGACGGATTGCGAGAATTCGGCGGCAGAGTTGCTGGACCGTGATGACTGGAGGGGCGCCGGCCAGCAGCGGGCCTTCGCGCCTCCGTCGCCAGGGGCGAAGGACCTCGCCGGCCGGGGCCTGCGCGAGGCCGGGATCCTCGATGTGACGGTGTTGCTTTTCGACGATGGCCTTTCATCGACGGCGCTCCTGCCGGTCGAGATCTTTTTTGCCGCCGGCGCGCTGTGGAACAACCTGCATGGCCGCCCCGCCGAGCCTGCGTTCCGGGTCACCACCGCCTCGCTCGACGGACGAGCCGTGCGCAATCCGCAGGGCCTTTTGATCCAGCCGGAAACCTCGATCGAGGCAATCGAGCGGACCGACATCATCATTGTGCCGACCTCGGGGATGGAGCTGGACGTCAAGCTCGTGGAACACAGCGCCCTCCTGCCATGGCTGCGCCGTCACTACGCGGCCGGCGCCTACGTGGCTGGGGTTTGCATGGGCGCGGCCTACCTCGCCGAGGCCGGCCTGCTGGACGGTCGTATGGCCACGACCCATTGGGCGCTGGCGGGTGACTTTGCGCGTCGCTACCCGCGCGTGAACTGGCGCTCGGACCTCTTCGTCACCGAAGATCAGCGCGTGCTCTGCAGCGGCGGCGTCTATGCTTCCATCGACCTCAGCCTCTATCTGGTGGAGAAGCTCTGCTGCCATGAGATCGCAGTCCAGTGCGCTCGCGCGCTGCTCCTGCCCCGGCCGCGGATCCACCAGTCCGGCTACGCGATGCTGCCCCTCTCGCCGCCACACGGCGACGAGCGCATTCGGGCAGTTGAGACCTTCCTGCAAAAGAACTTCCGGGAGGACGTCTCTGTCGGGACCCTGGCCAAGAAGGCCGCCCTGGGCGCACGCACCCTGGCGCGTCGTTTCAAGGCGGCGACGGGACGTCACCCGTCTGCCTACCTGCAAGCCGTGCGGATCGAGACCGCAAAGGCCATGCTAGAGCAGGACACCGCCCCGATCCAATCGGTGAGTTGCGCGGTCGGGTACGACGACGTCGCCTTCTTCCGCAGCCTCTTCAAGCGCAACACCGGAATGACGCCGGCGGAGTATCGTGCGCAGTTTGCTCCGCTCAGCGTGCGAGTGGAGGCGGCCTGACCCGACGTCAGTCCGCGTCCAGGCCGATGTCCAGCACACCGGCCGAGTGGGTGAGGGCGCCGACGCTGATCACGTCCACGCCGGTCGCAGCGATGGCGCGGACGGTCTCGAGGCTGACGCCGCCCGAGGCTTCGAGGACCGCGCGGCCGGCCGCGCGGCGCACGGCCTCGCTCAGGTCATCCACGCTGAAATTGTCCAGCATGACGACGTCGGGGCCATATTTCAGCGCTTCTTCGAGCTGATCCAGGCGGTCGATTTCCACCTCCACCTTCGTAAGGTGACCGGCCGCCGCCTTGGCGCGGCGCACGGCCTCGCCGACCGAGCCACAGGCGGCGATGTGGTTGTCCTTGATCAGGATCGCATCATCCAGCCCAAAGCGATGGTTCGTCCCCCCGCCACAACGCACGGCGTATTTCTCGAGCGTACGCAGCCCTGGCGTGGTCTTGCGAGTGTCGACGATCACGGCCCCGGTCCCCTCGACCGCGTCGACATAGGCCCGGGTCAAGGTCGCGACGCCGGAGAGGCGGCCCATCAGGTTGAGGCCGGTGCGTTCGGCGGTGAGCAGGGCGCGGGCGTTGGCGTCCACCCAAGCAAGCTTCGCGCCTGCCCCGACCCGGTCTGCGTCCTCAACGACGGCCTTGAAGTCGGCGGATGGATCCAGCTCAGCGATCGCCAGCCGCGCGCAGGCGATGCCCGCAACCACGCCGGGCTTGCGCGCCACGAAGACAGCCCGCAGCCGGGCGTCGGCGGGAATACAGGCCTGGGAGGTGACGTCTCCTGCGCGCCCAAGGTCTTCGTCAAGCGCCGCGCGCACGACGGGCGCGATCAGCAAATCCGGCAGGGGCTCGGTCATTCGGCGGCGTGTTTCCAGGCGTTGGCGGAGATCAGGTCGCGCCACCGGACAAACGTGCGCCGGGGGGGTGCATCGGAGGTCGTGGCGTCGGCGCGGAAATGGGCGCCACGGCTCTCGGCGCGCACGAGCGCACAAGCCGCCACCAGCCTGGCGGCCGCCAGCGAAGCGGAACGCCCGTGCAGGGCCTCCAGGGCGTCGATTTCATCCAATAGCCGGGCGAGCCCGTCGGCCGAACGCACAACGCCGGCGTCACGGCTCATGGCGTTGCGCAGGGCCGCAAGCGCCGGCTTGGGCAGGCTGGGGGCCACCAGGCGGACCAGCCGCTCGGTTTCGCCGCCCGCCTCGCCGGCCGCCGCGCGCCCGGCGCGAGCGCCGAACACCGCAGCCTCCAAAAGGGAGTTCGAGGCCAGGCGGTTCGCGCCGTGTACGCCGCTCGAGGCGCACTCGCCCGCGGCGTAGAGACCGGCAAGCGAGGTCCTGCCATCGGCGTCAGTCGCGATGCCGCCCATGTGGTAGTGGCAGGCTGGCGCCACCGGGATCGGCTGGTTGCGCGGATCGATACCGCCGGCCATGCAGGCGGCGAAGACGGCAGGGAATTCCGTTGGAAAGTGCGCGCCCACCGCCGACCGCGCGTCCAGGAAGGCGCCGCGCCCGGCCTCGCGCTCGGCGTGGATGGCGCGGGCCACCACATCACGCGGAGCGAGCTCGGCGTCGGGATGATAGCGCGACATGAAACGCTCGCCATCGGTCCCGACCAGCACGGCGCCTTCGCCACGTAGGGCCTCGGTGGCTAGTGGCGCGGGATCGCGGCCGATGTCGATGGCTGTTGGGTGGAACTGCACGAATTCCGGATCGGAGATCACGGCGCCTGCCAGGGCCGCGAGCCCAAGGCCTTCGCCCGTCAGTTCCGGCGGGGTGGTGGTGACAGCATAGAGCCCGCCTACGCCGCCGGTGGCCAGGATGGTGGCCGGCGCAATGATCTCCACCAGCGCGCCCTTGTGCTCGGCTACGACGCCCTGCACCCGCCCCGAGGCGTCCTGCAGCAGGCCGCGAAGCCGGTGACCTGCCCATACGGCGACGTGCGGCGAGGCCAATACGGCCACCGCGACGGCCTGCATGATCGCAGCCCCTGCCTGGTCGCCTTTCACCCGCGCGACGCGGGGCCGCGAGTGGGCCGCCTCGAGGCTTTGGGCGAAGGCGCCGTCGCCTGTCCGGTCAAATGGGGCGCCGAGGCTCGCCAGCGCGCCGACTGCCGCCGGGCCTTCCTCGGTCAGGATACGCGCCATGGCCGGGTCGACGAGGCCCGCGCCGGCAGTGATCGTGTCCGCCGCGTGCGCCTCGGCGCTGTCGCCGTCGGAAAGCGCCGCGGCCATGCCGCCCTGCGCCCAGGCTGAGGAGCAGCCGTGGTTCAGCGGCGCATCGGTCAGCACCAGCACCTTGCGCGGCGCCGCGGCCAGGGCCGCCGACAGGCCTGCCAGGCCTGCGCCCACCACAAGCACCCCGTCATGGGTGATGCGGCGCATCAGATCAGCTCCACGTCGACGTGATGGCGGGCTTTGACAAGGTCGTAGCGGGCCGGCTTCGCCGGTGGCGGCAGGTCGACCATCCGCTGGACCGCCAGCCGCGCGCGCTCGGCGACATCGGCATCGACCGTCACTTCGTGGCGCCCGTGCAGCAGGGCCTCGTAGATATTGGCGAGCGTGATGCGCTGCATGTGCGGACACAGCACGCAAGGCCGGACGAACTCGGTGTCGGGCGCATCGGCCGCGACGTTGTCCGCCATCGAGCACTCGGTGATCAGCACGACGCGCTTGGGCTTTCGGGTGATGACGTAGTCGTTCATCGCCGCCGTCGAGCCGCTGAAGTCGGAGACCTCCAGCACCTCGGCCGGGCACTCGGGGTGGGCCAGCACCTCGGCGTCCGGGTAGGCCTGGCGGATCTCCAGGATGTCGGCGGCGGTGAAGCGCTCGTGCACCTCGCAGCGGCCCTTCCAGGCGATGATCTTGATGTCCGTCTGCCGCGCCACATTGCGGGCCAGGAACTCGTCGGGGATCAGGATCACCCGGTCGACACCCCACATCCGCGCGGCTTCCTCGACCACCTGCACAGCGTTGGCGCTGGTGCAGCAGATGTCGGTCTCGGCCTTAACCTCGGCGGTGGTGTTGACGTAGGTGACCACCGGCAGGCCGGGATAACGCTGCTTGATGAGCCGTACGTCGGCGCCGGTGATCGAAGCGGCCAGCGAGCATCCGGCCCGCAGGTCGGGGATCAGGACGGTCTTGTCGGGCGACAGGATTTTGGACGTCTCGGCCATGAAGTGAACGCCGGCTTGCACGATCACCTTGGCCTTCGAACGGGCCGCTTCCTTGGCCAGGCCCAGGCTGTCGCCGACATAGTCGCCAACCCCGTGGAAAATCTCCGACGTCATGTAGTTGTGCGCCAGGATGACCGCGTCCTTCTCAGCCTTAAGTTGGTTGATCGCTGCGATCAGCGGGGCCTGGGCGCGCCACTCCATAGGCGTTACGTGGCGCCGGACCTTCTCCCACACCGGAGCGGTCTGCGCCTCAACCTCGGCGGTGAATGCGAACTGGAAACCATCGGCGGCCATTCCAAGCTCCTTATGCTCAAAATGAGCATTACTTCGGCCTAAAAAGACGCCAGGCGAGGCTGTCCCCCTGGCGTTTCCCGCTCTTATGCTCAGTTCGAGCAAAAGCACTGGACCACATATAGCGCGATCGCGGACTTGTGCAAGTCACGGAAACGTCTCGCCGCCTGGGGGGATCCAGACTCCTAGACGGCCTGGGTCGCCCTGCCGGCGGTCACAGTTTCGATGACGGCGGCCAAGGTTTCGGCGAGGTAGGGCTTGGTCAGGAGCGGCCAGGGCGCCTGGGTGGCGGCCCCCAGGGTTTCGCCGGTATAGCCCGAGGTCAGCACGACCGGCAGGCCGGGCCTCAGTTCGACAGCCAGGTGGGCCAGTTCCACGCCGTTCGTGCCGCCCGGCATGATCAAGTCGGTGATCATCAGGTCGATCGGCAGACGGCGCCTCAGTATCTCCAGCGCCGGCGCCGCGGCGGCCGCGCGCACGACCTCATGGCCCAGTTCGGTCAACATCGCCTCGACCATTTCGCCGACGCCGGCGTCGTCCTCCACCAGAAGAACCCGCCGCCCAGGCCCCCGTCGGGAGGCCCGAACATCGGCCCGGGGCGCAATTTCGGCGGCGCCGGCCTGGGCCAGGGGCAGGTAGATCCGCACGCTCGCGCCTTGGCCAAGCACGCTTTCCACCGAGGCTGCGCCGCCGCTCTGCCGGGCAAAGCCGTAGACTTGGCTGAGCCCAAGCCCCGTCCCACGGCCCGGCTCCTTGGTGGTGAAGAAGGGCTCGAAGACCCGCGCGGCGGTCTGCACGTCCATCCCCTCGCCGGTGTCCTGCACCGAAACGCAGATGTATTCGCCGGCCGGCGATTCCTCGACGGCGCCATCCGTCAACCTGCAAAGCCGGGTCTCGACCCTTATGGCGCCGCCGGCCGGCGTGGCGTCGCGGGCGTTGACCACCAGGTTCATCACCGCGGCCTCGAGCTGGCTGGGATCGATGTGGCTCACCGCGCCCGGCGAACCCGGCGCAACGGCCAGGTTCACCGCTTCGCCAACTGCTCGGCGCAAGAGCGGTTCGCTCTCCGCCAGGACGTCGTCGACCCGCACCAATTGCGGCCTCAGCGCCTGGCGGCGCGAGAAGGCGAGAAGCTGCTGTGTCAACCGCTCGCCGCGCCTGGCTGCGCCCTGCGCCGCCTCGATCATCCGATCACGCATGACCTCGTCGGCCGGACGCCTCTGGATCAGGTCGAGCGCGCCGGTGATCACCGTCAGGAGATTGTTGAAGTCGTGCGCGACGCCACCGGTCAGCTGCCCGACAGCTTCCATCTTCTGCGCCTGGCGCAGCGCCGCCTCGGCTTCGTCGCGTTCGGCGAGCGCTGCCTGCACGCGCTCGGCCAAGAGGTCGTTGATCCGCCTCAGGTCGGCTTGCGCCCGCTTGGCGTCGGTGATGTCGTAGCCAACGCCGATGTAACCGGCGAGTTCGCCATTGGGCAGGTAGCGCCGCTGCGAGACCGAACGTATCCACGGATA
This sequence comes from Phenylobacterium sp., assembly GCF_036495085.1. Lineage (GTDB taxonomy): Bacteria > Pseudomonadota > Alphaproteobacteria > Caulobacterales > Caulobacteraceae > Phenylobacterium. The sequence goes on along the minus strand of NZ_DASXNL010000187.1, from coordinate 17,297 downwards.
CTCCCCGTCGCTGCGGCGGTAGCGCGCCTCCCAGACGAAGTCGCCGCCGCTGGCCTCGGCGGACGCCTCTTGCAGGGCGATGCGGCCAAGGTCATCGGCGTGAATCATGCTGCGCCAGTCCAAACTCAGCGCCGTCTCGTAGTCGAGGCCGAGGAACTCCAGGTAGGCGCGGTTGGCGAATTCGCGCGTCCCATCGGGGTTTGAGACCCACATCAGCACAGGCGCGCTGTCGGCCAGCGTGCGGAACCGCGCCTCCGTGGCGGCCAGGTTGGCCTGGATCTTCGCCGCGGCGGCCGTGGCTTCGTCAAGGCGAAGCAAGGCCTCGCGAAGGCCGGCTGCGACCAGCACGGTGGCCGCGCCCGACAGGCCGAATTGAAGGATCACCGCATCGCGCGAAAGCGTCGAGGCGACCGTCGTGGCGCCGAAAAAGCCGATGACCATCGTGATGATCAGTGAGCCCCAGCCCCAGCGCGGGCCGGCGTAGAGGGTCGCGACGATGAGCGCCGGGAAGTAGGTGGCTGAGAGGCCGGTCGCGTTGTCGAACCCCAACAACAATCCGCGGATGAGCACCGCGCCTGCGAAGGCCGTCAGAGTGATCAAAGCGGCGCGCCACAGCGGTGCTGAGCGCCTCGGAATGAACCGCAGCGGCCATTCGGGCGGGGTCATATGCAGGGCCTCTCCGGCACGGATCTCTGCAACCTCAGCCTAGCGGCGCCAGAATGGGAGTGCTGGCGACAGGGCGCAACCGACGATATGAGCGTTGGCCGCATCGTTCAGGACAACGCCCTCAGGCTCCGCTTGTTCATCTTTTGGCCGGATTTCGGCCCAATCGGCGCCCGCCCTCGGACTTAACGGGGTAGCGGCGCATAAGGCAGGGAAGGCGACGGGATTCGCAGGGTGCTCGGTATAAGACGCCGCGCCGGCGTGGCGGCGGCCTTGGGGGCCGCCGCGCTCAGCGGGTGCGCGCCGGCGGCGAATCACTCCCAGGCGGTTGACGCACGCCTCCTGGCGACCCGAGGGTATTCAGATCCAGCCTTGCTCTCGGCGACCGCCACGCTCGATCCGGCGGCCCGCGAGCTTGCCCAGCGTCACGTCCCGCGCCTGCCGCATCCCGACGCCTGGGGACGCCCGGTGGGCTGGGCCAACCTGGACTTGCGCCAGGTTCCTGATCTGGGATTTGCGGCGCAGGAAGGCGAGGGGGCCGTCGAGGTGAACAACCTTCGGCCGTTCGCCGGCCTGCCGATCCGCCCCATGCGCCCGTTTGTGCTCAAGGCCGACGCCGATGACAGCGCGCGTGCGCTCCACTGCATGACCCAGGCGGTCTACTACGAGGCGGCCCGCGAGCCGGTCCGCGGCCAACAGGCGGTCGCGCAAGTGGTGCTGAACCGCGTGCGCCACCCGGCCTATCCGAAATCCGTGTGCGGGGTCGTCTTCCAGGGTTCGGCCCGGCCCACCGGCTGCCAGTTCACCTTCACCTGCGATGGCGCCCTGAGATGGAGCCCGCAACCGGCTCTGTGGCGCCAGGCGCAGGACGTGGCCAGGCGGGCGCTGGCGGGCTTCGTTGACAAGGACGTGGGCACCGCCACCCACTATCACGCCGCCTACGTGGTGCCGTATTGGGCTCCGACGCTCGTCAAGATGACCCAGGTGGGACAGCACATCTTCTATCGCTGGACCGGTCCCTGGGGGGAGCCGCCCGCTTTCAACGGCCACTACGAGGGGCGCGAGGCGGACCTTTCGCCGGCGCTGCTGGCCAGCCTTGACGCCCGAACCCAAGGCCAGGGCCTGGCGCCGCTGCGCCAGATCACGCTGGCGGTCGCGGGCGAGGTGCGCACCTACAACGTCGCCGACCCCAAGGCGCCTGGGGGCGAACGTACGCGGGTCATGGGTACGCTCAACGCCTCACGTCGTCAGCCGACGCCTGCAGAGGTCCGGCGCATCAACGAGAGCCTCGCGGCGATGGAAAAGGGTATGGACGCCCAGCCCGCGCCAGAGCCCACCGCGGCCAAACCACCAGCTCCCAGGGCGGAGTCTCAGGCGGCGGCGAACGCGTCTGGATAGCTGACGCTGAGGGCGGCGTCGAAGGCGCGATCTTCCAGCGCGAGCGCCTGGAAAGCGGCCATTCCGCGGAAAGGGGCGCTGACCTGGCGCGCGGCGTCCGCCGAAAAGCCGAACCGGCCATAATAGGCTGGATCTCCCAGCACCAGCACGCCATGGCACCCGAATTCGCGGCAGTTCTCCAGGCCCACACGGACGAGCGCCGAGCCCAGCCCGCTCTTCTGTCGGTCGGGCCGCACCGCAAGCGGCGCCAGGGCCGCGTAGAGCTCACGCCGGTCGGCCCAAAGGCGGCTGAAGAGAAGGTGGCCGACAACGTCTCCCTCCTCTTCGGCGACCAGTTCAAACACCACGTCACCGTCGGTTCGCAGACGGCTCACCAGATCGGCCTCGTCGGTCCGCCCGAAGGCCGCCGCTACGACGGCCTCGATGGCGGGGTGATCGGCTATGCGGGCGTGACGGATCATCACCGCTTACCAGGCCCCGATCTTCTCGGCCTCGTGGTGGCTGATCGGATGGTGCGCTTTGCGGTGGTCCTCTTCGGCCAGGAAGCGCACGGCCTCCAGCGCGGCCATGCAGCCCATGCCGGCGGCGGTCACCGCCTGGCGGTAGATGTCGTCGGTGACGTCACCGGCCGCATAGACCCCTTCGATCGCGGTTGAGGCCGTGCCGGCTTTCACCTGCAGGTACCCGGAGGCGTCCATCTCCAACTGGCCCCTGAAAAGCTCCGAGGCCGGCGCATGGCCGATGGCGATGAAGACGCCGTCGCACGCGACGAGTTGCGTTTGCCCCGTCTGGACGTCCTTCAGCCGGACACCGGTGACGCCCCTGGGATCCTCGGCGCCCACCACCTCCTCGATCGCGTTGTTCCAGATCACCTCGATCTTGGGATTATGGAACAGCCGCTCCTGCAGGATTTTCTCGGCGCGGAACTCGTCGCGCCGGTGCACGACCGTGACCTTCGAGGCGAAGCTGGTGAGGAACAGCGCTTCCTCCACGGCCGTGTTGCCGCCGCCGACCACGACCACCTGCTTGTTGCGGTAGAAGAAGCCGTCGCAAGTGGCGCAGGCCGAGACACCGAAACCCTGGAACTTCTGCTCGGAAGGCAGGTTCAGCCATTTGGCCTGTGCGCCGGTGGCGATGATCAAGGTCTCGGCGAGCCACACCTGGCCGGAATCCGTTGTCAGCCGGAACGGCCGCCGCGACAGGTCGGCGGAGAGCACGATGTCGTTCACGATCTCGGTCCCGACATGCTCAGCCTGGGCTTGCATCTGTTCCATCAGCCAGGGACCCTGGATTACGTCGGCGAAGCCTGGGTAGTTCTCGACGTCAGTGGTGATGGTCAGCTGACCGCCGGGCTGGATGCCCTGGATCAGCACGGGATTCAAAAGGGCGCGCGCGGCGTAGACCGCGGCGGTGTAACCTGCCGGGCCTGATCCTACGATCAGGCAGCGGACGGAGCGGGGATCGGAACGATCGTCAGACATTGCCCTTATGTAGGCGAGATTCTGGAGCGGCGCATGCAAGACGAACTGAAGACCGCGAGCCTGGTCGCCCTGGTGGGCGCCGCGGTCGGGGCCGGCGTCGCGATCGGCGTCGGCGTGCGCCTCTTCTCGGCAGTGGCGATGGTGGGCCTGGGCGCTGGGATCGCACTCGGTCTGGTGGTCGGAACCAGGCCCGCGTCACCATCCCTCGAGCCGCCGCCATCGCTGCTCTGAGCCGCGCTTAGTTAACGCGCGTTTCAGCGGCGGGGACTAGACTGAGCGCGATGGACTCCGCCGCTTCTGCTCCCGAAATCGAGATCGCCGGTCGAAGGATCGGGGCGAGCCATCCCCCCTACGTCATCTGCGAACTGTCCGGGAACCATAACGGCAGCCTGGAGCGGGCCCTGGCCATGGTCGATGCGGCCGCAGCCACCTGCTGCGACGCGATCAAGATCCAGACCTATACCGCCGACACGATCACACTCGACGTCGACCGGCCGGAGTTCCGGATCACGGGCGGTCTTTGGGACGGCCGCAGCCTGCATGAACTCTATCGCGAAGCGCAGACGCCTTATGAGTGGCACGCCGCGCTCTTCGCCCGCGCGGCCCAGCACGGGGTCACCCTGTTCTCCAGTCCCTTCGACGAGACGGCGGTCGACCTGCTCGAGGGGCTCGGCGCACCGGCCTACAAGATCGCGTCCTTCGAGGCCGTGGACCTGCCGCTGATCCGCTACGCCGCGACCAAGGGCAAGCCGCTGATCATCTCGACCGGAATGGCCAATCTCACGGAGATCGAGGCTGCCCGCACCGCTGCCCTGGAGGCCGGGGCGGCCGGCGTCGCGCTGCTGCATTGCGTTTCCAGCTATCCGGCGGACCTCGCCGACGCCAACGTCCGCACGGTCGCCGACATGGCCGGCCGGTTCGCCTCGCCCATCGGGCTTTCCGACCATACCCATGGCGCGGCGGCATCGATCGCGGCCATCGCCATGGGCGCCGGCATTATTGAGAAGCACTTCACCCTTGCCCGCGCCGATGGCGGTCCGGACGCGGCCTTCAGTTTGGAGCCGGCGGAGTTCGCCGGCCTGGTGCGCGACTGCAAGAACGCCTGGACCGCGCTCGGCCGCGCTCACTACGACGTCCTGGGATCGGAACGCGGCTCGCTGCAGTTCCGCCGCTCTCTCTATGTCACCGCCAACGTGAAGGCCGGTGAGGCTCTGACCCGCGCCAACGTCCGCTCTGTCAGACCCGGCAACGGCCTGCCGCCCGTCCACCTCTCCGAGGTGCTGGGCCGCCTCGCCGTGCGCGATCTCCAGCGCGGCGAGCCGCTGGCCTGGGACATGCTGGGCTAGGCCGTTGGACGCCGCGGTCGCCATCGCCCGCGAGATCGAAAATCTGCCGCGCCGCGACACGGCTTCGGTCCGCGCGGTGCGCAGGCGCTGGTCGAGGAAACTGCGGTCCGCTTCGGCTGAAGAGGTTCTGACGCTCGCTGTGGAGTTCGAGGCCCAGGCGGGGCAGGGCGGCAAGTGGGTCGCCTACGAACTCATCCGTCACCACGCGGCCGCTTTTGCGGCCGTCAGCGAGCAGCAGGTCGCCGATTTCGCGAGCCGCGCCCAGTCCTGGTATGCGGTCGATGCGCTGGGCACGATCCTGACTGGCGCGTTATGGGCGCGGGGGCGGATGTCAGACAGCCTCATTGAGGTTTGGTCGAAGTCTCATGACCGCTGGCGCCGCCGCTCGGCCCTGGTCGCCACCGTTGGCTTCAATGCACGCGACTCCGTGGGCGGCCCAGGCGCCGCCCGCACGCTCGCCATTTGCCGCCGCCTTGTCGCGGACCGCGACGACATGGTCGAAAAAGCGCTGTCCTGGGCGCTGCGCGTCCTTTCGCAGCGCGATCGACCAGCGGTCGAGAGTTTCATGGCCGAGATGGGCGATCGATTGCCGGCGCGTGTGCGACGCGAGGTCAAGAACAAGCTTTCGACCGGCCTGAAGACGCCACGAGCGAGGCCTGGAGGCCCTAAGGTAACGGCGGGTTAAACCAAATCGCGGCCTGCTGAGGGCAGGCAGGAGACACCCGATGAACGCCATGCCAAAGCCGCGCGAACTCGAACCCTCGCTCGCCGAGACCGTGGTCGAGGATTTCATCCGCGATGGCGCACATCTCTTCGCTGAACCGGTGAACCCAGCGGCCTGCGCGGAGCTCTTGGCCCAAATCCGGGCCACCCGCGACTTCGGCTCGACGCTCTTTCTCTCCGAGCAGGAGTTCGATGCCGACCCGCAATATACGGGCGTCAATCCGCGGCCCGGCCGCAATCTGCTGGAGCGTTTCGAGGATCGGCTTGGTTTCGTCGAGAAGGCGCCGCAGCTGGTGGAGGCCATCACCGCGCTTCTCGGCCCCGACTACGAGATCCTCAACAAGAAGGTGGTCTGCGGCATGCCCGCCGCCTCTGTCCCGTCATGGCTGAAGACGCGCGTCCTGGGCAATCCGGTGAACAACCTCGGCGCCTATGTCCGGCCACAGTACCGGGACGTGACTTATTTCTACGGCATCGACTTCCATCAGGACCTGATCGACTACAAGCAGCGTGAAGCCGACTTCCTGACCCTTTATGTCTACCTGCACCCGGTGGCCCGCGCCGACGCGCCGCTCTACCTGCTGGAGGGCAGCCATGCGCTCGGAGGCTCGGTGTTTCCACACACCTTGACCCGCATCGGTGACGCCGACTGGCTCTACCGCAACGCCGAGCACGGCGAAGTGGTGGCCCGCCAGCGCATCCTGACCGGCGATACCGGCTTCGCCGCGATCTGGCACGCCTGCACGCTGCACGGCACTCAGCCGGACGCCGCCGACCACGAACGCATATCGCTGCGCTACCTGGTCGCGCGCCGGCACGAGGGCCGCACCGGCCTCGACGACGTCAATGCCGTCATCAGTGGGCCTCTGCGCCTTTCCGACACCCGGGCTGACCTTGCCGTCGACGGCTCGGCGATCCTCCGGCGCAATACCGTCAACCAGGCCTAACTCACTCGAAGGGCGATCAGCTTCAGCAAGGCCTCGGCGACCCGGGGCCCGCCCTGTCCATCGCACAGCGCCGCGCTTTGGGTCGCAAGGTCGCGACGCAGAGCCGCGTCTGTGAACAGCCGCATCAGGGCTCGATCGAAGACAGTCTCGAAGTCCGCCGCGCGCGCGTCGGCCACCAACGCCGCCTCGCGTTCCGCCAGCGCCTCGGCGGACGCCCGCTGGTTCTCAGCCAGCACCAACATCAGCGTCGGCAGGCCGAGCGTACAGCGCTCCCAGGTGGAGGAGCCCGCCGCCCCTACGGCGATGTCTGCCTCTGCGGTCAGCCTGGCCATGTGCGGGCTGTCGACGTGCAGGGTGATGCGCGTGTCGCGCCTGGCGATCTTGGCCAGGCTGGCCAGGCTGGGCGCATCGCCGCCGAGCACCACATCCAGACCGGCTTCGCCGATGCGCGGCCGCAGGCGGTCGACCACGCGGGCCGTTATCGCGTCAACGTCGGTCAGGCCAAGAGACACCAGCACCCGGCCGACCGGCTCGCCCCGCCAGGCAAGCGCCGTGTCCCGCAGCGCCGCGAAGTCGGCCCGCACCGGCGCATAGTGGGGACCCAGCAACAGGCGCGCGTCGGCATCGACGAGACCGTTGTAGTCCTCGGCGTGGCGGGCCGGTCCGGAGTCCAGGATGATGTCGCCGCCCAGCGGCCGGTCGGCCAGGTCGTCGATGACCAGCGTGGGATGTCCTTGGCCCATGGTCCGGTGGTGGGCCGCCGAGAGGCCGTAGTGATCGAACACCACCGCGTCATAGCGCTCGCCGGCCACGGCCTCGGCGAGGTCGCGGGAGGAGGTGGAGAGAGCCTCGGCTTGCGGCATCTGCGGCGCGAAGGCCGCAAGGATCGCCCCAACGGGCGGCGGCGCCACAAAGCGGCAATTCGCACCATGCGCCGCCAGGACGCCAGCCAGCGTCAGCGAGCGCATGACATGGCCGCCGCCCACGGCGGGGCCGGCGTCTGCGACGAATAGGATACTCGGACTGCTCACCAACGCTCTGATCTCCGGAAGGTGCGAACCCTGCCCGCGTCAGCTTCAAATGCAAAGGGCCACCCCGACGAGCGGCCCGGCTGCTCGACATTGTGATGGGGCGCCAGATGACAGCAGCTCAGAGATCTGGGTCAGCGAGGGGGCGTCCGAATGACCGCATCGTCGCCGAAAGGGCGTCATGGCCTATCGCCTTCGCCAGAGGCCCTACGAGCGAAGGGTCTTTCGGCCTTCGTCGAACCGCCGCAGCAGTTCAGCCGCGACGCGATTGGTTTCGTCCAGCGGCGGATAGCTCCAGGTCGCAAGGCTTCCGGTGAACGGGCGCGCGACGCCACGGCCCCTCAGGTCCTGATGGAAGCGATCGAATTTTCGCGCGCCGCCGGCCATGGCCAGGACGTGGATCGGCTTTCCCGTGGTCGCAGCATCGGTCGCCAGGTTCGTGGAGTCCTCGGTCACGAGGATGATGTCGGCGGCGGCCAGAAAGGCCATGTAGGGATTGTCGCCGTGTCCATCCCAGATCCAACCCGGCACGTGCGCCAGGCTCTCGGTCAGGACGTCCCGCGCGCCCTGCGGCGTGCGGCGGGTGAAGCTGAGCAGCAGCGAGCCGCCGATGGCCTGGATGGCGGCCGCCACCTCCTCGCCCATGGCCCTGGCGCGCTCCGGCGGCAGGTCGTGGGACTTGGACTTGCCGCCGACGATCATCGCCACTCTCGGCTTTGGCAGGGGCTCGATCCGCGGCCGGAACCGGGCCAGGTCGCGGGCGAAGCCTTCGGCGCTCATCCGGTTGGGCGCGCCGACAATCGGAAAGACGTTTGGGCCGGCCACTTCGTCGTGAACCGGCGGAATTACGAGGTCGAAGGCCGTCATGGCGCGACGCGGGTCCTGAGTCTGGACCACGAAGGTGCGGCCCCTCGACCAGCTGCGGATGCGGCGCGACAGCGGCACGCTCGCACGGCCCGACCCGATCCAGATATCGGGCCAGGGCGGGCCGATGGTGCTGTCGACAATCAGGGTCAGGCGAGGAAAGGGCAGCAAGGCCAGGGGCGTGCGCCCGAGCGCCGGGCGCCAGCCAACCCGCTTGACGATGACCGTCGACGGCCGGCGGCGCGCGACAGCCTCTGCAAGCCCCAAAACCTGGGCCTCGATGCCGACGCGGCCGTCCGATACGGCCCAGATGGTCAGGGGAGCAGAGGTTTCGGCCATTCGGGAGTGGGCTAGACCCACTCCACCTTGGTGATCTCGTAGGCCTTGACGCCGCCGGGGGTGTTCACCTCGACGGTCTCGCCGCTTTCCTTGCCGATCATGGCGCGCGCGATGGGAGACGTGATCGAGACGCGGCCCTTCTTAACGTCGGCCTCATGCTCGCCAACGATCTGGTAGCGCGCCTTCTCCTCGGTGTCCTCGTCGATCACCGAGACGGTGGCGCCGAACTTAACCTGGGTTCCCGAGAGCTTCGAAACGTCGATGACCTGGGCTCGGGCCATCTTGTCCTCGATCTCGGCGATCTGACCCTCGATCCAACCCTGGCGGTCCTTCGCGGCATGGTATTCGGCGTTTTCGGAGAGGTCGCCGTGCAGACGCGCCTCTCCGATCGCGGCGATCACGGCAGGCCGCTCCACAGTCTTCAAACGCTTCAGCTCTTCGTCGAGGGCGTGATAGCCCTCGGCGGTCATCGGGACTTTTTCCATGGGTGGTGGTGACTCGGGTTCGCCCTAGTTAGGAGTTCGCAGTTTCCGGCCGCGGGCGCAGGCGTCCGGGGGGAAAGAGGATAGGTTTGTGCGCCGCAAAATGCAAGTTGACCAGACCGGCGCTACGCGAGTCCTCCGTGACGTCAGCCTAGGCGGCTGCGGCGAGCTCTTACGATAGAAGCCGTTCTTTGCGACTTCATCATGACCTTCCAGTTAACGCCAGGGCGCCTTCGTCAACCTGAGGCGGCAGGCGGGCGGGTCTGGCGCGGGTCGTAGAAAAACCTTTCCTCGGCGATGCGCTCGCCGTCCCATCGCTGCAGGGCGATCTCCTCCATCACCACCGGCGCCCCGTCAGCCGGGCTGAAGACGAACTTCCAGCGGATCATCACCTTGTCGCCATCTATCAGGAGGTCGGTGACGGGCTCCGTCCTCATCGTTTGGAAGCGGGCCATTGTCGCCCGCTCATCGGCGATCAGCCGCTCGAGGCCGCGCCGAGGCTCCTGTTGGTTGTCCTGCATTGAGGCCTGCGGATGATAGAACTGCTCCAGCGCCTCGACATACTCCGCCTGTTCCACCATGGCGACGAAGGCCAGGACACGCTCGCGGCTGGGCATCGGCATCCTCCACAACTGGCGGCGGAGGCCGGCCCACCCTAGCTTATGCTCCGCCCCAGGAGACCTTTCGCCATGGCCACGCCGCGCCGCATCGTTCTCTACCACTCACCTGCCAGCCGCGCCTTTACAGCTTACTGGATGCTGGAAGAACTTGGCGTGCCGTTCACCGTCGAAACCGTCGACATACGAAAGGGCGATCAGAAAAAGCCCGCCTATCTTAAGCTCAACCCCGCCGGCAAGGTGCCCACGCTCACCGACGGCGAGGCGGTGGTGAGCGAAAACCCGGCAATCGCAATCTACCTGGCGGATCGCTACGGCTACGGAACCCTGGCGCCGAAGATCGACGATATCGAACGCGGCCCGTACCTGAAGTGGATGGTCTATTCGAGCGCCGTGGTCGATCCCGTCGCTACGCTGCATGAGCAGAAGATCGACCTGCCCGGATACAGCTTCAGCTTCGGCGCCTTTGACGACATGGTCCGCGTGCTGAGCGGCGTCCTGAAGGATCGGAAGTACCTGTTGGGCGCTCGGTTTTCCGCGGCCGACGTGGTGCTGGGCGGCACACTCTCACGGCTGCTCTACCAGAAGGTGTTGCCTAAGGACCCGGTGCTGCTGGACTACAATTCGCGCCTCACCGAGCGACCAGCCTTCCAGCGCGCCTCCGACGCCACCTGGCCCGCCCACCTTTTCCCGACGCCGGCCTAGACCCGAAAATCCAGGTCGATGCTCTGAACGTCCTAAGTGCGCGACTTTGCGGCCGTGGAGGCTCTGCCTGACCCTTCGTGGCTAGTCGCTCTCGCTGACCACCGCGCCGGCCAGTTCAGCGGGCTCCGGGGCCTCATAAACCCCCTCGATGAAGTCGAAGAGGTCCGGGGTCACCTCGATGGCGAACCCCTCGCCGCGCACCTTGTTGCGGTCCAGGACGCGGGCGCGTCGGGCCTCCTTGGGGGCGTTGACGAAGTGGAACTGCAACGGCAGGCCCGTAGCCTCGGCGATTTCGCGCACCCGCCCCCGGTCGGCCCGGCGCATCAGGCCAATGTCCAGGATGACCGACGTACCGGTCGCCAGCACCGCGGCCGCGGTCGCCCAGATCTGCGCCTCGCATCGGCCGACGCGCTCGACCATCCAGTCGTACTGAAGAGGCTCGGGCATGTCCGGGCCGAACATCTGGGCCATCCAGGCGTCGAGGATGAACGCGACCGCCCTTTCTCGTCGAGCAAAGGCGTTCGCGTAGGTGGTTTTGCCCGCGCCGCAGGGCCCGAAGATCACGTTCAAGGTCGCCGTCATGGCGACCTGCTAGCGGACGGAAAGGCCGCCGTCGATGACCAGTTCAGCTCCGGTCACATAGCGGCTCTCCTCGGATGCGAGCCACAGGACGCCGTTCGCAATGTCTTCGGGATATCCTTTTACGCCAAGCGGCACGGCCGTGGTCGACATCGCGTCGAGGTCCGGAGGCGCGTTCGTGCCGGGGTCTCCAGGCGTGAGGATCGACAGCCAGATCGGCGTCTCGATGATGCCGGGATGCACCGAGTTGACCCGAATGCCGTCCTTGGCGTTCGAGCACTCCATGGCCACTGCCTTCGTGAAGAGTCTGACGCCGCCCTTGGTCGCGCAATAGCCCGCCAGGATCGCCGAGCCCTTCAGTCCGGCGACTGAAGACATGTTGACGATCGATCCGCCGTCGCCGGACTGGCGCATCAGGGGGATGGAATGCTTGGTCCCGAGGAACACCCCATCCAGGTTGACCGCCGTCTGCTTGCGCCAGTCGGCGAGCGACATCTCGGTCACCGAGCCGGGAATTGCGATGCCGGCGTTGTTGACCAGGATGTCCAGCCGGCCATGGCGCGCCTTGATCTGACCGATCACGCTCTCCCAGTCAGCCTCGCTGGTCGCGTCGTGACGCAGAAACTCTGACTTTCCACCGGCCTTTTCGATGGCCGCGACGGTCTCCGCGCCCTTGGCGTCCTGCAGGTCGGTGATCACGACGATCGCACCCTCGGCAGCCAGTTTCTCGGCGCAGCCGCGCCCAATGCCACTCGCTCCGCCGGTGACCAGCGCAACCTTGCCCGCGACCCGACCGCCCATGACGCACGCTCCCGTTCTGGCCGCTTAAGGCCGCCGGCGGCGCAGCGAGCGCCGCACTCTTTTGCAGTTCATACGACAGGAATGAGGGCGCAAGCCACCAGTCCCGCCAAAAGCAGGACAAGTTGGGGGCGCGGTGGCCGCCGGCGCGTGCGGCGCCGGCGCCTGGTAGGCGTCAGCGCATCCAGCTCGGCGTGGAGTCGCTGGTCATGATCCCGTAGGCCATGCCGATCGCAAGCAGCACTATCGCCACAATCATCAACGTGCCGAGAAGGCCTTCGAAGCGCTCGGCAAGATGCCGGTTTTTGTGGTGGTGGGCTTCCTGATGGTCAGAGTGCATACGGCTTACTCCCAATCTGCTGGGGTCTTCCCCGCCAGACTGCGGCAGACGCCAATCGGCGTCGTTCCGGCCGGTCAAAATGGGCTGCCGGAGCGAGCCCGCGCGCCTGCATCAATCAGGCTATGAGGGGAATCTGCGCCCGGAAATAACCTCGGTCAATCAGAAGCTTGGGTTTCGCCTTCGCCTGCTGTGCGAACGTGGCCTTGGTGCAACAAAGTTACCATGGTACCAAGGTGGATGAAAACGATTGAACGGGTGCAAACCGGCGTCCGCATAGAGCGGCGGCTCTTGAAGGTGTTGAAGGCTCTGGCCGAGCATCTGGACATGTCGCTCGGCGACCTTCTCGAAGGCATCGCGCTGCACGCCTTCGAGGGCAAACAGGCCTTCTCGCCGGCGACGTTGGAGAAGATCGCGGCCCTCAGGGGCGTCTACGACCTTGACCTTTCCGCGGCCGATTCCCACCAGCTTTCCGAAGACGGGCAATGAGCCCGGACCGGCGCATTACCTCTGGCGCACAGCATCGTGGCCTTCGTGGTTCGGGCGAGCGCCAAGCCCCTTTTCGACGGCAGGCCTGTCCTCCGCGGCCAGGCGTATGTGCGGCAGGCGTCCGGCGCCCGTCCTGAGGAGCTAGTTGAAGGCGAAAACGGCGCAAAGGATTACGCCGCCCATAATGGCTCCGATGAGGGGCCCGGCGGCATGCAGCACCCGACCCGCGCCTTCATCGCCACGCCGGAACCGCGCCTTGGCCCCTTCCATGACCCCGATAGCGACAACGCCGGCGGCGACGAGGACCATCTTGGCCCAAAACCAGCCGCCGAGGCCGGCCGGGCCGTTGAACTTGAGCCACAGTATCAAGGGGCCGCTGACCAGGAGGAGCATCAGGCCGATGAGCGAGATGCGCGTGAGCGCGGTGGCCAGCGGCCACCAAATATCACGCTGCTCGGCCGGCGCGGCGACCAGCCTGGGGCCCACCTGGGACATAGCGATGCCACCCCCGACGCCCATGGCGGCCGCAAAGAGGTGCACGAATAGCAGGCCGTTGACGACGGTGTTCATGGCTGGGCGCGCCCCCCGGTGCGATTTCGGGAAGTCTAGCACCGCCCAGGCGCGGGGAAAGACGTCACTATCGGGCCGAAGGGACGTCCTACGCGTAGCTTTGCAGCGGCCGCACTTCGAGGGTGTCCTCCACCGTCGCCACGATCGCCTGGGCCGCCGCCAGGGCGCCCGCAGCCGTCGTGTAGTAGGGGGTCTTCATCATCAGCGCTGTGCGCCGCAGCTCGAAGCTGTCGGCCAGGGACTGGCGACCCTCGGTGGTGTTGAAGACCAACTGCACCTCGCCGTTCTTCATCGCGTCGACGATATGCGGGCGGCCCTCCAGAACCTTCTTGATCGGCTCGACCGGTAGACCCGCCGCGGCCAGGTAGCTCGCCGTACCGCTGGTCGCCCGGACGCGGAAACCCAGACCGATCAGGAGCCGAACCGGCTCCAGGACCCAGGGCTTGTCGGCGTCCTTCACGGAGACGAAGACGCTGCCCTTCTTCGGGAGCACCGTGCCGCCGCCAAGTTGACTCTTGGCGAAGGCGCGAGCGAAGGCCGGCGCCAAGCTCTCGCCTGGGCGGACCCAGTCCAGCCCCATGACCTCGCCCGTCGAACGCATCTCCGGCCCCAACACCGTATCGACGCCCGGGAAGCGGGCGAAGGGGAACACCGCTTCCTTCACAGCGACGTGGTCGTAGGGCGTTTCGGTCAGGTCGAAATCCGCGAGCTTCTTGCCCGCCATCACCTTGGCCGCAATCGCCGCCAGCGGGCGGCCGATCGTCTTGGCGACGAAGGGCACTGTACGGCTGGCCCGAGGATTGACCTCCAGAACGAAGATGCGGGGCTCCTCGGAGTGGGGCTCCTCGATGGCGAACTGTACGTTCATCAGACCGCGCACCTCGAGCGCGCGCGCCATCGCCTCGGTCTGCCGCTTCAGTTCGGCGACGGTCTCGGGCTTGAGGGAGTAGGGCGGCAGTGAGCAGGCGGAATCGCCGGAGTGCACGCCAGCTTCCTCGATGTGCTCCATGACGCCCGCGACGAACACCGCGCCATCGGCGTCGCACAACGCGTCGACGTCCACTTCGGTAGCCCGGGAAAGGTACTGGTCGATCAGGACGGGGCTATCGCCCGACACCTGCACGGCGTGGCGGATGTAGCGGTCGAGCTGTTCGTCGTCGCGAACGATCTCCATCGCCCGTCCGCCGAGCACATAGGAGGGTCGGATCACGACCGGGTAGCCAACCTTGTGCGCGCCTGCGAAGGCCTCATCGCGACTGCGGGCGATGGCGTTCACCGGTTGGGCGATCTTCAGCCGGTGTAGAAGTTGCTGGAACCGCTCGCGGTCTTCGGCCAGGTCGATGGCGTCGGGCGTGGTCCCGAGGATCGGGATGCCCGCGTCCTCCAGCGGCTTGGCCAGTTTGAGCGGCGTCTGGCCGCCGAACTGGACGATGACACCCAGCAGGGTGCCCTTCGACTGCTCCACGTGGATCAGTTCGAGGACGTCCTCCGCGGTCAGCGGCTCGAAGTACAGGCGATCGGAGGTGTCGTAGTCGGTCGACACCGTCTCCGGGTTGCAGTTCACCATGATCGACTCGATGCCGATCTCGTCCAGCGCAAAGGCCGCGTGGCAGCAACAATAGTCGAACTCGATTCCCTGACCGATGCGGTTGGGGCCGCCCCCCAGGATGATCGCCTTCCGGGCGTCCGACGGCTCGCTCTCGCAGTCGGGCGCCTGGCCCAGCGCGCCGGTCTCGTAGGTCGAGTACATGTAGGGCGTTTCGGCCCGGAACTCGCCGGCGCAGGTGTCGATGCGCTTGAACACCGGCCGCACGCCCAGCACCCGCCGCTCGGCCCGCACCAGGGCCTCGGTTGAACCGGTCAGATCAGCGAGCCTGGCGTCGGAGAACCCCTGCGCCTTCAGCGCCCGGAAGCCGTGCGCCGTCGCGGGCAGTCCCTCGGCCCGCACCCGGGCTTCCTCGGCCACGAGCGCCTGGATCTGCCGTAGGAACCAGGGCTCGTAGGAGCACGCCGCATGGACGTCCTCGACGGAGAGCCCGTGACGGAAGGCCTGGGCGATCACGAGGAGCCGGTCGGGGGTCGGCTGGCCGAGCGCGCGGAGCACGGAGGCGTGCCCCATCTCGGGATCCTCGGCGTTTTCAATCGTCACCTCGTCGAGGCCGGAAAGGCCGGTTTCCAGCCCACGCAGGGCCTTCTGAAGGCTCTCGGCGAAGGTGCGGCCGATCGCCATCACCTCGCCGACCGACTTCATCGATGTGGTCAGGTATGGCTCCGATCCCGGGTACTTCTCGAAAGCGAAGCGCGGGATCTTGGTGACGACGTAGTCGATGGAGGGCTCGAACGAGGCCGGCGTGGCGCCGGTTATGTCGTTCATCAGTTCGTCGAGCGTGTAGCCGACGGCAAGCCGCGCGGCGACTTTGGCGATCGGAAAGCCGGTGGCCTTGGAGGCCAGCGCCGAGGACCGCGACACCCGCGGGTTCATCTCGATCACCACCATCCGGCCGTCGGCCGGATTGACCGCGAACTGCACGTTGGAGCCGCCTGTCTCGACGCCGATCTCGCGCAGGACAGCGATCGAGGCCGCCCGCATCCGTTGGTATTCCTTGTCGGTCAGGGTCAGCGCCGGAGCGACGGTGATGCTGTCGCCGGTGTGCACGCCCATCGGATCGATATTCTCGATCGAGCAGACAATGATGCAGTTGTCCGCTTTGTCGCGGACGACCTCCATCTCGTACTCCTTCCAGCCCAGCACGCTCTCTTCAATGAGCACCTCGGTGGTGGGTGAAAGGTCGAGCCCGCGCTCGACGATCTCGCGAAATTCCTGCGCGTTGTATGCGATGCCGCCGCCGGTGCCGGCCAGCGTGAAGGATGGCCGCACGATCGCGGGCAGGCCAACGAACTCCAAGCCTTCGAGGGCTTCGTCCATCGTGTGCGCGGCCTTGGACTTCGGACTCTCAAGGCCAAGCTT
This sequence comes from Phenylobacterium sp., assembly GCF_036495085.1. Lineage (GTDB taxonomy): Bacteria > Pseudomonadota > Alphaproteobacteria > Caulobacterales > Caulobacteraceae > Phenylobacterium. Next base: position 963 of record NZ_DASXNL010000187.1, on the reverse strand, counting down.
GTCCATCGCATCGCGGAATTTCTGACGATCCTCAGCCTTGTCGATGACCTCAGCGTTGGCGCCGATCATCTCGACGCCGTACTTCGCCAGTACGCCCGAGGCGTCGAGCGCCAGCGCGGTGTTGAGCGCCGTCTGGCCGCCCATCGTGGGGAGGAGCGCGTCAGGGCGTTCCTTGGCGATGATCTTCTCGACCATCGCCGGCGTGATCGGCTCGATGTAGGTGGCGTCGGCGACGTCCGGATCGGTCATGATCGTCGCCGGGTTGGAGTTCACCAAAACGATCCGATAGCCCTCGGCCCGGAGCGCCTTACACGCCTGGACGCCGGAATAGTCGAACTCGCAGGCCTGGCCGATTACGATCGGGCCAGCGCCGATGATCAGGATCGAGGTGATGTCGGTCCGTTTGGGCATGTCTCTTCGCGCGCAAGGACGCGCGGCTGTTACGCCGACGTCCGGTCATGACTGCAGGTTAAGCCGCCCGTTTAGAGACGGAGTCGATAGGGCGCAACCCACCCCTGTTCGCGGGAAGGCGCGCGCAGGGGAAATAAGAGATGTTCTTGGAGTTTTCGGGCGAATTCGGGTGGTGTCAGCTTGGCCAAAGCGCCCAAACAAAATGGGCCGGTGCGGACACCGGCCCATCGCTGTGGCTTGGCGGGGATTTACCCCCGCAAATCTGTAGCCTAGGCCTGAAGTTGGCCTGCCGCGGACTTGCCGCTGCGCGGATCCTTCTCGAGCTCGTAGGTGATCTTCTGGCCTTCGTTAAGGCCGCGCAGGCCCGCGCGTTCGACCGCGGAGATGTGCACGAAGACGTCAGGACCGCCCTCATCCGGTTGGATGAAGCCGAAGCCCTTGGCGCCATTGAACCATTTGACGGTGCCGGTAGCCATGTAAATTCAAGTCCTTCGATAGGTTATTGCCGACCGGCCCAAGCATTTGCGCCGACGATCAAAGTTCGAAATGGGT
>NZ_DASXNL010000186.1:0-17880 GCF_036495085.1 Phenylobacterium sp. | reverse complement strand
GTGCTCACAGTGGGAAAGATCTCAAGCGGCTAGAGGGCGCGGACCGTAGTGATGGGGCCGTAGCGGCGCAAGGCGCTCCGTTGCCGCAAAGGAGGATGCCTAGGTGGCGCGATCGGCGATCCCGACCGCCATCGCGGCGTTAAAGGCCTTCACCGCCGCAGCAGGACCCTCGCCGTAGGACCAGACCCCGGCCGAGACAGCCAGGAAGTCCGCGCCCGCCGCGGCGAGGTCGGCGGCGGTCTCAACCGTGATCCCGCCAATGGCGACGCAAGGGACAACCATGTCCGCCTGCCAACCGGTGAGCAGCTCGCGCTCCGCGCGGAAAGGCGCCGTCTTTGTGGTGGTGGGGAAGAAGGCTCCGAAGGCCACGTAGTCGGCTCCGCCCTCCGCGGCTTCCATCGCAAGGTGCAGGCTGTCGTGGCAAGTGACGCCGACCATGCGGTCCTTGCCGACGATGCGCCGCGCTTCGGCCAGGGCCGCATCGTCCTGGCCCACATGGACTCCGTCGCAGCCCAGTTCGGCCGCGAGGTCGGGACGATCGTTGAGGATCACCGCCACGTCACGTGCCGCGGCGATGGGCATAAGGACGCTGACCGCCGCAGCGACGATATCGTCGGGAACATCCTTCAGCCGGATCTGCAGCGCAGCTACGTCGCCGGCGTCCAACGCGTGGGCGAGCGAGCGCGCGAAGCCGGCCAGGTCGTCGAGCCTGGGCGGAGTGATCAGGTAGAGGCGGCAGAGCGGGAGGGCCATCGAAGGCCCTAGAGCCTATCTGAGCAACGCCTTCAAGCCATAGGCGATCGCGCCGCTCATCAATGCCGAAAACGTTCGCGTCGCCGAAGAACCGGGAGAGCCGCTTTGCGATCCGGTTGGTTGGTGCGTCGGCCCCAGGCCGCAAGCTCGATGCGGCAGCCGACGATCGCCGGCGGCCGGATCGCTCCCCGCATCAGCCCAAGCGGTATCGGCGCGACAGGAGGAGCGGGTGCGCGCAGACACCGCACCCGCTTACTTGCGAATGACTTGCAAACGCGTTCGCAAGTAGCTATGTGAAAATCCTCAGGCCAGGAGCCGCCGCCACCAACATGTACGTCTGCAACTGCAACGGCATCCGAGAACGCCAGGTCCGCGCGGCGATCGCCGCCGGCGCCGGCCGCCCCGCCCAGATATTCAAAGCCTGCGACACCGCCGCTCAATGCGCCCGCTGTGTCTGCGACATGCGCAAAATCCTGGACGAGGAGCGCCAAGCGCTCCGCTACGCCGCCGAATAGCTTTCCGACGAGCGCCTCGTCTCGGTCCGCGAGCGCAAATCACTTGCAACATAGGCTTTGACTTCGCGCTGAGCCGACGTGAGGGTCGCCGCGTTGCGGCTGCGGGAGAAAGACATGAAGGGCGACAGCGCGATCATCCGGCTCCTGAACCAGGTGCTCACCAACGAGCTCACCGCGGTCAATCAGTACTTCCTGCATGCCCGGATGTACGAGAACTGGGGCCTGGGCCAGCTCGGCAAGGTCACCTACGACGAGTCGATCGGCGAGATGAAACACGCCGACAAGCTCATCAAGCGCATCCTTTTCCTCGAGGGCCTGCCCAACCTTCAGGATCTGCACAAGCTGCGGATCGGCGAGAACGTCGGAGAAGGCCTGCAGGCCGACCTGGAGGTGGAAACCGGCGGGCGGGTGACTCTCGTCGAGGGGGTGAAGCAATGTGAGCTCGCCCAAGATTACGTCTCCCGCGAGATCCTCACCGAAATCCTGGTGGACACCGAGGAGCATATCGACTTCCTGGAAACCCAGATCGCGCTGCTGCGCAGCTTGGGCGAACAGAATTACCTGCAGAGCGCCATGGGGGAGCTTGGCGAGAGCTGAGCCGGAACCCGAGGCGGCGCCTGCGGATTTCGTGAGGTAGCGAGACCGTGGAAGCCGATTCATGAAAGCAAATCCCGTCCGCGAGGCTGTCGACAGCCTCGCCAACAGCCGTGGGCGCTCAACACAGCACATATTGATCGGATTGGGGCTGACGGTGGGCGCGGTGGCGGTTTCCGCTCTGGTGGCGCGGATGAACGCGCCGAGCGAGGACAACTACGAGGTCTATTCCGACTACGAGGAACTCGTGCAGCCGGAGATCAAGCCGCCGTCGAAGGTCTTCGCCTTGATCTGGCCGCCTCTGCTCATGGCTTTGACGCTCTCGGGCCTGAGGATCTGGAATGCGCCGAGGAGCGCGGCGCGCACCCAGGCGCTGACCCTCTGGGGCGCCGTCCAGGCGCTGAACGCCGTGTGGATGGCGCTCGGGCCCAAACGGCTCGGTGGCCAGCTCGCGGCCGCCGTAGCTTCCCTGGGGACCTCGGCGGCCTATGTGTGGCGCGCCAGGCGGGTCGATCCGCCAGCCGCCAACATGGTGGCCCCCTACGTCGGCTGGATCGGTTTCGCCAATGTGCTCACCGAGGAGCTCTGGCGAAGGAACACGCAAGTCCAGACGCTCCACTAGGCGGACGCGGAGCTTCGCCGTAGGCTTGCACCCAAGAACAAGGGTGTGGGAGCGGAACTATGGTTGCGGCGGCGACGACGGGCGCTGAAGCGCGAACACCTGGGTCGGACCGCCTGGTGATCGCCGGGGCCTCGGCGGGCACGGTCTTCGAATGGTACGATTTCTACCTCTACGGCTCCCTGGCCACCTTTATCACCGAGCACTTCTTCTCCGGCGTCAACGCCACCACCGGCTACATCTTCGCGCTGCTGGCCTTTGCGGCCGGCTTCGCGGTGCGGCCGTTCGGGGCGCTGGTGTTCGGGCGGCTTGGCGACCTTTGGGGTCGCAAGAACACCTTTCTGGTCACCATGCTGCTGATGGGGCTTTCGACCTTCGTGGTCGGCCTCCTGCCGGGTTACGACAAGATCGGCGTGGCCGCGCCCATTGGCCTTATCGCTATGCGCCTGATCCAGGGCCTGGCGCTGGGCGGCGAGTACGGCGGGGCGGCCACCTACGTCGCCGAGCACGCTCCTGCCGGCAAGCGCGGCCTCTACACGAGCTGGATCCAGACCACGGCGACCTTCGGCCTCTTCCTGAGCCTGATCGTGATCATCGTCGTGCGGACCCGCCTTGGCGAAGACGCCTTCAAGGTCTGGGGCTGGCGCGTGCCGTTCCTTGCCTCCGCGCTCCTGCTGATCGTTTCACTGTGGATCAGGCTCAGGCTAAACGAGAGCCCGGTGTTCCAGCGGATGGTTTCCGACGGGACGACGTCCAAGGCGCCCCTGAGCGACAGCTTCGGCCGCTGGCCGAACTTGAAGTTGGTGCTCCTGGCCCTGGCGGGGCTGACCGCCGGTCAGGCCGTGGTCTGGTACACCGGCCAGTTCTACGCGCTCTTCTTCCTTGAGAAGATGCTGAAGGTCGACGGTCTTTTGACCAACGCCCTGGTGGCCATCGCGCTCTTGCTGGGGACGCCGTTTTTCGTCGTGTTCGGCTGGCTGTCGGACAAGATCGGGCGCAAACCGATCATCCTGGCGGGCTGCCTGCTGGCGGCGCTGACCTATTTCCCGATCTTCAAGGCTCTGACCGTGGCCGCCAATCCCCAGCTTGCTGCGGCCAGCGTTTCGGCGCCGGTGACAGTGGTGGCCGATCCGGCGGACTGCGCGTTCCAGTTCGATCCGGTCGGAAAAAAGACCTTCGCGTCCTCCTGTGACCTGGCTAAGTCGGCGTTGGCCAACGCCGGGGTGAACTACGCCAATAAGCCCGCTCCGGCAGGCTCGGTCGCGCGCGTGCAGATCGGCGCGAGCACGCTCGCAAGCTTCCGGGGTGAGGCCCTGGCGTCGACGGACCTGAAGACGCGCAAAGCAGCCTGGACCAAGGCGCTCGGAGCGGCGCTGAAGACCGCTGGTTATCCGGCGAGGGCCGACTCCGCCAAGGTGAACAAGCCCCTAGTCGTGGGTCTTCTCTGGCTGCTCGTGCTCTACGTGACGATGGTCTACGGGCCTATCGCCGCGGCGCTCGTTGAGATGTTCCCGGCAAGAATCCGCTACACCTCGATGTCGCTGCCCTACCACGTCGGCAATGGCTGGTTCGGCGGCTTCCTACCGACCACCGCCTTCGCCATCGTCGCCGCCACGGGCAACATCTACTACGGCCTGTGGTATCCCGTCGTGATCGCTGCCGTGACCTTCGTGGTCGGACTGACGTTCGTGAAGGAAATGCGCGGCGCGCCCATCGAAGCCTAGCCTCGGGCGAGTCTTGGCGACTGGCGCAGCCTAGCGGCCTTTCGTTTGCGCCGGGTCGTCGTAGCCGTCGTTGGCCGAGTAGACGGCAAGCCACATGAAGAGGGCCGCGAAAGCCGCGGTGATCGCTGCGGCGGCGGCGAGGTAGATCCAGACGGCGCCCAGCGTCCGCCAGCCCTCATCCAAATGCGTCCCAGGGCGCAAGCCCCAGCCGGCCAGGACGGACAGAACCGCGAGACCTACGACGCTCAGGCTGAGAACCAGGGGATGTTTCCGCATGCCCTCCAAATCCGCGGGCGAGCGTCAGGGTTCCCGAGCGAGCGGTCTATTCCGCCGCTTGGCGGGTGATGCCGATCTTCGGCGCCAATTCGCCGGACGCATAGCGTTTGGCCATGACCGTCATCGGCAGCGGAACGATCTTGCTCGCCTGCCCCGCCGTTCCGAATTCCTCGAACCGCCGGCGGCAGACGGCGCGCATCGCGTCCATCGCAGGCTTCAGATATTTGCGCGGGTCGAACTCGCCGGGGTGCTCGGCGAACACCTGACGGATCGCCCCGGTCATGGCCATGCGGTTATCGGTGTCGATGTTGATCTTGCGCACGCCGTGCTTGATGCCGCGCTGGATCTCCTCGACCGGCACGCCCCAGGTCTGAGGCATCTCGCCGCCGTACTTGTTGATGACGTCCTGCAGGTCCTGCGGCACCGATGAGGAGCCGTGCATCACCAGATGGGTGTTCGGCAGCCGACGGTGGATTTCCTCGATGACGTTCATGGCCAGCACGTCGCCATCCGGCTTGCGCGTGAACTTGTAGGCTCCATGGCTGGTGCCCATGGCGATGGCCAGCGCATCGACCTGCGTGGACTTCACGAACTCGACCGCCTGATCGGGGTCGGTAAGCAGTTGGTCATGGCCGAGCTTTCCCTCGAAGCCGTGGCCGTCTTCTTTCTCGCCCATGCCGGTCTCGAGGCTGCCCAGCACGCCAAGCTCGCCCTCGACGCTGGCGCCTACCCAGTGCGCCATGTCGACGACGTTCTTGGTGACGGAGACGTTGTAGTCGTAATCGGCGGGCGTCTTGGCGTCGGCCTTCAGCGAGCCATCCATCATCACGCTGGTGAAGCCGAACTGGATCGCCGTCGCGCAGGTCGCCTCGTTGTTCCCGTGGTCCTGGTGCATGCAGATCGGGATGTGCGGGTACATCTCAGCCAGCGCATCGATCAGGTGCTTGAGCACAATATCGTTGGCGTAGGCGCGCGCGCCGCGGCTCGCCTGGATTATGACCGGCGCATCCACCGCATCGGCGGCCTCCAGGATCGCCAGACCCTGCTCCATGTTGTTGATATTGAAGGCCGGCACGCCGTAGCTGTGCTCGGCGGCGTGATCGAGAAGTTGTCTCAGGGTGATGCGGGCCATTCGTCTTTACCGTTTTCTACCGGGCCATTCCGTCCCGATTAAGGAGGGCTGCAACACCTGGCAGCGTCTTGCCCTCCATCCATTCAAGAAACGCGCCGCCCGCCGTCGAAACGAAAGTGAAATCGTCGACCACGCCAGCCGCGTTCAGGGCCGCAACCGTATCACCGCCGCCCGCCACCGCCACCAACTTGCCGCCACGGGCCAGCTTGGCTGCGTACCGCGCCGCCTCAACGGTTCCCTTGTCGAAGGGTTTCATTTCGAAGACGCCGAGCGGGCCGTTCCAGATCAGCGTCTTGGAGTTGGCCATGGCGCGGCACAGGCGCTCGACCGTTTCGGGGCCCGCGTCGAGGATGCGTTCGTCCTCGTCGATCGAGCCTACGTCGCGAACCCGGGCCGGCGCGCCGGGCGCCATCTTTTCAGCGACGACGATGTCGAGGGGCAGGAACAGCTTGCAGTTGTTCTGGCCGGCCAGGCGGATGATGTCGCGGGCAGTCTCCGCAAGATCCTTCTCGCAATAGGAGGCGCCGACATCGTGGCCCTGGGCGTAAAGGAAGGTGTTGGCCATGCCCCCGCCGATCGCCAGCTTGTCGAGCTTGGTCACCAGATGCTTGAGGAGGTCGAGCTTCGTGGAGACCTTCGAGCCGCCGACGATACCCAGCACCGGCCGTTCGGGATGACCTAGCGCGGCATCCAACGCATCCAGTTCCAGCCGCATCTGCTCGCCTGCATAGGCCGGAAGGCGGTGGGCGAGGGCCTCTGTCGAGGCGTGCGCCCGATGGGCGGCGGAGAAGGCGTCGTTGACGTAGAGATCACCATTCGCCGCGAGTTCGTCGGCGAACTTGCGGTCGTTGGCTTCCTCGCCCGGATGGAAGCGGACGTTTTCCAGGAGCAGCACGTCGCCCGGCTGCATGGCCTTCACCGCGGCTCGAGCCACCGGGCCGATGCAGTCCGGCGCAAAGGCCACGGGGACGCCCAGGACCTTGGAGAGCGGCTCCACGATGGGCTTCAGGCTCATGCTCGGCACGACCTTGCCCTTCGGCCGGTCGAAATGGGCCAACAGGATGACCTTGGCCCCGCCGGCTCGCAGCTTCTGGATGGTTGGCGCCGCAGCGCGCAGACGCGTGTCGTCGCTGACCTTGCCGTCCTCCATGGGGACGTTGAAGTCTACGCGAACCAGGGCTCGCTTGCCGTGGAGATCCGCCTGGTCGAGCGTCTGGAAAGCCATCGCGGGGTGATCAGATCAGCTTTGCCATGGCGATGGCGGTGTCGGCCATCCGTGTCGAGAAGCCCCACTCGTTGTCGTACCAGCTAAGCACCCGGCCAAGCCCGCCGTCGATCATCTGGGTCTGGGGCAAGGCCACTGTCGAAGACGCCGCCACGTGGTTGAAGTCCGTCGAGACCAGCGGCTCCTTGGTGACCGCCAAAATCCCGTGCAGTGGCCCCTTGGCGGCGGCGGCTTCCATGGCGGCGTTGATCTCCTCCACCGTCACCTTGCGGCTCGGCACGAAGTTGAGGTCGACCACCGAGACGTTCGGGGTCGGCACGCGGATCGAGGACCCGTCGAGCTTTCCGGCCAGCGCCGGGATCACCAGACCCAGCGCCTTGGCCGCGCCGGTGGAGGTCGGGATCATCGACATGGCCGCGGCGCGGGCGCGGTAGAGATCCTTGTGCAGGGTGTCCAGCGTCGGCTGGTCGCCCGTGTAGGAGTGGATCGTGGTCATGTAGCCACGCTCGATGCCGCAGAGTTCCTGCAGCACGTGGGCGACCGGCGCCAGGCAGTTGGTGGTGCAGGACGCGTTGGAGATCACCAGATCGTCGGCGGTCAGGCTCTCGTGATTGACGCCGTAGACGATCGTCTTGTCGACGCCGTCGGCCGGGGCCGAGACGATCACGCGCTTGGCGCCGGCCTTCAGGTGGTCGGCGGCCTTTTCGCGGCTGGTGAAGAGACCCGTGCACTCCAGGGCGATGTCGACGTTCAGCGCCTTATGCGGCAGCTCTGCCGGATTGCGGATCGCGGTGACCTTGATGGGGCCAAGGCCCACATCGATGGTGTCGCCGTCGACCGTGACTGTTCCGGGGAAGCGGCCGTGCACGCTGTCGTAGCGCAGCAGGTGGGCGTTGGTCTCCACCGGGCCCAGGTCGTTGATCGCCACGACCTCGATGTCGCGCCGCGCATGTTCGACGATCGAGCGCAGGACCAACCTGCCGATGCGGCCGAAACCGTTGATGGCGACGCGGACGGTCATGAGCGTAGGTCTCCCGGCTGTGGTGGCGCGGTTTCTTCAAGCCGAGGGCCTCGAAGTCAACCCCCAGGCCTCACGGTTCGGCTTAAACACTGAAGTCGTTGCTTGACTATCGGCGAAATCCGGCTAACACTGAAGTCGATGCTTCACTAATTCGGAGGCCGCGACATGGAAGCGCCGATCCACAACACCTTCGTCGTCGAGCGTAGCTACCGGGCCCCGCCCGAGCGCGTCTTCGCGGCCTTTGCCGACGCGACGAAAAAGCGCCGTTGGTACGCAGAATCCGACGGACACAGCGTCGAGACCTTTGAGATGGATTTCCGGGTCGGCGGCGTCGAGCGGATGCTGTATCGGCTCGGTGCGGCCACGCCGTTCCCGGGTACGGAGCTCGGCAGCGAAGGCGCCTACTATGATATCGTGCCCAACGAGCGGATCGTGGTTGCGTCTGGAATGACGCTGGGCGGTCGCCGCATCTCGGTCTCCATGCTGACGTTCGAGTTCGTAAAGACGGACGCCGGGACGGACCTGGTGTGCACCCATCAGGGGGTTTTCTTCGAAGGCGCGGATGGGCCCGAGATGCGCGAAGGCGGCTGGCGGCTGTTGCTGGACAAGCTGGGGAAGGAGTTCCCCGCCTCGTGAATGTCGCCGGCTCCCAGGCCCAGGTCGATCGCGTCTTCCATGCCCTGGGCGATCCCACGCGGCGGGCGATCGTGGAGCAGCTGAGTGAGGCGCCGCGGTCGGTATCCGGGCTGGCGGGTCCGCTCAGGATCACGCTCACGGCTGTCGCGCAGCATCTGCAGATTTTGGAGGACGCAGGCCTGGTCCGCACCGAGAAGACCGGTCGGGTCCGCACCTGCCGGATGGAGACCGCCGGTCTCGCGGTGCTGGAACAATGGGTAGGGCAGCGCCGTACGACCCTGGAGCGCCGCCTCGACCGTCTAGGCGATTTCCTCGCTGAGCCGGATCAATGACCGGGCGCCGCGCCGCCGGCGGGGCTTTGCGCCGCCAGCGCGGCCTGGAGGCCCGGCGCGAACTGCGCGCCGTAGGGAGCGGTGATTGATGAGCCCGCAAACGCCTTGCCGTAGGCTTCGGCGCGCCCGCCCAGGCACTTGGACAGGAACTGTTCGCTGATGGCGTAGAAGGCGATGTTGTTCTCCGGCCGGGCGAAGCCGTGGCCTTCGTCGGGGAACAGGATGTAGGTCACCGGGATGCCCTTGGCCTTCATGGCCTCGACGATCTGGCCCGATTCCCGCTGGTTCACGCGCGGATCGTTGGCGCCTTGGCCGATGAGCAGCGGCCGTTTGATAGCGTCGGCTTTGAACAACGGGGAACGCTCCTTCAGGAGAGCCTGCCCCTCCGGCGTCGCTGGGTCGCCGATGCTGCGATTGAACTGCGTGCGGACGGCCTGCCAGTATGGCGGGATGGTCGACAGCAGGGTGTTGAGGTTCGAGGGCCCCACGATGTCGACGCCGCAGGCGAACGTGTCGGGCGTGAAGGTCATGCCGACCAGGGTGGCGTAGCCGCCGTAGGACCCGCCCATGATCGCCACCTTGTCGCGGCTGGTGACGCCTTGCTTGACCGCCCAGTCGACGGCGTCAAGCAGGTCGTCGTGCATCTTGCGGCCCCACTCCTTGTCGCCGGCGTTCATGTAGGACTTGCCGAAGCCGGTGGAGGCCCGGAAGTTGGGTGAAAGCACAGCGTAACCGCGGTTCGCCAGCCACTGGTGCAGGCTGTTGTAGCCGTATGCGTCGCGGCCCCACGGTCCGCCATGGACCAGAAGAACGAGCGGCACTGGCTTGTCCGGTTTGCCGTCGCCTTTCGTGTCGCTGCCCGGCGGCAGCGTCAGGTAGGACACCTCGTCAAGGCCGTCGCGGGTCTTGATCACCACCGGATGCATGGCCGCGAGCGGAGCACCCTCCAGCTCGGGGCGGGTGGTGAAGAGCTTGGTCAGCCGCCTGGCCTTGCGATCGTAGAGGTAGAAGGCGCTGGGCGCGGTCACCGGATCGACCACCAAGGTCCATAGGTCGTCGGCGTCGGTGCGCCCGGTGATGTTCACCTCGCCCTTCAACTGCGCGCGCAGGAAGGCAAGGTCGTCCTTCACGGCCGGGTCCAGAACCTTCCAGTCGGTCTTCAGGTAGTCGATCGAATAGGCCTGCGCCCGTCCGGTCTTCGGATCGATCATCGCACCTTCAACGTCGGAATGCGGATCCTGGCCAAGAACGGTGCGCGCGCCGGACTTGGTATCCTGGGCGACGAGGACGGAGGTGTCACGGCCGCGAGAGTCCACCCAGTAGAGGGTCCGCCCGTCCGTGGTGTACCCGATCGGCGAGGTGGTTTTGGCGTCGTCGGGGCCGATGACCTCGGTGGGCTTGTCGGCGGCTTTGCCATCGACGATCGCATAGAGGTCCGAGCCGCCGTCGGCCCGCGGCTTCGAGGCGCCGCGCAGGCGCAGATCGTTGTCGGCCAGGAAGCCGGCGAAGCCGTCGTTCTTGAAGACCTCCGTCAGCTCGCCGGTTTTGAGGTTCAGGCTGTAGACGTCGTGCCAGCGCGCATCACGGTTGTTGAGGCCGATCAGGATGCGGTCCTTGACCAGCCGGCTTACCCCGAAAATCTCCGCCCGGGTCTTTTCGAACGGCGTCAGGGTTTTCTGAACCCCGGTGGCGACGTCTACGCCGTAGATCAGGAAATTCTCGTCGCCGCCCTTGTCGTTGATGAAGAGGATCATCGATGAGTCCGGAGACCAGAAGTACGCCCGGATGGGACGCGCCTTCTCGGCCGTGAGCGCCGTGGCCTTGGTGGGATCGGCGACCGGCGCCACCCAGATGTTCATCATCCCGTCGCGCGGGGCCAGCCAGGACAACCATTTGCCGTCGGGGCTGATGCGCCCTTGAGAGCGGCTTGGATTGCCGAACAGCTTGGCGCGCTCGATGAGCGGCGCTTCGGCGGCGACCGCGGCGACCGCGGCGACCGGGGCGAGGGCGGTGGCGGCGGTGACAAGAGCGATGGCAGTGGCGGTGAGCAGGCGGCGCATGACGCATTTCCCCATGGCCGGCCGGGGCCGATTTGGCCGGGGGCCGCTCCGAGACCAATGCTATGCCGCTTAGGGCAGGGTCGCTAGGGGCGAGGTTCGGTCGAACCCTAGCCGTAAGCCGGACGAACCTTGGCTGCGGCCTCGCGCGCGCGCCCGCGAGCCTCGTCGATATCGCCTCCCCGCGCCAAGGCGACACCCATCCGTCGGCGCAGGAAGCTCTCCGGCTTTCCGAAGAGGCGCAGGTCAGCGCCTGGCACGCCAAGCGCTTCGGCGACCCCTTCGAATGCGATGCCCCTGGCTTCAAGTCCGCCGTAGATCACCGCGCTCGCGCCCGGCTCGCGCAAGGCCACGTCCACCGGGAGGCCAAGGATCGCCCGAGCGTGGATGGCGAACTCGCTCTGGTATTGGGTCGCGAGCGTGACGAGGCCGGTGTCGTGCGGCCGGGGGCTGACTTCGGAAAACCAGACCTCGTCGCCTTTCACGAACAGCTCGACGCCGAAAATCCCCAGGCCGCCCAGCGCATCGGTGACCGCGCGCGCGATCTCCCGGGAGGCTTTCAGCGCGGCCTGACTCATCGCCTGCGGCTGCCAGCTCTCCACGTAGTCGCCCTTGACCTGGCGGTGGCCGATCGGCTCGCAGAAGCTGGTGACGATATCGCCGCCGGCGAGGCTGCGCACGGTGAGCTGGGTGATCTCGAAGTCGAAATCCACGCGTCCCTCGACGATGACCCGCGGCTGCTCAACCCGGCCGCCCTCCAGAGCGTAGCGCCAGGCCTGCGAGATGCTTTCCGCCTCCTCGACATAGGACTGGCCCTTGCCGGACGAACTCATCACCGGTTTCACGAAGCAAGGGAAACCGGTGACATCGCGGGCGGCGGCGGCGAGCTCAGCCTCGCTGGAGGCGAAGGCGTAGGCGCTGGTCGGTAAGCCGAGCTCCTCGGCCGCCAGACGGCGGATCCCCTCGCGGTTCATGGTCAGTTGCGCTGCACGGGCCGTCGGGATGACCGTGGCCAGGCCATCGGATTCGATGCGCGCCAGCTCGTCGGTGGCGATGGCCTCGATCTCGGGCACGATCAAGTGCGGCCGCTCAGCCTCCACCACGGCCCGCAGGGCGCGCGCATCGGTCATGGCGATCACATGGCTGCGATGCGCCACCTGCATGGCCGGCGCATCCGCATAGCGATCGACGGCGATGACTTCACAACCCAGCCGCTGCAGCTCGATCGTCACCTCCTTGCCGAGCTCGCCGGCCCCCAGGAGCATGACCTTCACTGCGGTGGGCGAGTTGGGCGTGCCCAGTCGGATGGGGCTCATGCGCAGGTCTCCCTCGGGGGCGGGCCGGCGGCGGCCGCGTTGGCTGTCTAGAGCTTGCCCTTCGCCGCAGCGGCGACGGCCTCGGCGGTGATGCCGAAGTGCTTGTAGAGCACTTCGAACGGGGCGCTGGCCCCGAAGCTCTCCATGCCGACGAAGACGCCGTCCTCGCCAATGAACCGCTCCCAGCCCGTGCGCACCCCAGCCTCGACGGCCACGCGCACGTCCGTCTGGCCGATCACGGCGGCGCGGTAGTCTTCCGGCTGGGCGTCGAAAAGCTCCCAGCAGGGCGTCGAGACCACTCGCGTTCCGATGCTCTGTGACTCCAGGAGGTCGCGGGCGGCCATGGCGACGCCGACCTCAGACCCCGAGGCGAAGATGGTCACCTGGGCGGGATAGCCGGCGCCGGCGAGCTGATAGGCCCCGCGGGCCGACAGGTTCTCCCCGGCCACGACCGTGCGCACCGGCGGGACCTTCTGGCGGGAGAGCGCCATCAGTGAGGGCTTGCGCTTGGCCTCCAGCGCGAGCTTCCAGCACTCGGCCGTCTCCACGGCGTCGGCCGGGCGGAAGACGTTGAGGTTGGGCATAGCGCGCAGGCTCGCGAGGTGCTCCACCGGCTGGTGGGTCGGTCCGTCTTCGCCAAGGCCAATGCTGTCGTGGGTCATGACGTGGATCACCCGCACGCCCATCAGAGCGCCCAGGCGGATCGCCGGGCGGCTGTAATCCGCAAACGCCAGGAAGGTCCCCGAGTAGGGAATCACCCCGCCGTGCAGGGCCATGCCGTTCATGGCGGCCGCCATCCCGAACTCGCGCACGCCATAGTGGACATAGCGGCCGGCGTAGTCGGGCATGTCGAAGGCGTTCATGCCCTTGACGATGGTGTTGTTGGAACCGGTGAGGTCGGCCGAGCCGCCGACCATCTCGGGGATGGCCGGGACCAGGGTCGCCAGCGCCGCGCCGGAGTGCTGGCGGGTGGCGAGCGCCGGTCTCTCCGCCTCGGACCTTGCGATGTGAGCGTCGACGGCCTCGAAGGCGTCGGGCGAAAGCTCGCCGGCCATGGCGCGTTCGAACTCGGCGCGCTGAGGCGAGGCCGCCAGCGCCGCCTCCCAGGCCTTGCGGAACCTGGCGCCCCTTCGACCCGCGGTACGCCAGGGCTTAAGCGCCTCGTCCGGCACGGTGAAGGGCTCATAACCCCACCCCATGGCCTCGCGCGAGGCTGCGATCTCGTCGTCGAACAGGGTGTAGCCGTGGCTGTGGGGATCGCCTTCCTTGGCGCCGGCGCCCTTCGAGATGCGGGTCTTGCAGGCGATCATTGTCGGGCGGTCCTGGCGGGTCGCCCAGCGCATCGCCGCGGCGATCTTCGCGAAGTCGTGGCCGTCCACCGCCTTCACGGCCCAGCCGGCGGCCTTGAAGCGGGCGAGTTGGTCGCCGGTCTCGGCGATGGTCGCCTCGCCGTCGATGGTGGTGTTGTTGTCGTCGAAGAGCACGGTCAGCTTGCTCAGCTTGAAGCGACCAGCAAGGCTGATCGCCTCATGGCTGACGCCTTCCATCAGGCAGCCGTCGCCGGCGATCACCCAGGTGCGGTGGTCAACCAGCGCATCGCCGAATCGGGCGTTCACGTGGCGCTCGGCCATCGCCATGCCGACGGCGGTCGCCAGGCCCTGGCCGAGCGGGCCTGTGGTGGTCTCGACACCAGGGGTGTGGCCGTACTCGGGGTGGCCGGGGGTGTTGGAGCCCAGTTGCCGGAAATTCTTGATCTGCTCCATGGTCACGGCCTTCACGCCCGTAAGGTGCAGCAGGCTGTAGAGCAGCATTGAGCCGTGGCCGGCGGACAACACGAAACGGTCGCGATCGGCCCATTCCGGCTTCGCGGCGTCATATTTCAGGAATTTGGTGAAGAGGACGGTGGCGACGTCGGCCATACCCATCGGCATGCCTTGGTGGCCGGACTTCGCCCGGTGGACCGCGTCCATGGAGAGCACGCGGATGGCGTCGGCCATCGTTTGGAGGGGAGCGGGCATCGAGGTCCTGAACAATGGGGTTGCGGCTTGGGGCGCGGGGTCGCACGCGGGCGATCAGGGGTCAAGAAAGGCGGACGCTTCCGAAGCATGCCGACGCAGGTCTATAGATGGGCCGGCTGGGGCCTTATCCGGAGGACTCGATGAGTGGCGAAAGCGCACTGGACCTTGCGGCCAGGCGGCTCGAGCAGGCGGTGAACGTGCTTGAGCAACGCCTTGCCCTTCGGCTGAAGGCCGCAGGCGCCGAGGCCGGCGGCCTGTTTGACGAGGATCGCGCCAAGCTTGCCGCCGAGCTTGACGATTCCCGAGCCCGCGAACGCGAACTCGAAGAGGCGGGCGCCGAGGCCTCCGCGGCGCTAGGCCGCGCCATCCTGGAGATTCGTGCGGCGCTGAACGGCGCGACGCAGCATGCCAACGCCGGGCAGGAGCACTAATCCCATGGCTCAGATCAGCATCGAGGTGAACGGCCGGCCCTACGCGGTGGGCTGCGAGGATGGCCAGGAGGCCCATCTCATTGAATTGGCCAAGATGTTCGACCACCAGGTCCGGCAGGTCAGCCAGGACATGGGCCAGCTCGGAGACAACCGTCTCTTCCTGATGGGCGCGCTGCTGCTGGCCGACGAGCTCGCCGACGCCCGCTCTCGCCTGGCGGCGCTGCAGGCCGACATGGGGCGCGTGCAGACCGACCGTAGCCGGATGGAAACCCGCGCCGTCGCAGCCCTGGAAAGCGCAGCCAGGCGAATCGAAAAGCTGGGGAGCGAATAGGCCCCGGCGACGTGCTAGGTTGCGGCACTCCGACGGAGCAGGGCCATGGCCTTTCTCGATAGCGCACGGCGCGAAGATTTCATCTCCGGCGACACCTGGAGTTGGTGGCAGGCGGGCCGGCTTCGCTACAACCTCACCCTGGCGGCCGGCGGGTGGGTCGCCTATGCCGTGGCGGTCGGCTTGAACTACGCCTTCGGCCATCCGGTTTGGCGCGACTGGCGCGGCGGACTTGGCATGACAATCTTCCTGGGGACCATCTATCTGGTGGTGATGGGCCTCGCCAACATCTGCTACCTTCTGGGGCCCGCCGTCGAAGGGTGGGTCAGGCCAGCCGACGTCGAACGCTACCGCAAGCACGCCTTTGCAATGGGGCTCTGGGGTTCGCTTGCGGTCCCGGCCGTCTTTCCGCTTGTCCAGCTCGCGATGCTGATCGCCCGCAGCGGCGGCCACGTCGCTTGAGAAAGGCGTCTCGACGCACTACCTTGGCGAACGGCGGGTCTGCTGCGGACCTCGTCGAAGGCGACATATTCCAGCGACCTTAATTCACTCTTAGGGAGCTGTCCCTGTTCGGGATCGTGGTCCTGAGCACACGGCGCCCACCTGGTCTACCAGGTCGAGGGAATGAAACAGTCCTTCACGGCTCTCGCGGCGCCGCCACCTGATCGCCTATATGATCGTCAGGTGGCCAAGCCTCCCGACAAAACTGCGCTGCGCGTCCAGCTGCGCGCACTCCGCCGGCGGCTGGCGCTCGAGGTCCCCGACGCCGCCGAGCGCGCCGCGCACCGGTTGCCGCTTTCCAGATTCAGCCGCTTCCGCGATGTCGCAGCCTATTGGCCGGTCGGGGCTGAGCTCGACCCCGAGCCGGTCCTGCATGCGATCCTGGACCTCAACGCCGGCCGTGCGAAGGCTTGCCTGCCGACGGCTATCGACCGCGACTCGCCGCTGCGGTTCCGCCTCTGGCGGCCCGGCGAGGCGCTGGCCGCGGACGTTTTCGGCATACCCTCGCCGCCGGCCTCGGCCCCCGAGGTGACGCCCAGCCTGGTCATCGCACCGCTGTTGGCTTTCGATCGCAGCGGCGGGCGGCTGGGCCAGGGCGGGGGGCACTATGACCGAACGCTGGCGGCCCTGCGTAAGGCGCGGCCGATCTTTGTTCTCGGCCTTGCGTTCTCTGGTCAGGAGATCGAGGCCATCGCGACCGAGCCGCACGATCAACGGCTAGACGCCATCGTTACGGAAACGGAGTTCATAGAAGTCGGGGGGGTAAGTCGTTAGAGAGAGCGGATGAGATTTGCCTTCTTTGGAGACGTGGTCGGGCGTTCGGGCCGCGACGGCCTCGCCGACCACCTGCCGTCCTTGCGCAAGCGCCTAGGGCTGGAGTTCGTGATCGTCAACGCGGAGAACGCTGCGGCGGGCTTCGGGATCACCGAGTCCACGGCGCGTGAGCTGTTCGACGCCGGCGCCGACGCCCTGACGCTCGGCAACCACTCCTGGGATCAGAAGGAAGCGCTGACCTACATCGTGCGCGAGCCGCGGTTGATCCGGCCGCTGAACTATTCAGCCTTCTCAGACGCGCCGGGCCGTGGCGCGCAGCTCTTCGAAACGCAGAGCGGCAAGCAGATCCTGGTGATCAACCTGCTGGGCCGGGTCCACATGGATAGCCTCGATGACCCGTTTGCGGCCGTTGACAAGGAGCTGGAAGCCTGCCCGCTGGGCGCCGTGGCTGACGCCATCGTGGTGGACATCCACGCCGAGGCGACCTCCGAGAAGATGGCGATGGGCCACTTCTGCGACGGCCGCGCGAGCCTCGTGGTGGGCACCCATACCCATGTGCCGACGGCCGACTGCCAGATCCTGGCGGGCGGCACCGCCTACCAGACCGACGCCGGCGCCTGCGCCGACTACGACAGCGTCATCGGCAACCAGAAGGAAGAGCCGATCCGCCGCTTTACCACCCGCATTTCGCAAGGCCGGTTCAAGCCGGCCGAGGGCCCGGCCACGGTCTGCGGCCTCTACGTTGAGACCGACGACGCCACCGGCCTGGCGCGCCGGCTGGAGCCGATCCGCATCGGCGGCCGCCTCACCCAGACCGTGCCCCAGGTCGAAGCGGTCCGAGTCTAACGACCTGCCTGCCGCGTCGGCGTCGCGAAAAGCGGCGTCATCGCCACGACGCCCTCGTTCGTTGCCGCCGCGTTGCGCAGGTGCGTCCCGATGCCGAACGCGTCCTCGATCGTCCGCAACAGCGAGTAGTGGTTGTACGGCGTCGCATCCTTCAGCCCGCGCGGCCCGTGATTGGTGATCACGATGGTCGGGATGTGGCCGCCGCCGGCGTTCGGCGGCGAGCCGCAACAGCCTTCCGGGCCGCCCTCGGCGCCTTCGTCGAAGGTGATCACGATCGCCATGTTGCCCGGCGAGCGCCAGGCGCTGGTCGCCTGCAGGCGTGCGACGAGCGCGCCGGCCGCCTTGTCGCCGCGCCCGATCAGGGCGGCCGGATCGCGGCCGCTGCAGTCCGGCGCAACGCCCTGGCCGGAGAGGCCGTGCATGTCGTTGCACTGGTTGGGCACGATGAGCGCGAAGTTCGGCAGCCGGTCCGCCGCCATGTCGGCGTCCAGCTGGTCGAAGCCGACGATATGCTCGGCCCGGCGCGCGTCCTGCTGGACGCTGCGGAAGTTGACAAGGCCTGAGTGCTTGGCTGCGTAGAGCGCGGTCTTGCGCGTCCCGTCGTTGAGTTTGGGGTCGCCGGCGATCACGGCGAGCGAGCCGGGTGCGGGCAGACTCTCGTAGTAGCCTTTCCAGCTGAGCCCAGCCGCGCCGAGCTGATCCATGAGGTTTGGCGCAGTCAGTGTATGATCGACATAGCCTGCTTCGTCGGCGTTCGCGCAGGCGGGGTCGGTCATCCCCGC
>NZ_DASXNL010000185.1:0-34697 GCF_036495085.1 Phenylobacterium sp. | reverse complement strand
CGTGGGTCTCTTGGCGCTCGGCGGGCGTCTGGCGCATCTGCAGCTGATCGAGACCCAGCGCTACGAGAAGCTGTCGGCGTCGAACCAGTTCAACTTCAAGCTGACGCCGCCGCCGCGCGGGCTGATCGTCGACCGCAACGGAGTCGTGTTGGCGTCCAACCGGCCGAACTTCCGGCTGATGGTGGCCAAGGACAAGGGGATCGATCCCGCCCAGACCCTGAAGACCCTGGCCGAGTTCGTGCCGCTGGATGACAGCCGCCAGGCGCGGCTGCTGAAGGACATCGCCAATGCGCCGCGCCGCTCACCGGTGCAGATCATGGAAGACATGAGCTGGGAGCAGTTCAGCGCGATCAACATCCGCGCCCCGGAGCTGCCCGGCGTCACCGCTGATATGGGCGAGGTCAGGGTCTATCCCTACGGCGGGGCTTTCGCCCACGTGATTGGCTACGTGGCCAAGGTCAACAAGAGCGACCTGACGCCCACCGGCCCCAACGCCGACCCGATCCTCCTGAACCCCGGCTTCCGGATCGGCCGGCAGGGCGTTGAGCAGGCCTTCGACCTGCCGCTTCGCGGCAAGCCAGGCGCCCAGAAGGTCGAGGTCGACGCCAACGGCCACGAGGTCTCCGCCGACCCGGCCGGCGACATCAAGGCGATCCCCGGCCAGGAGATCGTGCTGACGCTGGACTCCGACATCCAGAACCGCGCCATGGAGGTGTTTGGTGAGGAGAGTGGGGCGGCGGTGATGATGGACTGCCGCAACGGCGACATCCTGTGCATGTTCTCCGGCCCCAGCTTCGACGCCAACCGCTTCGTACGCGGACTGACCGGGGCGGAATACCGGGCGCTTGCGCAGTACGACCACAAGCCGCTTTTCAACAAGGCGCTCACCGCCACCTATCCGCCGGGCTCGACTTTCAAGACCATGGTCGCCCTGGCGGCGCTGGAGAACGGCTACGACCCAAGGACCGTGCACGTCTGCGGCAAGGCCTGGGCCTGGGGCGGACGGGTCTGGCACTGCGACGAGGCGCACGGCGCGCTCGACCTGAAGATGGCGATCGCCAAGTCCTGCGACATCTATTTCTACCAGTGCGCGCTGGCCGTCGGGCCGGACAAGATCGCCAAGGTCGCGCGCGGCTTTGGCCTGGGGGAAATCTTCGACATCGGCATCCCCGGCCAGAAACAGGGACTGGTCCCCGACACCGCCTACAAACGCCGCGCCTTCCCGCACGACCCTGTATGGCATCCTGGCGAGACGCCCAGCATGGGCATCGGTCAAGGCTACACCCACTTGAATCCGCTGCAGCTGTGCGTGCAGGCCTCGCGGCTGGCCAACGGGCGCAAGGCCCTGCATCCGCGTCTCGTCCAGTCCATCGGAGGCGTTCAGCAGCCGTCAGGCGCAGCCTTTGGCGACCTGCCGTTCAGCGACGAGCACATCGACTTCGTCCGCAACGCCATGGTCGCGGTGACCACCTCCGGCACCGCCGCCGCCTACGGCGACCTCGGCCTTGGCGATATCCGGATGGCCGGCAAGACCGGCACGGCGCAGGCCTTCAACTACGCGAGCGGCCACGGCGTGCATGGTGTCCACGGTGAATGGAAGTATCGCGACCACGCCTGGTTCATCGCCTTCGCGCCGGCCGATGCGCCGCGCTATGCGATGAGCGTTCTGGTCGAACACGGCGGCTTCGGCGCGGGTGCGGCTGCGCCCCGGGCGCGCGAGATCATGCGCACGGCCTTGCTCAAGGACCCCGAGATCCGCGCGCGGGTCGAAAAGCCGCTGCCGATGCCCGAGATTCCGGCGACGCAGACAGACCCTGACGTCGTCGATCCAGCCCCGCCGGGCGACCCCACAGCACCGACTGGGACCCCAACGACATGACCGTCTCGGCCCTCACCCGCCCCGGCGAGCGCGACCGGCTGATCGTCAAGATCGGGGAGATCGACTGGATCTTCTGCCTCACCGTCACGCTGATCGCCGGCGCCGGCGCGGTGATGCTGTTCTCGATCGCAGGCTCGTCCTGGATGCCCTGGGCGGCGCCGCATCTGGCGCGCTACGCCGTCTTCTTCGTGATCATGATCGTGCTCAGCCTCATCGACCTGCGGGTCTGGTTCGTGTTGGCATATCCCCTCTACGGCCTGGCGTTTTTGCTGCTCATCGCCGTCGACCTGGTGGGGCACCATGCGCTCGGCGCGCAGCGCTGGCTGCAGGCCGGCCCGATCACCATCCAGCCTTCCGAGATCATGAAGATAGGGCTGGTTCTGGCGCTGGCGCGCTTCTACCACGGCCTGTCGGGCAAGAGCGCCCAGCTCTCCTGGTGGCTGTTGGTCCCGGCGATCCTGATCCTTGCGCCCGTCGCCCTGGTCGCCAAGGAGCCCGATCTCGGGACGGCTCTGCTGATGCTGATGACCGGCGCGATCGTGGTGATCCTGGCGGGGTTATCCTGGCGGCTGATCGCGGCCGGCCTGCTGGGCGTTGTCCTGCTCGTGCCGCCGGCGATCATGTTCGGCATGCATGACTATCAGAGGAAGCGGTTGACCACCTTCCTCGATCCGGAGAACGATCCCTCGGGCTCGGGCTACCACATCCTGCAATCGAAGATCGCCCTGGGGTCCGGCGGCCTCCTGGGCAAGGGCTACGGTCTGGGCTCGCAAAGCCAGCTCAATTTCCTGCCGGAGAAGCAGACCGACTTCATCTTCGCCACGCTCGCCGAGGAGTTCGGATTCGTAGGGTGCGTCTCGATCCTGGCGCTCTACGCCGCGGTGATCTTCATGGCGCTGCGGACCGCCTACCTGTCGCACAGCCATTTCGGCCGGCTGGCCGCGGCGGGCGTGACGGCGACCTTCGCCCTTTATGTCCTGATCAACGGCTCGATGGTGATGGGTCTGGCGCCGGTCGTGGGCGTTCCGATGCCGCTGCTCTCCTACGGCGGCACGGTGATGCTGACGGTCATGGTGGGCTTCGGTCTGGTGATGGCCGTGCGCGTGCACCGCTATTCCGAGGTCACCAGCGGCAAGGGCTCGCTGCTCTAGGCGAACGAGCCCCGCCATCGGGCCTCACTTCGCCTGCATGAGCGTCCCGCGGATCTCGCCGTTCTTGTTCGCGGCGGTGTGGATGTTGAAGTACCACTTGCCCGCATTGAGGTCGGCGATCTGCGCGTCGGTGAGCGTCGCCGTGCCCTTGATCGGGCTAGGACCGGCGACCGCGGCCACCACGGGGGGGCCATCGCCGCCGGGTGTGGCGGCGTTGTGGAAGTGAGCCGCCACCGGCGGTCCGGTCAGGTCCTTGAAGCTGGCCGAATAGGTGAAGGTCTTGCCGTCGAGCATGGCCTCGACTTCACCGGTCCCCTTGACGCCCGCGGCTCCCGCCAGCTTAGCGCTGTAGTGGGACATCTGCGCCGAGGCGGCGCTTGCAACCAGCAGACCGACAGCAGCGGCCGCGGCGAAAAGCGTATGACGCATTGGTATTCCTCCCTTGGCTCCGGGACGCGCCCGGTTCGCCGGGAGGTTGCGCCGCGTGACGTCAACGCGCAACCGGTGTCTCAGATCGCGAGCGCCTGATCGGCGGCGCGCACGAGGGCGTCAACAATCCCCGGCTCGGTGGAGGCGTGGCCGGCGTCCCACACCACCTCGAAGCGTGCGTCGGGCCAGGCGCCCTTCAGCTTCCAGGCCGCCTCCATGGGTGTCACCACGTCGAAGCGGCCCTGCACGATCCAGCCCGGAATGTGTTTCAGCTTGTGGGCGTTCTTGAGGATCCAGCCTTCCTCGGGGAAGAAGCCGTGGTTGGCGAAGAAGTGGCACTCGATGCGGGCGAAGGCGATGGCGAAGTCGATCTCGTTGAACTTCGAGGGCCTGGCCTCGGGGCCGCGGATCGAGATGGTGTCGCCTTCCCACTGGCTCCACGCCGCGGCGGCTTCCGCCTGAACGCGCCGCTCCGGATGGGTCAGGCGCTTGTGGTAGGCGCCGATCATATCGTGGCGCTCCGCAAGGGGGATCGGCGCGCAAAAGCGGGTCCAGGCGTCGGGGAACATCATGCAGGCGCCATCCTGATAGAACCAGGAGAGCTCACGCTGGGTGAGCAGGAACACGCCCCGAAGGATCAGGCTCTCGACGCGTTCGGGGTGCTTGATCGCGTAGGCCAGCGCCAGCGTAGATCCCCACGATCCGCCGAACACGCACCACTTTTCGATCCCCAGATGCTCGCGCAGCCGCTCGATGTCCTGGATCAGGGTCCAGGTGGTGTTCTCCTCGAGGCTGGCGTTGGGTCGGCTCTTGCCGCAGCCTCGCTGGTCGAACAGCGTCATGCGCCACTTCGCCGGGTCGAAGAAGCGTCGCATGGTCGGGTTGATGGCGCCGCCGGGGCCGCCGTGCAGGATCACGCAAGGCTTGCCGTTCGGTGCGCCGCACTGCTCGTAGAAGACTTCATGCACGCCGTCGGCGGGCAACCACCCGGAGGCGAACGGCTCGTTGTCCGCAAATAGTCCGCGACGGTTGGCGGCGGTTGAGACGACGGGAGGCGGCGTGCTGCGTTCCATGCCCTAATCTACTTCGGGAAACGCCTGTCCAGCCAGTCAAGGATGAGCCGGTTCACCTCCTGCGGCTTTTCCTGCTGGGTCCAGTGGCCGGAACCGGCCACCATGTGCATCTCCAGGTCGCCGATCATGCCAGGCATGCCCTCCGCCATGGCCGGCGACAGGACCGCGTCCTTCTCGGCGGTGATCATCAGGCAGGGCAGGTCGTCGATCCGCGC
Organism: Phenylobacterium sp.; assembly: GCF_036495085.1. Taxonomy (GTDB): domain Bacteria; phylum Pseudomonadota; class Alphaproteobacteria; order Caulobacterales; family Caulobacteraceae; genus Phenylobacterium. The sequence goes on along the minus strand of NZ_DASXNL010000185.1, from coordinate 29,950 downwards.
CGGCAAGCCCTCTGAACGCTCCCAGTTGCGGGTGAAGTTGCGGTACCAGTTGACGCCGCCGGTGAACCCGGTGCGCTCGAAGGACTCCACGAAGGCGGCCAGTTCCTGAGGCGTCAAAAGCTGGTTGCCGGTGTCCGAAGCGTCCCAGGCCTGCAGAAGAGCCTTGAAGGCGAAGGTCGATCCGCCCTCCGCCGGCTCGGCCGCCGCGGCCAGCGCCGCGGGCCTTCTCATGAAGAAGCGCATGGTCTTTTCGACGTCGGCCGACAGCACCTGGTCGGCGTCGCCGGGGTTCTGGAACCAGACGATGTACATATCGGGTCCGAAACGCATGCGCATCAGGCCGATGGGGTCCGCCGGCGCACGCGGCATGAAGGGCGTGTTGAGGCCGATGACGCCGGCCACCCGTTCGCGGTGCATAAGCGCCATCTGCCACACCACGATCCCGCCCCAGTCATGGCCGCAGAAGATCGCCTTCTCGACGCCCAGGTGATCCAGCAGGCCGACAAGATCACCGGTCAGATGCTCCATGTCGTAGTCGCTGACCGCCTCCGGCCGTGAGGTCAGGCCGTAGCCGCGCTGGTCCGGCGCGACGACCCAGCGTCCGGCGGCTTCGAAGGCCTTGAGCTGGTGGCGCCAGGAGAAGGCAAGCTCGGGGAAGCCGTGGCAGAAGATGATCGGGACGCCCTCGCGGGGGCCGGCTTCGTAGTAGGCCATTTCGATGCCGTTGACGGCGGCGTGTCTGACGGGCGGCATCTGGCTTTCAAGCGCGGACATGACGGGGCTCCCTCTTGATCGGCAGCTTTGCAGCAAATGGCCGCCGGCGGAACGGGGAAGACGGGAACCGGGGAAGACAGCGTCGGCAAAGCCGCTAAGAAGGCCGGCATGATCGCCGGCCACGAGCCTGAACGTACACCCTGGGGGCTGGTGGTGCTCTTGGGCGCGCTGACCGCCATGGGCCCGCTCGCCATCGACATGTACCTGCCGAGCCTGCCTGCGATCTCGGTCAGTCTGCGGGCCTCGGCCGGCCAGGCGCAGGCGACGGTCTCGGCGTTCCTGGCGGGCATGGCGGTGGGACAACTCTTCTACGGGCCGGCCTCCGATAGGCTGGGCCGCCGGCCGCCGATCCTCCTGGGCACGGTGATCTACATCGCAGCCTCCGTGGGCTGCGCACTGGCGCTATCGCCGGCGATGCTGATCGGCGCCCGTTTCATGCAGGCCCTGGGAGCCTGCGCCGGAGGCGTCGTGGCCCGCGCCGTGGTCCGTGACCGCTTCGGCCATACCGAGACGGCCCGAATGCTCTCCCTCCTGATGCTGATCATGGGCCTGGCGCCCATCCTGGCGCCCCTGCTCGGCGGGGCGTTGCTGGGGTTCGGCGGCTGGCGGCTGAATTTCTGGTTCATGGCCGCCTTCGGCGTGGCGGTGGGCCTGGCAGGGTTCCGGCGGCTGAAGGAGAGCCGTTCAGAGGAAACGACCGCGCACGCAGCGACCGAGGGGCCGGTGCAGGCCTATCTGGCGCTCCTACGCGAGCCCAGACTTCTGGGCTACGCGCTGGCCGGGGCGCTGAACGGCGCGACACTGTTCACCTATATCGCCTCGTCGCCGGATCTCTTGATCAAGACCTACGGCATCGCCCCGTCCGCCTTCGGCTGGGTGTTCGGGGCGAACGCGGTGGGTATCATCGGCGGCAATCAGGTGAACCGTCTTCTGCTCAGGCGCTTTACGCCCGACCAGGTGCTGGCCCGCTCCAGCTTCATAGCCGTCGGCGTCGCGGTCCTGCTGTTGGTCGCCGCGGTGAGCGGCGTCGGTGAGCGTTGGAGCGTGCTCCCGCTGCTCCTGGCGCTGCTCTCCACCTACGGTTTCCTGCAGGGCAACACCATGGCCGGGGCGCTCAACGTCGACCCGCGCCGCGCGGGCGCGATCTCGGCGCTGATGGGGGCGGTCTCCTTCGGAATGGGGGCGCTCGCCTCGGCCGCCGCCGGCGTGCTGCACGACGGGACCCCCAGGCCGATGGCGGTTGTCATGCTGGTCGCGCTGACGGGCTCGGCGGCGGCGTTGCACCTCCTTGCCTTGCCCAAGAAGGCGAAGGCGGGCGCTTAGTCTGCCGCGAGCCCGCGAGCCGCCCAGCCCAGCACCGCCCAGCCGGCCAGGAAGCAGAGCCCTCCGATCGGCGTCACCGCGCCGAGCCACCGCGGGGCGCCCAGCGCCATGGCGAAGAGGGAGCCGCAGAAGAGGACGACGCCCGCGAGGAAGAAGGCCGGGGCGAAGCGCGCGCGCCTGGCGCCCATCTGCTGGACGGCCACGGCCGCAAAGGCCGCCAGGCAGTGGATGAAGCCGTAGAGAGAACCGGTCCTCAGGAGCTCCTGCGCCCGCGGGTCGGCCACGCCGTGCGCGGCGAATGCTCCAAAAGCCACCGAGGCGAACCCGCCCGCGGCCGCCACGGTCAGCCAGTTTCGGCGGCTCCAGACATTCATCAGCCCCAGACCTGCGGCCGGCGGTCCTTCCAGGGCGCTTCCTTCTCGAGTTGAGCGGCGAGGCGGAAGAGGGTCGCCTCGTCGGCGTAGCGGCCGGAGAACATCATGCCGATCGGCAGTCCGTTTGCGTCCTGCTCCAGGGGCAGCGACATCGACGGCTGGCCGGAGAAATTGAACGGCGGGGTGAAGGGGAAGGTCCGGCCCTGGCGGCGGTTCACCTCACGCGGCTCCAGGTTCACAGGATCGATGAAGCCGATCGCGGGCACCGGCGTCCCAAGGACCGGCGTCAGGTAGACGTCGATGTCCTCGAAGAAGGCGAGCGTCTTACGGTTCAGCATCCGCGTCTCCTGCAAGGAGCGCATCACGTCCGCACCAGTCTCGCGTCGGCCGGCCTTCAGCGAGGCCCAGGTCAGGGGCTCAAGCTCGTCTTCCTCCGGTTCGCGGCCCACCTGCTCGATCAGGCGCGCCATGCCGGCGGCGAAGTTGGCCGCCGCGGCCGCAGCTCGCGAGGCGAAGAGCGCGCGATAGTCTATGCCGAGACCCTTCTCGATCACCTCGTGGCCGAGGCCCTTCAGCAGCGCGGCGGTGCGTTCGAGGGCGGCCTGGATCTCGGGCTCGATCGGGCGGCCGGAGGGTGTCTCGCAGGACCACGCGATCCGCAGCTTGCCGGGGCCGCGCTGGACCTCGTCCACGTAGGGCCGCTCCTTGGGCGGCGCCGGGTAGGGCGAGCCGGGCTCGGCATAGCCGGTGGCGTCGAGCATGGCGGCGCTGTCGCGCACCGTACGCGTGACGACGTGGTCGACCACGTTGCCGAGCGCGTAGTCGTAGCCGTCGGGCAGGTTCGGGTTGCGGTCTCGGGTGACCTTCAGGCCGACCAGGCCGCAGCAGGCGGCCGGGATGCGGATCGAGCCCAGGCCGTCGGAAGCATGCGCCATGGGCACGATCCCTGCCGCGACCGCGGAGGCCGCGCCCCCGGAGGAGCCGCCGGCGATATGACCGGGGTTCCAGGGGTTGCGGCACGCGCCCAGCTGGGCGCTCTCCGTCGTCCCGGTGATGCCGTACTCGGGGGTGTTGGTCTTGCCGAGCGGGATCACGCCGGACTGGCGATAGCGCCGGGTCAGGCCGCCATCCTCGGTGTCCACGACCTCCCTGGCGAAGCGGCTTCCGGAGGTTCGCGGCCAGCCGGCGACCGGCATCGCAAGGTCCTTGATGAGGAACGGCACGCCGCGGAACGGCCCCTCGGCAAGCTCACCTTTCGCCCGGCGGCGAGCGTCGTCGTAGCCCTTGTAGACCACGGCGTTCAGGATCGGATTGTGCCGTTCGATCCGCTCGATCGCGGCCTCGACCAGCTCCAGCGGCGTCACCGCGCGCTTGCCGACCAGTTCGGCGAGCCCCAGGCCGTCGTAGCCGGCGTATTCGGGCATTTCCATCGCCGCTACCTCGTTCCGCCGGTGGTCAGGAAAGCCAGCTTCTCGACCGGCGCCAGGCCCGGCGCCTGCAGTCTCAGCGCGCCGAAAGCGGCTTCGGCGGCGTCGAGCGCGGCCTCGATGTCCGCCTCGCTCATGGCCGCGCAAAGGAACATGTTGTGCCAGGGATGCACGTAGACGCCTCGCTCCAGCATCTGGCTCGAGAAGTAGAAGCCCTTGCGCAGGTCCGGGTCGTCGTCGAACAGGAAGAGCGGCATGGTGACCGGTCCGGTCTGGCGCAGTGAGAAGCCCGCCGCCGAGGCCCGTTCCGCCAGGCCCGCGCGCAGCCGTTCGCCCAGCGCGGTGATCCGCTCCAGGTAGTCGGTCTCGCGGACGAGCCTAAGCGTCTCCAGCGCCGCGGCCATCGGGGCGGCCTGATACCAGAAGGATCCGGTGACAAAGATCGAGGCGGCCGCCTTGCGCGCCTTGTCGGAGCCTAACAGCGCCGAAAGGCCATGGCCGTTGGCGATGCACTTGCCCCAGGTCGACAGGTCCGGCTGCACTCCGATCTTCGACCACGAACAGTCGCGGGCGAGCCGCAGGCCTGCGCGCACGTCATCCACCACCAGGAGCGCCCCGGATGCGTCGCAAAGCTCGCGCGCACGCCTCGCGTAGGCGGGGAGCGGCTCGGCCTGGTCGATGAACGCATCGTGCTTGAAGGGCGCTGCGAAGACGCAGGCAAGGTCGTCTCCGGCCTGGGCCACGGCGGCCTCCAGGCTGGCGACATCGTTGTAATCGCAAAGGATCTGGTGCGCGCGGTCGGCCTCGGTGGTGCCGGCGGGGCGGGGCACGCACCAGGGTGCGGCGCCATGGTAGGCGCCCCTCGCGCGGACCACGACCTTGCGGCGGGTGTGGGCCCGCGCGGTGGTCAGCGCCATGGTCGTGGCGTCCGTGCCGTTTTTGCAGAACATCGCCCAGTCGGCGTGGCTGACCATGGCGACGAAAGTCTCGGCGAGTTCGACCATCAGGGCCGTCGGGCCGGTCATGGTGTCGCCCAGGCCGAGCTGGCGGACGTAGGCCGCATCGATCTGCGGATTGGCGTAGCCGAACAGGTTCGGGCCGTAGGCGCACATGAAGTCGAGATAGCGGCGGCCGTCGACGTCCCAGATGTGGGCGCCCTCGCCCCGCTCGAAGAACTGCGGATAATCCTCAGGAAGGAGGCCGGTCGACTGATGGCCATACATCCCGCCTGGAATGACCGCCTCGGCGCGGGCGCGAAGCTCGCCGTCGCGGCTGTTCGCGCGGCTGTCGGTGCGGGCCATGGGGGACGCCTCCATTATCGGTGTTCAGACATTACGCGCCCGCCCGCGCGCAGCAACCGCGACTCCGTGTAAAGCCGCCGATCATGCCGCTCACCGTGCGCCTGGGCCTGTTCTATGGGGCCATCTTCATCGGCACGGGAGCCAGTTCGCCCTATCTGCCGGTGTGGTTCGCCCACCACGGCCTCTCGGGCAGCCGTATCGGCCTCATCCTGTCGTTGCCCATGCTGGCCAGGGCGTTTACGGCGCCGCTGCTGGCGGTCTGGGCCGACAGCTTCAAGCTGCGGCGCACCGCGCTCGCGCTGCTCTCGGTGGCGGTGACGATCGCCTACGTGCTGATGGCCCTGCCGCTGGGCTTTGCCTGGTGGGCCGTGGTCTGGTTCGCGGCCTCCTCGATGTATTCGACCCTGTCGCCGCTGGCCGATGTCATCGTCCTGGCGCGGGCCCGACGCGACGGTTTCAACTTCGGCTGGCCGCGCGGCATCGGCTCGGCGGCCTTCATCGTCGGGAACCTCGGGATGGGGGCGATCCTGGCGCGGGGATCCTCAGACCTCGTCCTGGTGTGGATGGTCGCCGCCGTCGCGCTCACCGCGTTCGCCGCGCGTTTCATGCTGCCGCCCGACCCGGTCCACGAAGGCGGCGACGCCATCGCCTTCTCCGAGCGGATGGCGGGACTGGGCAGCCTGCTGCGCGACCCGGCGTTCATGGTCGCTGTCGTCTCGGCCGGCCTGATCCAGTCCGCCCACGCCTTCTACTACGGCTTCTCGACCCTGGCCTGGAAGCGGGAAGGGATCGCCGAGGACGTGACCGGTGTGCTCTGGGCGGTAGGGGTCTCAGCCGAGATCGGCTTCATGTGGTTCCTGGAGCCCTGGCGGCGGCGGGTCGGGGCGCGCAACCTGTTGATGCTGGGCGGAGCCGGCGCGGTGCTCCGCTGGACGGCCCTGGCTTTTTCGCCGCCGCTATGGGCGCTTTTTCCGCTGCAGACGCTGCACGCCTTGAGCTACGCCGCGACGTTCCTGGCGTCGGTCCAGCTGGCCGAACGGCTTTCCACCGCGCGGACCGCCTCGGCGGCGCAGACGCTGAACTCGGCGCTCTCGGGCGGTGTGCTCAGCGGGCTCGCCACCATGGCCTCTGGCCCTCTGTTCGACCGGTTCGGCTCGCGCGGCTATCTTCTGATGTCGGCGATGTGCGTGATTGGCCTTGTGGGCGCAGCGCGTCTCTACGGCATCCGCCGGCTCGACCCGGCCTGAAGGAGACGGAGCATGCGTCTGTTCGGATGTGTCTGCGGCCAGTTTCACAGTCCCGCAGAGGGGCTCGGCATGACCGGGGGCCGGGTCCAGGTGCCCGTGCCCTTCTACGTGATCGAGCATCCCGAAGGCGTGACGCTCTTCGACTGCGGCCTGCACGCGGCGCTGGAAGACCCGCAGGATCGCTACCGCCAGGCTTTGCAGAGCCAGGACCTCGACGTCACGTTCGCAGCGCAGGACACGGTGACAAGCCACCTGCAGCGGCTGGATATCGATCCGGATCGCGTCCGCTACGTCGTGCTTTCGCATCTGCATTTCGACCACGCGGGCGGACTGCACCAGGTCCCGAACGCAACCCTTGTCGTTCAGCGGACGGAATGGGCCGCCGGCTTCGACGATGAGTTGGCTTCCCGATATTTCCTTGCGAAGCGGTTCTTCGACCTCGGTCATCAGCTGCGACTGATCGACGGAGAGCACGACCTGTTCGGCGACGGCTGCGTCACCTGCACGCCCAGTCCAGGCCATACGCCGGGCCACCAGTCCCTGCGGGTGCGAAGCGCGGCGGGCGACCACATCCTGGTCAGCGACGCCTGCTACAACAGCCAGGTCGTCGAGAGCCGGAACTTCCCCGACTTTTCAGACCACCCCGCAATGAACCGCTCCCTTGACGCGCTTTTGGCCCTGCGAGGCCCCGGGACGGTGATGATCTTCGGCCATGATCCGGCCCAGTGGGGTGACCAGGCGCTCCTGCCCAGCCTGCGGAGCTGACCTAGGGATAGCCTTGCGCCGCGAGCCGAGGCGCTGAAGATGCCTCTGTCTGGAGGCTGGATATGCGCACACTTACTGTCGACGCTCCGTGGGGACTCGATGCGATCAAGGTCGCCGAGGCGCCTGACCCCTCGCCTGGTCCCGGCCAGGTGCTGGTGCGGATGCGGGCGGTCTCGCTGAACTATCGTGACCTGCTGATGGTGCAGGGGATGTATGCTCGCGGAGCGACGAGCGGAGGCGCCATCACACCCTTCTCCGACGGCTGCGGGATCATCGAGGCGGTGGGCGAGGGCGTGACGCGGGTCAAGCTGGGCGACCGGGTGGCCACGATGTTCTTCCAACGCTGGATCTCCGGACCGCCGAACCTCGACAAGCTGAGCTCTTCCCTGGGATCGCCGATCCCGGGCGCGGGGCGCGAGCTGGCGGTGTTCAGCCAGGAGGGTGTCTCGAAGGTCCCGGATTTCCTTTCCGACCACCAGGTGTCGACCCTGCCTTGCGCAGGACTGACCGCCTGGCGAGCGCTCTTCGAAGACGGCGATCTGCAACCGGGCGAGATGGTGGTCCTTCAGGGCACGGGCGGGGTTTCGATCTTCGGCCTGCAGTTCGCCCACGCCGCGGGCTTGCGGACCCTGATCACCTCCTCCTCGGACGAGAAGCTGGCGCGCGCCAAGACGATGGGCGCAGACCATCTGGTGAACTATCGCCAGACCCCCGAATGGTCTGGTCCGGTCCGAGAGGCGACGGGCGGCGTCGGCGCCGACATGATCATCGAGGTCGGCGGCGGCGGGACCATGGAGCAGAGCATCCGGGCGATCCGCATCGGCGGCCACATCGCCATCATCGGCGTCGTGGCCGGCCTGGGCAGCGGCTTTAACCCCGCGGTGCTGATCGGCAACTCGGCCAAGCTGCAGGGGCTCTCGGTCGGTTCGCGCGACATGTTCGAGGCCATGTGCCGGGCCATCGAGCTGCATCGCATCCAGCCCGTCGTCGACAAGGTGTTCCCCTGGACGCAGGTCAAGGACGCCTTCGCCGCCATGCAGGGCGGCGAGCATTTCGGGAAGATCGTGCTGGAGTTCTGACCGGGGGGCGGCGGCGCCAACACTGAGGGCTGACGGCGTCGTTCAACCGGCGAAGCGCGCCGCGGCGCGGGGTTTCAGCGACACTCTCGGCGCTGCTAGATTCCCGGGTCGAAGGCGCCGCCTTCCAGCCAGTCGAATATCTCCTCGGCGGCCTGCTCTGCGCTCAGCCTCGTCGTGTCGATGCGGATCTCGGGGTTCAGGGGCGGCTCGTAGGGGCTATCGACGCCCGTGAAGTTCTTCAGCTCGCCCGCGCGAGCCTTCTTGTAGAGGCCTTTGACGTCGCGTCGCTCGGCTTCGGCGATGGGGGTGTCAACGAACACCTCGACGAACTCCCGCTCACCCATCAACTCCCGCGCCATTTGCCGCTCGGCCCGGAACGGCGAGATGAAGGAAACCAGCACGATCAGGCCCGCATCGACCATCAGCTTGGCGACTTCGGCCACGCGGCGGATGTTTTCGACACGGTCGGCCTCGGTGAAGCCGAGGTCTTTGTTGAGCCCGTGGCGGACATTGTCGCCATCCAGGAGATAGGTGTGGCGGCCTTCAACGGCGAGGCGCTTTTCCACCAGGTTTGCGATCGTCGACTTGCCCGCGCCCGAGAGCCCTGTCAGCCACACGACGCGCGCCTTCTGGCCCTTGCTGGCGGCCCGGGCGGCCTTGTCCAGGTCAAGCGCCTGCCAGTGGATGTTCTGGCTGCGACGCAGTGCGAAGTGCAGCATGCCGGCCGCGACCGTCCGGTTCGAGATTCGGTCGATTAGGATGAAGCCACCCAGGTCGTGGTTCTCAGCGTAGGGGTCAAAGGCGATGGGGGCGTCGACCAGCAGGTTGCAGACGCCGATCTCGTTCAGCTCGAGGCGCCGCGCGGCAAGGTGCTCCAAGGTGTTGACGTTGACCTTGTACTTGGGCTCGGCGACCTGGGCTGCGACCGTGCGGGTTCCGAGCTTCATCAGGTAGGGCCGCCCGGGCAGCATGGCGTCCTCGTCGAACCAGACCAGCGTCGCCTCGAACTGGTCGGCGACAGCGGGCGGGCCGGCGGCGGCGGCCAGGACGTCGCCGCGACTGACGTCGATCTCGTCGGCCAGAGTCAGCGTCACCGACTGCCCCGCGATGGCCTCGGGCAAGTCGCCGGTAAAGGTGACAATGCGTTCTACGGTGCTCTCGCGGCCCGAGGGAAGGGCCTTGACCTTGTCGCCGGGCCGGATTGCGCCCGAAGCGACCAGTCCGGAGAAGCCGCGGAAGTCGAGGTTCGGCCGGTTGACCCATTGGACCGGCATGCGAAACGGCTTTTCGCGCAGGTCGTCCTCGACCGGCGCTTCCTCCAGCCAACGCAGCAGCGGCGGCCCGGAATACCACGGCGAACTGGCGCTGGGTTCGGTGATGTTGTCGCCCTTGAGCGCCGACATCGGGATGGCGGTGAAGGCCTTTATTCCGATCTTCTCGGCGAAGGCGGCGTAGGCGCCGACGATCTCGTCGAAGCGCTCACGGCTCCAGTCGACAAGGTCCATCTTGTTGATCGCCAGGACGACGTGGCGGATCCCCAGCAGGCTGACGAGGTAGCTGTGCCGCCGCGTCTGGGTCAGCACGCCCTTGCGCGCATCGATCAGGATCACGGCGGCGTCTGCGGTGGAGGCGCCGGTGACCATGTTGCGGGTGTACTGCTCGTGGCCTGGCGTGTCGGCGACGATAAACTTCCGCTTGTCCGTGGAGAAGAAGCGGTAGGCGACGTCGATGGTGATGCCCTGTTCACGCTCGGCGGCCAGTCCGTCGACGAGAAGCGCGAAATCGATCTCGCCGCCCTGTGTGCCGACCTTCTTCGAATCCGCTTCCAGCGCCGCCAGCTGGTCCTCGAAGATCATCTTGGAATCGTAGAGCAGGCGGCCGATCAGGGTGGACTTGCCGTCGTCCACCGAGCCGCAGGTCAGGAACCTCAAGAGGCTCTTGTGCTGATGGGCGTCGAGATAGGCCTCGATGTCTTCGGCGATGAGCTCGGAGACGTGAGCCATCAGAAATAGCCTTCCTGCTTCTTCTTCTCCATAGAGGCGGCTTGGTCGTGGTCGATGACCCGGCCCTGGCGCTCGGAGGTGGTGGCGAGCAGCATCTCCTGGATGATCTCCGGCAGGGTCGTGGCCGTGCTCTCGACGGCGCCGGTCAACGGATAGTCGCCCTGGGTGCGGAAGCGGATCGATCGCATCTGCGGGACCTCGCCCGGCCTCAGCCGCATCCGGTCGTCGTCGACCATGATCAGGTTGCCGTCACGCTCCACCACGGGCCGCTCGCCTGCGAAGTAGAGCGGCACGATCGGAATGTCCTCCAGGTAGATGTACTGCCAGATGTCGAGTTCGGTCCAATTCGAGATCGGGAAGGCGCGGAAGTTCTCTCCGGGGCCCTTACGCGTATTGTAGAGTCGCCAGAGCTCCGGGCGCTGCATCTTGGGGTCCCAGCGATGCTGGGCGGAGCGGAACGACAGGATGCGCTCCTTGGCGCGGGACTTCTCCTCGTCGCGCCGCCCGCCACCGAAGGCCGCGTCGAACCCGTACTTGTCGATCGCCTGTTTCAGCCCTTCGGTCTTCCAGAGGTCGGTGTGCAGGGACCCGTGATCGAACGGGTTGATGCCGCGCGCCAGGGCTTCCGGATTCTGATGGACGATCAGGTCCATCCCGCTCTCGCGCGCCATCCGCTCGCGCATCTCGTACATCGCCCGGAACTTCCAGGTGGTGTCGACGTGCAGAAGTGGGAACGGAGGCTTGGATGGATAGAAGGCCTTCATCGCCAGGCGCAGCATGACGGCAGAGTCCTTGCCGATTGAATAGAGCATCACGGGGCGTTCGCACTCGGCGACCACCTCGCGGAAGATCTGGATGCTCTCGGCCTCCAGGCGCTGGAGATGGGTGAGCATCGGCGCGCTCTTGGCGGATAGGGGGTGTGGCGCGACGCGGGCGTCCATCAGCGGACCTTACAGCAAAGATGACGAAAGGCGCCCATGGCGGCGGTCGCGACGGCCGTGGCGGCCTCGAACCTCAGTTAGAGGCGGCGTTCCAAGCGGGCAAGGCGAGATGACCCCAGGAATTCTTAGGTCGCTCGCAGGGGAGTTGTGCGCCCCGGGCAGGCGGGCCGGCGCCGATGGTCGCGGCAAGCGTTCTTAAATCTAATCGGTGTACTCAGCGCCCGACATGACGACGGCGCGATTCCATTGGCCATCGGCGAGGAAAGGGCGATGCAGGCTTACATTGTGTCGCATGCACCTCACGCGCAGAGTGTCTGCAACGTCACCGGTTTGACCAATCACCCAACGATATAGACAGGTTGCCTTACAGTATGATCTCTTCGCCTGAAGAATCGGGGCTCTTGCGGACGATGAGAAGCACGGCCACCCGCGGGCCAAATCGCACATTCGGGACCGCTGCGCCTCTGGGCGTGATTCATGGTGGCGCAATGTCCGCCCGCACTCTCGGATTCAAGGGGATTTGAAGCGTCCCAATGACTTCGAACCCCGTCTTCAACGGCGCAGCGTCCGCGACGAATAAGAATAGGACTCTACGCGAAGCGAAAACTCGCGATCTGGTATTTACCTTCTGGCACGAAACCTGGGCGGATTCGGTGCAGCGTCAGTTCATGACGCCCGACAGGCTCGTGCAGACGCTTCTGTCGCACGAGCGGGTCGGCGGGCTGCTCATGGCCGACGCCTACCGGATGGGCCCAACCCAATTCCTTAGGCGGGTGCTGGGGCGTCGTCCCATTCCAGTTCCCTCAAGGCCTCATCCGACCGCCGTCGTGTCGCCGCTCAGGCTTCGCCGCAGGGATGGGACCGGTGAGCCAATTCTTCGGGCCGCCTACACCACTTACGACAAGCATGTCAGCGCTCGATCGCGAGAGCTCGGTTTGAGAGATCCGGCCGTAATCACGACCAATCCCTTTTACGCCGCCTATGCGCCGCTGAAGTGGGCCGGGCCGGTGACCTACTACGCCTTCGACGACTGGGCTGCGTTTGACGAGCACAGCAAGTGGTGGCCGGACTATGATCGAGCCTATGAAGCCATAAGGCGGCGGGGACATCGGGTTTGCGCTGTTTCGCGCCATCTGCTGCAACGATTGGACCCCCGCGGACCCGGGTTGGTCGTTCCCAACGGAATTACCCCGTCGGAGTGGCAGGAGCCCTGGAACGTTCCGGATTGGCTTATGTCGCTGCCGCGGCCGCGAATACTCTACTCAGGGGCCATTCATGGCCGACTTGACGTGGCGGCGGTGCGCGAGGTCGCAACGCGATTTTCCAGCGGCTCAGTGATCGTAATCGGCCCGGTCGCCGACGCCGAGGTCGTCAGGCAGCTGAAGCTCATACCGGGGGTTCACGTTCAGCCCCCCCTTGAGCAGAGGGATCTGATCGCCGGACTGACGCGCAGCGTCGACGTCTGCATTATGCCGCATCACCGCACTCCGCTCACGGAGTCGATGAGTCCCCTGAAGATCTACGAATACGTCGCTGCCGGCCGACCGGTGGCCTCGACCGACATCGCTCCCGTCCGGGGCATTCACAAGAATGTCGTTCTGGTCGCTGACGGCGATTCCTTTGCTGACGGGGTCGCAAAAGCGCTTGAGGTGGGGCCTATGACGGAGAGCGACCGACAATCCTTCCTTACGGAGAATTCGTGGCCGAGCCGCCACGAGCAGATACTCGAGCTGGCGTTTGCCGAGTAATCCTTAAGGGGCGCTCCGCATCGTCTTCGCGCCCAGGTCCCTGTTCCTGAACCCGGCGGCCGGCGACGTTGACGACACGGTTGAGCCGATCGCCTCGCGCGCCATCGATCGGGCGCCCGGTCCGGCCTCGGTTGTTTCGCGGCTGTCACAGCTCTGCGCTTGGCGTCCGCCGGGGGGCTGTGCAACATCCCCTAGAGGAAAGCATACCGACCGTTCGAGCCGGAACACCGGCGGGGACGTTCGGGGTTGGGGAAACTGAATGACCGCTGCGACCACCACGAGCGCGCCAAGGGCAGGCGCGAGCTACCGGTATTTCGTCGTGGGCCTGCTGGCCGTGGTCTACACGTTCAATTTCATGGATCGGCAGATCATGTCGACGCTGGCCGAGCCGATCCGCAAGGATCTGGGCCTCAGCGATACGGCGCTTGGGGCGCTCGGCGGCCTGACTTTTGCGCTCTTCTATACGACCTTCGGCATTCCGGTGGCCTGGCTCTGTGACCGCTTCAAGCGGGTTTGGATCATGGCCGCCGCTTGCGGGATCTGGAGCGTGTTCACCGCCAGCTGCGGGCTGGCGACGAACTTCACCCAGCTGGCCGTTTCGCGGATGATGGTGGGCGTGGGCGAGGCCGGCGGCTCGCCGCCGTCCTATTCGCTCATCTCCGACTACTTCCCGGCCAAGGAACGCGGCACGGGCCTGGCGCTCTATTCCCTGGGCGTGCCGCTGGGTTCCATGCTGGGCGTGGCGCTGGGCGGAGGCGTTGCGGCGGCCTATGGCTGGCGTGTGGCCTTCTTTGCCGTGGGCCTTCCGGGCGTTCTCCTGGCGCTCCTCATGTTGCTGATCGTGCGCGAGCCCAAGCGAGGCGCTCTGGACGAAGTCGCGCTGGGCGCGGATGCGCATGCCCCGGCGCCTCCGGCCCTACGGGCAATCGGCGAATTCTTTAAGAACCGCACGCTGCTCTGCACCGCGATCGCCTGCGGCCTGTCGGCTTTCGTCGGCTACGCCATGCTGAACTTCAATACGGCGTTGCTCATGCGCGTTAAGGGCATGACGCTGAAGGAAGTCTCGATCTACTACAGCCTGGTGATCGGCCTTACCGGTGTTGTCGGAACCTTCACCTCAGGCTGGCTGGCCGACAGGCTGAGCCAGTCGGACCGCCGCTGGTATTCCTGGATCCCGGCCATCGCCTTCGCCCTGACCATCCCGGCGCTCGCGGGGCTGATCTGGGCGCCCACATGGCAGATCGCGCTGATGTTCATCGCGATCCCGGCCCTGCTCAACAACATGTATCTCGCGCCGGCCCTGGCCGTGGTGCAGAACGCGGTGGCGCCCGGGCAACGGACCATGGCCGGCGCCATCCTGCTTTTCGTCCTCAATCTCGTCGGGCTGGGTGGCGGGCCGATTTTCCTGGGCCATGTGAGCGACCTGGCCAAGCCCAGGTTCGGCGATCACTCGCTGCTGGTCGGCTATGCCGCCCTGGGTCCGGTGATCGTGATCGCGATCATTTCGCACCTGGTGACGGCAAGCTCGATCGCCCGCGACAAGCGCCTGGCCGCCGCGCTTTGAGCAAAATAATCCCGGGGGAATTGAACCAACCGTGGCCGTAGGCGGTTTAGCCAAGGCGCTTCAAGCATTGAAACTGCCTCTGCCTCGGGCAACCTTCACGGAGAGAGTCGCATACTGCCGGGCCGGACCTCATCTAGGGTGGAAAGTATCGAAACCTTAGGACGTTCGCGCTACCCGATCGTAAGATATCGCGCAGATCCGCCCGAGCCGGGAACGTCGTCGGACAACCTGTTTCAGGGTAGGCGCGCGGTTGGCGTTTGGGGCGCGGCCGCCCATAGTTGCCCGGGGCCGACGATGAAGAGGACTCTGATCCGCCATGGCGGGCGTTAGAGAGGTCGGCGCAATGGCGGGGAGGCGGTTGAAGATTGCATACAGCTTTCCTTTTGGACTCGGCTCACCGGGCATCGGTGCTGCTGCGCTTAGCCAGATAAGAGCGCTCGCCGATCGCAACTGCTCGGTTCAGGTGTTTTGCTGGTCAAGCCCGAAGCCGATTCCGGGCGTCAAACTCTTTCAGACCCAGAGACTCCTTCCCATTCCTCAGCGTCTGATGGGCCGTCAGCGGGCGTGCGGCCTGCATGATTTTCTTACCGCAGCGTTGCTCAAGCGGTGGAAGGAATCCTTCGACGTCGTCCACACTTGGCCGCTTGCGGCGGAGTTCACCCTAAGAGTGGCCCGGGAGCGAGGATGGCTCGGCGTGAGAGAGGCCCCGAACACCCACACGGGGCACGCCTTTGACGTCGTCGCAAACGAATATCAGTCGCTTGGCATCAAGCAGGAACGGCGTAACTCCCACACATTCGATCAGATGGTGCTGAACAGGGAGGTGCGTGAATATGACGTTGCGGACCTCATTCTCGCGCCGTCAGAGCTGGCCATCGAGACATTCGTCCGCCGTGGCGTTCCGCGAAGCAAGCTCGCCCTGAAAAGCTATGGCTTCGATCCTCTCCACTACACGAGCCACGCTGGAGCCCACGCGAACAAGGAGTTGACCTTTTCCTTCGTCGCGCGCTGCGAACCCCGCAAAGGCCTGCACCTGGCTCTCGAAGCCTGGCATCGCTCCGGAATTGCGGATCGCTCGAAATTCGAGATCACGGGCCGCTTCATTGCAGGTTATCGCGAACGTCTGACGCAGTTGCTCCAGCACAGGAACGTCAAGCTGAACGATTTTGTCGCAGACCTTCGCCCCGTCTACCAATCCGCAGACGTTCTGGTGCTCCCCTCCATCGAGGATGGCAGCGCGCTTGTGACCTATGAGGCCCAGGCTTCAGGCTGCGCGCTTCTCGTCTCCGATGCGGCCGGCGCGCGTCTCACCGACGGCAAGGAGGGTTTCCTGCACCGTCCCGGCGACGTCGAAACGCTCGCGCGCCAGATGCGGACAATGGCCGACGATCCAGCCATGCTGCTCAGCATGCAGAAAGCCGCCGTGGTCAACGCGCAGCAGTATACCTGGCAGAGGGCGACCGAGAGCTTGGTCAATTCCTATGACGCGGCACTGTCGGGGACGCGCGCCTGATGGTGCCCTTCGGTCGGCCGACGCGTGTTCCAGAGGAGCTGGAACTCGTCTCGCAGGTCCTCTTGGGCCAAACCGCGTCCGGGCATTTCAACCGCGAGTGTGACCGCTTCTTCCGTGAGCGGCTGGGCGTCTCCTATGCGACGATGACGCCTTCCTGCACCCACGCTCTGGAACTCGCCGCTCTCGCCCTCGAAATCCAGCCGGGCGACGAGGTCATCGTTCCGGCGTTTACGTTCACGTCGACGGCCAATGCTTTCCTTCTACGGGGCGCTCGCCTGATCTTCGCCGATATCAGGCCTGACACGCTGAACATCGATCCGGCCGAAGTGCGCCGTCTGGTCAGTCCGCGCACGCGCGCGATCGTGGTCATGCACTATGCGGGCATCGCCTGCGACATGGACCCGATCATGAGCATCGCCGAGGCGGCGGGGATCCCGGTCATCGAAGACGCCGCGCATTCGCTCTTCGGGACCTACCAGGGGCGGCCTCTGGGGACCATTGGCGCGATGGGCGCCTTCAGCTTTCAATATACGAAGAATTTTTCCTGCGATGAGGGCGGGTTGTTTGTCACCAACAACCCGGAACTGGCCGAACTCGCGGAGATCATCCGCGAGAAGGGTACGAACCGCAGCCAGTTCCTGCGCGGGCTTCTGCACAAATACGAATGGGTGCGCGAAGGATCGAGCTATCTCATGGCCGATGTCCTGGCCGCGCAGCTTTTCGCCCAACTGGCGCGGGCCGAGGAGATTCAGGAGAAGCGGAAGATCATCTTCCAGCGATACCAGACGGGCCTGGCCGACTGGGCCGTCGACCAGGGCGTGCGCCAGCCGACCATTCCCGAGGGTTGCGACCCGGCCTGGCATCTCTACTACCTGATCATGCCATCAGAGGACCTGCGCGACCGGTTCCTGTCGCATATGCGCTCGCATGATGTGGGGGCGGCTTTTCACTATATCGCGCTGCATCTGACGCCGATGGGGCGAAGCCTCGGCGGTCAGCCGGGTGATGCGCCGGTCACCGAGCAGGCGGCGGCGAGCCTTGTGAGGCCGCCCTTCTACACCGACCTCACGGAAAGCGAGCAGGACCGGGTGATCGAGGTAATTCGATCGTTCAACGGCTAGATGTTCAGTCCCGCTCGCAGCAGGCCATGACCTGAGCCGCCGTTTCGAGTTCGTGGCCCCGCGCCTTCAAGTAGTCGATCAGGGGCGGCGGTAGCGGAGCACCCCAGGTCGGGGACCCAGGTGCGGCCGCGCCGCCTCATCGATCCTTTCGACGAGCAGCTCGCGAACGGGATTTTGCGGCAGCGGGAGCCACGGCTGGCCGGTGCCCGCCAGCGACGCCATGGCGAGTGGGCGCCCCGCTCCCAGGGCTGGTCTCGAGCCGGCTCTGGAGGCCTCGGGCGAGCGCAGCGGCGACATGCTTGCCCAGCCGCTCTCCGGGTGCTTCCACGAGATGATAGGCGATGAATGCCACTGGCAGAACGATCGCCAGTTCGAGCGCGGAGCAGACGAGGAAGCCTAGCTGGACGCCTGCTGAATGGTAGATTGCCGGGAAAATTCCTATGATTGCTCGCAACACCAGGGGGTGTAGCAGATAGACCGAGAAGCTGATCTTGCCGAGAAACTGCGTCGCGGCGTTTACAACCACGCGGTTCGTTCGCAAGCCCAGGCCGACGAGCACCACCGCATAGCCGAGGCCGATAGGCACCCGCAGAAGGGCAGTCGTCTGCGCATGCGGGACAACGGCGCAGGCGATCAGTAGCAGGAGGCCTGTGAGCGCCAGCGGAACGCCTAGCGTGACCCGAGCGTGCCAGCGAGCGAAGGCCCCGTACGCGCACATGCCGATCGCGAATAGCGGCAACCAGCCGATCACCGTCCAATAGGCATAGTTTGGATACTCAACGGGTCCCGCAAGCGTCAGCAAAGCACCGAACAACGCGAGGGACCCGCCCAGCGCGATGCCCAACGGTAACCGCCGCAGCGCCGGGAACGCGGTGTAGAACAGCATCTCGACGCCGATCGCCCAGCTCGCCGGAACGATCCCCTCCTGCTTTCCCGGCAGAAGGTTGAAGAGGAAGGCAAGGTTCGGGATCAGCAGCCCCAGCCCTGGCACGTAACGAAACAGCCAAAGGCCCTGCGCCAGCAGCCCTCCCAAGACCACGTAGAAAAGTGGAGCGATGCGGAAGAAGCGGCTGATGGCGTAATTCGCTTCTGGCCACGGCGCCTTGGCGTGCCGCCCCCACGTAAGGCAGAGGCTGAAACCGCTGATCACGAAGAACAGAAACACGCCCGTCCCGCCGAACTCCACGGCCTGCCAGTAGGCCGGGAAGGGCAGGTTCGCCTGCGCAACGCCGACGTACATCACGTGGAAGATCACCACGTAAAGCGCCGCGAGACCTCGCAGCGCATCGAGAAAATGCAGCCTGTCCCGCCCCACATCAGCCACCGCTTTGCCCCCCCACGCGCACGCACATGACCCGTTTATAGTGAAGCCTGATGCCAATCCCTCGCGAAGGCGAACAGCTCCTTTCCTGGTCGCGCTCGGCCTGACGCCCGCGCGTCACCTTGCCCAACCCACGCGCAACCAGATGTCGCCCGTCACAGCGTCGCCGCCTATCTCGGGCCCCTTGGGGGGTGATTGCCCGGCCTGATGGTCAGGTACAGCTTGCCACCAAACTTCTCGCCGCAACGCTCCGGGTTGCGGCACGGGCCCAGTCCACTCATCGACAACCCCTTGCTGACCTACCTGATCAAGAGGAGCTGGTCGCACTTCCGGCATTCCTGGACCGCGATTTCCTCGACCCGCTCGGGTTCGTCTTGGCCCTCATGCGGATGTCTCAACTCCGCCAGAACCCGCAGGACTGCTTCACGAAGTTCCGCAGTGATAATCATCCTCTCCTGTTTTGTACATGTGCCGGCGGCGAACCTGGCGAGGACCAGGACACGAGGGCCACCCCTGTGGTCCTGTCGGTCCTCGCATCGACCGCGCCCAGGGCCCTTCCGTGGACCAAGGACAAGACCGGTTCCATCCTCATTCCGTCTTGTTCTCGCGGTCTCGCTCGCCCCGAAGACCCACGGGATATCGTCGTGCTGCCGCAGAATCCTTTCCGCAATCGGCTTCAGCTTCGCCCGGTCGAATGCCCTATTGCGGTGGCCGCTCCACGTCGCGTGCGCCCTGAGCGGGCTCTCCGCGTCCGGGCAATCCTCGTAGGTGGGTTCCGACGGGCCGAGCCCTGCCGGAAGGTGTCCTTGCGGACCTCAGCCGGCGCAGGCTCTGCGCCGCGGCGATCAGGCCTTCCGCAATAGGAGGGCCTCGTGCGAGGGCGCCAGCATGTCGCCGACCATCTCGCGCACCGAGGCCGTCTTGCTGTCACCGCCCAGGCCGCTCGCCATGAGGCCGCGCACCCGATCCCTCATCGGCACGCTGGCGAAGCGGCCCAGGCGTTGCCCCCACACCAACTCGAACCCGCTGAACAGAAGCTGGGGATTTATCAGCTCGCGGCCGGCAAAGGCGTTGGTGCGGCGGAAGTCGTAGTAGAATGCGTAGCCGCCCGAGGGGAGGCCATCGCGGATCCGTCCGGCGATCTCCTGGCGGCTTTCGTGCGCCTCGACCGAGGAGAACACCGTGGTCGTTGAGACCCAGTTGTGACCCAAGGGCAGCGCGCCTCCATCATAGAGGGCCCATTGGATCGCCGGGTTCAGCTTGCGCGCGAGCTCGACGGCGCCCGGCCTTAAGTCCAGGCCGCTGATCTGTTCCGGACGCAGGCCCATGTCGAGGTACATGCGCGCGCTGCGGCCGTTACCGCAGCCGAGGTCAAGGACCCGAAGATCGCGCAGGGGCGGCTCGATGAACTGCAGCGACCGTGCCAGCGCGTAGAAGAGATTCAGGCGGTATCCGAGTTCATATTTCGAACCGACGGGGTTCCAGGAATCTGACTGGCCAGGCTCCAGAGTATTGTAATCATTTAGAATTTGGCCGACAAGGCGATCTGAAGCCATCTATCCCCGCATCGCCTCGCTCGTGTTGCGCGGCCAGTGTGGCACATCCTCCCCGGGAGACGCGACCCTGGCTGGACGCGAGCTGGTCGAGGAGGTTTCGCCCTGGCGATCCCCACGCCGCACACGACCATGGAATGTGAGGGTCGTTGGGAAAGAAAAGGCTGGCGCAGCTTGAGCCGCAACCGTTTCTTTGCAAGAGGGCTGCATTAAGAGTCCTCTGGCTGGCCAACGCGCCGTCGCTAACGAAAGACCTCATGAAGATCCTGATTACGGGCGGCGCGGGGTTCATCGGATCAGCCGTCGTGCGGCGAGCCGTGGCCGATGGCCATCAGGTCGTGAATGTCGACGCGCTGACCTATTCGGCCAACCTCGAGAACGTCGCCGGCGTCGCGGGCGATCCGGGCTACGCCTTCGAGCAGGCCGACATCTGCGACGAGACGGCGGTGCGTTCGATCTTCGCGCGGCACAGGCCCGATGCAGTGATGCACCTGGCGGCGGAATCCCACAACGATCGGGCGATCGAGGGGCCGCTCGACTTCGTGCGCACCAACGTCATGGGCACTGCCGTGCTGCTCGAGGCGGCCCGCGCCCATTGGGCCGCGCTGCCGGCGGCCAGGAAGGGTTCCTTCCGCTTTCACCACGTCTCCACCGACGAGGTGTTCGGCGCCCTGGGCGAGGACGGCGATTTCACCGAGGCCACGCCCTACGATCCCAATTCGCCCTATTCGTCGAGCAAGGCGGGCGCTGACCATCTGGTCCGGGCCTGGGGCCGCACCTACGGAATGCCGGTGGTGCTGACCAACTGCTCCAACAACTATGGCCCATTCCAATTTCCCGAGAAGCTGATCCCCACCGTGATCACCCGGGCGCTGGAAGGGAAAACCATCCCGGTCTATGGCGACGGGCGTCAGGTGCGCGACTGGCTGCACGTCGATGACCACGCCGAGGCGCTGCTGCTGGTGTTGGGCAAGGGGCGGCTGGGCGAGACCTATTGCATCGGCGGCGACGCGACGAAGCGCAATATCGAAGTGATCCAGATGCTGTGCGCGCATCTGGACGCCATGGCGCCGGCCAACACACCCCACGCCGAGAAGATCAGCTTTGTCACCGACCGGCCGGGCCACGACTTCCGCTACTCGATCGATGCCTCCAAGTTGAAGGCGGAGCTCGGCTGGGAGCCGCGGATGCCGCTGCTGGCCGGTCTTGAAGACACCGTGCGTTGGTACGTGGACAACCGCGACTGGGTTGAGGGTATCCGCCAGCGCGGCTTCCAGTCCGAGCGCCTGGGTCTGGTCAAGGCATGACAGTGCGCATCCTGCAGTTCGGGGCCACCGGACAACTGGCGCAGGAACTATTGGCCCAGGCCCAGGACTTCGACGTCGAGATCACTGCGCTGTCGCGCGCCGAGGCTGATTTCGCCGATTTGCAGCAGATCGTGCGGGTCCTTAAGGGCGCGCAGGCGGACCTGGTGATCATCGCTGCCGCCCACACCGCCGTCGATCTGGCGGAAAGCGAGCCGGAGCTGGCCTTTCGGGTCAATGCCGAGGCGCCGGCGGCAATCGCCGCCGCCCTGGGCGCCCGCGGCGCGGCGCTAGTCCACATTTCGACCGACTATGTCTTCGACGGGGACAAGGGCGGCCCTTACCTCGAAACCGACGCCGCCCATCCGCTGAACGTCTACGGGGCCTCCAAGCTCGCGGGCGAACAGGGCGTTCTCGCAGCCTGCCCCCGCGCGCTGGTGCTGCGCGCCTCCTGGGTGGTCTCCAGCCACGGCAAGAACTTCGTAAAGACCATGTTGCGGTTGGCGCGGGAGGGTGCGCCGATCAAGGTGGTCGACGATCAGTTCGGGCGGCCCACCGCGGCTCGCGATCTCGCTCGCTTCATCCTTTCGCAGGCCGAGCGGCTCGCCAAGGCGCCTGCGGGCGATGCGGTTTTCGGCCTGCATCACTTCGCCAACGCCGGCGAGGTGAGCTGGAAGGGTTTCGCAGAGGGTGTCTTCGACCTGGCGCAGGGCGCCGAGGCGCCGCCGGTCCAAGCGATCGCGACGGCCGATCGTCCGGCGCCGGCCACCCGGCCCGCCCGCGGCACGCTCGACACCGGCAAGCTCGAACGGACCTTCGGCGTTACTCCCAGGCCGTGGCGCGAGGCCGTGGCAGAGATCGTGGCTGAACTGAAAGCCCAAGAGAGGTCGGCGACATGAGGCGAGGCGTCATCCTGGCGGGCGGATCGGGCACCCGACTGCATCCGCTCACGCTTGCGGTCTCCAAGCAGCTGCTGCCGGTCTACGACAAGCCGATGATCTACTATCCCCTGTCGGTGCTGCTGCTGGCCGGCGTGCGCGAGATCCTGATCATCACGACGCCCGAGGATCAGGCCGGCTTCAAGCGCCTGCTGGGTGATGGCTCGCGGCTCGGCGTGCGGTTTGAATATGTCGTGCAGCCGAAGCCCGATGGCCTCGCTCAGGCCTACATCCTGGGCGAGGAGTTCATCGATGGAAAGCCCAGCGTGATGGTGCTGGGCGACAACATCTTCTTCGGGCAGAACTTCAGCCAGTCGCTGCAGGCGGCCGACGCCCGCCGTGACGGGGCCACCGTCTTCGGCTACCTGGTTCAGGATCCAGAGCGGTATGGGGTCGTCGAACTGGGGCCGGATGGCAAGGCTCTGGGGATCGAGGAAAAGCCCGCCGCGCCGAAGTCCAACTATGCGGTGACGGGCCTTTATTTCTACGATGGGCGCGCCAGCGAGTTCGCCAGGACCCTGAAGCCCTCGCATCGCGGCGAGTTGGAGATCACCGCCTTGAACCAGGTCTACCTGGAGGCGGGCGAGTTGAATGTCGAGCTCCTCGGGCGCGGGTTCGCCTGGCTCGACACCGGGACCCACGACAGCCTGATCCAGGCCGGCGAGTTTATCCGCGCCGTTGAACAACGGCAGGGATTGCGGATCGGGTGCCTGGAAGAAATCGCCTTTCGCCGTGGCTGGATCGACGCCCCGCAGCTTCGGGGACTGGCCGACACCTTGGCGAAGAGCGAGTACGGGCAGTATCTGCGCAGGCTGGCCGACGAGCCGCTCGCGCTGGACGGTGCCGAATAGGCTTGGGGCTGGCGGGCGGCGCCGCGCTGGCTAGCGGCGCGCGGCTTAGCTGAACAGCGCCCGGATGCCGGCTGCGACCGCGATCCAGAGGCCGACCGAAGCGCAGGCTGCGATCATCAGGCCAATGCCCAGGGGCAGGCGGCGCGACGGGCTTTGGTCAACCGGCAGGGTGCTCGTGCTGACGTCACGAAATGACACGTCTGCTGGCATCGCACTTGCTCCGGACCCGCCCATCGGGCCGCGTGTCCCATAGAACGACGGGTTGGCTTAAGGGATCGTGCGGAGAAGAGGCAAACGCCGGGTTAACACTCTAGCTCGAGCGCGGCGCCGGCCAGGGGGCGGGGAGGAATCTGAGGGCGTGAGCGTGCTGGCGATTGAATGTGAAGGACGGGCTCACGGCGCCGCTCATCTTTTGCGATCTGCGCACTTACTGAGCAAATCGCCTCGCAAGCGAATAATGTGCGCCGTCAGACGCATATTGTGCACCACTGGGACGCAAATCCGCAGATATGATGAATTCTTTATTGACGGAAGACCGTCCGGAGGGTTTCTAGGCCCGGCCGTCGACGGATACGTTGGCTGGTGTGGACGTTTTGAACTGTCCCACAGACGATTGTAGGGTGTTTTCTAGGTGTTCGACGCTGCGAACATGCCCGACGAGCAGTCGGCCGAGCTCTACAGCGCCACGGCGGATTTCCGCCTTCAATCGCGGGGCGCGCGAGCGGCCGTGGCGATACATCCTCTGAAGCGCCTCTTCGACATAGTGGCGGCGGGGTTTGGGCTCCTGCTGTTTTTGCCGCTGCTGTTGGTGGTTATGGCGGCGATCCGGCTCGAGTCGCCGGGGCAGGCGATCTTTCGCCAGCGACGGACCGGTTACCGCGGCCGGGTGTTCACAATCTACAAGTTCCGCACGATGACTGTGACGGAGGACTGCGAGAAGGTGCGCCATGCCACCAAGAACGACGAGCGGGTCACCGAGGTGGGAGCTTTGCTGCGCAAGCTGAGCATCGATGAGTTGCCGCAACTGTGGAACGTCCTGAAGGGCGACATGTCGATCGTCGGTCCCCGACCTCATGCGCTGGCGCACGACGAGTACTACGGCGCCCTGATCCCAACCTATGCGGCGCGTTTCCGCGCTCGCCCCGGGTTGACCGGGTATGCTCAGGTGAACGGCTTCCGGGGCGAAGTACGAGACGCCCGCGGCATGAGCGACCGGGTGGCGGCCGACAACAGCTACATCGAGGAATGGTCGCCGGCCCTCGACCTGGCCATCCTGGCGCGCACCGTACCGCTCATCTTTCGTGATCCGCGAGCTTACTGAATTATACAGCATACGGACCGCTCCGATTTTGCGCGCCGAGACCGGGGACAGGAGCCGGGCGCGATGAGCGTCGGCCAAGGCGCTTCGAGGCTGCTGTCGGTCTGCAGCGCGATCGGCTGGGCGTTGGGCGTCCTTGTCGCCTTATCGTTCCTGCTTCTGGTGTGGGTCGGCGAGCGCACGGTCGCCGCCGAGCAGCGCCGCAGCGAGGCTAATATGCGCACGTTCATCTCCCAGGTGAGAGCTTGCCGGCGAGAAGCGACCCGCGGCCCCCCGCCCAGTTGGTCCGAATGTGAGCGGCGTGTGAGGGCCGAGCTTTGAGCCGACGCCCCAGGGCCAGCGCCTAGCGTAGGCCGCTTCCTTTTTTCTGATCCAAATTGGAACTGCCAGGCGCCATCCGCCGCGTGTGCGGGGCCCCCCGTCTCGCGGGCCTTCGGTCTGCAGGGGCCGGAGGTCCCGCTGAGCTCATCAGTGGACGGTCGCAAACCCCGGCCGCCAGACCCTTCCCGTCGGAGTGGCTGTCGGATCGGAACTCATCTTATGGGGGAAAACGTTTGCGGCTAAGCTTCCGCTATGGTGTAGCTTTCGTTAACGGATAGAACCGGCTGAAATTGGGGCATTTATATGCGTATTCGATCACTTTCTTCGGTTGCTTTGGCGGCGTCGATCGCGCTGGCCGTGGCGACCGGAGCTCACGCGTCGACGAACCTCATCACGAACGGCGACTTCAGCAGCGGTCCCGGCGTGAACACCGAGTTCGGCGCCGGTTTCGGTGGTCAAACTGTCACCGGGTGGATCGGCGGCGACGGCGAGCCGGCGTACGACCTGCAGTTCTACTTTGTCGGCGGCACGCAGACGACCGACAGCGCGATCAACCAATTCGGCGCTTCGCCGGGTGATCCGAGAGCCTACTTCTACCCAACGTTCAATACGCTGAGCCCGAACAGCGGCGGCAACTTCGTCGCCCTCGATGGCGACCAGGGCGACCCGCTACACCCGGGTGCTCAAGGCGCCATCTCGCAGACGCTCGAGAACCTGATCGTCGGCAAGACCTATACCCTTACTTTCGACTGGGCCGCGGCTCAGCTGGAGAACCGGGACGGCGCTACCTCCGAACAACTGGCAGTGTCGTTCGGCGGTCAGACCTTCAATACGGAGATCCTCAACGTCTCCAGCGGCGGTTTCTCCGGCTGGAACACGGTGACCATGTTCTTCACGCCGACTTCGGCAACGCAGACCCTGACGTTCCTCTCCATCGGGACGCCAGAAGGCGAGCCGCCGATCGCTGCCCTGGACTCCGTTACCCTGACCGTGCCGGAACCGGCGAGTTGGGCGATGATGCTGATCGGCTTCGGCGGCATCGGCGCGGTGGTCCGTCGTCGTCGTCACGCGCTCGTCGCGGCCTGATCGCAAGACCAGCGCTTGCCCGGTCATTTTTCCGGGCTGAAGAGGGAAGCAGCGCAAGCTGCTTCCCTTTTTGCTGCCCCCAAGCGATAGCGGAACCATGCTTTCTCATATCGAGCAGCACTTGATCGCCTACCTGATGAAGGTCGCCAGCCTGACCGTGTGGCTCGTGATCCTCACGGTGGTGTTCCTGCCGCTGGAACGTTTCTTCGCGCTGCACGCCCAGCGCGTCCGCGCGCGGTCCTTGTTCAGCGACCTTGCGTATTACTTCCTGAACGGCCTTTTTCCGACCGTGATCCTGGCCGTGCCGATCTCGATGCTGGCGGCCGCGGTCAGCCAGGTCACGCCGCAGGGCTATCTGGACGTCATCGCGGCCCTGCCGATTTGGGCGAAGATACTTATCGGCATGCTGATCAGTGAGATCGGCGGCTATTGGGGCCATCGGTGGAGCCATGAGAACCGACTTCTGTGGGGGTTCCACCGTGTGCACCACTCCCCGGAATCGTTGGATTGGCTGGTGAACACCCGGGCTCACCCCTTGGACATCGTATTCACCCGCCTTTGCGCGCTCGCCCCGCTCTATGCCCTTAGCCTGGCCTCGACGCGCGGGGACGGCCAGGTGGTGCCGACCATCGTGGCCTTCGTCGGGCTGGTCTGGGCGTTCTTCATCCACGCCAACGTGCGTTGGCGACTGGGGCCGCTGGAGTGGCTGGTGTCGACACCGGCGTTCCACCACTGGCACCACACCAACGACGAGCACCGGGACCACAACTACGCCGCTCTGTTCCCGATGGTCGATCGCCTGTTCGGCACGCACCACCTGCCCGACCAATGGCCGCCTCAATACGGGGTCGATGAGCCTTCGCCGCCGACCTTCGCCGGCCAGTTGCTGGACCCCCTGACGTTCCCGGTGGCGCGAGCCCGTCCGGCGGTCGCCTCGGACGCCCGATCCGACGCCTGACCGGGGGGCAGGTCTTCGCTGGGCTTCAGTGACGGGTTCGTCGCCCATGCCAATGCCCTTCGCAAAAGCCGCCGCCACGACCGAGACCGGCACGCGGCCCAGGCCGGTGCGTCATTGCGACGCGTCGTTACTTTGCGAGTCCATCGATAGCTAGGCGCTCGGTGCTGCGGGGGCGGCCGCCAAGGCTCGACCGCCCGCACGATTCAAATCCAAACGAACTAGTAACCATGAATATCCGCGCCATGCTCTGAGTAGCGAGTGCGGGGGTGCGTCATTCTGTCCAGAACTTCGCGTCATCATGGAGAATGCCAAGTGAATAAGTAAAGTATACAAAATCATAATGTTTATTTATATTAACTTAATACCTTAACAACAGCGAAATCCATGTTGTTCCATTGTCCGCATCGGGCAATGGCGACCTTGCCTTCCAGCATAGTCGCCACAGAACTCTTGGAGAGTCGTTGTGATCACTACGGTCAGCAGTTCCGATGCGCTTTTGGCGGCCCTTACGGCGGCCCATGCCGGCGACACCATTCTTCTGGCGAGCGGCGTCTACAGCGCCCTGTCGCTGACGAACCTGAATTTCGCCGGCACGGTGACGGTGCAATCGGCCAACAGCGCCGCCCCGGCGGTGATCAATGGCCTAAGCGTGACCTCAAGTTCGGGCCTGGCCTTCAATCACATCGCCTTCACCTCGAACGGCGCGACCGCCGTGAGCGTGAACGGCTCGCAGAACATCGCCTTCGACGCGACCCAGATCCACGGCGTCGCGCTCGGTGACGGCAACGCCATGACGATCCGCGACAGCGGCAGCGTAAGCGTCACCAATTCCGACATCGGCAAGCTCGCCACCGGCATCAACGAGATCAACACCCAGAACCTGACGATCTCGAACAACGTGTTTCACGACATCCAGAACGGCGCGATCCGCGGAAACGGGGACACCAACGAGACGATCTCCGGCAATCAGTTCGTCGACGCCCAGGCCTCGGTCACCGACCACTCCGACGTCATCCAGCTGTGGCAGGACAACGTCGCAAACCACGTTACGATCACCAGCACCAATACCTATGGCGTTAGCGCGCCGACTCCGGTCGTCGCGGCCCCGGCCCCCCCGGTCGTCACGACGCCTCCGCCCCCGAGCCCGCCCCCCGCGACCATCACAGCGCCGGCCGGCCACACCGTCACCGTGTCGAACCTCAACAACCTCCTGAAGGCGCTGGCTTCGGCCCATAGCGGCGACACCATTCTGCTGGCCGCAGGCAACTACAAGACGCTCTCCCTGGCCGGCTTCCACTTCGACGGCGCGGGCGTGACGATCCAATCGGCGGACATCACAAAGCCGGTGGTCCTGACCGGAGTGACCCTGAACAACGACTCCGGGATCTCGTTCAATCACATCGCCTTCGCAACCGGCGGCGGCACTGCGATGACGGTGGCGAGCTCCCAGAATATCGCCTTCGATTCGGTGGGCTTCCACGGCTCCAGGCTCGGCGACGGCGCGGGCATGAACATCCACGACAGCTCGGGTGTGAGTGTCACCAATTCCGACATCGGCCAGCTCGCCACCGGCATCACCGAGAACAACACTCAGAACCTGACGATCTCGAACGACGGCTTCCACGACATTCAGAACGGAGCCATCCGCGGCTCCGGCGACACCTACGAAACCATCTCCGGCAATCGCTTCGTAGACGCCAACGTCACAGTCGCGAACCACTCCGACGTGATCCAGCTGTCGCAGGACAACACCGCCAACCACGTCACGTTCACGGGCAACACCTACGGCTCGGGTTCGACGGCGACCACGGACACGGCGGTGACGGTGGCTCCAGCGCCCCCACCGCCGGCCGCGCCTGTCACTTCCCCCACGCCCACCCCGGTTCCCACGCCCTCGCCGGTCCCCACTCCCACGCCGACGCCGGTTCCCACGCCGACTCCGGCTCCGACCCCGTCCGGCGCCGGTCACGTCACAACCGTGACAACCTCCGACGGCCTGGTCACCGCGCTGCAGACGGCTCATGACGGCGACACTATCAAGCTCGCGGCCGGCAACTACAGTGCTGTCTCGATCTACGGGCTACACATCGCCGGCAATGTCACCGTCGAGTCAGCCGACAACAGCAACGAGGCGGTGGTCAACGGCCTCACGGTGAACACAAGCTCGGGGCTGACCTTCGATCACCTCAACCTCACGGTGCCAGACGGATATTCAACGGGCGCCGCGATCTACACGTCGTCGAACATCATGCTGTCGAACCTGACAGTGCACGGAACATCGGGAATCGATCAGGGCACCGGCGTCTTCGTTCGCGACAGTGACCACGTCACGGTCACCGGATCGGACGTGAGCGCCCTCGGCTCCGGCATCGGTCAGCTGAACGACACGAACGTCACCTACACGAACAACAACATCCACAATCTTGAGGTCGACGGCATATTCGGGGGGGGATCGAGCAACGTCGTGATCTCCGGAAACCACTTCCAGGACTTCTTCCCGCAAACCGGGGATCACCCGGACGCGATCCAGCTCTGGGGCAACGTGGACGGCACGCCGGGTCACGACGTGACGATCACCGACAACGTGATCGTCCGCGGTGCTGGTGGCGTGATCCAGGGCATCTTCCTGGAAAACACCGAGCACGTGATCATCACCGGCAATGCGATGGCCGGGACAATGTTCAACGGCATCGCGATCGGTGGCGGCGCCTCTGCCAACGTTCTAATTCAGGACAACTTCGTCCAGGGCTACACCGACATGGGCACCCGCATCATCGTCCGCGACGGGTCCGACAACGTCACGGTGGCGGGCAACACGCTTAGCGATGCCGTCGTGAACCTGGTGCAGGCGAACTCCGCGCCCAACACCAATTTCGTGCTCGGCGCCAACTCGACGGTGGCGACCGGCGCGATCGGCGACACCTCGGCGATGAATACCTGGCTCTCCCAACACAGCGATGCCGCGGATCTGGCTGCGGTGAACACCTGGATTTCACAGCACTCCTACTCGGCCAGCGACTGGGTGGCGCTCTAACCACCAATCGGACATCGGATCAGGGGTCCCCAGAGCCCGAAGGGTCTGGGGGCCTTTTTCAGGGCCGCGCCGGGACTATGGGGCGC
>NZ_DASXNL010000184.1:0-2403 GCF_036495085.1 Phenylobacterium sp. | reverse complement strand
CAATGTCGGAAGCCAATTTGCTGGACCAGGTGGAGCGTCAATTCCTGGGGTTCCCCTCGCCGACCTCACGGCGGATCCCGGCCGGCGGCCACCCCTGCCAGGGCCTATATTGGACGCCCAAGGGCAAACGGCCGAAGACCGCGTTCATCGCTACGCACTACAACGTCGATTTCAGCGAGCACTATATCGCTGAATATCTGGCCTCGCGCGGCTACGGCTTCTTGGGCTGGAACACGCGCTACCGCGGCGCGGAAGATCAGTTCCTGCTCGAACACGCCCTGATCGACATCGGGGTGGGGGTGCGCTGGCTGCGCGAGAGCGCCGGCGTCGAGCGCGTTGTAATCCTGGGCAACTCCGGCGGCGGATCCTTGATGGCGGCCTATCAGGCCGAAGCCATCGCCCCGACCCTGGCCGGTGGGCTGCAAGGCGCCGGTCGCGCGGCGCTCGAGACCCTGCCGAAGGCCGACCTCTACGTCTCCCTGAACGCCCACCAGGGACGCCCCGAGGTGCTGACCTCGTGGCTGGACCCCTCGATCCTCGATGAATCGGATCCCGTAGGCACCGACGAAACGCTCAACCCCTACAACCCAGACAACGGCCCGGCCTACGCGCCTCAGTTCATCGAGCGCTATCGCGCCGCCCAGCGCACCCGTAACCAGCGGATCACCGACTGGGCGAAGGCCGAACTCGCCCGGCTGAACGCAGCCGGGATCCCCGACCGGGTGTTCCCGCTCTACCGGGCCTGGGCCGACCTGCGCTTCATGGATGGCGCGATCGACCCTTCGGATCGAAAGTCGCCGTGGTGCTACCGCGGAGACCCCGCCGCCGCCAACCGGGGCCCGGGCTTGGGCCGGGTCAACAACCTGACGACCTGGCTTTCGATGTGGAGCCTGGAGACGTCCAAGTGCCAGGGCGGCGCGCAACTGGCCAAGTTCGACACTCCTGCCCTGGTGGTGCTGGCGACCGGCGACGCGGGCGTCTTCCCAAGCGACGCGCGGCAGATCTTCGAGGCCATCGCCTCGGCTGACAAGCAGCTCGAGGTTCTTCCGGGCGCCCACTACTTCGAGGATTCTCCGGCGCACCGCCATCGCGTCGCGGACCTGATCTGCGCCTGGGTCGCCGCCCGCAGCTGAGCTCGGCCCAGGCTCTTGCCGTGATCGATAGCCGTCTAAGTGCCGGCGTTGATCTCCCCTGGGCGGGGATGCCAAACAAGCCTGATGGCCAAGGCGAGCGACGGCGATTTTCAGATCGACCCCAACGACAGCCTTGGCTACCTCTGCCGGATCGCCTTTCGGAACTTCTCCCGCGCGCTTGAGCGGCGGACGCTGCCGCACGGGATCTCCAGCGGCCAGTGGCGGTTCCTGCGGGTCCTCTGGATCGAGGACGGCATCACCCAGCGCGAGCTGAGCCGCCGTGTCGGCCTTCGCGAACCCACCACGGTCACCGCATTGAAGGCCCTCGAGAAGGCCGGCCTCATTCATCGATGGCAGAGCAAGGAAGACCGCCGCAAGCTCCAGTTCTACGTCACCCCGAAGGCTCGGCAGCTGGAGCTCGCGTTGTCGCCCTACATCGTCGAGGTGAACGAGATCGCGACCCAGGGGCTCTCCTCGAATGAGGTCGAGGTCCTGCAGGATCTCTTGCGCAGGGTCGGGCACAACCTGTCCGAGGATGTGGACTCCGACCGCCCGCTCGACAGCTCCATCTGAGTCCCCCCGCGCCTTGTGGCGCTTCACCGTGGCGGCTGCGGACCCGATCCAGGATCCATGACTTCGTGCTGGTGAACACCAGACGTCTCTATGTGCGGGCCGCTGGATCTCCAGAACCGGCCCGGATTGATCGATAGCCGGAGCGGGTGACAGGCTAAAAGCCAAGCTTGCGATCGGGATCGCGAGGCCGCTCGACCTTCGCCAGGACTCATTCCGGGACAGTTGTCAATTGGGATGGTCTACACATTGAATGCAACTTCACCTCAATTATTCCTCTGCGTGAACGCCGGAGATCAACGCAAGCAAGCGCTGGCCCGCGATTACACGAGGGGAGAGATGGACAGATTTCCCGGAGCGCGCCGTCTGAACCGCAGCGGCCTCTTCCTCGCCGCCTCGGCGGCCAGCCTATGCCTGCCGATCGCGGCCTTCGCCCAGACGAACGTGACCATCGGTGGCGGAACCGCCACGGGCGGAGCCACGGGCGGAGCCAGCAACAACACGACCTCAGGTGTTGTCATTGGCGACCGCGCGCTTCTTCAATCCGATTCCGGGCCCCTGGGCGACATGCCCGACGTCGTGATCGGCGCGGGCGCTGTTTCCACCGGATCGCAAGCCATCCTAGGGCCAACTGGGGTTGTCATCGGCGGCGGCCCCAACACGGTCGTGGGCGCCGCTGCCGAAGCCCTTAACGCCACCG
>NZ_DASXNL010000183.1:0-23790 GCF_036495085.1 Phenylobacterium sp. | reverse complement strand
TCGTAACCCTTCACGAAGACCGAGTGGGTCCGCGAGGGCTCGGCGGCCAGCTCAATCACCGGGAAGCGCTTCATGATCTCCTCCCAGATGATCGTCAGCTGCAGTTCGGCCAGCCGGTTTCCCACACAGCGATGGATGCCGAAGCCGAACGACATGTGATGGCGAGGACGCTCGCGGTCGATCAGGTAGGCGTCCGGATCAGACACGGCTCGTGGATCGCGATTGCCGGAGACGTACCACATGACCACCCGCTCACCCGCCTTGATGGTCTTGCCGCCCATCTCGACGTCCTCTGTCGCGGTGCGCGCCATGTGCGCCAGCGGCGTCTGCCACCGGATGGTCTCGGAGACCATGGCCGGGATCATCGAGGGGTCCTCGCGTAGCTTCCGGTACTGGCCGGGATGCTTGTTGAGCGCATAGACCGAGCCGGAGATGGTGTTCCGGGTGGTGTCGTTGCCGCCAATGATCAGGAGGCCAAGGGTGCCGGCGTATTCCGCCCGATCCATCCCCCGCGTAGACGGTCCGTGCGCCAGCATGGAGATCAAGTCCCCGGCGGGCGGGGCATTCACGCGCTCGTTCCAGATGCCGGTGAAGCGCGCGACCATCTCGTCGAGGACTTCGCGCTTGTGTTCCCAACTCTGCACCGGCCCGTGTCCGGGCGCGTTGGTCATCATGTCCGACCAATAGGGAAGTAGCTGGCGCTCCTCTTGGGGGAACTCAAAGAGCGTCGCCAGCGTCATCGCCGTCAGCTCCTTCGAGACGTGCTCGACCCAGTCGAACTCCTCGCCGATCGGCAGTCCGTCGAGGATCTTGCCGGCCCGCTCCCGGATCACAGGAGCCATCACCTGCAAGTTAGAAGGGGCCACCACGGGGCTCACCGTCTTGCGCTGTTCATCGTGGCGCGGAGGATCCATGGAGATGAAGCTTGGCCGTGTGCCGCGCTTCGCAGTCTCGGCCTTGGACTCCAGGCTCTGCAGGGTGATGCCGTCGGCGGACGAGAAGGCCCGGTGGTTTGAGTCCACCGCCATGATGTCGTCCCAGCGCGTCACCGACCAGAAGGGGCCGTAGGCAGGCGAATCGGCCAGGTGGACCGGGTCCTCCGCACGCAACCGCTCAAAGATCGGCCACATTGCATCCGCGGCGAAGAGGTCGGGCTGCGCGGGGTCCAGCGCCTCGATAGGCAGGGCTTGGATCCTGGCCCGCGCTTCGGCCCTGATGTCCACCGAACCGTCGTGCATCGCGACCTCCCACTCCTGCCTCGCCAGCGGAACGCATTCAGGACCCGCTCGGGCCATAGCGCAAGCCCGGCCGCATTCGGTGGGTGACAGGCGTTGCTTCACCCGCCAAGACTTCGCCAATGCCCGCTGCCGACGAAACCGCCGCCAGATACTCCGAATCGCTGCTTGCCTTCTGGGCTGAGGGCGGCGTGGACGCCATGCTTCTGGACGAAGCGGTCGACCGCATCGCCACGGGGCAGATCGCCCCTCCCAGGCTCCCGGAGCGCAAAGTCGTTGCGGCTCCCTCGCCGGCGCGGGCGGGCCAACCGGACATATCGGCCGCCGTGGCCCAGGCCCGCGCACTCGCCGCCGAAGCCGACAGCCTCGAGAGCCTCGCTCAGACCATATCGGGCTTTGACGGTTGCCCGTTGAAGTTCGAGGGCGCGGCGTCCCGGGCCGTGGTCTATCGGGGCGATCCCAAGGCTCCGGTGATGGTGATCGGCGAAGGGCCGGGCCAGGAGGAAGATCTTCGCGGCCAGCCCTTCGTGGGCCGTGCAGGCCAGCTTCTCGACCGGATGCTGGCGGCCGCCGGCCTCGATAACAGGGTGTTGATCACCAACACGGTCTTCTGGCGCCCCCCCGGAAACCGTACGCCGACACCTTCTGAACAAGCGATCTGCGCCCCCTTTCTTGAACGCGCCATCACCCTGGTCCGGCCCAGAATGTTGCTCCTGGCGGGGGGCGCCTCCGCCAAGGCGGTCCTGAAGAAAGAAGAGGGAATTCTATCACTTAGAGGTCGATGGTTCGAATGGCGGTCGAGTGACGGAAATCTTGAGCTCCCGGCGTTACCGACGCTCCATCCCGCCTTCCTGCTGCGTCAGCCGGCGGCGAAAAAACGCGCCTGGTCCGATCTTCTTACCCTGACGGAAAGACTTGATCGGCAGGATCGCCCCGCATAACCCTGGACCTCAGGGGACTTGGTGGAGAGGACCACGTATCGCCCGCGTCTTGGGGCCGCGTGGAAATGACAGCATGACGCTGAACAAGCGCCTGCAAGTCGGGGCCGCCAATCTTGTTTGCGCCATTGCGGCCGCCGGCCTTGTCTTGGCTTCCTTCCCGGCCCGCGCCGAAGTCCCGCAAGCGCTCTCAAGCGACGACGCGCGCGCCTACAGCGCCGCCTTCGACGCCACCGAACGGGGCGACTTCATCGATGCGCAGATGCAGGCCGCCGACGTGAAGGACCGCTCGCTGCTGGGCTACCTGTCGTTCCACGCCCTGATGCATCCGACGGCCCACGTGGCGGGCTTCGATGAGCTCTCGAGCTGGCTCGCCAAGTTCCGTGACCTGCCGGTGGCCAACCGGGTCTTCGCGCTCGCAGCCAAGCGAAGAACCGACCCTACCGTCGAGACCGCCCGGCCGGTGATCGCCTTGGGCGACGGGCCGTCCATCTCCAACCCGACGCTTTCGGACAGAGCCCGGCGCGGACGCGAGGCGTTCTACGCCGGGGACGTAAGTCGGGCCCTGACGCTCGCCAACGCCTCGGGGGACCGCTGGATCGAAGGCCTCGCGGCGTATCGGTTGAGGTCTTACGACCGGGCGCGGGCAGCCTTCGCCGATCTCGCCCGTGACGGCGAGTGCGACGCCTGGCTGCAATCAGCCGCCGCCTATTGGGCCGCACGCTCGGCCGAAGCGCAGCACGACGCCGAGGGCTCGGCGCGGTATCTGCGGGCCGCGGCGCGGAACGCTGAAACATTCTACGGCATCCTGGCCACCCGCCAGCTGAAGCTTGCCGACCAGGCCATTGCCGCCGCCTCCGACGACGCCGTTGGCAAGTTGCTGTTGGCCGCCTACGCGGCGCCGACGCTCGCCGCGGCCTCCCCCGATCTGAGCCAGTTCGTCGCCAGTGATCCGCGCGCCCACCGCGCCGCGGCGCTGGCCCAGATCGGGCGCGGCTCGGACGCCATCCAGGAACTGCGCGCCGGTATGGCGCTGGCCCGCACCCCGGCCGAACAGGCGCAATGGCGGGCCTTGACGCTTGCCATGGGAACATCGCTCGCGGACAGGGCAAGCCCGCCGAAGAGCTACGACCTCGACTTTCCGACCCCTGAGCTCACGCCACTCAATGGCTTCACTGTCGATCGGGCGCTCGTCTACGCGCTGGTACGTCAGGAAAGTCGCTTCAACCCGCAGGCCGTATCCCCCGTCGGCGCCACGGGGTTGATGCAGCTGATGCCCGAGGCCGCGGCTGCAGCGGCCGGCGACGACAAACTGAAGGCTAACATGGCGCCCTTGTTCGAGCCGGGCTTCAACCTGCGCGTCGGCCAGGACTATTTCACCTGGTTGCTCGAACGCGGGGTCGGCCACGATCTGGTGCGCGCCGTGGCCGCCTACAACGGCGGGCCTGCCGCGATCGCCAAGACGGTCCAGATGCTGGGCCCAAATTCGGACAGTCTGCTCTTCATGGAGTGCCTACCGGCCCAGGAGACCCGCATGTACGTCCAGCGGGTGCTCGCGGGATACTGGACCTACCGCAAGATGTGGGGCGAGGCCTCGCCAAGCCTCGACGCGCTCGTGGCGGGGGACCGCGTTGTCGACGAACGGCTCGACCTAGGCCAACCGGGCGGCCCCTCGCCCCAGTTTACCGCGCAGGTGCTTCAGGTCGGAGCGCACTAGGCCGCTCGCCGCGGTACGCGCCATCAGCAGCCCATAGCTGCGGCCCATGAAGGCGCTGCCCTCACCGACGATCAGCGCGTCGTCTGCGCTGCTGCGAACATGGCCCCCGAGCTTTTCCAGCCAACCGCCACGCAATCGTATCGTCGCCGGCATCACCAGCAATCGCTCCGAGCGGGCAAGCCTGATCGCCTCCGCCAGATCCTGGGCCAGTTCCGCGCCGGTTTCCTCGCGCAGCACCTCCAGCAACTCGGCGGGTCCGCCGCCGACGATCAGCACCTCGCGAACCAACCCGTCGACTGCCGCCGAGGTCAGCGCCGCCAGCAGCGCCGGTAACCGATCCCCGGCGTCGGTGGCCTCAACGATTACGCTAAGCATGGCCGCTAGAAGCCCTGCGCCGCCGCCTGAGGTCAATGAGTTCTTGTTTTGTTCTATCCGATCTTTTAGGCTGGCGCGGTGACGACTTTCACGCAGCAGCTCTCGAGCAGCGTTCGCGGACGCGGTGCGCGCACCAACCGCGGCGGCCGCTACGAATCCGAGGTCCGCGAAGCCTTCGACGACGGCTGGACAGAACAAGACGTCGAGCCCCTGCAACTGGCGACCACCGTCTCGCCCGAAAAAGCCAAGGTGATCATCACCCGTAACGATAGTCCCGACGTCGGCTTCTCCGCCTCGATCAATCCCTACCGGGGCTGCGAGCACGGCTGCATCTACTGCTACGCCCGCCCCGCCCACGCCTACATGGGTCTCTCCCCAGGCCTCGATTTCGAATCCAAGCTGTTCTTCAAGCCGGAGGCGGCGCGGCTCCTGGAGCGTGAACTCTCCAGGTCGGGCTACATTCCCGAGGCGATCCACATCGGTGGCAACACCGATCCCTATCAGCCACAGGAACGCCGGCTTCGGGTCACTCGACAGATCATCGAAGTGATGGCGCGGTTCAACCATCCGTTCTCGGTGATCTCCAAGTCCGCCCTGATCTTGCGCGACCTCGACCTCATCGCGCCGATGGCCGAAAGCAACCTGGTTCGGGTGGCGATCTCGATCACCACGTTGGACCGCAAGCTCGCCCGTTCGATGGAGCCACGCGCCGCCACACCCGAAAAGCGTATCGAGACCATTCGCAAGCTGGCGGACGCTGGGGTGCCCACGGTGGTGATGTTCGCCCCCTGCATTCCCGGTCTAAACGACCACGAGATGGAGGCGGTGCTGGAGCGCTCCGCCGCTGCCGGCGCACGCGGCGCAGGCTATGTGGCCTTGCGGCTGCCGATGGAGATCGCGGACCTTTTCAAGGAGTGGCTGGCCACAGACCACCCCGATCGCGCAGGCCGCGTGATGTCGCTGGTCCGCCAGATGCGCGGCGGCAAGGACTACGACAGCCAGTGGGGCAAGCGAATGAAGGGCGAAGGCCCCATCGCAGCCCTGATGTCGCGCAGGTTCGCGACCGCAAAGAAGCGCTATGGCCTGGACAGTCCCTTAGGCCCCCTCAACCTCGATCAGTTCCTGGTCCCGCCCAAGGCCGGCGATCAGATCGACCTCTTTGGGTGAAGTCTCCTGCCTGTTGCAAGGCAGACGTCATCTGGTGAACACACCCACCAGTTCGATGTGCGGCGACCAGAGGAACTGGTCCACCGGCAGGATGCGTTCGAGACTGAAGCCGGCGTCGATCAGGGTGCGGGCATCGCGTGCGAAGGTCGCCGGGCTGCAGGAAACCCCGATCACGCGGGCGAGCGACGAACGCGCCAGTTCGGCGGTCTGTTCGGCGGCGCCGGCGCGCGGCGGGTCAAACACGGCGACCTCGGTCTTCTTGAGCTCCTCAGCAAGGACGGGACGACGAACCAGGTCCCGGGCCTCCGCCGTGACGCCGTGCAATCCAGGCGCGGACGCAAGCGCCCCGCTCAGCGCCCGGATGGCGTCGGGCGCGAAGTCTGCGGCATGCACCTGGCCGATCTGCGCCAAGCGGAAGGTGAAGGTGCCCACGCCGCAATAGAGGTCGGCGATCCGGGTCGCGCCCGCAGCCTCCTGGGCGACGAAATCGGCCATGGCGGCCTCTGCCTGGGGCGTGGCTTGCAGGAATGCGCCGGGAGGCACAGCGACAATCGCCGGCCCCAGGCGCACCTGCGGCAGACGAGC
This sequence comes from Phenylobacterium sp., assembly GCF_036495085.1. Lineage (GTDB taxonomy): Bacteria > Pseudomonadota > Alphaproteobacteria > Caulobacterales > Caulobacteraceae > Phenylobacterium. Next base: position 17,773 of record NZ_DASXNL010000183.1, on the reverse strand, counting down.
CTGGTATGCGACCTCGCCGTCCAGCGTGACTCGCGCAAAATCGGCCTCAGCAGCCCGTTCGGCCAGTTGGACGCGGGCGTCGGCTGAGAGCCCGCCCGACTTGCGCTCCACACCCGAAATGTCGATGTCGAGGCCGCTCGCGGTCAAGGTCACGTGCAAGGTGGGCGCAGACTTCGGGTGCTCGAAGAGCGGCGCGGCCAGGCGTTTCATCGCCGGGATCGCCGCCTGGATCGCGGGGTCGGAGATCGGACAGACGGCGATATCCACCAGGTCCCAGGACCTGCGCGCCTTGTAGCCCAGCCGCGCTGATTGCTGGTTCCCGCGCCGCGCGTGTAGCGCCACCCGCCGCCGGGTCTGGGGCGAGGCCAAGAAGGGCGCGAGGATCTCGGTTTCGATCTGCTGGCGCGCCAGGGTTCCTGCGAGCCTCTCCACCTTCCAGGCAAGATAAGGCTCGCGCGCCCAATGCTGTAAGGCGCAGCCGCCGCACGTCCCGAAGTGGGGACAAGCCGCACTCACCCGATCCGGGCTTGCCTCGAGGACCTCGATCAACTCATGGCGCTCATTGCCCGAGCCAACGGCGCGTACGCGCTCGCCAGGCAGGGTGAAAGGTACGAAGGCCGGCCCCGCAGCGACGCCGTCGCCCTCCCCTCCGACGGCCTCGATGAGCAACTCGACCGGTGGACCGGCCGGGCGGGGTGGGCGGCTCTGGCGGCCTTGGGACCGATGGCGTCGCGCGCCGGGTTTCATGGGAAGGCTGCGTCCTTGCGCGGGCGGTAAGCAAAAATGAACGAAGATGAACGCCCAACTCAAACTTTGTTCAGCTTGGCCGCGCCATAAATATCCCCACAAGCCGCCCAAGGGTGGCTCATGAATTCGAGAGGGATACCCATGACCAAGTCTTCGACCTTCGCCAAGGGCGCCCTGGCCTTTGCGGCCGGGTTGGTGGCGATCGGAGCCGCCGCGGGCGCCTCGGCGCAGCCCTATGGGAGCTACGACCCTTGCCAGCGCGACGCCAACAACCGCGGCATCACCGGGGCCCTGGTGGGCGGCGCAGGCGGCGCGGTCATCGGATCGCAGGTGGCCGCCGGCGGTCACCGCACGGACGGTTCGCTGCTGGGCGGCGTGATCGGCGCGATCGCCGGCGCGGCGGTCGGGCACTCGACGGCCGCGTGCAACACGGTTCCGCCGCCGCAGGGTTACCAAGAGGCCCCGCCGCCGCCCCCGCCGCCGCCCGGTTATCAAGAGGCGCCGCCGCCCCCGCCGCCGCCGGTTGCCTATGAACAGGGGCCGCCCCGGGCTTACTACGCGCCCCCGCCCCCGGCCTATGCTGAGCGGGACGCCGTTTGGGTGTATGGCCGCCACGGCATGCGTTTTCGGGTGATCGAAGACCGCGTGGAGCCCAACGGCTGCACCGTGGCCGAGAGCCCCGTCTACATGCCGGACGGGCGGGTCGACCACCGCTTCGTCCACGTCTGCCCCGACTATCGAGGCCGTTACCACATCGTCGACTAAGCCAGACTGTCGCTTAGCCTTACGGCCGCCCGCTCAGCGCGGGCGGCCTTCTTTCTGCGCCCAGACGAGAAACTCTCGATTTCCGTCGCCACCCTCGATGGGACTGTCGATCGCGGCCTGCACCTTCCAGCCGGCGGCTTCCAGGAAGGCCCTTACCCCCTCCAGGGCTTCGGCGCGGGCCGCCGGGTCCTTGACGAGGCCGCCTTTGCCGACCCGCTGCCGACCAACCTCGAACTGCGGTTTGACGAGGACCACCAGACCCGAGCCGTCCTGCGCCAGTCCGAGCGCCGCCGGCAGGGCCTTGGCCAGGCTGATGAAGCTGACGTCGCAGACAATGAACTGGGGAGGTTCAATGAGATCGGCCGCGGTCAGGTTGCGGACGTCGACGGCCTCAAGGCTGACCACGCGCGGGTCCTCGGTCAGGCTGGCGTGAAGCTGCCCTCGCCCGACGTCGAGCGCGTAGACCCGGCGCGCGCCGGCCGCGAGGCACACCTCGGTGAAGCCGCCCGTGGACGCCCCGACATCCAGGACCACCCGGCCTTCGATGTGAAGAGGCCAGGTCGCCAGGGCATGCTCCAGCTTGAGCGCCCCACGACCCACCCAGGGATGGGCAGGCGTCGCGTCAAGCACCGCATCCTCGTCGATCAGCTCGGAGGCCTTCACGACCGGCCGTCCATCGGCCATCACCCCGCCGGCCTCGATGGCGGCGCGGGCCTTGGCGCGGCTCTCGAAGAGCCCGCGCGCGACCAGCAGGAGGTCGGCGCGGGATCTCAGGCAGGCGCCTGTTGGTCTTCGAACAGCTTTTTCAACTCGCTTTTCAGGATCTTGCCGTTCGGATTTCGGGGCAGCACCTCGTGCCAGAACTTGATCACCACCGGCACCTTGAAGGCCGCGAGGCGCTCGGCGACATGGGCGCGAAGCTCTTCTTCGGTGGCGTGCATGCCGGGCTTCAGGGTGACCACGGCGCCGGGCTCCTCGCCCAGTGTCCGGTGCGGGATCCCGACAACGGCGGCGTCCATCACTGCGATGTGGTCGTAGAGGGCGTTCTCCACCTCCACGCAGTAGATGTTCTCGCCGCCCCGGATCAGCATGTCCTTGGCCCGGTCGATGATGTAGCAGAAGCCCTCCTCGTCGAGCTTCGCCAGGTCGCCGGTGCGCACCCAGCCATCGACGAAGGTCTGCGCGGAAGCCTCCGGCTTGTTCCAGTAGCCCTTCACGTTCATCGGCCCGAAGGACCAAAGCTCGCCGACCTCGCCTGTCGGAAGCACGGTGACGCCGTCGGCCGCGTCGCGGATCTGCAGTTGCGCCACCGCGGCGGGCACGCCGCAGCTGTCGGGCCGGTTGGCGTAGTCCTCGCCGTTGTTGGAGGTGACCGTCGCGCAGGTCTCCGTCATGCCCCAACCCTGGCCGGACTGCGACTTTGGGAAGGCCTCGCGCAACCTGCGCACCAACTCGGGCGCGGAAGGAGCGCCGCCGTAGGCCACGGCCTCAAGTGATGAGAGGTCGTAGTTCACCCGCGACGGATGCTCGATCAGTTGCCAGGCGATGGTCGGGACCCCGCCCGCCGACTGGATCTTCTCGCGTTCGATCAGTTCGAAGGCGCGGATCACGTCCCACTTGTGCATCATCACGAGCTTGGCGCCGCTGAAGAGGCTCGGGTTCAGCACCGCCATGCAGCCGGTGACGTGAAAGAACGGCACCGAGATCAGCGAGGAGCGCTGCGGTCCGTTCGGGTCGGGGGCCGGCGGGGCCTCGCCCTTGCGCAGGAAGCTGCGTGCGCCCGCGGCTGCCGCGGTAAGGATATTGGTGTTCACGCTGCGCTGGGTGCCAAGCGCGCCCTTCGGCTTTCCCGTGGTGCCGGAGGTATAGAAGATCGAGGCGTCGTCCTCCGGGCCGATCTCGGCCGGCGGCAGGTCGCGGGCGGGAAGGTCCTTCCAGGCGTCCGGCGCGCCGATCACGGCCTCCAGCTTGGTCACCAGTGGATGGGCGATCTCCTCACGAGAACGGCTGACGTAGACTCTCACGAGATCATGGCAATTGGGCAGGTGCTCGGTCATGCGCTCGTAGCGCTCGGCGTCCATGAGCGCGACCTTGGTCCCGGAATCGCTCAGCCCGTATTCCAGCTCGGGCCCGGTCCACCAAGCGTTGAGCGGGGTCACCACCGCCCCCAGCGACGCGGCGGCATAGAAGGCCGCCACCCATTCCGGCAGGTTGCGCATGATCACAGCCACGCGGTCGCCCTTGCCGACGCCCTGGGAGGCCAGTTCCGCGGCCAGGGACGCAACGGCCCTGTAGAAGGCTTCGAAGCTTACGCGTTCATCTTCGTAGACAAGGAAGATTCTCTCGCCGTGGGCGCGCCCGGCTTCCACCACAGCGCGCAGGCTCGTCGGAAGGTTCTTCCACACCTTGGTCCGCACGCCCCGGATATCGACCTCTTCGATCTCCAGAGGCGAGCCCGGCTGGGTGATCAGCGCGTGGGCCTGCTCAATCGACATGGCGGGCCACCCAACGGGCAAAACGGCCTCTGACATGCTTACTCTCCTATGTTCGCGCTCAGGTCTTCTGCCCGCGCGGCGTCGTAGGTGAACAAGCATAACCCAGGGCGGGAGGCAAACGAGACCACGGATACCTTTTCCGCAAAGGGAAGGGAGAGCGCGTCTAGCCTGGGACCGCCGCGAACCTCCGCGGCGCCCCTGGGTTCGCCGGGTCGTGCTCGTGGCCGCAGAGCCTCTCGACCAGCCCGATCAGCTCATCCAGATGCGCGTAATAGAGACCGCGGGGCGTTGTGCTGTGCTCGTTGCAGAGGAAGGCCGCAGCGGCTGTCGCCACCCCGTGTTGCGCGCCATTGCCCGTGAGCTTGACCGACGAGCCGGCGACGTCGGTGACGCTGATGTGCTTGCCGGCCATCAGCAGGTTGTCGATGTTGGCCGAGTAGAGGCAGCGGAATGGGATGCCGTAGGGCTTCTGGTCGCGGACATCCATGATCCAGTCCTTGAGACGGAAGTCGTACTTCCCCTCCCGCGAGTTCCAAGCGCAGTGGATGCAGAAGAACCCGTCGTTATCGACCAGCACATCGTTGTAGCGGGTATGGTCGCGGATATCGTTTTCCGTGAGCACGTGGTCCCCTTGTAGCGCCGGAATTCACCCTGGGCGGCCACGAAAGCCAATACCCGCTCACCCCCAAGGGCCAGGACCTCTGGCCGGTCCTCGTGGCGCTGACCGGCTGGGGCGACCGCTGGCAGGGCCGTGAGACACCGCCGCTCACCTACGGCTGCGTCGCCTGCGGGGCGAGCGACGCCCGCCCGCACCAGGCCTGCGGGGAATTCATCAGTCCGCGCGCGGCCGGCCACTTACGACGATAGGTGTCCAGGCGTTGGGTCGTCGCCATCTGCGACAGGTCAAGCCACCCGACGTCCACTGCGGGGGCGCACGCTTCCCTGCCGCCGACTTCCTACCTCGCCGCAAAGACCTGCATCACGTCGGCACGGAACGAGGCCTGACTGGCGGGACGGCTGTAGAACATATGGCCGCCCGGATAGATCGCCAGCCTCACCCGGCCTGCATCACCGCTGATCGGCATCTGGTCGATCACCAGCCGTGAGACGAAGTAAGGGCACGACAGGTCATCGTAGCCATGGACGATCAGGACCTTCATCTTCGGGTCGGCTGCGATCGCCTGGCGCAGATCCGTCGTCGCCTCAGTCAGCTCGACACCCTTCTCCCAGTTCTCGCCTACGTCATAACTCAGCGCGTTGAACCGGGCTTCGGCCTTCCAGCCCGCGACGCGGGTGTCGAAGTCCACCATGGCGCTGGTCGTGGGCGCGATGATGGCATCCAGGATCGGGTCGCCGCGGCGCCCGTCCGGGGCCCACGGGAAAGGATCCTCCTGAGTGACGTTGGAATCATAGACGCTCGCGATCCGGCCCTGTCCGCGATAGAGCTCGCGCAGGAAGGCGCGGGTATCGATACGGCCGCCCGAGCGCCTGACGAATTCCGAATCAAGCCCGGTATAGCCGGTCACCTTGCTGACCAGCCGGCTGATCGCCTGGGTGTCGCGGCGACCTTTCATCAGATCGGTGACGAACTCGCCACGGGCGTAGTCCTCGACTTCCTTCATCTGGGCCGCAGACAGGGGCTTGCCCTGGCGTTCGTAGTTGGCGGCGGCCATCGACGGCAGGGTGGTGACCCAGCGCATCGGCGAGAAGTCGGGAGCGGTGTCCATCGGCGGCTCGAGGTAGGGCGAGACCATCACCATGCCGCTGATCCCGACACCGAGCTGGGTCTGGAGGAAATAGGTGATGCGCGGCACCCGATAGCCGCCGTAGCTCTCGCCTGTGACGTACTTCGGCGACGCCATCCGGCCGTTCTTCAGGAGCCAGTCGTAGACGATGCGCGACAGGTACTCGATGTCCGGCCTGATCGAATAGAACCGCTTCCTGGTCTCGTCCTTGTCGACCAGCGAGCGCGAGAAGCCGGTGCCAACCGGGTCGATGAACACCATGTCCGTCGCGTCAAGCCAGGTGCCCGGGTTGTCGACCAATATGGCCGGGTCCGAGGGGCTGTCGCCCTGGGCCCCGAACTGCACGCGCTTGGGCCCGATGGCGCCCAGGTTCAGATAGACCGAGGCCGCGCCCGGACCACCGTTGAAGGCGAATGTCACGGGCCGGTTGGGGTTCTTGGGCCCGTCGAGGATGTAGGCGGTGAACACCACCTCGGCGATTTTCTTGCCCTTCTCGTCACGCACCGGCAGCGAGCCGACCGTGGCTGTGTAGTTGAGCGTCTTGCCGGCGACGTGGGTGACCTGCTTGACTGAAGCGTCTGCGGGGAAAGGCGGAAGCGCGATCTTGTCCTTATCGCCCTTGGCGGCGTCAGCCTTTGCGGGTTCCTCGTCGGCCCACGCCGGCGCCGCCGCGGAGAGCCCAAACGACAGCACAATTGCGGCGGCGGCCGCCGTCATCACCTTACGCATGCGTAAAATCCCCTGACCGATGCGCGTCACATTGGCCAGGACAACGCAGGATTCAAACGAAACCCGGGATCTGTTCGCGTTTTGCCGCAGGCGAGGCCGCCCGCGCCTACTCCGTGGCGAAGTAGAGATGTCGATGTTTATGGCAACCGGGATTGAAGCGGGCGCGACAGTTTGGGCATTGGCTCTCGCAGCCAAGGTAGGCCTCGATGCTGAGCTCGGTTCCGCACGCGCCACAGAGGATGGCGAGCTCGCCGAACTCTTCGGCGGCCCACTGAGCCGCCTCATGACCCGCCAGTTCGTCGTGGCACTCCCGGCACGCGTAGTAAGTCCGGCAGCACCGCATCTTGATGGCGATGATGTCGAGCTCGCTGGCCCAGTGAGCGCAGCGGGTTTGCGGATCGAGGGCTACCCCGTGGACGGGCGGTCGCAAGCTTCAGCTCCGAGGATAGGCGGCCGGGCTCAGCGTCAAGGCGCAGCAGGCCTTGTCAGGTCCGTCATCGCCGCATCCGCCGGCAGTGGGGGAAAAGGCGCGTGTGGTTCGGCCTGGTACCAGTAGGCGACAGACGACAGCTCGTCCTGCAGCGGCAGATAGGCGCCCTCGCCAAGGACCTTGGTCGGCGTCACGCCTTTCCATCCGAGGTTCTGGATCGTCACCTTCAGGTCGCGCCGGAACCGCACTGGATCGAGGATGTGCCATCGGTACTCGCCGTAGCGTCGGTCGCCCGGCTTGAAATAGTCCGCATCCACCACTTGGTCCTGGACCGACAGGAAACCCGCGTAGGCTGAGGAATAGGAGGTCTCCACGCGTTGGCCCGCGGCGTTTCGGCGTTGATAGGAATAGGAGCCGAGAAAGTAGTCCTCCTCGCCGGTGCCGGCGATGGTCGGGAAGTCCTTATCTCCGTCGATGTAGAACTTCGCTTCGCCTTCGCCCCACCAGCCGGGACTGAACGCGCGATGGCGAAGGTAGGTGCCGACGTACTGGCCTTGCCCCCTTACCCCGTCGAGCAGCGTATAATCACCCGTCCCAGGGTCGGCCTTTCCCATCCGGAACTGGGCGTGGAAGTAGCCGGCGTTGGAGGGAACGGCGGTCTCCGAGAAATCGATGGCATAATAGATGACGAGCGTGCGCGCGCCGCGGTTCTCCAGCGTCAGCCGGGCCTCCTTGCGGAACGGCATCTGCCAGAAGCTGTTGAAGCCGCTGCCGGGATTGACCGCCACGGCCTGAGAATTGATCACCGGCTCGGCGCCGCGGCCCCAGCCGGCCGCGAAGAAGTCACCCGCCGGGGTTTCGACGGAGGGCGTCGCCTCGCCGTCCCAGTAGAAGCGCAGGATCGCCGAGCGGTAGTCGGCCGCCCCGCCAAGCGTCATCCAGATGTGGTTGATCACCCCTGGCCCCTTGGCGTCGCCCAGGACGATGGTCTTGCCCGGCGCGACAATGATGTACGGATTGACCTTCCAGCCTCGCCCCAGGTCCTTGGCGGCGTATTTGGCGCTGCCGTCCTTGAGCTCGGTCCGGGCTCCCATGCCCGGCTCGCCGGTCAGGTTCTCCGGTCCGATCTGGCGCGAGCGGGCGTCGCTAAGCAGGAACAGCGTCTGCACGCCCGCGACGGTCGGCGCCGATTGCGCCGCAGCCGGTGACGGCGTTGCGCCGATCGCAGCGAGGATGGCGCTCACGCCGCCGCGCCACAGGACCGCAAAACGCTGATTGCTCATGCCCCTGCCCCCAACCCTTCGGCCTGCCGGTCTCTGCCGTCCCGGAGGCTAGACGACCGCTCCCAACCGGGCCAGCGCCGCTTCCAGCTTGGCCTTGACGGCCTCGGCGTCAGCGAGGCGTTCGCGATTGTCTTCGACCACCTCTTCCGGCGCGCGAGCGACGAAGTCGACGTTGGCGAGCTTCTTGGCGGTACGATCGATGTCGGCGGCGAGCGAGGCCACCTCCTTGCCCAGTCGCGCGCGTTCGGCCGCCACATCGATGAACTCAGCGACCGGCAGGGCCAGCGTCACCCCGTCGATCACGTAGGGGATCGCGCCCGGGGGCGGAGCATCGACCACGCGCACGTCGGCGACCCGCAACATCTGGCGGATCAACGGCCCGGCGTCCTGCAAGACCTTGCGCTGAGCCTCGTCGGCGTCGACCACCAGGAGCTGCGGCCGGGCCGAATTGGGGACGTTGAGCTCTGCACGGACCGATCGCCCCTCGGCGATCGTCTCGACGATCAGGCCGATCTCGGCGTCGGCGGAAGGGTCGATCAGGCTCTGCGGCAGGTCCGGCCAGCGCGCGACCATTAGGAAGCCCTGATGTTCGCGCGCGGCGCCCATGTCCGCCGTCTGCGCCCAGATCTCCTCGGTCAGGAACGGCATGACCGGGTGAAGCAGCTTCAGTACGACGTCGAGCACCCACGCCGCCGTCGCCCGGGTCTCGTCCCTCGCCGCTTCGTCAGCCGAGGGCTCGCCCGGCTTGCCGAGCACCGGCTTGGCAAGCTCGACATACCAGTCGCAGTACTGGCGGCGGATGAAGCGGTAGAGCCCATCGGTCGCCTGGTCGAAACCGCAATCGGCGAATGCTGCGGTGACGGCCCTGGCGGTCCGCGTCGTCTCCCCGACAATCCAGCGGTTGAGCGGCAGCTTGACCTGCGCAGGATCGAATCCCTCGGCGCGCGCCGCCCCGTTCACCTGGCAGAAATTCGTCGCGTTCCAGAGCTTGGTGCCGAAGTTGCGGTAGCCCTCAATGCGCTCGCGCGAGAGCTTGATGTCCCTCGCCTGCCCCGACATGGCGGTCAGCGTGAAGCGCAGCGCGTCCGCGCCGTAGTCGTCGACGAGTTCCAGGGGGTCCATGACGTTCCCCTTGGATTTCGACATCTTCTTCCCCTCGGCGTCACGGACGAGGGCGTTGATGAAGATGCGCTTGAAGGGCGCCTCGTCCATGAAATGCAGGCCCTGCATCATCATCCGGGCGACCCAGAAGAAGATGATGTCGAAGCCGGTGATCAGGGTGTGGGTCGGGTAGAACCGGGCGAGATCAGGGGTCTTTTCGGGCCAGCCGAGCGTCGAGAACGGCCACAACGCCGAGGAGAACCAGGTGTCGAGCACGTCCTCGTCCTGGCGAAGCGGCTCCTCCCGACCATAGTGCTCATAGGCTTGGCGCCTGGCCTCTTCCTCGGTCTCGGCGACGAAGATCTTCCCGCCCGGACCGAACCAGGCCGGGATGCGGTGACCCCACCAGAGCTGCCGCGAAATGCACCAGGGCTGGATGTTGCGCATCCACTCGAAGTAGGTCTTCTCCCAAGCCTTGGGCACGAAGACCGTGTCGCCCTCTTCGATCGCCTTGATCGCCGGCTTGGCCAGCTCCTCGGCGTTCACGTACCATTGGTCGGTGAGGTAGGGCTCGACGACGACGCCGGAGCGGTCGCCGTGTGGGACGGTATGACGGGTCTTCTCGACCGCCCGAAGCAGGCCCAGAGCCTCGAATTCCTCGACCACCTTCTTGCGCGCCGCGAACCGGTCGAGGCCGCGATACGCGGGCGGAACATTTTCGTTCAGCCGCGCGAAGTCGTCGAAGATGTTGATCATCGGCAGGTTGTGGCGCTTGCCGACCATGAAGTCGTTGAAGTCGTGCGCCGGCGTTATCTTGACGGCGCCGGAGCCCTTTTCCGGATCGGGATATTCGTCGGCGATGATCGGGATGGGCCGACCAGCGATCGGCAGGCGCACGGCCTTGCCGATCATCGACTTATAGCGCTCGTCGCTGGGGTGAACTGCGACGGCGGTGTCGCCAAGCATGGTCTCAGGACGCGTCGTGGCCACGACGATCTCGCCGGAGCCATCCTCCATCGGGTAGGCGAAATGCCAGAAGTGCCCGTCGATCTCGCGCTGTTCGACCTCGAGGTCCGATATGGCTGTCTGGAAGTGCGGGTCCCAGTTCACCAGCCGCTTGTCGCGGTAGATGAGCTTTTCCTTGTAGAGCGTCACGAACACTTTGCGGACCGCGGCCGACAGGCCCTCGTCCAGGGTGAATCGCTCTCGGCTCCAGTCACAAGAGGCGCCCAGGCGCTTCAGCTGGTTGACGATGGTCCCGCCGGACTTGGCCTTCCACTCCCAGATCTTCTCAACGAAGGCCTCGCGGCCAAGATCGCGGCGACTCTGGTTGCCGACCGCGGCCAGCTGTCGCTCGACGACCATCTGCGTGGCGATGCCTGCATGGTCGGTCCCCGGCAGCCAAAGCGCCGCTTTCCCGCGCATCCGCTCGAAACGGATCAGCACATCCTGCAAGGTGTTGTTGAGGGCATGGCCGATGTGAAGCGAGCCGGTGACGTTCGGCGGTGGGATGACGATGGAAAACGGCTCGGCGGCCGGGTCGTCGGTCGGCGCGAATCCACCCGACGCCTCCCAGGCGGCATAGAGGCGCGGCTCGACGGATTTCGGATCGAAGGTCTTTTCAAGCATCTCGGAATTCTGGCTGGCGGGTCCACTTACAGGTCTGCCGGTCCCCGCGAAAGCGGCGACTGAAGGCATTTGGACCACGGCAAACACGGAAACTCACGGAAACGAGACACGTGCTCGTCGACAGACGCCAAAGCTGACGCTTCGCGCCTTCCTGATTTCCGCGGCTCGATCCGGTCGCGGATCGAAGGTTGAGCTTAGTGGATCAGCGTACCCGGCTGCGTGCGATGCGCTCGACTTCCGCCTCGACGGTCTGCTGCACGATAGCCGGCAGGTTCTCGTCAAGCCATTGCTGGAGGAGCGGGCGAATCAGATCGCGCACCACGTCTTCCAGCGTACGGTCGCTCTTGGGAACGCCGATCGCCGCCGAAAGCTGGCCGAAAGACGAGGCCGCGGCGTTGGCGGCGCGTTCACTGACTAGGTTGTGCAGGGGCTCAGGCTCCAGAATCGGTGGCGCGACCGCCGGCGATACGACGTCGAGATCGCCGTGGGTTTCCACTTTGTCGGTCAACTCCAAAGCCTCCTCCTCTTCGACCTCGAGATCCGGCTCGACCGGCGCAGCGACTGCGACAGGTTCGGGTTCAGGTTCGTTTGCCGCTTCCGGCTCGAGTTCCGGTTCGGCTGTCAGTGCAATGGGTTTTTCTTCCGGCGCGGCATCGGCCGCCTCCGGCGCGGGCGCGTCGTCTTCAGAGATGATGCGTCTGATGGAGGCAAGGATTTCCTCCATGGTCGGTTCTTGGGAAGGCTGTTCGGACATGGGAGGCCGCCGAGCGTGAGAGAAGGAATCCGTTGAAGCTTAACCTAGACCATTTTGAGCCGAAGTGCAGGCCGGTTCGAAAGGCTACTTCTTGATAGGAGGCGCCGCGGCGGGCGAGGCCGATGGCGGCGGCTGAAGCCCGGGCGGGATCGGCGCCTCGGCGGGCCTTGCTGAGACTTCGGGAATGGGTGGATAGGCCACCGCGCGATCGACCACGGCGATTGGCTCTTCCCAGGGCACATAGCCCAGGCTGAACCGTAGCTTATGGTAGTTCTTTGCAGGGTCGTACTGGGTGATCGAGGGGATCAGATCCTTCCCCTCGAGGCGCCCCATGGCCGACAGCACGGTGGCCGCCGCCAGGTACTCGTCGTGCTTGGCCGCCACAGCGGTCAGCTCGTCGTTGCGCAACTCCTGCTCGGCGTTCAGCACGTCGAGCGTGGTGCGCAGGCCCACCCTCTGCTCCTGATTTGTCCCCTCCGCGGCAATCTGAGCGGCGCGGACGGCTTCGTCGGTCGAACTGATGTTGGCGCGCGCCGCGACCAGTTGATTCCAGGACTGAGTGACGAGCTGCAGCACCGCTCGGCGCTCCGTCTCGATATTGATCCGGTCGGCGTTGTTGCGTTCGACCGATTGGCGGATGCGGGACGTCGTCAGGCCGCCGGTGAACAGCGGCACGGTGACCACCGCCTGGCCTTCGATATTCGTCGACCACTTGGCGCTGTCGAACGGCTGTACGCCGCCGGTATAACCATAGAAGGCGTGCAGCGAGACGCTGGGCATCCGCTCAGCGCGCGAGGCGTCGACCCGCGCGCGGCTCGCCTGTTCCGCGAACTGCTGGGCGCGCAGAGTGGGGTTGTAGCGCTCGGCGATCCCGAAGGCGTCGTCTGCGTTGGCCGGCAGCAGGAACGCCAGGGAGGGCTCCGGCGCAAGCTCGCCCGGGTTCTGGCCGACGACGGCGGCATAGTTGGCGCGACTCACGGCCAGCTGGGCGATGGCGCTCTGCAGGAGCGCCTGCGCGCCGGCCAAGCGCGACTGTGACTGAGCGACGTCCGTCCGCGTGATCTCGCCCACGTCGAAGCGGGCCTTGGATTCTTCAAGCTGCTTTTGCAGGACGGAGACGTTTTCCCGGCGAATGCGCACGCCTTCCTGGTCGCGACGGACATCCACGTAGGCCTGGATCACGGTCAGCAGCACCTGGGATTCCACCCGGCGAAGGGTCTCGCGGCCAGACAGGATATCGCCCTCGGCGGCTGAAACCGCCGCGGCCGTACGGCCACCCGTCCAGAGTGGTTGAGACAGGTTGAAGCCGACGGTGCCGGAATTGGACTCTTGGGTGCCTGAGCCGGTGATCGGCGCAAAGGTGTCCGGAATGCCATCGCCGTTCGTATCGATCAGCGTACCGCGCGCGGCTTTCGGCGTTCGGGTCTCCAGGTAGGAGGCCGAGCCTTGCAGGCTGACCTGCGGCCGCCAGCCGGAGCGGGCCTGGACGTAGTTCTCGTCAAGCGCACGCTGCGTGGCGCGTTGCGCCTGAAGGGTCGGATTGTTGTCGTAGGCAAGCGCGATCGCGTCAGCGAGGGTCTCGGCGCAGGCCGGAGCTGCGAAGGTCGCCGCCACACCTGCCCCAAAAGCCGCGGCCAGCAGGCTTCCGCGTAGCGTCTTCGACATTCCTAATCCCCGAAAATAGGCGAGAGAGACTGTTCTTGGCCGAGGTGTGGCGCCAACCCCTACACCCCGTCACCTTAAGCTTTCTTCACCACATTTCCCCGAAGCGTTCGGTCGATCGGCTAAAGCGCAAACCCGTGCACAGCGGCGAAGCCGGCCATCACCGGGGGCGTGGCGTCGAAGACTTCTCGGCGCCCGACGCCGTCATCGGCCCGCAGATAGATACAGGCCTTGCCGACCGGCCCGTCGCGCTCGACCACACCCAGTCGCCCTCGGAGCGCCAGGGCCGACGTCCAGGCGGCCGGTGCGCGACCGACGGCGCCTTCGCAGACGATTACGTCATAAGGTTCGCTATCGGCGGGAACCTGCGACAAATCGCCCTCGTCGAGGCGGGTGACGTCCAAGCCCAGATGCTCGAGCACCGCGGCCGCGTAGGGCGCGGCAATGGCCAGCGCCCGCTCGCGCGGCATGGGCCGCACGGCCTGCAACAGCTTGGCCACGTCTCTGGGCTTCAGCAATGCACGGCCGGGGGCGTACTCCACCTCGATGTCGGCGTAGGCCAGATAGTTCTTGGCTCCAGGCAGGAATTGCTCGCGGGCCAGTTCGCGCATCGCGTCGTGCAGGCGTACGTCGGTGACGTCTGCCGGGCGGACCTGGCTCTCCACCATGTTCAGCCGGGCGGCGGCGGGATCGGCCATTGAAAGAAGTCCTCGGTCGCGCGTCAGTTCTGGTCGGGCTTATAGGTCTGTGCCGCCGATCAAGGCAATCGCGCCCGTTGCCCCAGCCCCGACCTTCTGTTAGCGATCCGCCCCCGGCGGGTGACGGCCACAGCTGCCCGCCTATATACGTCTGAAAACACCGAGCCCTCGCGGGCTCTTGGCGGCCTGATGGCGGAGTGGTGACGCAGCGGACTGCAAATCCGTGCACCCGAGTTCGATTCTCGGTCAGGCCTCCAACCTTTTCCCTAGTATATTCATCCACTTATCCGGCCTGGCTCGCGCCTTCCGGGTCGCGGCCTGCGTCGTGGTGGCGGGCGCAACGCCGCTGATCAGCGCGACGGACGGGCAGAGTAGCGACCAGTAGCACCAGCGCGCGACCGCCAGGCCGGTGCTGTTGGTCTGCCACAGGGGGATAAGCGTCGTTTGTCCGACCGGCGGAACAATCGACATCACCGAGCTATCGGCTAGGTCCACGGCCTCCTCGGTGATCTCCGCTTCGACGCCATCGTCCGCGAACACGACCGCGTCGGCATCGACCAGCACGATCTGACTGCCAGCCTGAGGCGAGGTCACGGCTTGAGCGCCCTCGCCGCGATCAGCAGGTCGTCCCAACTATCGGGCGGATCGCCGCTCTGCAGCCGCTTGGTGAAGACGGCGTAGGGATCGGTCTTCGACCCGGCCTTGCGCAGAGTGCTTTCGTCGTTCAGCCAGCAGTAGACGATCACCTTTGCCTTGCCGTCCCAGCGGAAAAACAGGCGAAACCGGCTGAGGAACTTTACCCGGAACCAGTGCTTGTAACCGTCCCCCAGCGTCGAGCCCTGCCGGAAGGCCCTGTGACTCGGATCGGCCGGGACTTCGTTCAGCAGAATGTCGACGACCCGCGCCAGGAATCTGGCCTTGGGGTGTGTTTGCCAGCCCTGCGGGTCGGCGTTACGCAGCGCCGCCACATCGGCCGCGAGGCCCGCGAGCTGGCGGTTGAACTCCTCGGTGGCGAGCAGCGACCAGCCATTCCGAATGGGCGCCGCCCCCTCCCCCATTTGTTAGAGCGCGAAGTCGGCGGGCAGAACCTCGTCATCCCGCAACGGTAAGACGCCTTCCACCAGCGCAGCCACGCGGGACAGGTCGAGCGGCTGGACCTTGTGCGGGTTGGCCCTCAGGTCCGCCTCCATGAACGACAGGAAGGCGCCCACGACGGGATCGAGCTCATCGGACTTCTGCCCAATCGCCCTAGGCGACTCAACGGCCATCAAGACATAGCCAGGCGACACCGAGCGGACCACTACGTCAGCGCTTACCTCGAACTCCGGGTGGTCAGTGAAGAACTGCTTGCCAAGGCGCACCGCCTTGGAGCTCCCGGTCGTGGTGACCTTGCCCTTATAGGCGCGGACCTCCGTCGCTCCGGCAACAGCTGAGCGCGGGACAAAGCGACCGGCCACGCCCTTACGGGAGGTGGACCGCTGAGTGGGCCTAATGGACATGTCCTCTCCGGTTCAGGGCTGGCGACCCCGTCCGCAATATACGTACTTCGATACGTATATTAAAGCACCGCTGCTGGGCAATCCCTACGCCGCTACTCCGTGAGGCGGATCGTCGCCGACGCTCCAGGCTCAGCTTCCACGAACAAGACGCCACGTGTCTCAAGGATCGTCCGCAGATGTTCGATTGTGCGGCGTTGAGAAACGCCGACCGCCGTTTCCAGTCGGACGATTGTCGACGGCGCTACGTCAGCGATCTGAGCGAGTTCGCGGATGGTAAGCCCTATGGCCGTCCGAGCGAGCTTCAGCTGCAGCGGCGTCATGCGACACGGCCTGAGGCGCGTACAATGTGTTGACACGCGCACATTGTGTTCATTATATTGCCCGGCACTCACTGTTCATTGCTGAGCGCGAGTCGCTCTCAAGGTGACGATACATGCCAAAGTTGCACGAAGCACGCGACGGCGCGCCGAGCCGTCGCGATCTGATTCATGGCGCCACGGCCTGCGCCGTCCCCTTACCGGTCGCCAGTAGAGCCGCCGACCCTGCGCTTCTCGTGGCTGCGCAGTGGAAGGCCCACGAGGCCGAGAACCGGCGGCTGATCTACGCCTGGCAGGACCGCGAGACCTGGCTTTTCAGGCACCGCGACTGGCCGAACCTCTCCGAGGCGGAACAGGCCGGCGTGCCTGAAGGTGCGCTCCTCAAGACCATCGACCACCAGCTCGACATGCTGCGCAAGGACTACGCGTCTCTGCTCGGTCGCCTGAAGAGGACGCCGGCCACAACCCGCGAAGGCGTGTTCGCCCGGTTCGACGGACTCCTGCTCTTCGTCTTGGAGGAAGACGACCGCGAGACGGCCGCGATGCTCAAGAGCTGTCTGCGTGATCTGAAGCGGATCTGGGCACGTGTTGATGCCGGAGTGAAACTCCCCAGATCGGGAGATTGAAAATTCCCCAGTTGGGCGGCTTGGCCGGAGTTGGCGAAGTCGTCTGGGAGACCGTGATCGAGATCATCCAGAATTTCACAGGCATGGAGCTTGCCGCGCTTGGTCCGACATCAGGCTTGCCATACCGCTCGCGCAAAAGGTCGACCCCGTCGCGGTCGTCGCCGACCAAAAGTGGATCCGTCAGTTCGCAGAGCTCGGGCGCATGTTCACGAAGGCTAAACTGAAGGTCTTCGCGCCGGATGATCTCGCCGAAGCCCGCGCTTGGATCGCGGCCGAGTGACCGCCCCGCTGGTGGGCGCGACCACACGCTCCAGCAAGGTGACACGCAGCTACTTCCTCGGCGTCCGCTGAGCTTTCAGCAGGCAGGTCCTGCAGCTCGACAGGTCAAAAACCGGCCACCACCGACGAGGCCCGTGCTATCATTCGTGAGCCGACTGACGAAACAACGCCCCCTCATCCAACTCGGCCAAGCGGCCATTTTGCCTTTGGGAACAGACGACTTCTTCATGACAGCCAGCAATCGCGTCGTCCTCTCGAGCGACCACAACGCCATTCAGCTCCGACAGGCCATTGCGGTTCATATCGCGGCGCACGGCTGGGTGCCGGTCGACATCGGACCGACGACGCCGGAGAGCACACACTATCCTAAACACGGCGAAGCGGCGGCGCGGCTCGTCGCCTCCGGCGATTGCCGGTTCGGCGTCATCCTGTGCGGCACCGGCCAGGGCATCATGATGGCGGCGAACAAGGTGAAGGGCATCCGTTGTGGCGCCTGCGTCGACACGTTCTCAGCCCGCATGATCCGCCAGCACAACGATGCCAACATGCTGTCGATTGGCGCGCGCGTGGTGGGCGAAGGGCTCGCGCTCGATATCGTGGATGCATTCCTGACCGCTCAGTTCGAGGGCGGCCGGCATGCGACGCGGGTGGAGATGATTGGCGCGATGGAGGCGCGTCCGCCGGAGCGGCTCGAGCCCGGCGATGCGAACTGGGCTCTGAGGACTGACTGACCGCCAAGAATTGGGGGCACGCTCTCACCGCCCGCCGGCGAGCGGAATTGGCCAACGTCCGGCAGGGCTGATGAGCGCGCGCCTAACTGGATGCCTGACGCGTCAGCCACATCGCCAACCGAGCTGAAAACAGCGGCATCAAGAGCTGCATTGGAAAACCCGGATAGGCAGGGATGTCCCGTGGAAGCACGGCTCCCGGCGGCAGGCTGGCGACCTTGTTTCTCATCTTCACGGGTGGCGGGTCATCCAGGACGCGGGCGCGATAGACCGAGGTCCACCACCC
>NZ_DASXNL010000182.1:0-19966 GCF_036495085.1 Phenylobacterium sp. | reverse complement strand
CGAGACGACCGACCACAGCTACAGCGGCAAGCGCATCGCGCTGGAGGCCGTCGTGATCAGCTGGCTGCAGGGACTGAAATAGCGCCGGGTTCGGCCTGGACCGGGGGTGCGATGAACCCGGCGGCCTCGATCTGGCGGCGGCGGTAGAGGCGGATATCGCCCTGGGCCACCTGGCGGAAGCGCGCGATGTAGATCGGCCCCGCGGCCAGCAGCACGCCGGCCATGTCGGCGAACATGTTGGGCGGCGAGAGCTCGTGGCCCTGGACGCAGGGCGCCACCCCGACCGCCAGCATCAGCCACATGGCGACGGCTGCGATGTCGCCGCGGCGGATGAACGGCAGCGCGCCATAGGATCCGGCCGTCACAGCGTAGAAGACCAGCGCGCCGATCCAGGCCTTCTCGGGTGAGATCGCGGCCGGAAGTGCAAGCGGCGCCACAAGCATAACCGCACAGGTCAGCACGACCAGGGCGGAGATCAGACGCTGCATCCGGAAGGGAATAGTCGAAAACACCTGGCGACACCCCGTTTGTCGAGTGATCTCGTTTTGCGCCCTTCGCCGTCAATTCAGGGTGAACTTACGTGGTTAGCACCCGCTAAAGCCACCGCTGCACTGAGTTGGCGCGAATTGCGCGGCCGGCGGAGGGCTTGTAGGGGTGCAGGCATGACCGGAGTTTCCGACATCGCCATCTACCAGAAGCTGACAGCGATAGCCGACGAGCTGGACCAGTTGGCCGGCGAGGGGGCGAGCCTGGTCGGCGAGGCGGCCCTCCTAACCGCGGCGCGCACCGTGCGCGGCATGGCGGGCGCAGTTTACAAGCACATCATGAACGACACCGACGAAAGCCTGGACAGCTAGCGTCGCAATGCCCCCGCCCTTGCCAGGGTTTCAGAAGTGGAGAGGATGCCGATCAGCGCTGACGGGGCAGACATGAAGTCCATAACCATCGCCGCCGTGGCGGCAGGCTTGATGTTCACTGCGGGCGCGGCCTGGGCGCAGGGACCGCCCGCCGCGCTGAAACCTGCGCATGTGGCCGGTCCGGGGCTGAACGTCACCGACCTTGAGGGACAGAAGGCCTGGTACATGGCCAAGCTCGGGATGAGCGTGACCAATACCCTCCAGCGATCGGGCAAGCCCTACGAATACATCATGGGCTTCGGTGACGGACCGGGCGCGGCGATCATCGCGCTTCTGCAATCGCCGCAGCGGCCGCCGGGGCCGAACGCCTTTTCGCGGGTGATCCTCGCCGTCCCGGACGCCAAAGCACTCGCCGAGTGGCTGAAGACCCAGGGCGTGGAGAGCCGCGAGGTGATCCCGAATGCGGCCTATTTCATCCGTGATCCCGAAGGCAATCCGATCGAACTCTATACGCCTGCAAAGCCATAGGGATATTGCGATGCTCGCCAACCGTCTCGTCCCGCTGCTCCTGGTGACGATGATGATGGCGATGGAGGCCTATGCCGGGCGCTTGCGGCGTGACGAAGCCGAGCGGCGCGACCACGGCAGCCTCTTTTTCATCTACCTGTTTATCACCGGCGGGTTCGCCTGGGCGTTCGGCCTGTGGAGCTCGGGCCATCCGCCGCACCCGCGGCTCGGGCCTTGGGCGCTGTCGGTCGGCGCGGCCGTGGCGGTGGGCGGAATGGCTCTGCGCATCTGGAGCGTGCGCACGCTCGGCCAGTACTTCACCTACGTGGTCCGGGTAAGCGCCGATCAAACGGTGGTCGAGTCTGGTCCCTACCGGTTCGTGCGCCATCCTTCCTACACAGGCGGGGTGCTGACCGGGATCGGCATAGGACTTTCGTTGCGCTACGGCCTGGCGCCCGTGGTCATCGGAGGCGCCATGCTGGCGAGCTATCTTATTCGCATCGCAGTTGAGGAGCGCGCCCTGGCGGAGGGTATCGGCGAGCCCTACCGTGCCTACATGACGCGCACCAAACGACTGATCCCGCTCGTCTGGTAAGTGGCGGTCCCGTCCCATGCCGGCCGGCGCGTGGTCACATAAGCGCCGAAGTCGGGCGGGAGTCTGCGAGGCCAACCGGGAGCCGGCATGACACCCTTCCGAAACGACGAAGGCAACCCGTTCGCCAGGAACACGCCCTGGCCTGGGATGCCGCAGGCGCCGATCCGTCTGAGCGCCCCGCCAAAGGCTGCCCCTCGGCCCACATTGATCGTGCAGCCCATGCCCCAGCTGCACCCCCAGGCCGCTGTCATCGCAGAGGCTCCTCCCGCGCCGGAAGGGATCCCCGAGCTCATCCCGACGCCGATCGAGGCCTCGGCGCCGATGACTCCCGCACCCGTGGTGACGCCCTCCCCGGCCTCACCTGCTCCACTCTCTCCCCCTCTGGTTTCGCCAATCGGCGCGCGGTCAGCTCGGCCCAAGCCCGTACGGCGCCTGACGCCGCTGATCGCCGCGGCGGCGCTCGGCGCGGTGGGCATCGCGGCCGTGCTCGCGCTGATCGGGACCCGATCGGCGCGAGCGCCAGCGCCAAGGCCGGCTGCCCCTTCTGAGGCGGCGCCTCCCTCGCTCGCGGAAGGCGCGCTTCCAGGGGAGCCCGCGCCCTCCCCAACTTCCAAGGCGCCCGTCGCGCCGCCAATGCCCCAGACGCTCGCCGTCGCGCCGCAGCCGGCGCCCAGGCTCGCCGTCGCGCGCCCCGCTGCCGGCCGCCAGGCTTCTCGAACCGTCGCGGCCAATAACGCGCCAGCCGCCCAGGCCGGGCCAACTCCTGCCGCGATCCCGCCGGCGGCCCCCGTCCTCGCCGCGCCGCAGCCGGCCCCGGCGTCCGCCACAGTCATCGCGCCCGCAGCGCCCCCGGCAGCGCCCTACGTGCGACCGCCGGCGCCCGACCCCAGTGCTCCCATGGCCGCGCGCGTTCCTGACCCAAGCTGAACTATCGGGTTCAGCCCGCGTTCAGCGCTGCGTGGGCAGTATGCGATGTCCACGAAGAGGAGAATTGGATGAGACGCCTACTCTATGCCGTCGCGGCCCTGGCCACCGTCACAGCGCCCATGGCCGCCCTGGCCGATCCAGGCGATCACGACAACGGCCATCAGGGCGACCACGACAACGGTCGCCGCGACGACTACGGCCGCTACGACAACGGCCGCTACAACAACGGCCGTCACGACAACGGCCATCACAACGGCTACGCCAACCGCTACGACCGCGGCCATGCGGACAGCTGGCGGGGCCGGCCCGAGTGGAGCGCCTATCGCGGCGCGCGTCCCGGATACTGGTATGCGCCCGGTTACGGGTATCGCCCGGTGGGGCGCTACGCCTGGCACAGGGGCGCCTATGTGCCCGCGACCTACCGCAACTACTATGTGCAGGACTGGGGCTACTATGGGCTTCGCCCGCCGCCGCCTGGCTACCGCTGGATCTACGCTGACGGCAACTTCGTGCTGATGGCGGCCGCCACCGGTCTGATCGCCGACGTGCTCATGAACGGTTACTAGGACTTCGCCAGGACCCCTCCCGCATCCGGGAGGGGTTTTCGGCGTCGCGACGGCGGTTAAGGTGCGCCCCGGAGCTCGGGGAGATTCTATGCGCCGCTTAGTCGTTATCGCAGCCACAACGCTGGCCTGCGCCGCGCCCGCCGCGGCCCAGCCGCCGGCCTCTTCACAGCCAAGAGCCGCCGCTGCAGCTCCAGCAGCTCCGATCCCGCCCATTCTCGCGCCGGGCCGCACGCTGCTGTCTACGAAGGATGTGATGCGCCACATCGTCAATCCCGCGGCCGAGGCCTTCTGGGCCCATTCGGGCGTGGTGGACGACGAGAAGGGGTCCAGCGACCGCACCCCAACCGATGACGCCGACTGGAAGATCTCGGTGGATTCCGCGGCCCAGCTGGTGGAGGCCGGCACCCTGCTGCAGATGGAAGGCCGCGCCCGCGACCCGAACGGGCCGTGGATGAAGTACGCGGTGCAACTGACCAACGCCGGCCTTGCCGGGATGGCTGCCGCCCAGGCCAAGAACCACGACAAGACCTTCGATGCGGGCAGCGCCATGTACGACGCCTGTTACGCCTGCCACGGCAAGTACATCCCGCGCCCGAAGGACAGCCTCTACAAGCACGACATCGACAAGGATCTAGAGGCGGCCGGCAAGGCAAAGAAGTAGGCAGGACCGCTGGCGCGTCGTGGGGCTGCATTGTGGCGCTGCGCGAGTGGCGACGTCAGTGCCTCGTGACCGCATATTTTGCGCAGACACCTCACTCTCAGCTAGGCTTTCTGCATGGAAGCGATCACGGCCGTCACGGCTTTGTCCGCCCTGGCCGACGAGGGACGGTTGGATATCTACCGGCGGCTCGTTCAGGCCGGTCCCAAGGGCCTATCCACAGGCGAGATCGCGCGCGCGACCGGCCTTTCGCCGAACGCACTTTCCTTCGAACTCGGCGTGCTCAGCGCCGCGGCGCTCGCCACCCCGAAGCAGGTCGGCGGTTCGACCACCTACTTGGCGGCCTACGACAATATGCGCGGGCTGCTGGCCTTCCTCGTGGAGGACTGCTGCGAAGGAAATCCGGCGCTCTGCGGCCCGCTGGTGAAGGCGGTCAGCACCTGCTGCAGCGATAGCGGCGAGCGCTCGCCGGGATGAATTCCGCCCCTACGTCTTGAACCCGGTCGGGAAGCGCATAGTCTGAAGCCTCCGGGCTGACGCGGGCGCCCGGTGCAGACGGTGAGCCGTCCAAGACCCGCTCCTTTCGATTCGGCGAGCGCCGGAAGAGGAGCGTGCGATGTCTCGAATTAACTCCCTATCCAAAAGAGTCGCTATCGTCTGGCGCGGCGACCGTCAGGCCCGGGCCGAGGCGCGCTCCGAGACCAGCCGTTTGAGGGCGGTGTTTGAAGCCCTCAGCCGCCATGGGATCGCCGCCGAGGCGGCTGTCTGGTCGGAGGACCTGACCGGCGAAGTCCGCGACCAGCTCCTCAGGGTGGACGGCGTTCTGGTCTGGGTGGATCCGATTTCGACGGCGACCCACGAGCGGCGCGGACGGTTGGATGCGCTGTTGAGCGAAGTCGCGGCCTCAGGCGTCTTCGTCAGCGCTTTACCTGAGGTTGCCGCCAAGATGGGCGTCAAGGCCGTGCTGCACCGAACCCGCGCGCTCGGCTGGGGCTCGGACACCGCGTTCTACGAGACCCACTCTGCGTTCTCCCTGGCCTTCGCCGACCGACTGGCAGCTGGGCCACGAGTGCTGAAGCAGAACCGCGGCAACGGCGGCATCGGGGTCTGGAAGGTCGAGCGCGCCGGCGCAGGCGACGGGGTCGTGGTGCTTGAGGCAAGGGGCGAAAGCGCGCCCCGCACCCTGCCTCTGCCCGCTTTCGTGGAAGAGCGCGCCGCCGACTTTGAGACCGGTGGCGGTCTGGTGGAGCAGCCGTTCCTGCCCAGGCATCTGGACGGCATGGTCCGCTGCTATATGTCCGGCGATCGGGTGGTGGGGTTCGGCCACCAGTTGGTGCGGGCGCTGGCTGGTCCGGAAGCCGGCCCGGCTGGGCCGAGGCTCTATTCGGGGCCGACCGATCCGCGGTTCCAGCGGCTACGGACGCTGATGGAGAGTGACTGGACGCCAGGCTTGGCGCGGACGCTTGAGATCGCGTCCGACGCCCTGCCAGTGATCTGGGACGCCGACTTCCTGTTGGGCCCACCGGGGCCGGAAGGGGATGACAGCTACGTGCTTTGCGAGATCAATGTCAGCTCAGTGTTCCCGATCCCTGACGAAGCGCCCGAAGAACTCGCCAAGACCACCGCGCGACGCCTGTCCGCCATCAAGGCGAAGCGGCTGATCGCGGCAAAATCCGACCCAGCGGAGGACCTCCAATGACCGAACCTACGATAGACCGGCGATTGCTGCTTGCAGGCTTGGCGCTCGCAGGCGCCGCAAGCAGCCAGGCCGCGTCTGCGCAAGGCGCAGGGGCCACGCAGACCGCCGCTGCGGGGCCCTGGCCACAGCCACAGCCCTTGCCCTTCGATCCGAAGGCCGTACCCGGCCTTTCCGAGAAACTGCTCACCAGCCACCATGACAACAACTACGTCGGTGCTGTGAAGCGGCTGGGAGCGATCGAGGCGCAATTCGGCAAGCTCGACCCCGCCACGGCGCCCGTATTCGAGATCAATGGCCTCAAGCGCGAGGAGCTGATCGCCTGGAATTCCATGATCCTGCACGAGGTCTATTTCCAGAGCTTCGTCCCCGCGGCGGCGCCGAGTGCAGGGCTGGCCCAGGCCGTGGAACATGACTTCGGCAGCCACGATCAATGGGCGGCGGAATTCTCCGGCATGGGCAAGGCGCTGGGCGGCGGCTCCGGCTGGGTCATGTTGGCGTACAGCCGCCGTGACGGGCGCCTGGTGAACACCTGGGCGGCGGACCACACTATGACTCTGGCCGATGGCGCGCCGCTGCTCGTGCTCGACATGTATGAGCACGCCTATCACATGGACTACGGCGCCAAGGCCGCAGCTTATGTTGACGCCTTCATGAAGGTGGCATCCTGGCGCCACGCCAATGACGCCTTCCGCCGGGCGAGCACGGGCTGACGCTCGCGTCTTCAGTCGGGTTTCGGCGGTGTCGCATCGATGCGCCAGAATCAGGAACGCCAGGATCGGGTCACTTGCCCCAAGTGGCGAAGAGGCCGATTGCGGCCAGCGCCATGACGCCGGTGGCCGCCCAGCCGACGATCTTCAGGCCCCAATGCACCTGAAAATCGCCCATCGCTGCGCGATGACTGGAAAGGTGCATCATCATCCCCATCACCGGCACGGCGACAACGCCATTGATCACCGCGCTCCAAAACAACGCCTTTATCGGGTCGATGGGGCTGTAGTTGAGGATCACCCCGGCCAGCGTCGCAACTGCAATGGCGACGTAAAAGGCCTTGGCGCGGTAGGGCTTGCGCGCCAGGCCCACGTGCCAGCCGAAGGTCTCGCCCAGCGCATAGGCTGACGAGCCGGCCAACACCGGCAGCGCAAGGAGGCCGGTGCCGATGATGCCGAGGGCGAAAATCGCAAACGCGAACGGGCCGGCGATGGGGCGCAGCGCCTCGGCGGCTTGGGATGAGGTCTGGATATCCGTGAGCCCATGGACGTGCAGGGTCGCCGCCGTCGTCAGGATGATGAAAATCCCCACGGCGTTCGAGATGGCCATGCCGATGTAGGTGTCGATGCGGATGCGCTTGAACTCCGCCGGCGCCTGCTCGGGCGCGCGTTCGAGGGGCTTGGCGTCGGGCCGTTCCTTGACTTCCTCGACTTCCTCTTCCGCCTGCCAGAAGAAGAGGTAGGGGCTGATCGTCGTGCCGAGAATGGCGACGACCACTGTCATGTAGGCCGGCGTGAGGGTGATCTGCGGCACCACAAGACTGTGAGCCACCGCGCCCCAGGGCATTTTCACCACGAAGGCCACCCCGACGTAGGCGAACAGGGACAGCGTCAGCCACTTGAGGATGGAAACGTAACGCGAGTAGCGGGAGAACACCTCCAAGAGCACCGTCACCAAGCCAAAAAGGGCGACGTAGACGAGCTGGGGGCCGCCGATCAGCAACTTCAGGGCGGCCCCCATAGCGCCCAGGTCGGCGCCCAGGTTGATGACATTGGCCACGACCAGGAGGCTGACGATCGAATAGACCACCGGTTCGGGGTAGTGCTTTTTCAGGTTGCCGGCGATCCCGCGCCCGGTGACGCGGCCGATGCGGGCGCTGATCTCCTGGATGGCGCACATCAGGGGCCAGCTGAACAGCATCACCCAGGTGAGGCCGAAGCCGAACTGTGCGCCGGCCTGGGAATAGGTCGCAATGCCCGAAGGGTCGTCGTCCGACGCCCCGGTGATCAGACCAGGGCCCAGCACCTGCAGCAGCTTCGGCCGCTCCGGCTCCTTGACGCCGGGATGGATTTTCGGCGCTCCGGCATCATCCATAAGGGATTTCCCCCTCGCTTCGCAGCCGCAACGCCGAGCCTACCCGAAAGGCTCCGCGTTAGGGCTTTACGGTGAAGGTGAAATCGCCGTCGGTCGAGTGGCCATCAGGGGTCTTCATCTTCCAGGTCACCTTGTAGACACCGGGCGCCGGCGTGGCGGAGAAGGGCACGATTACGACGCGCCTGTCCTTGGCGTCGAGCGCGAGCTTGCCCGTGGCGACGGGAGCGCCGGCGGGACCGGCGACGGTGACGCTGGAGGCGTCCGCCACGATGGTCTCGCTGTATTGCAGCCTGAGCGCCTTGGGCGCGGCGACAGTCGCGCCTGCCTTGGGTGAGCCGGTGATCAGGCGCGCGTGAGCGCTGGCCTGGCCAGCGACGGCAAGGCTTACGACAGCCGCGGCGGTGGCGATTGTGATGGGCTTCATGGGGCTCCTCTTTGATCTCAGTCCTGGCGCAACGGTATGAGCGCCTAGAAGACGTAGGTTAACTTGGCCACAGCGGAGATCGGCTCCAATGGATGGGCTTGGTAGTCCTCGGTCCCTTCGGCCGGCTCGCCGGGTAGGCGGGAAGCATAGAACCAGGCGGCGGCGTTGGCCTTGGTGTTGGTCAGGTTGCTCAGCTGGACCTTGAGGTGGTCGCTCAGCTTGTATCCGACATCGACGCTCGGAGGCGCCGCGGCGGCGTCGGCGGCGGGAGCGACCGGCGGGGTGAGCAGTGCGGCAGTGGCGAAGAGCCACCGGTAGAAATCGCGCCCTGGCGGTGGAAACACGGACATCAACTCTTCCAAACCGGAATGGAGAAAACTGCCGTCAGCGTGGGATGCGGCCGATCTGCGCCAAGTCGTGACCGAGGCGGCGGCAGCCCAGCCAGACGCCGGTGCCGACGCCGAAGGTGACAAGACTGAGCAGCGCCAGCGTGACGCCGGCCCAGACCGGACCGCGACGGAAGCCGGGCACAAAATCCAATCGGTGCAGGCCCTCGTGGAGCCAGCGGAAGCCCTTGGCCGGCGCATCGAAGGATGCGGCGAGCGCGCCTGAACGGAGGTCGAGATAGTAGCGGCGTCCGTCGCGCATCAGGATTCGCCAGACCGGCAGGGTCACTGCGTCGTGGTGGCTGAAGTAGTAGACGTCCTCCTGCGTCAGCAGGCCCTGGTTCGCGACTGCGCCCAGGCGCTTGCCGGCGGCGGCAAGCTCGGCCGGCGTCAGCGCCGCCGGTTTCCCCGCGCCGTCCAGGCGCACATCGCCCGCCAGCACGAAGGGCCGACCGTCCATGGGAGCGAGCCGCACCTGCGAGACGGCGGGCACATGGGCGGCCGTGGATTCCAGGGCGGCCTTGACCTCCGCGAAGCTCGGAGGCGGCCCGGCGATCTGCGCCGGGGCCGGGTCGGCCCGGCTCTCCAGGAAGCCCCAGGGGTTCATCGAGAAGAGGCCACTGGCCACCCAGGTCAAGGTCAGGACTCCGGTCGCCAGCCCCAGCAGGTGGTGCCAGGTCAGCAGGCCGCGGAACGGGGACAAACGATGGTCGCCGAACGGACGCCATGCGAGGATTCCCAGGTAGAGACCGGCGAGCGTCAGGAAGACGCCGGACAGCGAGGTCCAGACGACCACCTGGGCCCAGACTTTGGGATGTTGGCGAAGCAGCGTCGGATAGAGCCAGTGCGGCACCGCTCCGATCCAGTTCAGCGCGCGGGAGGGCCGTGTGGTCCGCTGGACAACCTCGCCGGTCGCTTGCGAGACGTAGATGTCCGTGGCCGCCTGATCAGCAAGGCGCACCCGCCAGAAGGGGCTGGTGCGCTTGGGCTCCCCCACCGTCCATTGGTCACGCACTAGCGACGTGACGTCCGCCGGCCGACCCCAGGCTCCGGCGACGGCCAGCGCGTCGAGCTTGGTCACGCCGGACAGCCGGTGGCCGCTGGAGAGGTCGATCAGGCGAAGCGGTCCATCGACGGGCAGCAGCCTCAGGACCGGCCTGCCGGCCAGTTGTTCGATGCTGGCGGCCCGCACCATGGCGTCGCCCGGCGCAGCTTCGAAGATGCAGCACTGCGACCAGTCGATCCTGGGGAGCCTCGCCAGGCGCTCGTCCAGACTGACGCTCGGGAAGCGGACGAACAGCATGACCATGCCGCTCAAGCACCAGAGCAGCATCAACGCGCCCAGCGCCACGCCGAAGTAGCGGTGGGTGACGACGAGCCATCGCGGCGCCCAGCGCGTACGCCGCGGCCGCGCCGGCGCATGGACGCTAGAAGGCGTAGCTGTAGGTGACATGCAAGGTCCGCGGCACGCCCCGGAACTGGTAGATGTAAGATGACCCGTCCGAGACCCGGGTCGCGCGGCTGAGATGGGTCGCGTAGTCCTCGTCCAGCGCGTTCTCGAGACTGAGGTTGATCCTGTGATGGTCGCCCGGTCCGAAGGCCACGTAACCGTTGATGTCGACCACCGTGTAGTGGCCGTGCTGTTGCGGTCCGAAGCCGCCCGAGACGGTGTCGAAGACGCTGCCGACCCAGTTGGCGATCACCGAGCCGCCAAAGCCGCGGCCCTCGGGATGGATGTCGACTGCGGCCTGGGCGATGTCCTCCGGCACGCCGTTGAGCTGAATGGAAGAGCCACTCTGGCGGGTGCGGGCGTGGGTGTAGGAGCCCTGCACCGAGAGTGACGGCGTGAGGTCGAGATGCCCCACGCCCTCGAAACCCTTGGCCGTCACCTTGTCGGGCAGGTTGATGAAGGTCAGCACATCGGGGTCCGGCGTCACGCCCGATAGATCGATGAGGTTCTTGGTCTCGCGATAGAAGCCGATCAGTTCCCAGTCCCAGCGACGCGTCTCGCCGCCCACTGAGGCGTTGAGGTTGCTGGCGGTCTCCGGCCTTAGGTTCGGATTTCCGACCTCGCCGTTGAACAGCGGGTCGTTGGCGAACAGCGACTCGGCGTCGGGTAGGCGGAAGGAGGTGCCGAGCGCGCCGCGCACGAACACGGTGTCGGTGAAGTCGTACTGGCCCGAGACGTTCCAGACCGTAGCGCTGTCGCCGGTGTCGGGAGCGTTGTAGCGAAGGCCGGCGGCCAGGTGGGTGTGCGGGATCAGGTCAGGCGTCAGCCGGACTTGGCCGAACACCGCCTGGGTGAGCTCGGTCTTGTCGGCAATGATCAGGACGTCGTCACGGCCCCAGTACTTCTGCATATCGTAGCCGAGGTAGGTCTCGACGCCCGTCGTCGGCGTGAACTTGACCATGGCGTTCACGCCGTAGTCCCAGAAGCCCCAGAACTCGTGGTTGTCGACGTGGTCGAGGCCGCCGCCCGGGACGTTGTCGACCTCGTCGTAGTGGCTGTCCCAGTTGTGGTAGTAGCCCTTCACGAAGAACTGCACCGCATCATTGACCGTCCAGTCGAGCTTGGCGGTGGCGATATCCTCGTTGCGATCATTGACCGCGCTGGCCGCGTCGGTGGGCCGGGCGAAGTCCACGTAGCCCTGAGTGTGCTGGTAGCTGGCGCTGACCCGCACATCGTTGCTGAAGTCGTAAGCGTATTTGAGGCCTGCGCTGGTCAGGCGGTAGCCGCGATGGCGGTCGGTGCTTGTCGGCTGGTAGTCGGCGTCCGGATATGGCTGGAAGCCCTTAGACTCGTCATATGAGGCGTAGGCCACGAGCTTGCTGGCGCCGATGGATCCGGAGACAAAGCCGTTGGCGGTGAAGCTGTCGTTGGTGTCGCCACCGATGGCGAAGCGACCGGTCGTCGTCTCGGTGAAGGGACGCGTCACGATGTTGATCACGCCCGCCACGGCCTGCGTGCCGAAGAAGAGGCCCTGCCCGCCGTCCAGCACCTCGATACGGTCGACCATGTGCGCGGGCACTGTGTCGAGGGGCGGGGTGGTGTTGTAGAGCCGGTTGGAGATCCGGACTCCATCGATCAGGTAGAGGATTTCGTTGGACCGCGAGCCCTGCAGAGAGGCGAAATTGTAGGAGAAAGCGCCGCTCTGGGGTGCGAGGTAGAGCCCCGGCACGTACTTCGACAGCACTTGGCCGACATCAGACAGTCCGCTGGCCTGGATCTGCGCCGACGTCACGACATCGAGCCGGTTGCCGTACTGCGAAAGCTGCACCGGGATCGTCTCCTCGAGCTTGCCGGCGACGACCAGCTCCGACAGCTCGGCGTCGGCGGCGCGGGCGGCGTGGGCGCCCACGGACAGCGCGGCCGCGCCGGCGACGAGGGCAAGATTTCCCGCGGCGCCGAAGCGCATCTTGGTCGTCATCGAGATCCCCCCAAGGATCAGTGTGATTGAGTGTCCGGCTCTAGCCGGCCGGTTTTGCTTCGTAAGTCTGTTGCTTGGCCTTCACGTCCGCCGGCCAGTCGGGCAGCGGGTTGCCCTGGGCCGGGCCGTTCGCCTTGATGCCGGGATCGATCACGTACTCTTTGTGACAGGCCGTGCAGATCAGGTAGATTTTCGCGCCCTCGGAATAGACGCCGTCCTTGTCGTGCTTTTCGGCCGCGGCCTTGGCGAGCACTGCCTCGGCGGACAGCTGCTGGGCGAATTTGTACCAGTCGGCTTCCGGGGCGCGCGCGCGGGTAGGCAGCTGAAGGGCGTTGCCGGCCTCGATCAGCACGGCGGCGGCCGTCTCCATGGCCTCCCAGCCTTCGTCGGTTGACGGAGTCAGGTCTTTGGCGCCCTTGGCGGTCTCCTCGGTGCCTGAGCCCTTCCAGTAGGCGAAGGAGGCCGGATCCACCACATGGCCCATGAACTCCGTCATCGGCAGGGCGTCGGTGTTGAACTTGGCCCCGCCGCCTGTGGGCGTCGCGGGCTTCTGCGGCGAGCAGGCGGCGAGTAGGGCGGTGCAGGCCGCGACAGTGATCAGGCGCTTCAAGTTCGGTCCCCCGGCATGCATTGTTGATCCAGCGATACTTTGCCAAGCGTGGCCGCGTCCGGTTAAATACGGTCTCCGGGGGGTTACAAAAGGTTACAACGGCATTGTCCGAGGCGAGTAGATTGGAGACCGGCGATGAGATCGCGGAACTGGCTCGGGGCCTGCGGTCGCGCCAGGCGCTTGGTCGATCGGACGGACTGACACGGCTTTTCGACTATCTGGTCGAGAGCGCGCGCGCAGGAACACGGCCCAAGGAATTCGAGGTGGCCGCCGCGGTGTTCGGGCGTGACGCGAGCTTTGACGGTTCGCAGGATGCCTCCGTCCGGGTCGCGGTGCACCGCCTGCGCCGCAAGCTCGACGACTTCTACGCAGGGCCTGGCCGCGACGAGGCCGTGCGGCTTGCGATCCCCAAGGGCGAATACCGCATGGTCGCCGAGCCCCGTCCGGTGGAGGCAGCTTTGGCCGTCGCGCCCTCGAGGTGGCGACGCCACGCCGTGGCCGGCGTCGCGCTGCTCGTGGCGCTCAACCTGGCGGCGTGGGCGGCCTTCTGGATGAGCCATGGTACAGAGCGGTCTTTGGCCCGTGTGCAGGCGAGCGCGCCATGGGCGCCGCTGCTGAAGGCCGAGGCGCCGACGCTGCTGGTGCTTGGCGACTATTACATCTTCGGCGAGATCAACGAGGCGGCGGGCATCAACCGGCTGGTTCGCGAATACGGGATCAATTCCCGCGAGGACCTGGACGCCTGGCTGATGGACAACCCCAAGGCCATGGGCAGCTACCGCGACCTTGACCTCTACTACCTGCCGGTGGGCGCAGCCTTCGCGTTGCGCAGCATCGTGCCGATCGTGACGCGGGGCGCCGGACATGGCGAGGCCCTGCACGTGGTGATGGCCTCGGACCTGACGCCGGAAATGCTGAAGCGCAACAACATCATCTACCTGGGCTACCTCAGCGGGCTCGGCGTACTCCGCGCCCCGGTGTTTTCCGGCTCCCGCTTCCAGGTCGGCGACACCTATGACGAGCTGGTCGACGGCAAGACCCACACGTCCTACGTCAGCCAGGAGGGCGGACCCAGCCAGGGCGACGCGGCGCGACGCGACTACGGCTACGTCACCGCGTTCAACGGCCCCTCCGGCAACCGCATCGTGGTGATCGCCGGCGACCGCGACACGGGCCTGCAGCAGGCCGCCGAAGCGCTGGCCAACCCCGAGGCGCTCAAGGCCCTGGCCAAGAACGGCGAAAATTTCGAGGCGCTCTACGAAGCGCAGGGAATTGGCCGCTCCAGCCTAAGCGGCCGGCTGGTCGTCGCTGCGCCGCGCTCCGGCGTGAACCCCTGGACATCACCGACAAACCAGAACTTCCCGGCCGGCTGACAAGCTGCAGGGCATGATGTGGGCGCCGGGCGCCGGGAACGGCCCGACGACGCCTGCTTCGCACCTGTCGTGTCAAGGCGACGCTTCACGCGGCGAGGGTGTCCTCCGCGCTAGCCTCCCTCACAGCCCGTTTGACACGCGAAGCAGCGGGGTATTGTATGAGTGTATGCATACACAGGCCCAAGTCCTGGCGGCATTGCGGCTCGAGGACACCGGCGTCCCGATCTACGTGCAGTTGCGCGAGCAGTTCCTGCGGGCGATGGGCCAGGGGCTGCTCCGCCCCGGCGACCAAATGCCGACCATGCGCCAGGTGGCCGTGGCCCTGAAAGTCGACCTGAACACCGTGCGACACGCCTACGAGGAACTGGAGCGCCTGGGCGCCCTGGCCCTGGTGCGCGGGCGCGGCAGTTTCGTAGCCGACCCCCCGCCGGCCATGGATGGGACCGCCCACGAGACCCAGACAGACAATCTAGCCCGCCAGACCCTGGCTGCGGCTGCAGCGCTGGGGGTTGATCCTCTGGCGCTTTCCCAACGCATCGCGGCGCTCGCCGCCGATAAGGAGGATATCCGATGAGCAACAGCTACGTGTCGGCCCAAGGCATGCCACGCCTGCGCCCGCGAGGCGCCAACGCGCCGGCAAGTCTCCTGGCCGTAATCTTCGTGGGCCTCGGCGCCTTCGCCTTCCAGCAAGGCGTGAGCCGGTATGGGCCGGCGCTCTGCTGGATCGGCGCCATCCTTTTCCTGGCGGGCGTCCTGACGCAGATGGCGTTGAAGATGGCCAATCAGTGGGAGCGGGCGGTGGTCTTGAGGCTTGGGCGGCTGCAGGCCGTACGCGGGCCGGGGATGTTTTTGATCGTCCCGTTCATTGACGACATCTCCTCCTGGCTCGACCAACGGATCCAGACCACGGAGTTCAACGCCGAGCAGGCGCTTTCCAAGGACACGGTGCCCGTGGACGTGGACGCCGTGGTGTTCTGGCAGATCCACGACCCTGAGCGTGCGGCCCTGGAGATCACCGACTATCGTTCGGCGATCAGTCGAGTGGCGCAAACGTCGCTTCGCGAGATGGTCGGTTCGTCATTGCTGTCGAGCCTGCTGTCGGACCGCAAGCACGGGGACGAGATGCTGCGCGAGGAGATCGGCCGCAAGACCGCCGAGTGGGGGGTCACGGCCATCTCGGTGGAAATCCGCGATATTGGCGTACCCGACGCCTTGCAGGACGCCATGAGCCGCGAGGCCCAGGCCCAGCGCGAGGCCGCCGCGCGGATCCACCTCGGACAGGCCGAGCAGCAGGTGGCGCAGAAATTCGTCGAGGCCGCCGAGATTTACGCCCGGTGCCCCGCGGCCCTGCAGCTTCGCGCCATGAACATCATCTACGAAACCACCAAGGAGCGCGGGGCGACAATCCTTATCCCCACCGGCATGGTTGATGCGATGAACCCAGGCGGCCTGCTTGGCCTGACCCAAGCGCGTGATCTGGCGCCTGCAGCCGTGGCGACCAAGTAGTCCTGGACCTGCGGAGGCGAGAATGGTCGTGAAGCTTGCGCGCTGGATTGTGGCGTTGGCGATTTCGGGGGCGATGATGGCTCTGGTTCTGGCCGGCGCCGCCAAGGCGCAGGACGCAGTCGGCCAGTGGCACGCGACGCTGGCCTCAGCGACAGGCGAAGTGCGGATCGGCGTGGAGATCACCGCCAGGCCGAGCGGCGGCTACCAGGGTCGGCTCCTGAGCCCTGACCAGAGCCAGATCTGGCTGCCACTCGATACCGTAACTCTGGAGGCCGGCCATCTGATCCTGGCCGGCAAGCGGCTCAACGGGCGCTACGAAGGCTGGTGGGACGAGGCGCAGTCCGCCTGGGTCGGACAATGGACGCAGGGCGCGACCATGCCACTGGTGTTCACCAAGGGGCCGCCTGAGCCCCGGCTTCGGCCTCAGACCCCGCATCCGCCATTCCCCTATCGCGCGGAGGACGTTGCTTTCGACAGCGCCCCGGGCGTGCGCCTCGCGGGGACCCTGACCCTGCCGCAGGGTCCAGGCCCCTTCCCGGCCGCGGTGCTGATCACCGGGTCCGGCGCCCAGGACCGCGACGAGAGCCTGATGGGCCACAAGCCCTTCATGGTGCTGGCCGACGCGCTCACCCGCCGCGGAATCGCCGTGTTGCGGATGGACGACCGCGGCTTCGCCAAGTCCACCGGGGACTTCGCCGAAGCGACGAGCGAGGATTTCGCCGCTGACACAGCGGCCGCTGTGGCGCTCCTGCGAAGCCGCAGGGAGATCGACTCCCGGCGCATCGGGCTGATCGGCCACTCCGAGGGCGGGATGATCGGCCCGATGGTCGCCGTCGCCGATCCACGCATCGCCTTTGTCGTGATGCTGGCTGGCCCAGGCGTTCCGACCCGCGAGCTGTTGGTCGCCCAACGGGCAGCCGTCGCGCGCTCCGCCGGCATCGCCGCTGACGCGATCACCCGCAATGAACAGGTCATGGGCCAGGTGGAGGCGGCGCTGGCGCAGGATAAGACCCTGGATCAGGCCGAGGCCGACGCGGCCAATGTGCTGGTCGAGGCCGGGATGCCCGCCACCAACGCCGACGCCACGGTCCGCCGACTGACTTCGCCCTGGTACAAATGGTTCATCGCCTACGACCCGCGCCCTACCCTGGCCAAGGTCCGCGTCCCAGTCCTCGCCCTGAACGGCGACAAGGACGTGCAGGTGGTCTCCAAACAGAACCTGCCGGCGATCCGCGAAGCGCTGAAAGCCAACCCGGACGCCGAGGTGGTGGAGTTGGCCGGCCTGAACCACCTCTTCCAGACCGCCGGCACCGGGGGCCCGGCCGAATACGCGAAGATCGAGGAGACGATCGCGCCGGCGGCGCTCAATCTGATCGCGAACTGGGTGGTTGACCACGCTGTGCGCTGAAGGTGCTTGGCGGCAAGGGGCGGAGCCAGCTAGCTAGAGCACATGCGCTTTGCCCTCCTCGCCTCCGCCGCCCTGCTGACCGTCCCCGCCGCAGCGGCGGCCGCGCCCGCTGACCTCGTGATCTGGGGAGGGCCGATCTACACCGCCGTCGACGCCCATCCGAAGGCCGAGGCCGTCGCAGTCTCGCATGGCCGGATCGCATTCGTGGGCGCCAAGGCGGGCGCGAAAGCGCTGATCGGGCCGAAGACCAGAGTCATCGACCTGAACGGCGCAGCGCTTTTCCCCGGCTTCACCGACAGCCACGCCCACCTTGGCGAAATCGGCGAGCGGGAGCTGACGCTGAACCTGGAAGGCTCCAAGTCGGCGGCGGAAGTCGCTGAGCGCCTGAAGGCCTATATCGCCGAGCACAAGCCCAGCGGCGTGGTGGACGGCATCGGCTGGATCGAAACGGGCTGGCCGGAGGGCCGCTTCCTTGAGCGATCCGACCTCGACGCCGTGGCGCCCGACATTCCAGTGCTGTTGCATCGCGCCGACGGACACGCGCTGACTGCCAACTCGGCAGCGCTGAAGGCGGCCGGCATCGACGAGACAACGCCTGCGCCGGCCGGCGGGCAGATCCTGAAGGGCCCTGACGGCAAGCTCACCGGCATGTTGGTCGACAACGCCATGCGCTTGGTCGCCCCGCTGCGCCATGCGCCGACGCGCGACCAACGGATCGCCGCCTTCAAGGCCGCCTTCCGCGTCGAGACCGCCTATGGCTGGACCGGCGTCCACTACATGAGCGTGAGTTGGCCGGACGTGCCGTTGCTGGAGGAGATGGCCAAGCAAGGGCAGGCGACCTTGCGGGTCTACAACGCCGTTGATGCGGCCGAGGCCGAGCCATTGTTCAGCGGCGGCGCGCGCGCCACCCCGGATGGGCGGATCACCACCAGGGCGATCAAGCTCTACATGGACGGCGCCCTGGGTTCGCGCGGAGCCAGGCTCTTTGCGCCCTATTCCGACGCGCCCGCCATCACCGGCACCTTCGTCACCGAGCCCGCGGCCATGCGCCCTGTACTCGCCAGGGCGCTGGCCAAGGGCATCCAGGTCTCCACCCATGCCATTGGCGACAAGGGCAACGCGACCGCGCTCGATCTCTACGAAGAGGCGTTCAAGGCCGATCCAGCGGCGGGCAAGCAGGCGCGATGGCGGATAGAACACGCCCAAATCCTGCGGCCCGTCGATATTCCACGGTTCCACGCTGACGGGGTGATCGCTTCGATGCAGCCCAGCCACGCCATCGGCGACTTTCATTTCGCCCCGGCGCGCCTGGGCAAAGACCGCCTGAAGGGCGCCTACGCCTGGAAGAGCCTTCTGGAGTCTGGAGCTGTGGTGGTCGGCGGATCAGATGCGCCCGTGGAGCGCGGCGCGCCCCTGATCGAGTTCTACGCCGCTGTGGCCCGCAAGGATCTCAAGGGCTACTCGAACGCCGACTGGCATTCGGAGGAGAAGCTAAACCGCGCTGAAGCGCTGAAGCTCTTCACGTCGTCCGCAGCTTATGCGCGCTTTGCCGAGAAAGACCTCGGGACCATCGCGGTCGGCAAACGCGCCGACCTCAGCGGCTTCTCGGTGGACCTGATGACCGCGCCCGAGGCTGCGATTCCCCAGGGCCATGCGGTCCTGACCGTCGTTGACGGTCAGGTGGTCTACGAAAACCGCTGAGGTCGCCGTTTAGGCCTGCGACCTAGTCGTCGTCGCCGTCGGCAATGTCGGCGATACCACCGGACATTGGCTCACCGAACGCCGTGGTTACGACTTTGCCCTTGTCCTTTTGGTGGGGATGGGCGCGCTGCGGGGCATTCGGATCCGCCTTGGGATCTTTCTTTTCAGTGTCGTCGGAGTCGGCCATGGGAATCGCTCTCGGCTAGGGCTTAAGGACGCGAAGCAGCGCCCCGGTCGAAGGCCGTACCCTATGGACAAGTTGCCGCACATTCAACGCTGTCCTGTTGCTCGCCCCCGGATCCGGCGGCGTCTGCCCTGACAACAGGCAGCTAGCCGAGGCGTCGACGAATGGCCTCGCTGACCCTTTCGCAGCGGGCGCCGAGGAACGGATAGGGCCCCGACCATCACGTCGGCGAGCTGGGCGTCCAGCCCCTCGCGAACGCGGCGGCGGGCACGATGCAGTCGGGTCTTCACGGTTTCCGGCTTCAGGCCCAGGTAACCTGCGGTCTCCTCAACGCTGAGTTCCTCGACTTCGCGCAGGATGAACACTAGGCGGAAGGCTTCGGGCAGGGCGTCGATCGCCTGCTCCAGGAGGCGGCGGATCTGGGCGTGGGCGGCATCGGCCTCAGGCCCGTCGCTCCTGGGTACGCCGGGGAAATTCAGCACTTGTGCGCTCTCCTGCGCGGCTTCCAACTCGTGGAGCCCGACGGTGACCTTGCGCCGACGCAAGCGCCCATGGGCCTCGTTCAGTACGATGCGGGTGAGCCAGGTTGCGATTGCCGCCTCGCCGCGGAAACCTGCGATAGCGCCAAAGGCGCGGACATAGGCTTCCTGCAGCACATCCTCGGCCTCCCCCTCGTCGCCGACGACGGGCGGGCGATGCGGGGAACAGACGCTGATTGCAACGGGTCAAACTCAAGCCAGGGGCGCACAGGTGGACGACCTTTCACAAGGCCCGGACCTTTCCATTCGCCTGCCGCTACCACCCGGGCATGACGGGGACCCTGGTGGTGGCGAAGTAGGACAGCTACAGCTCGCCGTCGCTGTTGCGAAGAGGAGCCCTGGATGGCCGGGGGATGGCTGATCGGCGTGCTGGTTGAACTCGCAGGCGAGCCCGCCCCCTTGCGCCACTACTTCGCCGTCGGTCACGAGGACCGCGCCAAGTCGGAGTGGACAGCCATCGACCGCGCAGGGCTCAGCGGCCGCATCGCCTCTAGTCCGACCGGTGGCCAGGAGCCC
>NZ_DASXNL010000181.1:0-4162 GCF_036495085.1 Phenylobacterium sp. | reverse complement strand
TGAGGTCGCGGCGGGTGGGACCTTGCAGCTGCAGCGTTGGTTGGCAGATGCGCCAGCCGCCGCCGGTCGCTTGTCGCCGGATTCCGGGCTCCCGGCCTTGCGTGCGAAGTCCGGCCCGCAGGGTGCCTGACGCAGATCTTCGGGCCGCAAACGGGGCTGAGCGTCATTCTCAGCCACCCGCTCTGGCGAAGCGACCAAGTGGCCTGGAGCGAAGTCCAGCGCGAGGCAGATCACGCGGCGCGCCGGGATGGCGCCGCGGACGTGGTGTTTTTCGACATTTGGTCCCTCGAGCGCAGCCCCGACCGGCTAATGCCCATGTTCCTTCTGCACTAGGGTACCCGTCCGGTGAAGGCCACGGGGGTGATCGCTTCAGCTGATCGTCGCGTTCAGTCCTTGCCGCGGGTGATGCGGTGGTGCTCGGCGAGGAGGAGGCGGACCTCCTGGATACCGTCGTCGGTGAAGGCCAGGGTCCCGTCCTCGTTGTCGACGTCATAGACCCAGATCACGCCGTCCTCGGGTTCGAGGCCGAGGGTCAGGTCGTGGATCAGGTCTTGGTCGACGCCGAAGTCCCGCGCCAGCACGGCGACGGTCCAGACGTGATGCACCTTGTTGCGCTGCGTGGTCACGCGGCTGCAGCCGCCGGCGCGGCGGCCTTCCGGTTCCAGGGCAGCAGCTCGTGCAGGCGGCTGGCCGGCTGATCGGCGATGCGGGCGAGCACGTCGGCGAGCCAGGCCTGGGGATCGACGTCGTTGAGCCTGGCGGTGGCGATGAGGCTGAACATCATCGCCGCGCGCTTGCCGCCGCGGTCGGAGCCGGCGAAGAGCCAGGCCTTCCGGCCCAGGGCGGGCGGACGCATGGTCCGCTCGGCCGCGTTGTTGGTCAGGCAGATCCGCCCATCGTCCAGGAAGCGGGCGAACGAGGTCCAGCGCCGCAGCATGTAGTCCATGGCCTTGGCGGTGTCGTTCCCGCGGGCGAGCCGGGGCCGCTCGGCCCTCATCCAGGCTTCGAGGTCGGCCACGAGCGGGGCGCTGTGCGCCCGACGCGCGGCCAGCCGCTCGGCGGCGCTCCTGCCGGCGATGGCGCGCTCGATGTCGAACAGGGGGTCGATGCGGCGCACCGCCTCCAGGGCGAGCGGGGCGACGATCACCGGCGTCTTGCGGTGCTTCTGGCTGGCGATGTCGGCCAGTTCGAAGAACTTGCGCCGCGCGTGGGCCCAGCAAGCCGCTTCCAGGATCGGCGCCGGACTTCGCCCGGCCTCGTAGAGCTGACCGAAGCCGGCGTAGGCGTCGGCCTGCAGCAGGCCCGACCACTTCGCCAGATGCCGGACCGGGTGCTGGGCCGTCCGATCGCGCGAGTAGTAGTGGACCGCCGCCGGCGGATCGGGCCCGCCGAACGGCCGGTCGTCGCGCACGTAGGTCCACAGCCGGCCGGTGTCGCACTTGCCCTTGGCCAGCACAGGGATGTGGGTGTCGTCCGCATGCAGGCGTTGCGCGCCCAAGACGTGGGCCTCGATCAGATCGAACAGCGGCGCCAGCGCATGCGTGCAGGCTCCGACATGGTCGGCCATTGTGGAGAGGCTGATCGGCACGCCTTCGCGCGCATAGCGCTCGACCTGGCGGTTGAGCGGCTGGTGCTGGCCGAACTTCTCGAACAGGATCATGGCCAGCAGGCTGGGGCCCGCCAGGCCGCGGGGCACGACGTGGAAAGGCGCCGGGGGCTGGGCGATCGCCTCGCAGTCCCGGCAGGCGAACTTCTCGCGCACGGTCTGGATCACCTTCCACTGGCGCGGGATCACCTCCAGCGTCTCGGTCACGTCTTCCCCGAGCTTGGCCAGGCGTGATCCGCCGCAGCAGGGGCAGGCGGCCGGGGCGGCGATCACCACCCGCTCGCGCGGCAGGTGCTCGGGCAGGGGCTTGCGCGCCGGCCGGCGGCGTTCGAAGGCGGCGACCGTCGTCGTCCGGGCGGCGACCTTGGCCGCGGCGGCTTCCTCTTCGGCGGCCGTGGCCTCCAGTTCCTCGAGCTGCAGCTCCATCTGGTCGAGCAGGCGCGCGCCGCGCTCCGAGCGCTGGCCGTAGAGCGCGCGCCTCAGCTTCTCGATGCCGAGCTTCAGGTGCGCGATCAGCGCCTGGTCGCCAGCCCGCTCGGCCCTCGTCTGCGCGTGAGCGGCCCGCTCGGCCAGAAGCGCCCCCTTCAGGGCGTCCAGGTCGTCAGGCAGGGTTCGGAGATCGGCCTCCATGGACAAGGAGAAGATCACAAGAATCGCCCGCTGAGGCGCCCCCGCGCGCGCCCTGAGTCAGTGTGCCGCAGGCCTCACCCGGCCGCCGTCGGCCGCCAGGTCGCCTGCGGGTTGCGCCAGTCGATCCCCTCCAGCATGTAGCCCAGCTGCGCCGGGCTGAGCGCCACCGGCGCCCCCGCCGTCGCCGGCCACACGAACCGCCCCCGGTCCAGCCGCTTGGCGTACAGCGACAGCCCCAGCCCGTCGTGCCACAGGATCTTGACCAGCGAGCCGCTGCGCCCGCGGAACACGTAGAGATCGCCCACGTGAGGATCGCGCTTCAGCCCCTCCTGCACCAGCAGGGCCAGGCCGTTCATCCCCTTGCGCATGTCCGTCGCCCCGGTGGCCAGCCACACCCGCAGGTTCGCCGGCATCGGGATCATCGCAGCGCCCTCAGCGCCGCGCTCACCAGGGCCGCCGGCGCCGAGCCTCCGATGCTCACCCGAACCCCGCCCGCCAGATCCACCACGATCGCCGTCGAACCGGTCCCCGCGACAGGCGCCTCGACCGGCGGCTCTTCGACCAGCATCGCCGGGACGAAGCCGGCCGCCCGCCGCCGATCCTGACGCCACCGGTAGATCAGGCTCGTGCAGATGTCCGCCCGGCGCGCCACCTCCGAGACGATTGCGCCCGGCTCATCCGCCGCCGCCAGGATCGCCCGCTTCTGATCCGCGCTCCAGCGCCGTCGACGCTCCGGCCCGGAAAGCACCACCATCGTACCCATGCTGTACTGCTATCCACGACCCTGAGGACGACGTTAGCTGTGCAGACTCCGCCCGACGCCGTCACGCGGCAAGGCGGCCTTCACCGGACGGGTACGATCCAAGGGGACATCCAGCGGAGGAATGGGGGTGGCGCCCTGACGCCGGTGGCCATCGAAGAAGGCTTCAAAACGCCCAGCGCTGCCAACAGCTGCTCACGACCGCTCGCCGCCACTCCGCGCTTAGCCACCTCCTATGCAACCGCTGCCATCGACCCATCGCTGCCCTTGGGAGGGTCCGTCTCTCGGGGGCACTTCCGATAAGGCGCCATCGGCGCGACGCCCCGACTGATCGGAACCGGCAGCAATCCACTCAACCGCCGCCGTGAACCTCCGCTTTGGAACCGCGCCCCACGTCAACCGCCGGATGTCCGCTTCCCGCGTCGGTGCAAACCGGCCAGAACGACCCATTGCGGACCGTCCACGGCCCGACCCTATTCCCTCGGTAGTTTCACGGTGCTAAAACGCTCATCCAGGTTAGTACGGGCCTCGCTCCGCCCTCTGGACGGGAGGTGAGTGTGCGCAGGATCGGGGTCTTGGCGCTGTTGGTTACGAGCGCACTTCCGTTGCCGGGCTGGTCAGCGTCTCGTATCGTTGAGCTCTCCGCTCAA
Source organism: Phenylobacterium sp. (assembly GCF_036495085.1). Taxonomy (GTDB): domain Bacteria; phylum Pseudomonadota; class Alphaproteobacteria; order Caulobacterales; family Caulobacteraceae; genus Phenylobacterium. Next base: position 516 of record NZ_DASXNL010000181.1, on the reverse strand, counting down.
AACCTCGAAGCCGTCGCCCTAGGAGATCTTACTGCATACATTGATGGCCGCACCATCTGGCTCAAGCTGAAGGACGGCCGGGTCCTGAGGGGACAATTTGAGGTGAAGCCCGGCAGTTCATTTGGCGAATTGGGCAAGTCGCGCGGCATTGACAGACCCGGCGGAGCGTACACGAGTAGTGGCGACCTGATAGTACACGGCAAACCCACATTCATCGACATGACGGGCCCCGGCGGTGCAACCGTCCATTGTGAGGTCATGCACGATAGCGCAATTAATTCTGGGAGCGGCGTTTGCCTCTTTTCCAATGGCGCCGAATATCGGGTGCTGTACTGAGGTTAGTCGAACTGAGACCCACCATTGCGGACCGTCCACGGCCCGCATCCTGACGAGGGACACAGCCTTGTAGTCGAAAGCGCTCCGGAATTGACCCTATTCCCTCGGGAGTTCCACCGTGCTAAATGCTCATCGAGGTTAGTACGGGCCTCGCTCCGCCCTCGGGACGGGAGGTGAGTG
>NZ_DASXNL010000180.1:0-20013 GCF_036495085.1 Phenylobacterium sp. | reverse complement strand
CCGGCCGCAAGCTCTGCGGTGACAGCCTGTGGAGAGGAACGCTCCGGCGCGGGACGAAAGCCTCGCGTGAAACGGTCCCCGGCGAAGCAGGCGCCGGACAGCAAGGCCGCGGTGTCGCTTGAAATAGCGACGAGCGGATCGCATAGGTTCCGGAGAGCGGTTCAGGCGCTTGACCTCGGCGCACGGCGGCAGGGGGCGAACTCAAACGGTTCATGGGGATATTCCGTAGACGGATTCTTGCGGGCCTGGGGGCCGCGCTGTTGGTTGGGGTGTTCGCCGTGGCCGTCGTCTACGCCACGGTGATCAGGAATCCGCGGTTCCTCGAGCCGTCCGCCCGGGCATCCCACGCGCAACTCCTGGCTGGCGGTCTGGAGCTGGTGACGCCGCCGGGGCCGGGCCCCTTCCCGACGGTTTTGCTCATCCACGGGTGCGGTGGCTTACACGGCGCCCACGGGCCCAATCCGATCATGGACGAATATGCGCGCTCGGCGGTCGAGGCCGGATGGGCGGCCGCCATCCTCGACAGCTATGGCCCGCGCAACTGGGAGGCCACGTGGGCTCGAAGACGGGTCTGTGTCGGATTGCGGCTGCCGGGTTTCCGTCGCGCCGCCGACGTCCTGGCCGGGCTCGACCTGTTGCACGCCGACGCCCGCGTCGATTCCCATCGGTTGCGTATCGCCTCCTGGAGCCATGGCGGCTGGGCGGTGGGCGACTTGGTCACCCTGCGCGACCCCGGCGACGGGAGCTTCACCAAGACCATGGCCGACGTCGAGGCTATTCATTTCACCTACCCGTATTGCGGCTTTCCCTCCCAGGGGGGACGGCGCGCCTGGACCTGGAAAGGCGACGTGCGCTTTGTATTCGCGGAGATCGACACGGTGCAGAGCGCCGCGGGTTGCCAGCCGCTGATGGATCGCGCCCGCCAGGCCGGCTCCAAGGTCGAGATGGTGATATTTCCCGGCGTGACGCACGCCTTCGACGAGCGGGTCAAATCAGCGGACTCGACCTTCCGGTTCGACCCCGTCGCCACCGCGCGTGCGCATGCGGATTTCATCACCTGGCTTAAAAGCCCGGCTCCCACGCGCCGACCCGATCGGCGTCAGGCCTCCACCGGGATCCACCATTCGACGCACGCTCCGGCCTTCTCAGGCTCGAAGCCTTCCGGATAAACCTCCAGGTCGGGCGCACGGACCAGGGTGAAGCCCGAATTGGGGACGCGTTCGCCCCAGATCTCGCGCACGGCGGCCTGCATCTGCGGATGCAGCGGCCCGCCGTTCAGGACCTGGCGGAAGACGAGATAGGCGCGGGCTTGCAGATCCACGACCTCGAAGCCGGGCGGCGGCATGGCGTCGGCGGCGATCTCCACGCCTGCGACGTAGTGCAGGCCCTGCTGCAGGTTCTGCTCGCCCGGACCCGCGCAGCAGACCCCGTAGGTTCCGCCTCCGACCTGTCCGGCCAGCGGCAACTGCGGCTCAAATTCGTCCCAGAGCGCGGGAATGCCAAAGGCGGTGGTCTCATTGAAGTCCCGGCCCAAGCCGGCGATGCGAAGGCCCGGCTTTCTGGCGGGAGCCGGCGCCTGGGTGAGGTTGGCGACAGGTTCGGTCTGCATGGCGAGGCTTTCCTTCCGGGGCGGGCGCCCGCCGGCGCGGTAGCGGCCGGGCGAGACGCCGAAGAGACGGGCAAAGGCGCGGGTGAAGCCCTCTTGGCTGTCGAAGCCGCAGTCGAGCGCAAGCTCGATGAGCGTGGTCCTGGGGCCGCTGCGCAGCTTCTCAGCCGCGCCCTCCAGCCTGCGGTGGCGAACATAGGCCATGGGGCTGAAGCCGTAGCGGCCGGTGAACAAGCGCGTGAAATGATACGGCGACAGGCCTGAGGCATCGGCGAGATCGCTCAGCGACAGGGGCGCCTCGAGATTGGCCTCGATGTACCGGCGCGCGAGATCCATCCGGTCTGTCGGGTGAACGGGCTGCGGAGAGGCGTTCATGGCCGGGATCATCGCCCGACGAACCGGTCTTGTCTTGACCGCGGTTGCTCAGCGTCCAGCGCCTCTTGCAAAACGCGGGGCTGGCTGGCTCAGCGGCGCCGCCGTCGAGACCCCGGAGGTGTTGTTCGTCACCCCGCGCGCCTTGGCGGCGGTCGGTTACCTTGTCGGAACAGGGTGTTCGCCGCGGTAGTCGTAAAAGCCGCGGCCTGCCTTGCGACCGAGCCAGCCTGCCTCGACGTACTTCACGAGCAGCGGGCAGGGACGGTACTTGCTGTCGGCCAGTCCCTCGTAGAGCACGTTCATGATCGAGAGCACCGTGTCGAGGCCGATGAAGTCGCCAAGCTCCAGCGGACCCATCGGGTGGTTGGCGCCAAGCTTCAGCGCCGTGTCGATGGCCTCGACCGTGCCGACGCCCTCGTAGAGGGTGTAGATCGCCTCGTTGATCATCGGCACCAGCACGCGGTTGACGATGAAGGCCGGGAAGTCTTCGGCGTTGGCGGTGGTTTTGCCCAGCGACTGGGCGAACTGAACGGCGGTTTCGTAGGTCTCCGGACCGGTGGCGATCCCGCGGATGATCTCCACGAGCTTCATCAGGGGCGCGGGGTTCATGAAGTGCAGGCCGATGAACCGGTCGGGCCGGTCGGTGGCCGCGGCCAGCCGCGTGATCGAGATCGACGAGGTATTGGAGGCGAGCAACGTGTTGTCGGCGAGGTGCGGGCCGAGCGCCTTGAAGATGGTCTTCTTGGTGTCCTCGTTCTCGGTCGCCGCTTCGATGGCAAGGTCCGTTGCGCCGATGGCCTGTAGTTCGGCCGCGGGCTTGATGTGGCTGAGCGCAGCGTCCATCGCCGTCTGGTCGATGATGCCGCGGTGCACCTGGCGCGTGAGGTTATGCTCGATCAGACCCATACCGGCCTCGATCCGCTCGGCGCTGACGTCATGCAGCAGCACGTCATAACCGCCGAGGGCGACGACATGGGCGATACCGGTGCCCATCTGGCCCGCGCCGATAACGCCGACCGACTTAATCTGAACCATTCAGCAGAGCCTCGATGAGCGGCCGCAATACGGTCGGCCTCACTTTTTGTGTCGGCGTTCTAACATGACGGCGCCAGCCTGCGGCAAGGCTTTTGCTGCGGCGCAGCGTACCAGGGCGGTTCGTGTCCCGATTCCGATGTTGGCAACCTCTCGTGATCGGCTGGCGGCAACTTCGGAAACAACAACGATACGAACAAGTATGTGTTTCTAGAGAGCTTTCCGGAATTTGAGTTCGCCCGCGGCAGGAGTGGAAGCCTGCGATCGGAAAAGCAACACAGCCTGGCTTGAATTCGCCGGGGTTGCGGCGACCTCGGCCACCAGCAAGTCGCGCAGCTCTCCACGACGCGGAGCCTTCGGCTGCGCGGTCCCCACACGACGAAGTAGCCGTTCCGAGACCACGCCCGCTCTGTAGCCCGGATACGCCGCTCCCGCCGCCGGAGCGGCGCGTTGATACGGGCTTCGCTCGGGACCCGGGAAGGGTCAGCCTCGGCAGGGCGTCCCTTCCGATTCATGACCCACCTTGTGACTGAGGTCATTCCGCCGGGCCGTTCCGATACCTAAGTTCTCCGTGCATGTCGGGCGATGCCATCCTTCTTGAGCGTGAGGCGCCGCGTTCTCGCCTGGAGGCGGCGCTGGGATCGGCGCGCCGTGGTCAGGGCCGGGTTGTCTCGATCGAGGGCGAAGCCGGTATTGGCAAGACCTCCCTCGTTCTGGGCTTCGCCGACGACCATCGAGCTGACGCCCGGGTCCACGTGGGCGGTTGCGAACACCTTGCGACACCTGAGCCGCTGGGTCCGCTTCGCGACATCGCTCGCGAGAGCCAGGGACGCTTTTCGGTGGGAGTCTCGGGCCAACTCGGGACGTTCGAGGGCTTGCTCCGGCTGCTAACCAATGGGCGCGGCCCGGCGCTACTGGTGATCGAGGACATCCATTGGGCCGACGATTCCACGCTGGATCTGATCCGCTACCTCGGCCGGCGCATCCGCACAGCGCCGATCCTGATCGTGGTCACATTCCGCAACGACGAGGCCGCCTCCCAGGCCAGGCTGGCCTCGCTTTGGGCGGACATGCCGCGAGACGGCCGCGAGCGGCTTGAACTGAGCCCGCTTTCCCTTGAGGCCGTGGCGGCGCTCGCCCAGCCGGCGGGGCGCGTGGCCCGCGATGTGTTCGAAGCCACAGGCGGCAATCCTTTCCACGTCACCGAATACCTCGCCGCCGCGGACGATGAGGTGCCGCGCAGCGTGCAGGATGCGACACTCGCTCGCGCCTCGGGCTTGAGCGCGCGGGGGCGGCGTGTGCTGGACTGCGCCGCGATCTTCCCGCGCCAGATCGACGAGTCGAGCCTTCGCACGCTGACTGGCGATGCCGACAGCGCCGGCGTTGAGGAGTGCCTGCGCAGCGGCATGTTGAGAACCAAGGGCGACGCATTGGCCTTCCGCCATGAGCTCGCCCGCCGCGCCATCAAGGACGCCATCTCGCCGCTGCGCCGGAGCGAGCTGCATGCCGCGGCGCTCGCCATGCTGAAAGGCCGGAACGATGGCCGCGCCTCGGAGGCCGCCCACCACGCCGAGCGAGCCGGCGCGGAAGAAGATCTCGTTCACTACTCCATTCGCGCCGCAGAAGAAGCCGCCGCGCTCGGCGCGCATCGTGGGGCCGTGGCCCATGTGACAACCGCGCTGAACTACGGCGCCTGGCTGTCCGATCGCGAACGCGCCAGCCTCCTTGAGCGACAGGCTGAGGAGGGCGAGGCTTGCGGCGCGTTCGATATCGCGATGCGGGCCATCGAGGAGGCCATCGCGGCGCATCGGCGCGCGGCCGATGTCCTCGGACTCGGAAATGCGCTCCGCATTTCCGCACGCCTATACTGGCAACACGGTCAGACGGAACTTGCCGAACAGCGCTCGCGCGAAGCTCTGGATGTGATGGTCGGGCGGCCGGACTCCTGGCAGTACGCCATGGCCCTGAGCGGCCAATCGCAGCTCGACATGCTGGCCGACCGCAACGATCTGGCGATCGAGCGGGGGACGAAGGCCATGGCGCTTGCCGACCGGCTCGAGCGTACGGACATCTATCTGCACGCCATTACCAACGTCAGCGCCGCGCGCTCGGCGAACGACATCGAAGCCGGCCTGCCGATGGTGGAGGCCGCGGTCGGCGAGGCGCGAGCGCGAGGCGGCCTCGATCAACTGCCGCGCCTTTTTTCGAACCTGACCTACATCATGACGCACGGCCGCCGCTACGAGGGCCTGTTCGACTATTTCGCAGCGGGGATCGCGGCGGCATTCGCCCGCGACAACGTCCCTCTGGACGCCTACATGCGCGGGTCGCGGGCGACTGCCCTTCTGGACACCGGGCGCCTGGACGAGGCGATCGCCGAGGGGGAGTACGTGCTCTGCGGACCATGCCCGCCGGGCGTGGGTCGCTTCCCGGCGCTGGTCGCGCTTAGCCGCGCCCGCGTGCGCCGAGGACTCCCGGAGGACGGCGCGATCGACCAGGCTCGCGCCCTGCCGACAGCCAGCCGCGACCTCATGCGCCTCGCGCCGATCGCCTACGCTGACGCCGAAGCCTGCTGGCTGGGGGAGCCTCGTCCGTGGGCGCGTGAACGCCTGCGCGCGGCCGGAGAACGGGTCCTCCAGGCTCGGAGCGAGTTCTGGCTGCTGGCCGAAATCCGGCTCTGGCGCACCATTCTGGGTGACCCGCAGGACCTGCCGGACGAGGTGCTGGCCCGCTTTTCTCCGGCTCACCGTCTGCACATTACCGGCCAGTGGCGCGAGGCGGCCGCGGCCTGGCGTGAGGGCGGTTGCCCCTACGAGCAGGCGATCGCGTTGTCGACAGGCGACGAGGCGGCTCAGAGAGAGGCGCTGGTGATCTTCGAAAGGCTTGGCGCAGCGCCTGCCGCGCGGAAGCTGCGGCGTGAGATGCGCGAGCGCGGGCTACGCTCGGTACCCTCCGGTCCGCGCGCGGCGCGCCGCAGCGATCCCGCCGGCCTGACCCCGCGGCAGAAACAGGTGCTGGAACTCCTCGCGCAGGGGCTCTCCAACACCGACATCGCCGACCGGCTGAAGACGTCGCCCAAGACCGTGGAGCACCACGTGGGAGCGGTCCTGGCGGCGTTCGAGGCGACCAGCCGGCTCATGGCCGTCCGGATCGCCCATGAGCGGGGCCTTTTCGCACCTGCGGAAAACTGAGGGTCGCGCCGAGAAACCTAGGGGATTCTCCCGAAGCGGCCAGGCTCGCGGTCCATCATGTCTCTCCTTCCAAAGGCGCAAACTGGAAGGAGGGACCCGTGTCCCGCATACTCACTTTGATCTACGGCGTCCTGAGTTACGCGGTGTTCCTGGCCGTTTTCCTCTACGCCATCGGCTTCATCGGCGGCTTCGTCACGCCCACCGCGTTAGACGGACCCGTGACCCGCCCGCCGGCCCAGGCGCTGGCCATCAACCTGGGGCTATTGGCGGTGTTCGCCATCCAGCACAGCGGCATGGCCCGCCCGGCCTTCAAGCGCTGGTGGACCCGGATCGTGCCCGTGGCCGCAGAGCGCAGCACCTACGTGCTGGTTTCCTCGTTGTTGCTGGTCGGATTCTTCGTGCTCTGGGAGCCGATCGGCGGCGTGGTCTGGCAGGTTCCGGACGGTCCCCGGCGCCTGGCGGTCATCGGCCTCTACCTCTTCGGCTGGGCGCTGCTGCTCTACGCGACGTTCCTGATCGATCACTTTGACCTATTCGGCCTGACGCAGGTCTGGCGCAGAATGACCGACCAGTCCTACCGCGCGCCGAAGTTCCACACGCCTGGCCTCTACCGACTGGTGCGCCATCCCCTCTACGTCGGTTGGCTGATCATATTCTGGGCGGCTCCGGTCATGACCGTGGCCCACCTGATCTTCGCAGTGATGACGACGGCCTACATTCTGATCGCCATCCAGTTCGAAGAACGCGACCTCGTGACGGCGTTCGGCCAGACCTACCTCGACTATCGCCGGCGCACGCCCATGCTCGTGCCGCGCCTCCTGCCGTCGTCCCGCGATCGCGATTCGCTCGCCCACCCCGTTCGCACCCGGCCGGTCGGGCGCCCCTAGCGCCCGCCGCCCCTAACCTTCGAAACCAGGATAGAGACCATGAAGACCTTTCTTCTGATGGTCGCAGGCGCCTCGCTGTTCGCCGCCTGCGCCCATGCGGCTCCCTCTGAGTCAGACCGCTACGCCGCCGGCGCCACCGCCCGGGCTCACGCCCTGCTGGCAGCCAAGGGCGTCGACACCCAAGGCCAGGGCGTTTCCGTTCGCGCAACGGTGAACACCGAGGGAAACATCACCTCCCTGAAGGTGATCCGCTCGTCCGGCTCGACAGAGACCGACCAAGCCGTGGCGAACGTCCTGCGCAGTGTGATCTGGGCCAATGCGCCGAGCGGTCTCACGAATGGGGCGGTGACGCTCAACGTGGGCAAGAGCGCCATCGTCCAGGCTTCGGCCCAGGCCCGCGCGCGCTGAGCCTTCCAGGCCAAGATTCCTCGAGGTCCGGCGTTTCCCCCACCTCCGCGTCTGGCTGAAAGGAAAAGGGGCGGTCCCTTTCGGGGCCGCCCCTTTTGGATCTCGGCCGAGGCCTTATAATTATTTTCCGGCGGCGGTGAGTGCGCTCATGAGCTCCGGCACCGCGGTCTTGTAGTCGGCGACCAGGCCGTAGTCGGCCACCTGGAAGATCGGCGCATCGGCATCCTTGTTGATCGCCACGATCACCTTGGAGTCCTTCATGCCGGCCAGATGCTGGATGGCGCCGGAGATGCCGATGGCGATGTAGAGTTCGGGCGCCACCACCTTGCCGGTTTGGCCGACCTGGTAGTCGTTGGGCGCATAGCCGGCGTCGACCGCCGCGCGGGATGCGCCCACGGCTGCGCCGAGCTTGTCGGCCAGCGGTTCGATCACCTTGTGGAATTCCTCCGCCGAGCCCATCGCGCGGCCACCGGAGACCACGATCTTGGCGCCGGCCAGTTCCGGGCGCGCCGACTTGACGAGTTGCTGATCGACGAACTTCACCTTGCCGCCCGCCGATCCTGCTGCGACGTTCTCAACCGAGGCCGAGCCGCCTTCGGGCGCCGGCGCGAAGGCCGTGGCGCGCACGGTGATGACCTTCTTGGCGTCTGACGACTGGACGGTTTCGAGCGCGTTGCCGGCATAGATCGGCCGAACGAAGGTGTTGGCGTCCACGACCTCGATGATCTCCGAGATCTGGGCGACGTCCAGCTTGGCGGCGATGCGGGGGCTGAAATTCTTGCCCTGCGAGGTCGCCGGCGTCAGCACCGCGTCGTAGCCGCCCATCAGCGGCGTCACGGTGGCTTCGACGGCTTCGGCCAGGCCCTGGCCCAGTTCGTCGCTCTCGGCCAGCAGGACCTTGCGGACGCCCGTGATCTTCGCGGCTGCGTCGGCGAGCGCCTTGGCGCCTTTGCCCGCCACCAGCACGTCAACGTCCTTTGAGAGGGCGAGTGCGGCGGTGACAGTCTTGTTCGTAGAGTCTTTCAGCGACGAGTTGTCGTGATCGGCGATGACGAGAACAGCCATTAGAGGACCCCCGCGGTCTTGAGGTTGGTCACGAGGTCACCAGCGGTTTCGACCTTGACGCCGGCCGAGCGTTTCGGCGGCTCGGTGACCTTCAAGACCTTGAGATGCGGCGTGACATCGACGCCGAGCGTGCTCAGTTCCTTGACGTCCAGCGGCTTCTTTTTGGCCTTCATGATGTTCGGGAGCGACGCATAGCGCGGCTCGTTGAGGCGCAGGTCGGCGGTGATGATCGCCGGCAGGGCGACTTCCACCGTCTGCAGGCCGCCGTCGACTTCGCGGGTCACCTTGGCCGTGTCGCCCGACAATTCCAAGGCCGAGGCGAAGGTCGCCTGGGGCCAGTCGAGCAGCGCAGCAAGCATCTGGCCGGTGGCGTTATTGTCGCCGTCGATGGCCTGCTTGCCCATGATTACGAGGTTGGGGCTTTCCTCGGCGATCACCGCCTTCAGGCTCTTGGCCACTTCCAGCGGCTCGAGGTCCTGGTCAGTCTGCACGAGGATGCCGCGGTCGGCGCCCATGGCGAGGGCGGTGCGGATGGTCTCCTGCGCCGCGGCCGGGCCGATCGAAACCGCGACGATCTCGGTGACGATGCCTTTCTCCTTGAGGCGGATGGCCTCTTCAACCGCGATTTCGCAGAACGGATTGATGGACATCTTGACGTTCGCAAGGTCCACGCCCGACTGGTCGGACTTCACCCTGGCTTTGACGTTTGAATCGATTACCCGCTTGACCGGGACCAACACCTTCATGGGTTGCTAGCGCCTCAAAATTTGCATCGGGGGAAAAAGGGTCGAGGGGGCAATAGCGGTTCCGGCGCGGTTTGCAAACCGGCGCCCCATCGCAGGCGCCGCAATTCGGCCCACTCTACGCGGCTAGAAGCAGGCGCCTTCATCCCGTAAAAGACCGCCATGAACCCGACTATCGAGCGCCTGAAGCTGATCTTCCTCGGCATCTTCGCTGTGGCCAACGTCGCGATCCTGGTCTGGACCGTGGGCTGGGCGATGCCCGAGCAGAAGTGCCTCGAAGGCCACAAATGGTGGGATCCCTACAGCCGCGTCTGCGCCCAACCGATCCTGACCTCCGACGTCACTGGCCGGCTGATCACCGATCCCGCCGCGAAGGCTGCGGCGCTGAAGGCCATCGGCCGCGAACCCCCTCCGGCGCCGGGGCGGCAGAAACCCTGACGCCGACGCCCAGCGCTGCGCTGCGCGCGGGGAAGCCTACCGGGTGCCCCCCGACTTCCAGAAGACTTCGCCGGCCCCCCGGTCGTTGGCGTAGCGCGCGGCGACGAACAGCAGGTCCGACAAACGGTTGAGGTAGCGGAGGGCCGGGCCGCTCACCGGTTCGCCCGCTTCGACCAGCCGCACGGCCTCGCGCTCGGCCCGTCGGCAGACCGTGCGCGCCAGATGCAGGGCTGCCGCAGCCGACGTCCCGCCAGGCAGCACGAAGGAGGCCAGCGGCGGCAGGTCGACGTTGAGCAAGTCGATCTCGCCTTCCAGCCGCGCCACCTGGCTGTCGAGGATGCGCAGGATCGAGCCCGGCTCTTCGTCGGCCTTCGCCGGTTGGGCAAGGTCCGCGCCGAGATCGAAGAGCTCGTTCTGGACGCGGCCCAGGATGGCGTCGAATTCCCCGTCGCCGGCCGTATGCAGTCGCGCAAGCCCCAGGCAGGCGTTGGTCTCATCGACCGCGCCATAAGCCTCCACCCTCAGGTCGGCCTTGCTCACCGCCTGACCGGTGGCCAATCGGGTTGAACCGGCGTCGCCGGCGCGAGTGTAGATTCGGTTCAGCGTCACCATGTCGCACCTAGTGCCTGGCGCGCCACCAGACAGCCCCCATCAGGACGGCGACGGCGATTGCTTGCATGACCACCCTCAGCCGCATCAGCTTGTTCGAGTAGGAGCGGCCGAAGTCGCCGCCCCGGAAGAGGGCGTAGATGCCGATCGCCAGGACCGTGGCCACCGCGATGAGGGCGGCCGGAATGAGGAAGCTGAACAGGTCCATTCGCCGGAGCATATTTCAGGTCGGGGTTGCAGACCATGCTCAAGCACGATATGCGGCATATCGACGTTGGTGAGCGTGTTCAGCGAGCCTAATTCGCTGAGATGGTCGAAATTCGGCCCCACTCAGGGAGCAAAAGGGGACAACAGTCCTCTAGCTCCAGCCGGCATCCCGCATTGCTTCGATTGGTTGCCTTTTTCGCGCCATCATTTGAAGTAACGTGGTCTATGAACACGTTCATCGATCGGCCCCATGACCCCACGTAAGGCCGCGGTGGACAAGCTGGAGAAGACGGCGCGCCGTCGAATGCGAACATGATGCACGTCACAACGATCCAAGCCACAGACCAAACCGGAGTGAAAGCGCCCACGCGTCGCGCGCTCGCCAAACAGCAGACCCGCGCCAAGGTGCTGGCCGCCGCCCGTCGGCTGTTCAGCGAAGAGGGCTACGAAGGCGCGACGATCCGTGACATCGCATCGGTCGCCGGCATGTCCACCGGGGCTGTGTTCGCGAACTTCACCGACAAGTCGGACCTGTTCCGCGAGATCATGATGAACGACATGGTCGCGCTGGCCGATAGCATGCGCGAGGCGACCACTCACGGAAACGGCGTCGACGACGCGCTCGTGCGGATGTTCACCGCCGGCTACAATTTCTACCGGACGCAGTTGCCGCTCGCACGCGCGGCCTTCAGCGTCGGCTGGTCCCCGCAGGAAGGTCCTGCGCTTCGCAGTTCGCCCCCCGTACAGTCGTTGCGTGACCTGATCGCCGAACAGCTGGCCAAGGGTGTCGAAAGCGGCGAGCTGCGCGCGGATACCCAGATGCAACTGCGAGCCGACATGCTGTTCGAAGCCTATCTCTCCAACTATCCCCAGGCGATTTTCGAGGGCTGGAGCATTGAGGACCTGCAGGCTCGCTCCCGCGATCAGATCGGAATCCTGCTGGCAGGCGCACGGAGTAGATAAGCGGCCACATGGCCGCTAGCCGCGCATGACTTCGCCGCAGGACGCCCTGAGCCAGGACGATTCCCCGGCCGACGCCGAAGGCGTACGGCCGGAGGATGTGGCGACCTCCACGCCGAGCGCAAGACAGACGCAGAAGGAAGCGACCCGCAACCGGGTGATCGATGCTGCCCGGGAGCTCTTCGACACCAACGGCTACCAAGGGACGACAATCCGCGAGATCGCCAGCCACGCTCGCGTCTCGGTGGGGAGCGTTTTCACGACCTTCGCCTCCAAGTACGAGATTCTCAGCCAGGTGATGCAGGATCGCCTGGACGGGCTCTACGCCGAGCTCGACCGAGTGATGCCTTATCTGCGCGGCTCGACCGCCGATCGTCTGCGGACGATGTTTGCAATCCATTTTGCCTTCGAGGTCCGGCACAAGCGCCTGTTCCTGGCTTATATCGGCGCCACCTATGACTGGACGCTGCCGACCACCTCGATGTTGATGGGCCGAAACCAGCGCCTGCAAGAAATCATCTGCGAATGCCTCGCCAAGGGCGCCCTCGGCGGTGACGTCCACCCCGAAGCCGATCCGCAGGAGGTCGTCGATCTTCTGATGGGCGCTTACGTCTGGACCTATCGGCTGGCGGCGTGGGACGATGCAGACGCTCCGGCCATGACCGCGGTCATGGACCGTCAGATCGCCCTGATCGCGACGGGTTTCGAGCCGCGCTAGCGAGCGCTCCTCGCCATCAATTAGCTCCTTCCAGCAGGCGCCGGGCAATGACCTGCGCCTGAATTTCGCCGGCCCCTTCAAAGATGTTCAGAATGCGGGCGTCGGCCAGGAGGCGACTGACTGGCTGTTCGACGGCAAAGCCGGCGCCGCCGTGGATCTGCAAGGCGTTATCGGCCGCGGCCCAGGCGATACGGGCGGCGACCAGCTTGGCCATGCCGGCCTCGAGGTCGCAGCGTCGTCCTTCGTCCTTCGCAGCCGCCGCGAACCAGGCCAGGCGTCGGGCTCCCAGGATTTCAGCGGCCATCATCGCCAATTTGTTGGCCACCCGAGGAAACCGGGCCAGCGGGCCGCCGAACTGGCGGCGCGACAATGCGTAGTCGAGCGCCAGGTCCAGTGCGTTCTGGGCGACTCCGATGGCGCGGGCCGCGGTCTGGATGCGCGCCGATTCGAAGGTCGCCATCAGTTGCACAAAGCCCTGGCCCTCCCGCCCTCCAAGCAGGCTGGCATGCGGAACCTCGAATCCGTCGAAGGCGATCTCGTACTCCTTCATCCCGCGGTAGCCGATCACGGCGATCTCGCCGCCGCTCATGCCCGGGGCCGGGAAGGGATCGCCAACTGTTCCGCGGGGTTTCTCGGCCAGGAGCATCGACAGACCGCGGTGGTCCTTCGAGTGCGGGTCGGTGCGCACCAGCAGGGTCATCAGGTCGGCGCGGGCGGCATGGGTGATCCAGGTCTTGGCGCCGGTGACCCGCCAGACGTCGCCGTCAGGGTCGGCGCGCGTGCGCATCGACGCCAGGTCCGACCCCGCCTCCGGCTCCGTGAAGACCGCCGTCGGAATGATCGCCCCCGAGCTCACGCCGGGCAGGAAGCGGGCCTGCTGGTCCGCCGTCCCGTGCGCCAGCAACAGCTCTGCGGCGATCTCGGAACGGGTGCCGAGCGAGCCGACACCGATGTATCCCCGCGACAGGGCCTCGGTGACCACGCACATGGCGACCTTGCCGAGGCCGGACCCGCCCCACGCTTCCGGCGCAGTCAGGCCGAAGACTCCCAGGCGTCCCATTTCGTCGATCAGCTCCAGCGGGATCAGTTCGTCGCGCAGGTGCCAGCCGTGGGCAAAGGGGGCGATCTTCTCCTCGGCGAAGGTGTGGAACTGGTCTCGTATGGCCTCCAGGGTGTCGTCGAGGCCGCTCGCTTCCAGCGAGGCGCGGCCTCGCGCGTCAGCCAAGAGCTCGACAATGCGGAACTTCGCTTCCTGGGAGGCGCCGGGGCGCAGCCGGGCGATTACGGGCCACAGGTGTTCGGTCGACACGCCCAGGTCCGCCGCGCGGAACACCTCGCCCAGGTTCATCAACAGCCCGCCTGAAAGCTGGCTCAGGTATTCGTGCGCAAGTAACTGGGCTGGCAAGGCTTCAGCCTCGCCGAGCCGACCCTGCGCCTCGAGCGCGCGAGCCCAGACCGCTGTCTGCCGCAGCGTCTCGCCATAGGCGGCCGCCCAGGCCAGGCCATGCGTCACATGCTGTTCGGCGTCGAGCGCCACGCGATCGAGTGTGCCAGCCGGGCGCACCCGCGCAGCTACCGCGGCTTGCAGTTGCGCCACCAGCGTCCAGGCTTCGGAGGCGGCGAGGTCGAGAAGGTCGGGCAGGCCGAGGAGCGGGAGCGTCATGGCGGGGACTATAGGCGAGGCTTGCCTTGCGTCGCGTCAAGCCGTCTTGCTGCGGCTCGAAGAACGAAGAGGACTTCCCAATGCTCGTCGTCCACCACCTCAACGACTCGCGCTCGCAGCGCATCTTGTGGCTGCTCGAGGAATTGGGCGCGCCTTACGAGATCAAGCACTACCAGCGCGACGCGACGACCCGGCTCGCGCCATCGGAACTGACAGCGGTCCATCCGCTGGGCAAATCGCCGGTGATCGCCGACGGCGAGATTACGATCGCTGAGTCCGGGGCCGTGGTGGACTACATCCAGCGGAAGTATGCCCAGGGCCGACTTGGCCCGCCCCCCGGCGAGGCGGCGGCAGAAAAGTACCGGGAGTGGCTGCACTACGCCGAAGGCTCGGCCATGCTTCCGCTGATGTTGAACATGTATGTCGCCCGCCTCGGTGAGGCCGGCGCGCCGCTGCATCCGCGCATCCAGGGCGAGATGGCCAACCACCTGGGCTATGTGGAGGCCGCGCTGAGGGGCCACGACTGGCTCATGGGATCCGACATCACCGCGGCCGACATCCAGATGAGTTTCGTGGGCGAGGTTGCCCGCGCCATGGGTCAGATGGACAAGTATCCGAACATCAAAGGCTGGGTGGAGCGTTTCCAGGCGCGGCCGGCCTATCAGCGCTCACTTGAGAAAGGCGGGGCCTACAACCTGGGTCCGGCGAAATAGACGCTACTCGAACGGCGGGAAGTCGTCGTCCAGCAGACCGTCGAGGAAATCGAACACGGCGGCTTTGGTGAGCGCGTGGGGGATCGCAGAGAAGTGGTCGCAGCCGGGCACGGTGACCGCGTGGCCGTGCGGAAAGATCCGCGACAAGCCCTCGGGATCACCCGCGCCGGTGTCGCCCTGGCCGGCCACCACCAGGACGGGCATCGGCAGCACGGCCATAGCCGCCTGGTCGAGCGGTGAGTTCCTGACGCGTGTGACGGCGGCGAGCGCCTTGCGGTCCTCGCCCTGCTCGTCGGCAAACTGCCGGAAGCTCTGCAGCATCGGTTGAATGATCGTCGAGGGGTCGTCTGCCAGCATCGCCTCCGCCATCGGTTCGCCGACCACGGCGGGCGACGGCTCCAACATTTTTCCACCAACCCCGCCGAGCATGAGGTTGGACACGCGATCGGGCGCGTCCAGGGCCAGAGCCAGCGCCGTGCGCGTGCCCATGGAATAGCCGAACACGTCCGCATGCCGGACGCCGAGGTGGTCCATCAGGGCCGCGACGTCGCCGGCGAGCTTCTCGCGCCCGTAGGCCTCCGGCTCGTAAAGCTTTTCGCTTTCGCCGTGGCCGCGCTGGTCGAGCGCGATCACCCGCATCCGGCGGCGTTCGAAGGCCCCATACCAGCCGGTGCGCCGCCATCCCTCGTTGCGGTTTGAAGCGAAGCCGTGGATCAGGACGACGGTGCGCTCCGCGCCTCCCGCGGGCGTTATGTCGTCGTAGGCGATCTGGACGCCGTCAGAGGTGAAGCTGGCCATTTGCGGAGCCTAGCGTCATGGAGCTTCTCCGGTCCACTCCCAGTGCCAGGGCTCGAAAGGATAGGGCGCGAAGCCGAAGCGACTGGCGTTCGCCACCAGCCACAGGTAGCTCGGCGTGCGGCTGATGAAGAGGCGGTTCGCCTCGGCGCTGGAATCCGGCCCGAAACCCGGCGCCTGGCCCACGTAAAGATCAAGGGCGAGCCCGGTGCGGTGCGCCGAGCAGTTTGCCCTGGCCACGGTGTCACAATTGCCCTGGCTCGCGCAGCGGGCGGCGTCGGAGGCCGGGCTGCGGAAGCCAGAGAAGATCGTGAGGTTTCGCGGGTCTGCGGCGACCCTCGGGTCCTCGGCGCGTGCGGCGGCGGTCATTCGACGGTACGCGGCGAGCGCAGCGGGTCGCAGCAGGATCGCCTTGCCCGCGTAACCTTCGGAAGGAGCGCTCGGCGTGAGTTCAGCCTCGGCCGGGGCTGCAGGGCAGGCGCCGCGGGCGCTGGCCAGCACGAACGGCCGACGCAGTTCGAGCACGGTCTTGAGGCGGTCGAAGACCGCTGCGCTGAAGACCCCGTCGGCCGGCAGGCGCTGACCACCTTGCCAGTCCGCCAACGCTGCGGCGAAGCCCGGCGTCTGCGGCGCGCAGCTCGTGTGAAGCTCGCGGGCGATCAGTGGGGCGTAGATTTCCCAGCCGGTCTCAGGCCGCTTGAAGGGGGCCCAGTCCAACGCCTGCAGCGACGCTGCGTTGGCCTGTGCAGCTCCCTCGGGGCCATGTTCGCAGGCCGCGAGGACCTCATGGGGCGGCGAAACCGGAGCACGCACAGGGGCTGCGACCTCCGGAGCCGGCTTCTGCGGCGGGGCAGGCGCATGGCTCGTCACCCGCAGGGCGATGAGGCCCACGACGATCGCCGCCACCGCCAGCCCGCCCAGGAACCGCAGTGCTTCTGAAGACTTGAACCTCACGCCGCCGACTAACGCGCGGCGTCTAGACGAGGTCCACGATGACGTCCCGCGAGGCGGCCCTTTTAAGCGTTCCCTGCCTGTTTTTGGCCGCCGCCTGCTCAAATCCGTCGGCCAACTCACAGACCACCACGACAACAGCGGTGAGCCCCGCGACGCCGCCGGCAAACGCGGTGGCCGCGGCCGGTCCGGTCCCGGCCCCGGATGTGCACCCGCCGCCGCTGGAGAACGTGCCGCTGATCGTCGAGTCGATCTCACCGGCCGCCGAACCGATCGACACAGCTGACTGGAGAGCGCAGCCGGTGTCGCCGGAAGCCAGGAAGAACGCCGTGGTGCGCGCCGAGGTGCTGCTGGCGCGCGCCCACTTCTCGCCGGGCGTCATCGACGGCCAGGAGGGCGGCAACCTCCGCAACGCCGTTTCCGCCTTCGAGACCGCCCATGGGCTGCCGGTCGATGGCAAGCTGGACGAAAGGGTCTGGGCCGCGCTCGCCAAGGATACCCAGCCGGTGCTCACCGACTACGTCATCACCGACGAGGACGTGAAAGGACCGTTCCTGAGCAAGGTCCCGACCGACATGGCCGAAATGGCCAAGCTGCCAGCGCTTGGCTACACCGGTCCGGTCCAGGAGCTGGCCGAACGGTTCCATATGGATCCTGCTCTGCTGACGAGCCTAAATCCGGACGCCGACTTCGGTGTCGCAGGAACCAAGATCGTGGTGGCGGCCTTGGGCCCGGAAAAGCTTCCGGGCACCGTGACCCGGATCGAGGTCGACAAGACGAGGCGCCAGGTCCGCGCGTTCGACGGCGGTGTGCTTCTGGCGGTCTACCCCGCCACCGTCGGGTCGAGCGAGCGCCCTGCTCCGGACGGCGAGTGGGCGGTGCGAACCGTGGCAGCCAACCCGACCTACACCTACGATCCCTCGCGGCTGACCTTCGGCAAGGCCTCAAACGGCAAGCTGACCATTCAGCCCGGCCCAAACAACCCGGTGGGGTCCACCTGGATCGACCTCACCAAAGAGACCTATGGCATCCACGGCACGCCTGACCCGAGGCTGGTCGGCAAGACCGCCAGCCATGGCTGCGTGCGCCTGACCAACTGGGATGTGCGCCAACTCAGCCACGCCGTGAAAAAGGGAACCGTGGTGGACTTCATAGGCGAAGCGCAGAGCGCGCCGGCGAAGACGCTCGGCGACTAGCTACGCCACTTCAGGGTCATGGCCTCGACAGGGTTGGCGAAGGGGCGACCTTCGCGGCGGCTGGCCGTCCATTCACGCTTGAGCTGCTGGTACCACTTGGCCTGCCGGTCTGCGTCGTCGATCCATAGAAGCGACGGGTCGTACTTCAGCCCCTGGTTCTGGAGGTTCACCATCTCGCCGTCCTGGCGCAGGAACGCGCGCGCGCCGGCCGCAATGAACGGTTTGAGGAACAGGAACGCCGGGTGGTCGGACCAGACGATCTGGGTGATCCGCGTGGCCTTCTCGTTTATCGGGGTCAGGCAGGTCAGCGACAGCACCTGGCGCGACCCAACCGTGACGTGCTCCCAACGCATGCCGGGGATGCGGAACGTGATCTCGGTCAAGGGCTCGCCGCCCAGGATGGCGTAGGCGCGGCTATTCTTGGAAGGCTCGTGGCGGACCATGGCGAAGCCCTGTTCGCGGGGCTCGAAGCGCTTGGACTTCTCGTGCTGGCTATGTTTCGAGCGCCACCACCACTGTTGGTGCACGTAGGGGCCGTGGGCCGGGTCCATCAGCCCCACAACGGCATGGTCGATATGAGCTTCGAACTCCATGCGGTCGACCAGCTTGGGTGCGCCGCCAACGACGCCTTCGAATACCGGCGGAGGTTCGGTGGGCTCGCCTGCGCCGCGCGGATCGCTGCTCAGCCAGACGAAGACCAGGCCCTGGCTCTCGGCGACGTGATAGCGGCGCACGCGGATGCGGCTGACATCCATCTCTTGGTTGTCCACGAGCGATGGGATCGCCGCGCAGGCTCCATCGGCGCGGAACCGCCAGCCGTGGTAGGGGCATTCGACCGTGGTCGCGCCGGCGTCTTCCTGGTGGAACCGGCCCGCGGACAGCGGCGCGGCTCGGTGCGGGCAGATGTCGCGAAGCGCAAAGACCTCGCCCTTTCTGGGGCGCCCAAGCAGGATCGGCTCGCCGAGTAGTTCATGGCGGGCGAGCTTGCCGGGCTTGAGGTCACTTGCGAGCGCGGCGAAATACCAGATGTCGGTCAGGAAGCCCTGTCCGAACTTCGCCTCGCTCCGACCCGCCCTGCTGTCACCTTCGGCCATCAGGCGGTTCTAGGCCGGGTCGGGCGGCGGCGGAAGCCTCGCGGGCTTCCATGCCGTCGAAGTCGGACGCCGGGAGATTTCGCTCGGGCGCGGGCCCGGTCCAGGTTAGCGTTCATCGGCCATCGGAGGATGGGGCATGGACAGGACCTCAGTGGGGGCGCTCGCTTTGCTGCTGCTGTGGAGCGGGGCCCAAGCTGCGACTTCGCCTGACGAGGCGGCTGTCATGCGCGACTTCTTCACCGGCACACTCGAGATCGATTTGCCGGCCGGGCATTGGAGCGCCAAGCGCTATTTCGCGCCAAACCACACCTTTCGGGAGACCGGGTCTGACGGCGAAGTCCGTGGGACATGGGCGATCGAGAACGGCAAGATCTGCACCATGCGAGAAAGCCCGACTGCGGATCGCGACCGGGCGGCCCGCTACTGCAACGAAGGTGTTGGGCGGCGCGCCGGAGAGAAATGGAGCGACAGCGATCCGGTCACCGGCAATCTCGTTCTCTTCACCTTGGCGCCGAACCGCTAGCTCGTTAGAGCCGCAGGAACGCCGCCGCATAGGCCGACAGCCCGATCGAGCCGCCGCGTAGTTCCGCATCGCCGGCTCGCACCTCGAGCATGATCGCACCGTCGAGTTCCGGGACGTCGACGAATCTCGGCTCGGCGCTGAGATTGAACAGGCAGGCGATGACCTCGTCGCCGTCCCGGCGGACGAAACCCAGCACCGGCTCGGCGACCTCGAGGAACTCGATGCTCCCTGATGTCATCGCCGGCGAGGCCGTGCGGAATGCGATCATGGTGCGGGCAAAGGCCAGGTTGGACTCCGGGTCAGCCTCCTGCGCCTGGACGGTGAATTCCGTGTGCTCGCGGGCGGCCGGCAGCCAGGGCGTCCCGGTGGTGAAGCCCAAGGCGGGGCCTGGCGCCCAGGGCATGGGCGTGCGGCACCCGTCGCGGCCGCCGGAGTAGGGCCAATAGAGATCGCCGACCGGATCGCGCAGCTGGCCGCGGGTGAGGCTCGCCTGGGGCAGGCCGAGCTCTTCGCCCTGATAGATGAGCGTCGTGCCCTTCAGGCTGACCAGCAGGGCGAAGAGCAGGTTCGCCAACTCCGGCGCGGGTCGCTCGCCGCCGTTCTTCCCGTCGTGGGCTTCCACCCGCCGGCGGATGACGTCCAGGGTCTCGACGTTCTCCGGCAGGTTGGAATCGAACCAGTGGTACTGCAGGTTGCCGGCGTGGGACCAGTTCAGGCCCCGGCGGCGCGGTGGCGGCACCGGCGGATTGGGCCGCAGCTGCGGGTCGTGAAGAAAGGTCCCGGCGACGTCGAGGCGGAAGCCGTCCACCCCGCGCGACAGCCACAGGTCCAGCACCGAC
>NZ_DASXNL010000179.1:0-89909 GCF_036495085.1 Phenylobacterium sp. | reverse complement strand
ACTGGAAGTTGGCGCCGATCGCGCAGCCGCGTCCGCAGGGGGTGGCGAAGAGGCAGGTGTTGCGCCCCTCCATCTGGCCGGTGACCACCGCGACATGCATCGGCACCACCGGGATGTTCATGGCCTTGAAGGCGCGCTCGTAGAAGAGCTCGAAGGCGCGCGGCGGCGCATTTGGCATCAGGCAGCCGGGCGGCGAGTCCGGCGTGTTCAAGAGGTTCTGCGGCGCATTGGCGCCGGAGACCCCGATCAGCTTCTCGGTCTTGTCGTACCAGGGCGCGACGTCGTCATAGGTGATCGGCCAGTCGTAGCCCAGGCCGTCGCGGCTCCTCGGCTTGAAGTCCAGCGGCCCGAAGCGCAGCGCGATGCGGCCCCAGTGGTTGGTGCGCCCGCCCAGCATCCTGGGCCGCCACCAGATGAAGGGCTCGGAGCCCTCGGCCACGGTGTAGGGCTCGTTGGGCACCTGCCAGCCGCCGTCGACGGTGGCGTCATAGAAGCCGAAGGGCTTGTCCGGCGTGCCGACCGCGCGCAGGGGCGCCTCGGCGTTGATGTTGAACATCGGGGTCTCGACGCGCGGGTCGTAGTCGCGCCCGGCCTCCAGCATCAGCACCTTCATCCCCGACTTGGTCAGGTGATAGGCGCTCATGCCGCCGCCGGCGCCGGAGCCGACGATGATCGCGTCGTAGTTGTCGGTCGCCATCTTCAGGCTCCAGCCTTCGTGGAATTTGGCCGCGCCGGAAGCGGCACGTAGGTTTCAAGGGTCTCGTCGGGCAGGGTCACCACCTGGCCGATCTCGGCGGACTTGTAGAGGGCCATCACCATCTTGGTGACTTCGACCCCGTCCTCGAAGGTTTCGATGGGCGTCCGCCCGTGGCGGAAGCAGTCGACCATGTGGCGGTTCTCGCCGATGTAGCCGTAGGTCCCGGCCTCGTCTTCCACGATAGGCATCTGCCCTTGCTCGGCGTTCTGCTTTTCGACGAGATCCTCACCTTGGCCGCCGGTGATGGCGCGAGAGAGAAACACCTTCAGCGATGGGTTCAGGGACGAAAATTCCATGGCGTATTCAGGACCGAGCAGGGCCAGATCGATGCGCAAGCCGGGTCCGACGTAGGACCAGGAGGTGGAGGCCTCGACGATCAGCTCGCGACCGCCCTCGTCCTCCAGCGTGATGGTCGCCCGGGCAAAGTCCTCGACGGGGTGGGCCGTCATTTCCACGCCTTTGAAGTCCTTGGCGAGCGATCTGGCGTAGCGGTCCTGGGTCCATTTCAGGTAGCCGACTGAGCCCTGCACGGACTTCACCTTCAGGCTGGCCCGTGCCGCATCCGGCGCGGTCAGCAGGAACCGACCGACCTCGACGGAGTGGCACATCATGTCGCTCATCACCCCGCCGCCCTGGCGTGCGCCTTGCCAGAACCAGGGCTCGTGCGGACCGGAGTGCTCCTCCGCCGCCCGGGCAAGGTAGGGTCGGCCGGAGGCGGGCACGGCGCGCCGCCAGATGATTTCCTTGCCGCGCTCGACCGCGCTCGAGAACACCTGGTTCTCCAGGTAGCCATGAGCGAGGCCTGCGTCCTCAGCCAAAGCCAGAACCTCGCGGGCCTCCGCCAGCGTGCGGCCGAGCGGCTTCTCGCAGGCGATGGCCCGCACCTTCGAGCGGCCGGACTTCACCGCCGCATGGATCGCCCGCATGACCTCGAGCCGCCGATCATTGGGCGCGAGCAGCCAGATGGCGTCGACGTCGGGCGCGGTGAGCAGGCTCTCCAGACCGGCGTACGCCCGGCAGGGGCCCAGCTCGGCGTCGTTGACCGCCTGGGCCAGTGCGTCCCGGTTCTTCGCGGTGGGGCTGTAGACGCCCGTGATCTGGGCGTGGCGGACGCTCTGGAAACTCTTCACGTGGAACTTGGCGATGAAGCCGGAGCCCACAAAACCAATACGCAGCGGAGGCGTGCTCATTCGGCGGCGCCTGCCAGCCTGGCGCGGGCCACCTGCGCCTTGTAGCCCCCGGCCCGTCGGTCGCTAAGCACCACCAGGCCGAAGATCAGACAGACGCCGAAGGCGAACGGAACGAGGTAGCGGAAGGACAGCAGGCCGGAGTGGTTCTCGCCCGCGTCGAGAAGGGGCTGGGCTCGCGCGGCCACCCTCGGTCCCGCCTCGCCGGCCGCGGCCCGGCGCAGGAAGTCGCCGGTCGCCGCGGGCGGGAGCGCATCGGTGGCGCTCGCGACCGCTTGCGCGGCCTGCGTCAGTTGGGGTGATATGGGCGCCTGTACGGCCAGGACCTCATTGGCCACCGCGACCACCGAGGTCTTCGACAGGGCGTCCGGCAGGTGCCGGTCGGCGATCTGGCCCAGCAGCGGCGTGGTGACGATACCCACCGCCAGCGAACCCGCCGCGGCCATCAGGCCCAGCCCAAGCGCGCCGGTCTTGGGGGTCCGTTCGGCCACGAAGCCCATCATGGTCGGCCAGACGATCGCGATGCCGATCGCGAAGACCAGGGCGGTGATAACCGTCTGGGTCGGCGTGGTCGCGAAACTGAGGCCCAGCAGGCCCAGCCCCGCGACGCCGGTCGAAACCATCAGCACCATCGGCGGCGACACGCGGGCCAGGATCGCGTGGGCGTTGGCCCGCGTGATCGCCATCACGCCGTTGATCATGACCAGCACCAGGATTCCGGGCAGCCCGCCGGCCTGCAGCACGGCTGGTATCCAGCGATTGGGGCCGAGCTCAAGGCTCATGGTCACGCTCATCAGCAGCAGGAACATCCAGAGCAGCGGCGAAGTGGCCACAGCCTTGAAGGCGTCCGACAACTTGTGGCCAGCGGCGGCGGCCTCGGTTGGTGGGAACTTCTCGCGCAGGAAGATCAGGCCGTAGGCCAGCGCCGGGACGAGGACCATAAGCATCTTGGCCCGCCAGTCCATGTGCGCCTGGTCGAGCGCCCAGGCCACCACGCCGCCGATCGCCACCCCGCCCGGGAACCACAAGTGCATGCGGTTCAGCATGCCGGCCTTGCGATCGGGAAAGAGCGTGGCGGTGAGCGGATTGCAGACCGCCTCGATCACGCCATTGGCGATGGCCAGCACCAAGGCGCCGGCAAAGAGGCTATCGAACCCGGTGGCGAAGACGAACAGCAGGACGCCGGCGATGTGGCCGACCAGGGCGAACCGCAACAGGTTGCGCATGCCCACCAGGTCGCAGAGCGATGAGAACGAGATCTGGCTGATCGCCATGCCCCAGAGGCCCGCTCCACCGATCAATCCCACCTGGGTGTTGTCGAGCAGAAACTCGGTCTTCAGCTGGTACATGACCGCCGAGAGCGCCGCGAAGCTGAAGGCCAGCGCGGTTATGGCCGTACAGCTGCCGAAAAACAGTCGTCCAGGTCGAATGACGTCAGCCACGCGCGTCCCCCTCGCATGTTGTTGTTTGGCGCGACCTTGGCGCCGGTCGGCGAGCCTGTCGAGGCCGCCCGCTACCCTCGATTCTATTGCGGCGAGGCGCCGCCGAAGTCGAAGGCCTGCGGACGTTTCGCCGCAGCGCCGAAGCTCCATGTCAGGCCGACGTAGGCGGCCTGCACGGCCGGCTCGAATTGCTGCTGGTAGCGAAGAGTGGGCGTCTCGACGACCTGCCGGAAGCGCAGGGTGTTGAACAGGTCCTGCGCCGTGACAACGGCCGACAGCCGTTCGTCGAACTTGTGCCGATAGCCCACGAAGCTGATGAACTGCGGCTCCTGATAACCTTGGGGCGTCAGCCGCCTGGCGTTCAGCTGGGCGTTGAACTGCAGCATGTCCCTGGACGTGGGCTGCCACGTGAACGCCCCGCGTCCACCCACCGCGAAAGCCGAGCGGCGCCCCTCGAAGCCCGCAAGTTTGTTTAGACCTTGGCCGGTGGCGTCGATCTCGTTCCAGTAGAGGTTGGTCGACAGATTGTAGGTAAGCGTCTTCGTCAGCCGCCCGTTGGCGACCAGCTCAACCCCTGCCGCCCGGCTTTCGGCCAGGTTCGCCTTGGTGGTCAGCAGGGCGCCGTCCGGCAAGGGGGTGACCACGTCGGTCACACCGTGCTCGTTCAGCCGGTAGTAGAGGGTGCCCAGGTAGAAGGTTCCGTCGGCCTTGTACTGAGAGCCGGCCTCGAATGAATTGGTGATCTGCGGCTTCAGGTTGGGATTGCCCGCGTAGGCGGTGAGCGGGTCACGTTGAGAAACGAAGGGGTTGAGGTCCTGCGGATTGGGCCGCTGGACGCGCTTTGAGTAGCTGAGCACCAGTTGCTGGTCGTCTGAGAATTTTCTCGCCAGGTGCAGGGACGGATAGGCGTCTTGCCGGTTGGTGTCGTGGACAATGCCGGAGGTGACCTGGTTGAGGTCGAGCTGCACGTCCTCGAGCCTCAGACCCCCTAGCACCGTCCAGTCCCCGAACGGCTGCTCGTAGGTGATGTAGGCCGCGTTTATGGTCTGCTTGTAGAGGAACAGGTTGGTCTGAGTCGGATCCGGCAAGGCGGAAGCTTCGGACGTCCCTTTGAGGCCCACGTTGTCGTAGTCATTGTCATCGATCCGCAGATCGTAGCCGGCCTTCAGCTTGCCGTCGGTCGGCATCGGGCGGGTGTAGTCGGCCTTCGCCTCCGTAATTGTCAGGGTGGCGATCGTGTGCAGGTCGGTGAAGAGATTCGGCTGCACCGGCACGCTGAAGATCTCAGTGATGGCGTTTTCCCGCCGATCGTCGGTGGTTTCATGGCTGAGGTTGAGCACAAGATCGTGGTCGTCGCCGAACCTGTGCCGCACCGTGCCCTGAATGGCGGCGTTCGGACGAGCGTCTGTAAAGCGCTGCGGCGCCTCAAAGACCAGAGTGGGAACTCCGTTCGTGTCCAGTCCCTCATAGTGCTGAAGCGGCTTTGCCTGCACGTCGCTGCGGGTGAGCCGCGCCTCGCCGCTAAGGCGGGTCTTGGGGGTCAGGTCGTAGTCGGCGCTCCCGCGCACGTTCCACAGATCGGCGGAGCCGGTCTGCTTGGTCATCGAGCGGCTCGACCCCAGTTGGTTCCCGTGACCGTCCAGAAAGACCCGTTCGTCCTGCCCTTCACCGTCCTGGGAATCGAAACGAATGCTGGCGTCGCCCGTGAGGGTCAGCTTGCTGGAATTGTAGGCCGCGCTCGCCCCGATGTTGCCGCGCTTGCCCGAGCCGGCGTTGACCCGCACCGAGCCCGATTTGCCCGGCTTGTGGCCCTGTTTGGTGATCAGGTTGATGACGCCGGCCGCGCCCTCAGGGGAGAACTGCGCCGAGGGATTGGTGATCACCTCCACGCGCTCGATCTGGTCGGCGGGCATGGCCTGCAAGGCCTGCGCGGCGCCGGGACCGCGAAACAGGCCCGAGGGCTTGCCGTCGACCATGATCGTGACGTTCTGATCGCCGCGGAGGGAGACGTTTCCCTGAACGTCGACCTCGACAGACGGAATGTTCTTAAGCGCGTCGCTGATCGAACCGGTCGTCGTCGCCAAATCGCCGGCGACGCCATAGCTGCGGCGATCGATGGAGCTGCGGAACCCGTTCTGCGATGCCCCGGTGACGGTGATGGTGTCGACGGTTTTGCCCGCCGCCGGCTTGCCCGATGCGGGTTTCGCCGGCGTGTCCGGCGCCGCGGCCCGGGCATGGACCTCAGGCCCCGCAACGGCGATGGCTGCCGCCAACGTGACGCTTAGTCGATTTCGCAACAGCCCCCCGATCGCGCGCCGGGCTGTCCAAGAGCCGTGTCGCCGAAAATATCTGACCGATTCGCGGCCGTTTATACGGCTAAGCTTCTTGAGGTCGTCAACGCGCGACGCTGGCCCGGGCGCGCTGCAGGTGGGCGCGACGGCCGTCATCCAGGTCAGTGTCGTTGAGGGCGGCCAGCAGGGCGGTTTTCAGCGCATTGCCCTTGCGTGCGTCGGAGAGCTTCCCGCCATCCGGGCCGGTCACATAGAAGGCGTCGACGGCGCGCTCGCCATAGCCATCGATGTGCGCCGAGAGGATCGAAAGGCCGGCGTCGGCGATCGTCCGGGCGAGCGCCGCCAGCAGGCCAGACCGGTCACGCCCGGACGCCTCGACCACTGTCGACGTTTCTGAAGCATCATTGTCGAGCGTGACCGCAGGGGTGATCGAAAAGGCGGCCGTACGCCCCGGGTCGAGCGGCCGGCGGGGCTCCTGCTGCACTACCTCGCCACGGGCTGCGGTTTCGAGGCTTTCGATCAGGCGCGCGAGCGAGCGGGCGTTGTCCGCGCCAAAGGGCTCGCCGGCGGCGTCTTGCACATAGAATACGTCGAGCGCCCGGCCTGTCCGGGAGGTGAAGACCCGCGCGCCCAACACATTGGCGCCGGCGCCGGTTATCGCCCCGGCAAGGTCCACGAACAGGCGCTGGCGGTCGGTGGCCGCGACCACCACTTCGGCGGCGTTACGGTCCTCGCGGACTCGCCCCTCGGCGGCCGCTCCGTTCCCGGCGCGACGGGAGAGCGCTGCGTGGGCCAGCACCTCGGTTTCGGTGAAGGCGGAGAAATAGGCGTCTTCCATGGCGTCAGCCCAGGCCTCGGAGGCCGGATCGGCTTTGGCGACACGGACGCGGGCGTCGTAGGCGGCGTTCTCGTGGTAGCGCCTCAGCGCCGCGGCGCTGTCGGAGCCTCGGCCGCCGCGGAAGACCGCTTCGGTGGCGCCGTAGAGCTCGCGCATCAGCTGGCCCTTCCAGCCGTTCCAGACGCCAGGGCCCACGGCGCGTATGTCGGCGGTGGTCAGCACCAGCAACAGCCGCAGACGCTCCGGCGTTTCCACGATCCTGGCGAAGTCGGTGACCGTGCGGGGGTCGGATATGTCGCGCTTCTGCGCAAAGTCGCTCATCACCAGGTGATGTTCGACCAACCAGGCGACGAGCTCGATCTTGGAGCGCTCCAGGCCCAGCCGTTCACCGGCCGAGCGCGCGGACCTGGCGCCGGCTTTCTCCTGCCCTCCCGCGCCCCCCTTGCCCGTGTCGTGCAGCAGCATGGCCAGGAACAGCGCCTCGCGATCGGCGATCAGCGGCAGGATCGCCGTGGAGAGCGGATGGTCCTCGGCGAACCGGCCGGCGGCGATGTCGGCGATGATCCCCACGGCCCGCAGCGTGTGTTCGTCGACCGTGTAGGAGTGATACATGTTGAACTGCATCTGGGCGACGATGCGACCGAATTCCGGCAGGTAGCGACCGAGCACTCCGGCTTCGGTCATCAACGTCAGGGCTCGCTGCGGATCGCGGCCATGCGCCAGGATCTGCATGAATATCTTGGCCGCATGCCGGTCGCGCCGAACGGCCGAAGTAATCAGCGGGGTCGCGCGGACGGCGGCGGTGAAGGCGTCCGGATGCAGATCCAGATTGCTCTCATCGGCGATCTGGAAGAGTCGCAGCAGGTTCACCGGGTCGCGCTCGAAGATCTGCGGCCCATCGATGCTCAGGCGCCCGCTGATTTCGTGGAAGCCAGGCTCGTTGAGGGGTTTGCGCTTCGGTCGTCTCGCCGGGAGCAGGCGCGAAATTCCGCGCGGCGCGACCTTCACCCGCTCGGCTTCCAGCTTGGCGGCGAACACCCGGGTGAGCGCGCCGACCTCCTTGGCGATCAGGAAGTAACGACGCATGAACCGCTCGACGGCCGGCGCATCGCCACGGTCGCCGTACCCCATTCGCCGCGCGATCTCAGGCTGCAAGTCGAAGGTCAGGCGCTCCTCCGGACGGCCGGTGGCGAAGTGCAGATGGCCGCGAACCGCCCACAGGAAATCGAAGGCCTGGATGAACGCGCGAATTTCGCGCCGCTCGAACATTTCGAGCTGCATAACCTTCTCAATCGACTCGCCGGGATGCAGGTACTGGGCGATCCAGAAGAGCGTGTTGAGGTCGCGAAGGCCGCCCTTCCCTTCCTTGACGTTGGGCTCGACCATGTAGCGGCTGGCGCCGGCGCGGGCGTGACGTTCGTCCCGCTCCTTCAGCTTGGCGGCGACGAACTCGGCGCCGGTTCCCTTGACCACGTCGTTCTGGAACCGGCGGATCAGCTCGGCAGCCAGCTTCTCGTCCCCGGTCAGCCTGCGGGCTTCGAGAATCGAGGTGCGGATGGTGAAGTCTTCGCGAGAGAGCTTGATGCACTCTTCGATAGTTCTCGAAGCATGCCCGACCTTAAAGCCGAGGTCCCAGAGGGCGTAGAGCATGTACTCGATCACGCTCTCGGCGTGAGCCGTCTGCTTGTAGGGGCGCACGAAGAGAAGATCGATGTCGGAATAGGGGGCAAGAGTGCCTCGGCCATACCCGCCGACCGCCATCAGCGCGAGACGTTCTCCCTCCGTTGGGTTGCGAGCGCGGAAAACGTGCACCGTGGTGAAATCCCAGAGCGCGGTGATCACCTCGTCGGTGACGCCCGAGATCAATCGGGAAGTTTCGATGCCGCCCGCGCCGTTCTCCAACCGCTCCTTGGCGATCATCCGGCCGCGAAACAGCGCCGCCTTTAGGATCTCCAGCGCCGCTTTGCGCTGCGCGGGATCGTCTCCCGAAGCCTCCAGCGCAGCCGCCGAAAGCTGCGTGCGCAGCCGCACGCCATCGACGACGTGTTCCAGACGGGTCGGGCGGAGGCGGGGTGGCATGGAAGAGGATATAGGACGGTTTGTCCTAACTCGCTGCTGCCATGTTGCAGGGAGCCTTCAGGCGGCGGCGAGGCCGAGGCCCGTACTGGGGTCTTTCGCGGCCGTGCGGGTTACGGCAGCCAGGCGCACATAGGCGGCCACGGCGAGCGCCTGGAGCGCGACCATGGCGGCGACCTGCAACCAGAAGGTCTGGTCCGCGGTGGCCAGGGTCACGTGCTGACGGTGGGCGTCGTTCGGCCAGACCAGGGTGAAGAAGACCAGGTCGCCGATCGAGTGGAGCACCATGGCCGGAACCAGTGAGCCGGCCCGCAGGGCCGTGAAGCCCAGGCCCAGGCCGACGAGGAAATAGACGGTGAGCTTGGTCAGGTAGAAGCCCTGCGTGAGGTGCGCCGCGGCGAACATCAAGGACACCAGGACCAGCGCCCAGCCGTCGGGCGCCACCTTGCGGATCATGCCCATGGCGTAGCCACGGAAGGCGCATTCTTCGGTGAGCGGCGCGGCGACGATGCTGGTGACGAGGAAGGCCAGGACGGTCCAGCGCGGCATATGGCTGACGTCAGGCATGGCGTTCGGCGCGGCGGGCAAGAGTTCGCCAAACGTGATCCAGAGCAGCGCTACGCCTGCGAGGCCAAAGGCGCCGGAGATCAGCGACCAGGCCCAGACCTTCGACGAGACCGCCTTCAGCGGCAGCATCGCGCGTCGCTCAGCGGCGCCTGCCTTGGGCCCGACCCGGCCGCTCAACACCCCCAGCAACAGTGGCAGCACGACCAGCATGACGGCCGGCGCCCAGGGAATGGCCGGGCTGACCTTGGCGTTGACGAAGGCGAGGGCGCCCCAGACGCCCTGGCCGACGGCGGTGATCGCGAGCGCGGCGACTGCGGCAATGGCGATGGTCTTCATGGCGTTGAGGGTCGCGGACATGGGAGCTCTCCTCTCCTTGCGGGTGGCTCAGCCGCGCTGGAGGGTCCTGTAGAGGCTGTGGGAACGCACAATCGCGGCCAGCAGCGGCAGGGCTGCGCAGACGGCGATCGAGACGCCCAGCGCATTGCCGTCGTGGAGCAGGAAGCCCAGGGCCATCAGCACGAGGCCACCCAGCACCATGCCGCGTCCGGCGAAGCGGTGGGTCTTGTCCCACACCGTGGCGTCGGCCAGCGTCCAGGGCGTGCGCAGGCCGAAGACCGCGTTCTGGCGAGCCTTGCCGAGGTAGTTGCCGATGCCGAGCAGCAGAACGCCGGTGGCGATCGCCGCCGGGCGCATGACGTTGAAGGCTGGGTCGAGGGCGCGGCCCACCAGAGCGACTTCGACGACCAGCAAGAGGCCGGCGATCCCGATCACAGTCATGTCGAACGGCTTGGCCGCGCGCTCGACGCCGCGACGGGCCCCCAGAGTCGGCGCCAGGATCAGAGTTGCGGTGACAAAGGCCGCGATGAGCGGGATCAGGCCGAACGCGTAGCGCGAGTTCTCCTGATGCCGGTGGCCATCGAGCCCCAGGTAGTTGATCGGCACGCCGTTCGGCAGGCCGATCCACGCCGCGATCGCGACGGCCGCACAGGCCGCAACGAGGAGGGTCGCGATCCAGGTGGCGCTGGTGACGCGCATCAGAGTTCTCCCTTGCGTGGCCTGACCACGGCCCGTTCAACGACGTGGGGCTTGGCGTCGAGGAATTTGAAAGCGCCCATAAGCGCCATCAGCGCCTCTTCGAGCACCGAGACATTCAGGCGATAGATGATCGTCGTGCCGGTCTTCTCCGGCGTCACCAGCCCGGCCTCGCGCAGCACGGCGAAGTGGCCGGAGAGCGTCGGCTTGGCGAGGCGGAAATTCTCGGCGATCTCGCCTGCGCTCATCTCCCGTTCGCGCAGCAGTTCCAGGATGCGCCGCCGCGTGGGGTCGGCCAGGGCTCTGTAGACTTCGGACATGGCGCCCAGTGGTTGGTGTTCTGTATTTCGCTAAGAAGCAAAATACCGAACAATGCGGACGACGCAAGCAGTATTTTGGCAAGTGCCGAAATTAGCTCAAAGCGGGAGGAGGTCGAGCAGGCGCGCCTTTCCGGTCCAGCGCAGCCCGCCCCAGCCGGCGGCGCAGGCGGCCTCGACATTGGAGGCGGTGTCATCGATCAGAATGAGCTGGCCCGGTGAGAAGCCTGTACGGGCCTCGACGGCCGCGTAGAAGGTCGGGTCCGACTTTTTCGCGCCCAGGGCGGCAGAGTAGTGCATGGCGTCGAACCGCTCGCGCAAGCCGAGAGTCGTCCACAGGTGGTCGGCGCGAAGGTGCTCCTGGACTGTGGCGAGGTGGATCTCGATCCCGCGCGCTCGAACCGCGGCAAGGTCATCCAGCAGCGCCATGTCGAGCTGAGCGTCCTTATCGAACCAATAGGCGGCGAGCTGCTCGCTGGTCAGCCGCGGCGCGATCTTCGCCAGCACCGGGGCCAGCCGTTCGTGCAAACCGGCGCGGCCCAGCACCACATCCTCCCAATGCGGAGTGAAGAAATGCGCCTGCAGGTCGGTGGCGGAGAGCCCAAGGTCAGCTTCCAGATCGGCTGCCCAGCCGCCCGGCCGAGGAACAATCACGACCCCGTCCAAATCCACCATCAGCGCCTTCACGCCGGGGATGCTCCGTCCTGGATCAGGCGCGAGGGCCGACCGACGCGGACCAACAGGCCATCGGGTCCCGCGATCCCGACCTCATACAGGCCCCACTCGCGGCGACGTAGGACGCCGCCGGGGCGGATGATCAAATCGTCGACCCGCGCGGCGATCGCGTCCACGTCCGGCGTGCGAATGAAGACGCCGAAGGGATTGTGCGCGTCCGGCACGCGCCAGGGACCGTCTCCGGCCTGGGTCAGATGCACCTCGCAACCCCAACCTGACATGATGAGGTAGTCGGCGTCTCCGCCCGCGCGCGCGAAGCCCAGGCGTTCCCGGAACGGCGCCGCGCCGGCGAGGTCGTTGCTCGGGACGATGGCGAAGGCGCCGATGATCGGGATCTCAGGCATCCACGGGCTCCGTCGCTGGTGGATGGACCACTACCCCAGGAGGCCCTTCAGCCGGTAGAGGGCGTCCATCGCTTCGCGGGGGCTCATGCCGTCGGGATCCATGATGCGCAGCGCGTCCTCGGCAGGGCTCGGGCCGGCGCGTTCGGCGACGCCAGGGGCGCTCGCGGCGAACAATGGCAGGTCGTTGAGGTGCGCCGGGGCGCCGGCCTCGCGCTCCAGGCGCTCCAGCACATCGCGAGCGCGGGCGACCACCGGGCCCGGGACGCCGGCCAACTTGGCCACCTGCACGCCGTAGGAGCGGTCCGCGGGCCCGGGCCCGGCTTCGTGCAGGAAGATCAGGTCGCCGTTCCACTCCTTGGCCTTCAGGGACAGGTTGGCGACATGGGCCAGACGCTGCTCGAGCACGGCGAGCTCGTGGTAGTGGGTCGCGAACAGCGCGCGACAGCGGTTGGTCTCGTGCAGCGCCTCGGTGCAGGCCCAGGCGATGGCCAGACCATCATAGGTCGCCGTGCCGCGGCCGATCTCATCGAGGATCACCAGGGAGCGTGGCGTCGCCTGAGTGAGGATCGCGGCGGTCTCGACCATCTCGGCCATGAAGGTCGAGCGGCCGCGTGCGAGGTCGTCGCCGGCGCCGACGCGGCTGAACAGGCGATCAACGACCCCAAGCCGCAGGCGTTTTGCGGGAACGAAACAGCCGGCCTGAGCGAGCACCGCCAAGAGTGCGTTCTGGCGCAGGAAGGTCGACTTGCCGGCCATGTTGGGGCCGGTGACAAGCGCGAGCCGCGGCCCGCCCGCGCCGGATCCGTCGAGGCGGCAGTCGTTGGGCGTAAAGGCCTCGCCCGCGCGGCGCACGGCGTTCTCCACCACCGGATGGCGGGCGGCCTCCGCTTCGAAGGCGGTGGAGCGATCGACCAATGGACGCGTGGCGCCCGCGTCCTCGGCCCACTCTGCGACGGCGGCGGCGACGTCGAGCCGCGCGGCGGCCGCGGCGGCGGCCTGGACGCCTTCCGCCACGGCGATGGCGCCCTCGCGCCAGGCCTCGAAGGTCTCGAGCTCGATCGCCAGCGCCCGCTCGGCGGCCTGGGCGATCCTGGCGTCCAGTTCCGCCAGTTCCACCGTCGTGAATCGGACCTGGTTGGCCAAGGTCTGGCGATGGATGAACGTGGCATTCAGGGGCGGGGCGAACAGGGGCTCCGCGACCTTGGCGGTGGTCTCGACGAAGTAGCCGAGGACTGCATTGTGACGGACCTTGAGGGCCACGCCGCTTTCCGAGGCCAAGCGGGCTTCGAGCTGGGCGATCACGCGCCGGCTGTCGTCGCGCAGCGCGCGGGCCTGATCGAGCTCTGCCCGGACGCCCTGGCCGACGAACCCGCCATCGCGGGCCTGCGCCGGCAGGTCATCGCCAAGGCCCTCGACCAGCAAGCCGCGGAACTGCGCGAGGTCGGGATGCCGCGCCGGCGTCAGCGCCGCGAGCGCCTCGGCGACCTCCACCGGCGGCTGGATCAGCGGGTCCTCGGTCGCGGCGAAGAGCCCCGTCACGGCCTCTCCGATCGCCAGGCCGTCGCGCAAGGCTCCCAGATCCCGGGGTCCGCCCCGGCCAAGCGCCAGGCGGGAAAGCGCGCGGGCCATATCGCCCATGCCCCTCAGCGCCTCGCGCAGCTTCTGGCGTTGCGGCCGGTGCTCGCAGAACCAGGCCACCGCGTCCAGGCGCGCGTCGATGGCGGCGGGATCGAGCAGCGGACGGGCGAGGCGGGCCGCCAGCAATCGGGCCCCGGGCGCGCTGACCGTGCGGTCGATGGCGGCCAGCAGCGACCCTTCCCGGGCGCCTGAGGTGGCTTTCTCGATCTCCAGGCTGGTCCGCGTCGCCGGATCGATGGCCATGACGTCGGCTTCGCCCGCACGGCGTGGGGCCGAAAGCGCCGGAAGCCGGCCGGCCTGGGTGGTCTCCAGATGGGCCGCGATCAATCCAAGCGCCGAGACTTCCGCCCCGGAGAGGATGCCGAAGCCATCCAGCGTATCCACGCCATAGAGCCGCTTCAACCGGGCCTCGGACGCCGCCGGCTCGGCCAGCGCCTGTGGCAGGGGCTGCACGAAACCGCCGGCTGACTTCAGGGCCTGCGTAACGGCCTCGTCGACGAACAGCCTGTCCGGAACCAGGATTTCGGATGGGCCGAGGGCCGCGAGTGCCGAGGCGAGACCCCCAACGCTCGTCGCCAGGCACTCCACTTCGCCGGTTGAGAGCTCCACGCTGGCCACAGCGGCGTGACCGCCGCGCACGGCGATCGCCGCCAGTCGGTTGGCTCCGCGCGCGTCGAGCAGTCCCTCCTCGGTGAGCGTGCCGGGTGTGACCACGCGCACCACATCGCGATGGACCACGGATTTCGAGCCGCGCTTCTTGGCCTCGGCCGGGTTCTCCATCTGCTCGCAGACAGCAACCTTGAAGCCGGCGCGGATCAGCTTGGCGAGATAGGCCTCCGCCGCATGCACCGGCACGCCGCACATCGGAATCGGATTGCCGCCGTGCTGGCCACGGGCGGTCAACGTGATGCCGAGCGCTGCCGACGCCTTGGCCGCGTCTTCGAAGAACAATTCGTAGAAGTCGCCCATGCGGAAGAACACCAGGGCGTCGGGCTGGCGGGTCTTGGCCTCGAAATATTGCACCATCACCGGCGAGGCGCCGGCGGCGGGGTCGGGCAGGGTGGTGGGAGACTGGGCGTTCATTGGCCGCGCGACGCTATCTGGCGCGGCGAGTCCCGTCAGCCCCTTGAACCGGGCGCGAACAGGCCCAAGCTGTGGATGGATGTCGCATCTGGTGGAGCTTATCTGACGTGGGCTTCGTGGTATTCCCAGCCGGACCGTCGGACGCCGAAGACCTGGCGCGCGTTCATGTGGCCTCCTGGCGCGAGACCTACCGCGGCCTTCTGCCTGACGCCTTTTTGGCGCGCATGAGCGAGGCAGGGTTCACGCGACGATTCCGCAGGGCGCTGGCCGATCCCAGCGCAGGCGTGACCCTGGCCGCCGGCGACCGCGGCGGTCTGGTGGGCTACGCCCAGGGCGGACCCTCGCGTCGGGGCGCGACCGGCGAGGCGGAAGTCGCGACCCTCTACGTCTTGCGTCAAGCCCAAGGTCAGGGCCTGGGCGCTGAATTGATGCGCCAGACGGCCCTGGTCCTGGCGGCGCAAGGCGCCACGTCGCTGATGATCTCCGTCTTGCGCGACAACATTCGCGCCCGCGGCTTCTACGAGCACCTCGGGGGCGAGGCCGAGGCGGCCAGGCAAGAGCCGGGGCCGGGCGGTCGCCTGCTCTACGAGGTCGCCTACCGGTGGCCGGATATCCGCAGTCTCTTCCCACCCCCTTAGGAAATGTCAGGCCGCCGCCTCGGGGGCCGCATAGGTCAGCGAGACGAAGACGTCTTCGAGGTCCGGATCCTCGGTGGAGATGTCCTTGATGTGCAGGCCAGCCGCGCGGATGGCCGCCAGGACCTGCTCGACGCTCGACTGGCCGGTGCGGTAGCTGACGGAGAAGCCGCCCGAGGGCAGCAGGGCCGTCTCGAAGCCCACCAGGGGGGGAGCGGCTGTCATCGGCTCTTCCGGTGTCACCAGCACCTTGCGGGTGTCCATGCGAGCCAGGAGCGTCGTCGTCGGCTCGCATGCCACGACCTGGCCGCGATTGATGATCGCGATCTGATCACAGAGCTCCTGGGCTTCCTCGAGGTAGTGGGTGGTGAGCACGATGGTCACGCCCTTGCGGTTCAGCTCCAGCACATAGGCCCAGAGCTGACGGCGCAGCTCCACATCGACGCCGGCCGTAGGCTCATCGAGGATCAGCACCGGCGGATTGTGCACCATGGCCTTGGCGACCATCAGCCGGCGCTTCATGCCGCCCGAGAGCTGGCGGACATAGGCCTTGGACTTGTCGCCCAGGCCCAGCGCCGTGAGCAACTCCATCGAGCGCCGTTCCGAAGCCGGCACCGCATACATGCCGGCGGCGACCTCCATGGACTCCATGGGGGTGAAGAAGGGATCGGCGGCGATTTCCTGCGGGACGACGCCGATGGCGGCGCGTGCGTCCCTTGGTCGCTGGTCGATGTCACGCCCCCAGATCGTCACCTGACCCGAGGTCTTGCGGCAAAGTCCCGCCAATATGTTGATGAAGGTCGATTTGCCTGCGCCGTTCGGCCCCAGCAATCCGAAGATCGACCCTCGAGGAATGGCCAGGTCGATGCCCTTGAGCGCCTGCATTTCAGGCGTCGTCTTGGTGGCGGCGTAGGTTTTGACCAGGCCCTTGGCCTCGATCGCGTACTCGGGAAGATCCATAAGCATCCAGTCGATTGACGGCGAAAGCCGCGGTCGCATACCTAGGCGCGCCGCGCGCCCGCGCCAATAAGGACTGCTCTAGATGGCTCGCAAAGCCCCGACCCAGGGAGGCCGCAAGGTCAAGCCGCCGGTAGCCGCCGCCTCCCCCGGCCGGCCTGAGGCGGTCCCGCCGCCGGAAGTGATCACGGTCCGCTCCAGGCGCGTGGCCTGCGACGGTGTTGGCGGCGCGCTTGGCCATCCGCGCGTCTTTCTTGAGATGGGCGAGGCGAACTTCGTCGAGTGCACCTACTGCGACCGCCGTTTCGTGCTCGCCCGCGGAAACGAAGGCCCCGAGAATGAACTCCTGGCGCCCGGCGTCTACGAGGGCTCGCACGGGCACTGAGCCGTTCACCCACACCGAGGCCGGGAGGGCGGCCCGGACAGGGCGTCAGGTGAGGCGCGCCAAGCGGGCGGAGTCTCGGGGCTGAGCGCCAGCGACTTTGCAAATCAGGCCGCCGCCCGGCCTGTCTTCCAGCCGGGAGCGGCAAGAATCGCGCCTACACCCTCAGCGGCATCAGGATGTATTGCACGTCGGCGTCTTGGGGATCGAGCACCAGGGCCGGATCGTTTGGACCGCCGAAGCGCAGCTCAGCCATTTCGCCTGAGATCTGGTCGGTGATGTCGAGCAGGTAGCGGGCGTTGAAGCTGAGCTCGAAGGGGTCGCCATCGTAGTCGAGCTCCAGCTCTTCCACGGCTTGGCCTGCCTCCATGTTGCGCACGGTCAGCACGCACTTGCCGCCCTCGACCGCCATGCGCACCGAGCGGCTCTTTTCCGCCGAGATGGTGGCCACCCGGTCAACGGCCTGGGCGAACAGCTTGCTGTCGACCAGTACGATGCGGCCGTTGTCCTTAGGGATCACCCGAGGGTAGTCCGGGAACGTCCCGTCGATGACTTTCGACGTTAACGCCGCGCCGCCGAAGTCCAGGCGGATCTTCTGCGGGCTGATCTGCAATTCAACCTGCTCGCCGGCGTCCTCCAGCAGGCGCCTGGCCTCGTTGATGGTCTTTCGCGGCACTATGACTCCGGGCGCGCCCGCTGCGCCCTCGGGGGCGAGCATCTCGGCGAGCGCCAATCGGCTGCCGTCGGTGGCGACCGCGCGCAGTTTCGACTGGCCGTCCTCGACCACCGTATGGAGATAGAGGCCGTTCAGGTAGTAGCGGGTCTCCTCGGCGGAGATGGCGAATCTGGTCTTGTCGATCAGTCGGATGAGGTCGGTCACATCGACGGCCAGGCGCCCGGAGAGTCCGTCGGAACTCATCACGGGGAAGTCGCCGGCCGGAAGCACCGGCAGGTTGAAGCGGCTCCGTCCGGCCGAGACGCTCAGCCGCGGGTCCTCGCCGGTGAAGCTGAGGAGAACGTCGGCGCCTTCCGGCAGCTTACGGACGATTTCGTAGAGCGTGTGAGCCGGCGCGGTGATCTGGCCGGGCTGGTCCACCTGGGCGAGAGCCTCGTCTATGATCTCCATGTCGAGGTCGGTGGCGGAAAATGTCAGCCGGTCGCGCTCTGCGGAGAGCAACACATTCGAGAGAATCGGGATGGTGTTGCGGCGCTCCACCGCGCTCTGCACGTGCCCCAGCGCTTTCAGGAGCGCTGCGCGCTCGATCGTCAGCTTCATGTCTATGCCCGAACCGCTCCACGCGGGTGCGATTCGCGGCCCGCGCCCCCCGACCAGGAAGGGACTTGCGACATTAGCCTATTTGCTCTGCCGTGGAAGGGGCGCAGGAGCGGTCAGGCGCGGCGATCGACCGCCCCGCCGGGACCTGGTTCATCTTCACCGCCGTAAGCGCCTGCGCCATTGGCCTTGCCGGGCGCCGAGGGCTCCTCACCAGCCCCCTTGGCGGCGACGGCCACCATCGCCGGGCGAACCAGGCGGCCTAGCAATTCGTAGCCCGGCTGCATCACCTCGACCACGCCGCCGGGGGCCACGTCGGTTCCCGGCTGTTCCATCATCGCCTGGTGCTGATGCGGATCGAACTTGTCGCCGCGAGCCGGCAGGATTCGCCTCAGGCCATTGCGTTCGAAGGCGCCCAGCAGGTCCTTCTCCGTCATTTCGACACCGAGCACGAAGTTCTTCACCACCGGATCCTCGATCGCCGCCGGCTCGTGCGCCAGGGCGCGGGCGAGGTTGTCGGCGACCCCCAAGAGATCGCGGGCGAACTTCTGGATGGCGTAGGCGCGCGCGTCGTTGGCCTCGCGCTCGGCGCGGCGCTTCGTGTTCTCCGCCTCCGCCGCATAGCGCAGGATCTGTTCTTTTAGCGTGGCGACTTCGGCTTTCAGGGCCGCGAGTTCGCCCTCCGTCGCTTCGGCGATGAAGGCGTCAGCTGCGTCGGGGGTGTCGTCTTCGGACATCAGGTCTCATCTCTCTAAGCATTCATAACCTGGCCCAACACCCGGGCAGTGTAATCCACCAACGGGATGATCCGGGCATAGTTCAGCCGGGCCGGCCCGATCACGCCGATCGCGCCCAGCACGCGCTGCGAACCCGTCATATAGGGCGCGGCGATCACTGCGGAACCCGAAAGCGAGAACAGGCGTGTTTCGGCGCCTATGAATATGCGCACGCCCTGGCCCTCGCGGACCCCGTCGAGGAGCTGAATCAGCTGCTCCTTCTGCTCGAGGTCCTCGAAGAGCGAGCGGACCCGCTCGAGGTCTTCGACGGCGCCCGCCTCCTCCAAGAGGTTGGCGCGGCCCCGCACGATGAGCGCGCGGTCTTCGGCGTTTCCGCCGCTCCAGGCAGCGAGGCCATCTTCGACCAGACGCGCGGCGGTGGCGTCGAGTTCGCGTCTTGCCCTGTCGAGGTCGGCGCGCAGGTCGAACTTGGCCTCGACCAACGTGCGGCCGCGCAGGCGCGCGTTCAAAAAGTTGGACGCCTCGACCAGGGCCGACGGCGTGACCCCGGCCGGCAGCCGGATCAACCGATTTTCCACTGTGCCGTCGGCGAAGACCATGATCGCCAGCGTCCGCTCGACGCCAAGCGAGATGAACTCCACGTGCTTTACGCCGGCGTCGCGATTCGGCGTCACCACGATCCCGGCGCCGCCGGCGAGGCCGGAGAGGATGGCGCTGGCCTCGTTGAGAGCATCCTCGAAATTGCGGCCGTGGGCATGGAGCCGAGCCTCGATGGCGCGACGCTCGTCCTCACCGACGTCTCCCACTTCCAGCAGGCCATCGACGAACAGGCGCAGGCCCGCGTGCGTCGGCAAACGCCCGGCGCTGACGTGCGGCGCACCCAGAAGGCCAAGCTGGGTCAGGTCTTGCATGGTGTTGCGGATTGAGGCGGGCGAAAGCGACAGTCCGCCCTTGGACAGGGTGCGCGACCCCACAGGCTCGCCGGTCTCCAGGTAGCTCTCCACGATGCGACGGAAGATGCCCCGCGCTCGTTCGTCGAGCTCGGCCAGCGAGGCGCCGTGGGCGAAGAGGGGGCTGCTAACGGTTATGTGCGGCGTCTCGCGCTGAGCTTCATTGGTTCGTTCATCGGGCGCGTCCATGGACGGGACCTCGCCGATCTAGGATAAGCGCGGCCTCAATCGGCGCAAGCCGCCCCACCAGACTTCTCCTGCCGGAGCTCCAGAATATGCGCCCGTCCGAACGACTCCCCGACATGCTGAGGGCCGTCACCCTGGAAACCGGGGTCAACCGCTACGCGGAAGGCTCGTGCCTGGTCTCGTTTGGTCACACCAAAGTGCTGGTCACCGCAAGCCTTGAGGAGGGCGTGCCGGGCTTCTTGCGCGGCAAGGGCCAGGGCTGGGTCACCGCCGAATACGGCATGCTGCCCAGGGCCACGCACACCCGCGGCCGACGGGAAGCCGCCCAGGGCAAGCAGTCGGGGCGCTCGCAAGAGATCCAGCGGCTCATAGGGCGCTCGCTGCGCGCCGTGGTCGACCTTAAGGCGCTGGGCGAACGTCAGATCTCCGTCGACTGCGACGTGATCCAGGCTGATGGCGGCACGCGGACGGCTGCGATCACCGGCGCGTGGGTCGCGTTGCGGCTGGCGACGAAATACATGCTGGACGAGGGTGTCATCGCCGCCGACCCCATCATCGACCAGGTCGCGGCGATCAGCTGCGGGGTGTTCAACGGAACACCCGTGCTGGATCTGGAATATGAGGAAGACTCCAACGCCGAGGCGGACGCCAATTTCGTCCTGACCGGCCATGGCGATATCGTGGAGATCCAGGCCACCGGGGAGAAGCGCGGCTTCTCCGAGGCCGAATTCGAGGCGCTGTTTTCGCTGGCCCGCAAAGGGATTGGCGAACTCGTCGCCCTGCAGAAAGCGGCGGCCGGCGGCTAATACCCAGGGATACGTCGCGCCGCCGGCCGAGCCTTATGTCCTAAAGCCCACCCAACACATGGCGGAAGGCCGAAGCGGGCATCCGTTCCAGCTCGCGGGCGAGCGGGGCGAACAGGGCTTCGAGCAGGCGTTCAAACGCAGCGAACATGGCGACACTCCTTTGTGCAGCGCAGCATTGTGCAGTGCACATAAGAAAGAGGTGTTGAGATTGCAAGATTTCTCAAGGCCACGCTTGCCGCTCGTTCGGCGGCGCGGGAGCGCCTGCCGCTAGACTTCGTCGTCCGGCAGCTCGTCGGCGGGACCGGGCTCATAGAGAAGGAGTTCGCCGGGCTGACAATCAAGCTCCCGGCACAAGGCCGAAAGCGTCGAGAAACGCACGGCGCGCGCCTTGCCGGTCTTCAGGATGGAAAGGTTGGCTATGGTCACGCCAACGCGGTCGGCCAGCTCGGTGAGCGACATGCGCCTCTCGAGAAGGACGCGATCAAGGTTCACGCGGATCGGCATGCGCTAAGGCGTTCCTCAGATCGTCAATTCAGCTTCGCGCCGAAGCCTAGCGCCCTCGCGGAACACCTCGGCCAGCACAAACACCACGAGGACGGAAAACCAGGCGGTGAGGTTGAAGTTCGGCTTCACGTCCTTGACCCACGGCAGCATCGGACTCAGCCCCCAGACGGCGTAACGGCCGAGCTCGAGGGCCGCCAGCACCAGGCCGATGAGGCGCAGGCGGCGCACGTTCTGCGGGTGAAACGGGTCGCCAGCCGTGAGAGTCACGAAGATCCGGCGGAGCGAGTGGACGATCACCAGCACGCCGCCGATGGAAAGTCCGAACACCAGCAGCATGCCGGCGAACAGCGGGCCACGCGTCGCCACCTGGGCTACGTCGGCGCTCACGGCGGCCGGGAAGATGTCGGGGTTGAAGCTGAACAGCAGGGCGGCGAGCAGCGCCAGCCCCACAGCGCCGAGGCTGATCCACAGGGCCGCGAAGACGACGTCCAGGATTATTTTCAGGAAGCTGGAGACCGAGCCCGGTCCAAGCGCGCGCATCCAATACCCTCCCCGGCCGCGGCTTGCGCCAACTCCCGCCCTGGCCGCCGATGCAGCGAGGGCGGGTCGGTCGAACCTCATGGCCTCAGCCTAGTGGATCGACGCGGCGGCGGCGACAGCCAGCATCGGCGTAAAGGCGAGCATCAGGAAGACCGGCAGCGCGGCGCGATCGAACGCTCTCATTATCGTGGAAAACATGGTCCATATCCCTCTTTTGGTTTTGCTGCGGTGCAGCTGGTTCGTTGGGACGGGCATCCAGTCCCGATGTCGAAAGTCAATATCCGCGCATCGATTAGCGATCAAATTAACATCGAGTAACGATATTAAACTTTCGCAATGCAACAGAGCGGGCGGGGGCTATGGTCCGGAACCGGTGAAGGAGACGTGAATCGATGGCGCTGAAGCTGGAGCCTGGAACCCGGCTCGTTGTGGCGACCCACAACGCCGGAAAGGCCCGCGAACTGGCTGAGATCCTGGAAAACCGCTTTCCGCTGACGACGGCCGGCGAACTTGGACTGGACGAACCGGATGAGACGGAAACCACCTTTGTCGGCAACGCGCTTCTGAAGGCCCGCGCAGCGGCCGAGGCGAGCGGCCTCGTGGCGCTCGCCGATGACTCCGGACTGTCGGTGGCGGCGCTTGAGGGCGCTCCCGGCATCTATTCGGCGCGCTGGGCAGGACCTGGCCGGGACTTCACGCTCGCCATGTCCAAGGTCGAACTGCGCCTTGAGGAGGCCAATGCGCAGGATTTTGCTGCCTGGTTCACTTGCGCGCTGGCCGTCGCCTGGCCCGGCGGCCCGGCGGTTGTCGTCGAAGGTCGCGTCGACGGGGCCCTGACGTTTCCGCCGCGCGGCGCTCGGGGCTTCGGCTACGACCCGATCTTCGTGCCCGAGGGCGGCGCTCAGACTTTCGGCGAAATGAATCCCGAGGCGAAGGACGCCATGAGCCACCGGGCGCGCGCCTTCGCCAAGCTCAAAGCCGCGCTCTTGTGACACCCCTCCCCAAACTGGGGGTCTACGTTCACTGGCCCTACTGCGCGCGCATCTGTCCCTATTGCGATTTCAATGTCTTCAAGGACAGCAAGGGGGAGGAGCCCGCCGCCCTGGCGCGCGCGATCGTGGCCGACCTGGAGGCGCAGGCGGTGATCACCGGGCCACGCGAACTGGCTTCCGTCTTCCTCGGCGGCGGCACGCCATCGCTGATGGACCCCGCCTGGGCCGGCGAGATGATTGCGACCGCGCGGCGGCTCTGGGCGCCCGCCGCGGACCTCGAAGTCACCCTTGAGGCCAACCCCACCGACGCCGAGGCCGCCCGGTTCGCAGGCTTTTCGGACGCCGGTGTGAATCGCCTTTCGTTGGGCCTGCAGTCCCTGGACGATGCGGCGCTGAAGTTCCTCGGCCGCAACCACGACGCCACGACCGCTATCCGCGCCGCCCGCGCCGCGACGCAGGCCTTTCGGCGGCTCTCCATCGATCTGATCTACGCCCGGCCCGGCCAGACGGCGGCAGCCTGGGGTGAGGAGTTGCGCAGGGGCCTCGACCTCGGCGCCGAGCACGTCTCGCCCTACCAGCTCACCATCGAAGCCGGCACCGCGTTCGACCGCGCGGTGCGGCGCGGCACATTCACGCCGCCGGACGCCGAGGCCGGCGCAGAGCTCTTCGAGACTACCCAAGCGGTGCTGGAAGCCGCCGGGTTCGAAGCCTACGAGGTCTCGAACCACGCTCGCGGCGAGTCCGCGCGCTCGCGCCACAACCTGATCTACTGGCAGGGCCATGACTACGTCGGGGCCGGCCCTGGCGCCCACGGGCGGATCACAGTCGGCAGCACACGGGAAGCCACCTGCGCCCTGTCCAGGCCGGGCGCCTACATAGCGCGCGTGGCTGATACCGGCGTCGGGTTCGGTGAGCGCGAACGCCTGAGTCCGCGCGAGTCGGCCCAGGAGCGCCTGCTGAGCGGGTTGCGGATCACCGAGGGCGTCCCCCTCTCCGAGGTTGCGGCGCTGGACCTGGAGCCAGCCCGGATCGCCGATCTGGTCGGCCTGGGGCTGCTTGTCGACGACCCCGATCGCCTCCGAGCCACATCGGCCGGCCGCCTGGTATTGGACCGCCTGACGCGCGAGTTGGCGGCTTAGCGACCTCCCCGTTTCCTCCGCAAAACTCCAGGCCGAGGCCAAGCTCCGCGGGCGGTCGGGAGTGTCCGCACCTAAGGGCTCTCAGAAGGGAACGCCGGCCCCTCCTCGTTTCACCGAACTGCGGCTTTGTCGCGGCGCCTCGTCGCTCGTGAGGAACGACGCAGCCCTTGCCAACAGCCGCGGGACCGGCGAACCCTCCGGCCATGGCCCGACGCCTTCCGCCCCCAACCTTGGACGACGCGCCGCTTGCACCGGGGCTTTATGTGGTGGCTACGCCGATCGGCAACCTGCGCGATATCACTCTGCGCGCTCTCGACGTCCTGGCGGCGGCTGATCTGGTGCTGGCCGAGGACACCCGGGTGACGGGTAAGCTTCTGTCCGCCTACGGACTATCGGCGAGACTCGAGCGCTACGACGAGCACGGTGCGGAACGCACGAGGCCGCTGGCGCTAAGGGCCCTTGGCGAGGGCAAGAGGGTAGCCCTGGTCTCCGACGCCGGCACGCCGCTGGTTTCCGACCCCGGCTACCGGATCGTGCGCCAGGCTGCGGCCGAGG
Source organism: Phenylobacterium sp. (assembly GCF_036495085.1). Taxonomy (GTDB): domain Bacteria; phylum Pseudomonadota; class Alphaproteobacteria; order Caulobacterales; family Caulobacteraceae; genus Phenylobacterium. The sequence goes on along the minus strand of NZ_DASXNL010000179.1, from coordinate 65,946 downwards.
GACATCCGGTCTTCCCGATCCCCGGAGCCTCCGCCTTGCTCGCCGGGCTGTCGGCTGCGGGGCTGCCCAGCGACCGGTTCCTGTTCGCGGGCTTTCCGCCGCCAAAGAGCGCCGCGCGCCGCAGCTTTCTTGACGAGCTGGCGCCGATCCGCGCGACCCTGGTGTTTTTCGAGGGCGGCTCGCGCCTGGCGGCGAGCCTCCTCGACATGGCTGCGGTGTTCGGGCCGCGGGAGGGCGCCGTGTGTCGTGAACTGACGAAACTTTACGAGACGATCGTGCGCGGCTCGCTCCCGGACCTCGCCGCCGATCCGCGGTTCGAGGCCCCCAGGGGCGAGTTGGTGATCCTGGTCGGACCGGGGCGCGAGACCGAAGCCAGCGCGACGGACGTCGATACCGCGCTCATCGACGCGTTGCAGCGCCTTCGCCCCGCCGACGCGGCGGCCGAGGTCGCCAAGGCGCTTGGCCTTTCGCGACGCGAGGTCTACCAGCGCGCGATGCAGATCAGGGCGGGCCGATGAACGATGCGCGCCGGGCCCGGGGGCTGAACCGGCCGGGGACCGCGCGGGCGGTCAGTCGGCTAGGCCCGTCGCACGCGGCGGTCTGCCTCTGCCTCATACCCCTCGCGCCCGGCAAGCTTCCTGGGCATATTCCCGACGCTTGGTGGGGCGGGTGAGGGGACGGGCCAGCGAATCCATGGGCCGCGAGGAAGCCGAAAGGATACTTAAGGAAGCCGGCGCTGCCGCCGACGCCGACTTCCCGTTGCTGGAAGCCGCCATCGCCTGCGCCATCCACGAGGATCCCAGCCGAGACCCGCAGGCCGCGCGTGACCTGGGCGCCGCGGGCGTCGAACGGCTCGCCTATCGGCTCAAGCAGGAGAGCGCCGAGGAAGCCCTGGCGGAGGCGATGGCCGGCGACTTGCGTCTGGCCGGCGACCTCTTCACCTACGAAGACCCTGACAATGCTGACATTCTGTCGGTGTCTGACCGGCGCAAGGGCTTGGCCGTGGCGCTGGGGATCTTCTACCTGCACGCCTCGCGCAAGTGCGGCCTCACGGTCCAAGGCGTCGACTTCCCCGGCCACTTCCTGCTGCGAATCGAAACAGAGGAAGGTCCGCTCGCGCTCGATCCGTTCTCGGAAGGCCGGGTCGTCTTGCCCTCCGAGCTCACCCGCCGCGCCCTGCATGCAGGCCTCACCCCCAACGTCGCCGACCGTCTGGACCGGCTGATGGCGCCGGTCAGCGACCGCGCGGTGCTTGTGCGCCTGCAGAACACCATCTACGCCCGGGCCAGCCAGACGCGGGATTTCGACCGCGCCGAGCGCTCGGCGCTTCGCCGCGCGTTGCTCGACCCGGACGACCATCGCCCCTGGCTCGACGTGGCCGCCGCTCGGGAGGGTCAAGGTGCGCTCGCGGGATCCCTTGAGGCCCTGGCGCGCGCCACGGCCCTCGACGGTGGGGCTGCGCTGGCCGCGCGGGCGCAACGTGAGCGCGTCAGGCTGCAGCTGAACTAGCGCTTGGCGCTCGCTCAGCCTATGTCCCAGAGCCTTGGCTGTCGGGAGGACTCCATGGCTCTGAAGGTCGCGGTGCAGATGGATCCCATTGAGGGGATCAACATCGAGGGCGACACAACGTTCCTGATGATGGAGTCGGCCCAGGCGCGCGGCCACAGCCTGTTCGTCTACATCACCGATACCCTGGCCATGGAGAGCGGCAGGGTTTTCGCTCGCGGCCGAGACGTCACCGTGCGCCGGGCCAAGGGCGACCACGCCTCACTTGGGCCCTCTCGCCGCGCAGAATTGAGCGAGTTCGACGTGATCCTGCTTCGCCAGGACCCTCCGTTCGACATGACCTATATCGACACCACCTTCTTCCTCGAGGCGGTCCATCCGAAGACCCTGGTGGTGAACGATCCCAAGGAGGTCCGGAACGCGCCTGAGAAACTGTTCGTAACCCAGTTCCCGGACCTTCAGCCGCCGACGCTGATCACCTCCGACCGCGACGCGATCGCCGAGTTCCGCAAGACGCACGGCGACGTCGTGCTGAAACCCCTGAATGGCCGCGGCGGATCGGGCGTGACGCGGCATCTGACGGACGACCCGAATCTAGAGGCCCTGCTCGAGATCCATGCCGAGCTCAGCCGCGAGCCCGTGATCCTGCAGAAATTCCTTCCCTCCGTGACCAAGGGGGACAAGCGCATTCTATTGGTCGACGGCGAAGCTGTCGGGGCGATCAACCGCGTTCCGCAAAAGGGGCAGATCCGCTCCAACCTGGCGGTCGGCGGGCGCGCCGAGGCGGTGGAGCTTACCGCCCGCGACCGGGAAATCTGCGAGACCATCGGGCCGGAGCTGAAGCGGCGGGGCCTGCTCTTCGTCGGCATTGATGTCATCGGCGACTACCTGACTGAGATCAATGTCACCTCGCCGACAGGCGCGGTGGCCCTGAAAACCTTCACTGGAATCGACGCCACGGAGATCCTCTGGCAACGAGTTGAAGCGCTTCGGGCTATGGTCTAGCTTGTTTCTCAAGAAAGCCCGCCAAGGCACGGAAACGTCTGGTTTTCTCCATAAGTTCTATTTCTGTTCGCGATCTAGCCTCGCAGGGCGCGGGCTCGTTGTGGATAACTGACGGCTGACCTCGGCATGGGGACGGCGGCAAAGCGGGACTTCCGTCGACCCGCCCCGATCACTGCGTCGGTTTATCGGTTCCGGCGGCAAGGGCCTGCCGGCGCGCGTAGTTCAAGGTGCCGATAGCCAGGGTCCCCAGCAGGAGGTAGGTCCAGATCACGCTGGCAGTGATGTAGGCCCAGCCGCCGAGTTGCCGATCAACCGCACTGGCGGCGTGAGTGACGACCGCAAGCAACTGGAAGGCCGCGGCGAATAGCGGCCAGTATCGGCCGCTCTTCATCGCGACCAACACGATGAGCGCCAGGTAGGCGCTGTCGATGGCGAAGGCCGCCCACTGCGGGCCACCGAACCTGTGGTCCTTCAGTACGGCGACCGCGATCCAGTTCGCAAGGAAGCCGGCCGCGACGATCCGCTCCGACCAGCCCCCCTTCCACAGCGCACTGCCGCAGACGGCCCAGCCGATCGCGATTCCGATCCAGGGCGGAATGCCATATGTACCGACCAGCTTCATCATTCCGCCCAAACGAAGACGCCCCAGCTTGCCTTAGCCGGGGCGTCTCGAAAACCCGACGTAGAGTGCGTGCTTAGGCGGCGTCTCCGACGGCGCGGAGCTGACGGCCGTGGCGAGCGAAGAGCGGCGGCGGCTTGTCGCCACCGGTGTCGACCATCACAGCGCCAAGGCCCAGCTGTTCCTTGGCGACCGAGAGTTCCTTGTGAGTTTCCACGATCGCGCGCCGGGCCTCGGCGAGCGCCATGATCGCTTGGCTGGCGCGCTCCACCGCGTCCTGGCCGATCAGCGCCGAGGCGCCGGCCTGGGCGCGGAGGCTCGGCATCACACCCGTGAGGGCGGCGGTCTTGGCGATCGCCGAGTCGATTGCGGCCTCGGCCTCGAACAGGGCGCCGGCAATTTGTTCGGCGACCATACGGCGTTGCTTGAGCATGGGTTATCTCCTGCCGCGTCGAACTGTGACGCGCGCCTTGATCATTTACAGGGCTATGGTTTCCGGTCCGTTCAGACCCGGAAAATATTTCGCCCGAGATCCTGAAGCGCGTGGAGGCCGGCTAGCATCGCCCCAAAAGCGAGGGCGGTGATGATCGCGACCCCAACTATGGCGCCCAGGCGGGCAAGGGGGCTTAGATCATTTCGGCCGAGGCTTCGTCCGGCTCCGCCCGGAAGTTCTCGTCCAAGAGAACCCAGGTCATGCAGAGAACTTCCCGCAAGACCATCTCTGAGGGCTTGAAGGCGGCCAGCTTCCGCGTACCCGAGACCAGGTGCTTGGCCATTTGGGCTTGCGCCGGCGTCGCCGCCAGATCGACGAGCTGTCGTTCCAGTTGGGCCCAGGTGAACGTCGGAAGGGTCTCCTCCCGCGACCCCGGAGTCGGCCAACGGGCCTCGAAGTCGTCGATCTCCCGGCGCAGGCGCAACGCCCGTCCGATCACCGCCCGATTGTCGAAATTCTGCCAGTCGCCCATGGGGCACCCCCTCTGTTGCCGGCTCATCCGGCCAGAGGTTAACGGCGGCGTCTGTCCTGATCGTATCCTGTCCTGACGCGATCAGGACATGGTTAACGTCGAATTGCCGCGCGAGTCGTGCGGCGGCGTAGCGGTCCTCGACGCCGAGCTTTCGCCGGGCGCGGTCGCAATAGGTGTCCACCGATGTCTTGGACATGCCGAGTTGGCGGGCGATCTGCTTGGACGACAGGTGCTGGTCGACCAGCCGAAGGCATTCGCGCTCGCGCGGCGTTAGCAGGCCGACCGGATCTTCTGCGATGATGTCCCGTGCGCTCATTGCCGGCCCAGTAAACGACGACTTGGGCCCCGCGTCTACTTTAAGGCGAAGGTCTGCTTAGGATCAGGTACAATGCGCCACAATTGGAGGCGCTCGCGATGGACGTGAGAGATCCAGGCCGCACAGCCCAGCTTGAATTGGCGATTGGCGCACGCATGCGAACTCGCCGTCGGCAGCTGGGGTTGTCGCAAAGCGACTTGGCCGATCGCCTGGGGGTCTCCTTCCAGCAGGTGCAGAAGTACGAACGCGGCGCAAATCGCGTGGCCGCCTCGACGTTGCTGCTGGCTGCACAAGCGCTGGGCACCAGTGTCGCTTGGCTGGTCGGCGAGGAAGCCTCCGGGCGCGAAGACGACGACGACGTATTCCGCGCCCTATCGCGGCCTGGCGCGCTTGAAATGCTGCTGGCGTTCAACGCGATCGCCGACATGCGCACGCGTCATGCCCTCCTGGCGCTGGCAAGGGAAATGGCCGCCAGCCGCTCCGCTTGACTGACCGTTAAACCAGTTCGGTTATCGAGGCTGAATGCGGAGACCTCTGAGACCCCTAGCCGAGCGCCGACCCAGGCGCGCGCAAATCAGCGCCGAACAACTTGCATCGCTCAGCCACGAGTTCCGCACGCCGCTAAACGGGGTTCTGGGAATGGCGCGTCTGCTCGAGGCCACGCGGCTCACCGCAGAACAACGCGACTATGCCGGCGCCATTCGCGACTGCGGCGAGCATCTGCTCACCCTGGTCAATGACGTATTGGATTTCGCCAAGCTGGGGGCCGGCAAAGTCGAACTGCACGCCGGCGACGTCGACGTCGAGGCTATGCTGCGCGGCGTCTGCGAACTGCTATCGCCGCGAGCGCGGGAAAAGGGTGTCGAAATCGCCTGGTCCACGCCAACCGATGTGGGCGCGATCCGGGCCGACGAGGGGCGCCTGCGCCAGATCCTGCTCAATTTCGCCGGCAACGCCGTCAAGTTCACGGAGGCCGGAGGCGTCCTGGTGAGCGTCGCCGAGCCGAGTCGCGGGCGTTTGCGCTTCACCGTGGACGACACCGGCCCCGGCGTGACGCTCGCCCAGCGCGACCGCATCTTCGAGGCGTTCGCTCAGGCCGATCCGTCGCACGCGCACATGGGCGGCGCCGGGCTCGGATTGGCGATTGCACGACGCCTGGCGCAGGCCATGGACGGCGAGGTGGGGGTCGATTCCGCGCCCGAAGGCGGCGCCCGGTTCTGGTTCGAGGCCCCGTTCCGCGTCCTGCCTGACCAAACCGCGCCGGCGACCCTTGGCGGCCGAAAGGTCGGCATCGCCTCGCCCAACCCCATTGTTCGTGAGGCCGCCAGGCGTCAGATCGAGGCCTGCGGCGGCCGGCCGGTGGCGGCGGCTGACCTGGAGACGCTCGCAGCCCAGACCGATTTCGGCGACGTGATCCTCGTCGACCACGCCCTCGTCCCCGGCTCGCGGCTGCTTCGCCGTCCGGCGGAACGGCGCGCGATCATTCTGCTGGCGCCGGAGGAGCGCACGCTGATCGGGCGCTATCGACGCGCGGGATTCGCCGGCTATCTGATCAAGCCGCTCCGCCGGGCGTCCATCGCCGAGAGGGTGCTGGTCGCGGCCGGAGCCCAGCAGGCTCCTGCGGCCGGCGTCGAGGATGAGCGGATCGCGGCGGCGGCGGCCCCCGGCAAGCGGGTCTTGCTGGTGGAAGACAACCCGATCAACGCACTGCTGGCCCGGGCGCTGCTCTCCCGCGAGGGGTGCTCCATCGATCACGCGAACGGCGGCGAGGAGGCGATCGCAGCGGTCAAGGTCGGGGCCTACGACCTGATACTGATGGACATGCGCATGCCAGGCCTGTCGGGCGAGGAAACCGCGCGGACGCTCCGGGACCTGGGCGTCACGACGCCCATCGTCGCGCTCACCGCCAACGCCTTCGAGGATGACCGGCACGCCTGCCTGGCGGCGGGCATGAACGATTTCCTGGTCAAGCCGATGTCGCCGGACGCATTGCGCGCGATGCTCACCCGCTGGACAGGCCGGCGCGCGCTGAGCGAGCAACTGAACTCTTTCGATCCGAGGAAGCGGGTCCGTGGCGCCAAAGCCTGACACGCGGGGGCGGGCCCACCGCGGCGGCTGGACGCAATCGGCGACCCGCGTCAAGGTCCCCCGATCGGGCGCGGGGGCGCCGCAAAGCCGGGACCTCACATGAGCGCGGACGCCAAGGCCACCTTACCGGGCGCGCACAAGAAACGCTCGGTCCTCGAGGTTCTGGCCTCCCTGCGCCAGCGGAAGGTCGCGGTGATGCTGGCGCTCGGCTTCTCATCGGGCCTGCCCTTCCTGCTCACCGGGAATACCTTCGGCTATTGGTTGCGCGACGGGGGCACCAGTCTGAAGGCCATCGGCTTCATGTCGTGGGTCGGATTGGCCTATACCCTAAAGGTGCTCTGGGCGCCGGTCGTCGACCGCGTCGACGTTCCACTGCTGGGCAGCCTGGGCCGGCGCCGCGGCTGGATGGCGCTCTCGCAGATCCTGGTGGCTGTGGGCCTCGTCGGAATGGCCGTCGTGGGGCCATCCGGCGGCCTCGCGGCGGAAGGGGCGATCGCCCTTGTCACCGCATTCGCCTCGGCGACCCAGGATATCGTCATCGACGCCTGGCGGATTGAAGCGTCGAACAGTGGGGAAGAGCTGGGTTTGATGACCTCAGCCCACCAGCTCGGCTACCGGATCGCCCTCCTCGTCACCGATGCGTTGATCATCGCCCTGGCGGGGCATTTCGGCTGGCCGAACTCCTACCTTGTCATGGCGATCTGCATGGCGGCGGGGCTGGGGGCCACGATGTACGCCATGGAGTCGGTACGGGCCGAGGCGGCGCTCGACAGCAAGGACCCGCTCTGGACGGCAAGGGGCTTTTTCGACGCCGTGGTCGGCCCATTCGTGGAATTCTTCGCAACGCACAAGCAGCTCGGACTGCTGATGTTGCTGGCCGTGGCGCTTTACCGTCTGCCCGACTTCGTGATGGGGCCGATGTACAACCCCTACTACCACGACCTCGGCCTGGCGAAGGACACGGTGGCCGCCGTCCGTGGCTCGGTCGGCTTGATCGCGGCCTTCGTCGGCATCGCCGCGGGCGGGTTCAGCGCGGTGCGCCTTGGACTCTTCCCCAGCCTCATCATCGGAGCTGTGTTGCAGGGGCTGGGCACCGGCGCATTCGCCCTGCTCAGTCTCTCCACCCACATCGGAGTGTTCAGCGCGGTAATGGCGGGCGACAATTTCGCCCAGGCTTTTGCCGGCGTGGCGCTGGTGGCCTACATGTCGAGCCTCACCGGTCTCGGCTACACGGCCACCCAGTATGCGCTTCTGTCCTCGGCCTATGCGCTGCTGGGCAAGTTCCTGAAGGGCTTCTCCGGCGTGGTCGTGGATGGATTGACGCCCTCGCACGGCCTCATGGGCGCCTACGCCACCGCCTTCATCGGAGCCGGGCTCATCACCCTGCCCGCGCTGATCCTCTTCGTGATCCTGGCACGGCTGAACGCCAAGGCGCAGAGCGCGCCGCTGCAGCCGGCCACCGCTTAGGAGGTCAGGCAGACCACCTGGGCGACCCGCAGGTTGCGGCGCAGGTCGTCAGCGACGCGCCCATAGTTGTCCGCCGAGATGGGGGCGCCTGGAAGCTCCGACAGGCTGCGCCCGCTGGCGGCCAGGGTTCGCGCCGTGGTCTCAGGCGAGGTCGTGTAAATGCGGCCGCGGCGCGGAGCTTCGGCGATCGTGACGCCGACGACCCGACCCTGGGCGTCCAGAGCCGGGGCGCCGGAGAGGCCCCCCAGCGTCCCCTTCAGGCCGTCGGTGCGCCCGGTTTCGGCCCAGACCAGCACCGGCTCCGTCCGGGCCCCGCGGCCCTCGACCACCAGGTTTTCCCGGCCGATCAACCTGGAGCTCGCCTCACCGGGCCGTCCCTGCGGGAATCCCACGTGGAAAGCCCGCTCACCGCGCCGTAGCCCCGTAGTCAGGCCCAACGGCAAGGGCGCTGCGCCTCCGTCCGTGGTCAGGATGGCGGTCTCGGCCTGCGGATCGATCTTGACCCTGGCGGCCACGCCTCGCCCTGGAGCCACGACAATGGCGGCCTGAGCGCATCCCTCGACCACATGGCGAGCCGTCACCCACACTCCGGAGGACGCGATCGAAAACGCCGTGCCAGCGCCCGGTTGGGTCTCGTCGGAAACCTCGACGACCACCGACGGATCGAAGGGCGAAGAGGGCCCCAGGGCCGCGCCTTCGGCCTCAGGCGCGGGCGGCGGCGGGGGTGGCGCGTCGGCGCGCTCCTGCCGGCCGACCGCTGCGATCAGCAACGCCACCACAACGGCGGCGTAGATCAGCCAGTCAGGCAGCCTCGGGAAATGCATCGATCAGAACCGTGTATTCAGCCCGAAACCGCTGCGGCAAGGATGAGGGCCGTGGCGAGCTTTGCGCCCACCAGCATGGCCGCGGCGGCCATTTCCCCATCCTGGATCCGGCTGGGCAAACCGTGCAGCACCAGATCGACGACGCGGAAGATCAAGAGCTGCACAAGCGTTATGGCCACGCCCCAAAGAGCCAGCTCGACAATGGTGGTCGAGGCCTTCAGCGAAACGGCGAGCGGCGTGGCCAGCCCGACCAGGACGCCGGCGAGAGACACCGCCGCTGCGGTGTTGCCCTCGCGGATCAGGGTGATCTCCTTGTGCGGGGTCAGCATGATGTAGAGCGCGGCGGCCGCGAACAGGATCACGACCGTTATGCCGGCGTGCAGCACCGTCAGCGGAAAGCCCGTCGCGAAGGCCTGGATCTCCGGCGATTGGAGGGGCATGGACATGGGCTCGAGCGACTTCCGTTGAGGGTCGTCCTCGATAGCACGCGGAACTGCGCTTTCGGAAAGCTGCTTAGCCGGCGCCCACCTTGCGTCGCGCGCTGGCGCGAACCTTCTCGCTTTCGCTCTTCAGCTGACCGCAGGCCGCCAGGATGTCGCGGCCGCGCGGCGTACGGATCGGCGAGGCGTAGCCGCCGCGGTTGAGGATCGCGGCGAAGGCCTCGATGGTCCCCCAGTCGGAGCATTCGTAGGGGCTGCCGGGCCAGGGGTTGAAGGGAATCAGGTTTATCTTGGCCGGGATGCCCTTCAGCAACTGGACCAGGGCCTTCGCCTCGGACGGGCTATCGTTGACGCCCTTCAACATCACGTACTCAAAGGTCACGCGCTTGGCGTTGGAGAGGCCCGGGAAGGCCCGGATCGCGGCCATCAGTTCGGCCAGCGGGTACTTCTTGTTCAGCGGCACCAGCTTTTCGCGGAGCTCGTCATTGGTGGCGTGTAGCGAGATCGCCAACATGGCCTGCGTGCGCTCGCCTAACGCCTGTAGCTCGGGGACCACGCCGGACGTGGAGACGGTGATCCGCCGGCGCGAGATGGCGATGCCCTCGTTGTCGGCGATAATGTCGATGGCCGCGGCGACATGGTCGAGATTGTAGAGCGGCTCGCCCATTCCCATGAAGACGATGTTCGAGAGCCGCCGGTCTTCCTTTGGAGAGGGCCACTCTCCCAGGTCGTCGCGGGCCACCTGCACCTGCGCCACGATTTCCGCGGCCGTCAGGTTGCGCACCAGCGCCTGGGTGCCGGTGTGGCAGAACGTGCAGTTCAGCGTGCAGCCGACCTGGCTGGAGACGCACAGGGCGCCGGCGCGACCCACGTCGGGGATGTAAACCGTCTCGACCTCGATGCCCGGCGCGGTGCGGATCAGCCATTTGCGGGTGCCGTCGCGCGAGAGCCGGCGTTCAACGATCTCCGGCCGGGCGACCGTGAAGGCCTCCGCCAGGCTGGCGCGCATCTCCTTGGCCACGTCGCTCATCAGCGAGAAGTCGGTGACGCCGTAGTGGTGGATCCAGCGCCACAGCTGGCTCGCTCGCATCCGCGCCTTTTCCGGGCGCGCCACCTCGGCCGCAATCAGGGCCTGGGCAAGCTCGACCCGTGTCAAGCCGGACAGGTTCGGCTTGGTTGTTGCGCGCGGCAAATTCGGCGCATGCGAAATATCGAGGGTCACGCCCAAAGGGGAGAACATCCTTTTTGAGAAGCCCGGCGAATATAGGCGAGCCGGCTCGTTCGGCCAAATCGACGCGACAGCTTGCCGCTGGCCGCCGCTCGGGCCTGCGCTTCGGCCCCGGCCACGCAAGGCCCAGCTCCGAGGCCCATGCGCCATCGCCCGCCGATTCCGCAGCTTTTGAAGGCCGACTTGAATCGGCGCATGGGCGAAACCCGGGAGCTGTTCAAACATCCGTTCGATTTGCGCCCTTCCGCCGCCGCAGCGGCTGGGCTAGCGTCCGCCGACCTCGAGGAATCGGACCGGGAGAGCGGACATGAAGGCGCTGTTGAGCAAGGCCGTGGGCGGCCCCGATACTCTGGTGCTCGAGGACGTTCCCTCGCCTGAATCGAAGCCGGGCTTCGCGGTGGTCTCGGTCAAGGCGATCGGTGTGAACTTCCCCGATGTGCTGATCATCGAGGATAAATATCAGTTCAAACCCGCACGCCCCTTCGCCCCCGGGGGCGAGATCGCCGGGATCGTGAAGTCTGTCGGCGAAGGCGTGACCCACATCAAGCCCGGCGATCGGGTGCTGGGCAACACCGGCTGGGGCGGCATGGCCGAGGAGCTGGCTCTTGAGGCCGCGCGGTTGGTCAAAATTCCGGACGCCATGCCCTTCGATGACGCCGCGGCCTTCATCATGACCTACGGCACCAGCTACCACGCCCTGAAGGACCGTGCGGAGCTGAAGCCTGGGCAGACCCTGCTTGTGTTGGGCGCGGCTGGCGGCGTCGGCCTGGCGGCGGTGGAGCTCGGCAAGCAGATGGGCGCTCGTGTGATCGCCGCGGCGTCGAGCCAGGAAAAGGTCGACCTCTGCAAGCGCCACGGCGCCGACGATGGCGTGGTCTACGGCCGCGGGCCTTTCGACCGGGATGGCCAGAAGCAGCTCGCCGAACACTTCAAGCAGGCTTGCGGCCCCAACGGCGCCGATGTGATCTATGACGCGATCGGCGGCGACTATGCCGAACCGGCGCTGCGTTCCATCGCCTGGGAGGGCAAGTACCTGGTGGTCGGTTTCGCCGCCGGTGACATCCCCAAGATCCCCTTGAACCTGGCGCTGCTGAAAGGGTGCGACATCGTCGGCGTCTTCTGGGGCGCCTGGGTCGGCAAGAACCCCAAGCTGCACCAGAAGAGCGTGGCCGAGCTGCTGGACATGTACACCGCCGGCAAGATCAAGCCGTACGTTTCCGAACGCTTCACGCTCGCCAACGCCGCCGAGGCGATCAAGCACCTCGCCAGCCGCCGGGCCATGGGCAAGGTCGTTGTGACGGTGGACTAAGGGGCGCTCAGCGCCCCGCGCGTATCTGCTCGACTGCGCGGCGCGCGGCCTCGCGGTGCCTGGGCTTTATGTGCTTGCCGACGATCGCGACCACGGCCAGCATCACAGCCGCATCGTCCGTGTAGCCGATCCCGACGATGAAGTCGGGGATCGCGTCCACCGGCAGCACGAAATAGGCCAGCGCCGCGAACATCATTCCCTTGGCCGCGACCGGGGTCTCCTCGTCGCGGGCGCAGTACCAGACGGCCAGGGCCTCGGAGGCGAAGGGGACGTGGGCGGCGACCTTGCGGATCTTCGGCCAGAAGCCGCGAACCACGCGCTGTTCGTTCAGCCGCATCACATGTGGGATCAGCGCCCGGCTGGGATCCAGCGGGTTTCGCGGGTCGAAGTCGGCATTGACGTCGGGTGACGCTTTTTCGCGGCCGCTCATCGGGCTAAAGCCTCGGCTGACTGACACTAAATAACGAGATCGGGAGCCTCACGTCCATGCAACTCAATTCCTCCGTCGCCGCGGTCGTCACCGGCGGCGCGTCCGGCCTGGGCGAGGCCACGGTGCGCCAGCTCGCCGAGAAAGGCGTCAAGGTCGCCATTTTCGACATGAACGAAGCTAAAGGCGAGGCCGTGGCCAAAGAAGTCGGCGGCGTCTTCTGCAAATGCAACGTCACGTCCGAAGAAGAGGTCGACGCAGCCTTCGCCAAGGCCCGCGCGGCCCATGGCCAGGAGCGTATCCTGGTGAACTGCGCCGGCACCGGCAACGCGATCAAGACCGCCAGCCGCGACAAGCAGACCGGCGAAACCAAGCACTTTCCCCTGGATAGCTTCAACCTGATCATCCAGATCAACCTGGTCGGCACGTTCCGCTGCATCGCCAAGTCGGCGAAGGGGATGCTCGACCTCGAGCCGATCGACGGCGAGCGTGGGGCGATCGTCAACACCGCCTCGGTCGCGGCCGAGGACGGCCAGATGGGCCAGGCGGCCTATTCAGCCTCCAAGGGTGGCGTGGTCGGCATGACCCTGCCCATCGCCCGCGACCTGGCCGGCGACGGCATCCGCGTGAACACCATCCTGCCCGGTATCTTCAACACCCCGCTGATGCAGTTCGCCCCGCCGCAAGTGAAGGATGCGCTGGCCGCCTCGGTGCCCTTTCCGAAGCGCCTGGGGAACGCCGAGGAATATGCCCAGCTGGCCCTGACCATGATCACCAACGGCTACTTCAACGGTGAAGACGTCCGTCTGGACGGCGCCATCCGGATGCAGCCGCGCTAGACGCCGGGAGCTTTTGTCGCCCTTGGGGAGCGGAAGGGCAAAACCGCTCCCCTTCCCGGCTGAATCTGGGTAGAGATCGCCTGCATTGACGGCGGGGCGCGCGCCGGGGACAGTCGATCCAGCGTCTCTCGCGAAAGCCCTTCATGCCCATCGCCGCGTCCAACGTCGCCCGCAACGCGCTCGTCATCCTGGCGGTCATCGCAGGCGGCGCCACGCTCTATGCCCTGGCCGGCATCCTGACGCCGCTGGCGCTGGCGATGTTCCTGGCGGTGATGATCGACGGCTTCGCCCGATCCTTGCAGCATCGTCTGCCGCACGTGTCGAAGAAGGCGGCCCTGCCGCTGGCGGTGGTCATCTCCATCCTGTTGTTCGGCGGCACCGCCTTTTTCGTGGCGCAAAACGCCACCGGCTTCGCCACCCAGCTGGTCACCTACGGACCCAAGCTCGACGCCGTGATCGCCCAGGTGGGGACCATGGCCGGTGTTCGTCACCCGCCGACCTTCATCGGCATCATCCGAGGCCTGGACGCCACCAAGTATCTGGGGCTCGTCGCCCGCGCGGTCCAGGACTTCGCCTCCACGGCGCTCTTCGTCCTGGTGTATCTCGCCTTCATCATCGCCTCGCGCCGCGGGTGGGAGCGCAAGGCTGTCGGGCTTTTCCCCCAGCGTGAGGAACGTCAGGAAGCGGTCGTCGCCTTCCTGCGCATCCGCGACGGGGTCGAGCGCTACCTCTTCGTCCAGACGGTCACCGGGCTGATGGTGGCTGGCTTGTCGTGGATCGCCATGGTGGGCGTCGGGCTGCACGATGCGCTGTTCTGGGCCTTCCTGATCTTCCTGGCGGTCTACATCCCGGTGGCCGGCGGGGTGTTCGCCGGTGTGGCGCCGCCACTATTCGCCCTCGTCCAGTTCCCCGGCTACACGCGGGCGATCATCCTGTTCGCCGCGTTGCAGGCGATCGGCGTGATCATCGGCAACGTGGTCTACCCCCGAATGCAGGGCCGCAGCCTGAACATCGATCCGGTGATCGTCCTGCTCTCCCTGGCCTTCTGGAGCGCCATCTGGGGTCTCACCGGCGCGTTCCTCTCCACGCCGCTGACGGTCATGGCAATGGTCATCCTGGCGCAGTTCGACGGCAGCCGTTGGGTCGCCGTGATCCTCTCGGCCGACGGCGATCCGCAGCAACTCAAGAACAAGATGCCGAACGAGCCGCCCGACAAGCCGGTGCCCCCGCCATCCAAGGGACCGGAAGCCGTCAAATCGCCCCGCCGCGAAGTCAAACGAACTTGATCCGTCAATACGTTTCCGAGGGACTTCAACTTGTGTTTTCGGCGCCTATCTAAGGTTGGCCCCGGGCTGAAACGGCCCGGCGGCTGTGTCCGCACCCCCCCAAGCACGTGGACGCAGCGAGCAGAGAGCGTTCCGCCGCCCCCCCACGGCGGAACCAAACGGCGCCGGACACTCTCCTCCGGCGCCGTCCTCGTATCTGGAGGCGCCCTCTGCGCCGGAGCCCGCCCGTGAGCCGCGTTCCCAGCTCCTCAACCCTGACCCGGGCCATCGTCGCTGCGCTGAAGGGCGACAGCGCCATCGCCGGCGCCAAGACCTTCGCGCAGCAAGCCGCGGTCGATGCCGCGCCCGACGAGTTGCCTGAACTTTCCGTCGCCGACCTGGGCGCGAATCTCGCCGACTTCTGGCGGTTCGGCGAGCGCAGGCGCGGCAGGGCGCCGATGATCCGTATCGCACGCGCGATCGGCGGCCGCGGCGACGCACCGCTCGACCGCGTGGAGATCGTACAGGACGACGCACCCTTCCTGGTCGATTCGATCATGGGCGAAATCGCTGAGCAGGGCCTCTCGGTGCGCGCCCTTTTCCACCCCATCGTGGAGGTCCAGCGAGATCGGGCGGGGATTCGCGGCGCCGCCGGGACGCCCCGGCGCGAGTCGATGATCCAGGTGTTTCTTGAGCCGGTGGGCGCCGACCGCGAGGCAGCGCTCGTCCGGGGCCTCACCGCGACGCTCAAGGACGTCCGCGCCGCCGTCGACGATTTCCCGGAGATGCTGGCGCTGATGGCGCGCACCCTGGCGGAACTGGAGACACATACCGCGCGGGCGCGGCCCGAAGAGGTGGCCTTCCTGCAATGGCTGGAGGCGGCGCAGTTCGTCTTCCTTGGCGCGCGGGTCTACGAATATCCGCGGCTTAAGAACGGCGAGTACGCAGCCGAGGAGCCGCTTTACCAGGCCAAGGATGGCCTTGGTGTCCTGCGCGACCCGCAGCGCACCGTTCTTCGCCGCGCCAACGAGCCGGCGATCCTGCTCGGCAAGGTCAAGGATCGGCTGCTCACCGACCCGGCCCTTACGGTCGCCAAGTCGAACGTGCGCAGCAAGGTGCACCGGCGCGGATACATGGATTACGTCGGCATCAAGCGCTACGGCTCCGACGACCGCCCGGTCGGTGAGGTCCGGTTCGTGGGCCTGTTCACGGCGGAAGCTTACGATCAGCCCGCAACGGCGGTGCCGCTGATCCGCGAGAAGGTGGCCAACGTCCTGATGCGCGCCGCCATGGCGCCGGGGAGCCACAACGAAAAGCGCCTGAAGAACATCGTCGAGAACCACCCGCGCGATGAACTTTTCCAGATGAGCGAGGATGACCTGCTCGCCGAGGCGCTGGGCATTCTTCATCTCTACGATCGGCCCCGGGTGCGGCTCTTCGAGCGGCGCGACCCCTTCGACCGCTTCGCATCGCTGCTGCTCTTCCTGCCCCGCGATCACTACAATTCCGACTTGGCGGATAGGGCCGGAGCCATCCTTGCCGCCGCTTTCGGCGGCCGGGTGTCAGCCTCGTATCCGAGCTTCTCTGACGCCCCGCTCGCCCGCGTGCACTACATCATCGGTTTCACGCCGGGCGCGCACCACCAGCCTGACCTGCGGGTGCTTGAGGTTGCGATCACCGAGGCGGCCCGGAGCTGGGAGGACCGCTTCGAGGCCGCCGTCCGAGCTTCGGGCCGTTCGCCAGATGAAGTCGGCGAAACGCTCACGCGCTATCGCAACGCCTTCCCGGCGGGGTACCGCGACAGGTTCGATCCCACCGAAGCCCTGGCCGATCTCGCGGTGATGGAGGCCATGGCGTCGGGCCAACCGATCGCGGTGCGCGCCTATCGCAGCGCCGCCGACAACGAGCTGCAGTTCCGCTTCAAACTCTATCGGCCAGGCGGGCCGGCGCCGCTCTCCGACGTCCTGCCGATCCTTGAGAACATGGGGCTTAGGGTCCTGGCCGAAGCGGGTTTTCCGATCTCACCGGCGCTGGGGTCGAGCGTCTGGGTGCATGACTTCGAGATCGAGGATCCGCAAGGCGCAGAACTGGTGTTTATCCGGCTGAAGGCGGCGTTCGAGGACGCCGTGGTTGCGGTCTGGACAGGCCGCACCGAAAACGACGGCTTCAACCGGATGGTCCTGGAGCTGGCGATCCCTTGGCGGGACGCCGCTTTGATCCGCACGTTCGCCCGCTATCGCCAACAATCCGGGCTCGATCCAAGCCAGCGGGTTCAGGAAGGGGCGCTGGCCGCTCACCCTGAGGTGACGCAGCTGATCCTTGAGCTGTTCCGGACCAAGTTCGATCCCGCCGCCAGCGCCGGCCTCGACAAGCGCCGCCTGCAGGCCGATGCGGTGATGGCGCAAATCATCGAGGCCCTGCAGTCCGTCGAAAGCCTCGACGATGATCGCGTACTGCGCCGCCTGGCGCTGCTGGTGGGCGCGACCCAACGGACCAACTTCTACCAGGTCGGGGCAGATGGGGATCCCAAGCCCTACATCTCATTCAAGGTGGCGAGCCATGAACTGGCTGACCTGCCCGCGCCCAAGCCCTACCGCGAGATCTTCGTCTGGGGCGTCAACGTCGAGGGTATCCACCTGCGCTTCGGCCCGGTTGCGCGGGGCGGACTGCGATGGTCCGACCGGCGCGATGACTTCCGCACCGAGGTGCTGGGTCTGGTGAAGGCCCAGCAGGTCAAGAATGCGGTGATCGTACCGGTGGGTTCCAAGGGCGGGTTCTACCCCAAGCAGCTGCCTAAGGGCGGCTCCACAGACGCCTTTCGGGCCGAAGGCGTCCGCGCCTACAAGACGTTCCTCTGCGGCCTCCTCGACGTCACCGACAATCTCGCTCCCGACGGCAAGGTGATCCGGCCCGACAACGTGATCGCCTTCGACGGCGATGATCCCTATCTCGTTGTGGCCGCCGACAAGGGCACGGCCACCTTCTCCGACATCGCCAACGGCGTGGCCGAGGACTACGGCCTCTGGCTCGGCGACGCCTTCGCCTCGGGGGGCTCCGCCGGCTATGATCACAAGACCATGGGCATCACCGCCCGGGGAGCCTGGGAGGCCGTAAAGCGCCACTTCCGGGAGCTGGGAAAAGACATCCAGTCCGAGCCCTTCACCGTGGTCGGTTGTGGCGACATGTCGGGAGACGTGTTCGGCAACGGCATGCTGCTCTCGAAGCAGATCAAGCTTCTGGCCGCTTTCGACCACCGGCACATCTTCCTCGACCCTGATCCCGATCCGGCGAAGTCGTGGACAGAGCGTGAGCGCATGTTCGGGTTGCCCAGCTCGTCCTGGGACGACTATGACCGCAAGCTGATTTCCAAGGGCGGCGGCGTCTACCCGCGCACTCTGAAGTCGATCCCGATCACAGCGCAGGTCCGTAACCTGCTAGGCGTCACCGCCGACAGCCTGGCGCCGGGCGAGCTGATCCACGCGATCCTCAAGGCGCCGGCCGAACTGCTCTACCTGGGCGGCATCGGCACCTACGTGAAAGCCCGCAGGGAGGCGAACATCGACGTCGGCGACAAGGCCAATGATGGCGTACGGATCAACGGCTCCGAGCTGCGAGTGAAGGTCGTCGGCGAGGGCGCGAACCTGGGCCTCACCCAGGCCGGGCGAATCGAGTTTGCCCAGACAGGCGCCGGGGGTGCGGGGGGGCGGATCGACACCGACGCCATCGACAATTCCGCCGGCGTCGACACCTCGGACCACGAGGTGAACATCAAGATCCTCACGGGCATGCTGGAGCGAACCGGCGAACTCACCCGCAAGCGGCGCGACACCCTGCTGCAGTCGATGACGGCCGATGTCGCCGAGCACGTCCTGGCCCACAACTACGATCAGACCCTGGCGCTTTCGCTGATGGAGATGGACTCCGCCGGCGAGTTGTTACCGCACGCCCAGTTCATCGCCGAACTGGAGGCCAAGGGCAGGCTCGACCGTGTGGTCGAGGGACTGCCGGACGCTCTTGAGATCGCTGAGCGGGCGCAGTCCGGTAAGGGACTGACCCGCCCCGAGCTGGCGGTGCTGCTGGCTTACGGCAAGCTGGAGCTCAAGCGGGAGATCGTCGAAAGCGACGCCGCCGACGATCCGTATTTTGAGCGGCTGCTTGTCGAGTACTTTCCCAAGCTCCTGCGGCGGTATGAGGGGCCCATGCGCCGCCATCGACTGCGGCGCGAGATCATCGCCACCGTCGTCGCCAATGACATAATCAATCTCTGTGGTCCCAGCTTCGCCTCGCGGCTGATGCCGGCGGCCGGCGCCGACGCCCTGGCATTTACCGCCGGTTACGAGGCGGCCAAGGCGGTGCTGGAGATCCCTACGCTCTGGGACGCGGTGGCGAGGCTGGACGGAAAGGCGCCCGCAGCCGGTCAGATGGCGCTCTTCCGGCGGATGAGCGCAGCCTTGCGCGGGGCGACCTTCTGGCTCACACGGCGCGCAGCCCGCGAGAGGCTCGAGGTCGACGCCCTCGTCGGCCGCTACGGGCCGGCCTTCAAAGTCCTGCGCAGGCTCCTGCCCGGCATTCTCTCGCCGATCGAGCAGGCCGCGGTGCAGGCCCGCGTGCGCGACCTCGTGGAAGCCGGCGCACCGGAGGACAAGGCCCGGGCGGTGGCGATCCTGCAGCCGCTGACCACCTCCGCCGATCTGGCGGACATCGCTGAGGCCTCAAGCTGGCCGCTTGCCAATGTCGCGCGCCTCTACCATGCGATCGGCGAGAACTTCGGCTTCGATCGGGTTCGCGAGGCCGCCAGCACCTATTCGGTGGGTGACAGTTTCGAGCGGACGGCGCTGCGCCGCCTGATCGAGGACCTCTTGACCCAGCAGAGCGAAATCACCCGCACGATCATGGCTTTCACGGGGGGAGCCCAGTGCGGCGAAGACTCCGAAGCCGCCCACGACGCAGCCCGCTCCTGGGCGGCGCTACATCGCGACAAGGCCTCAGCCGCCCACCGAACCATCGCCGACATCGAGGCCTCGAGCGGCCCCTGGACCTTCGCCAAGCTGACCATCGCCAACGCCGCCCTGCGCGAGCTGGCCGCGGAAGGCGTCAAGCGCAGGGCACGGGGCTAGGCGTTCTCCCATCGGGGAGGCGGCGCGAAACGCGGACGAGAGCTCAGACCTCGGAGGCCGAGTTCAGTGGCGGAATACCCGCACGCCGGTGAACACCATCGCCAGGCCGCGCTCGTCGGCAGCCTCGATGACCTTTTGGTCGCCAATCGAGCCGCCCGGCTGGATCACGGCCGTACAGCCGGCGTCGGCGGCCTGGATCAGACCGTCCGGGAACGGAAAGAAAGCCTCGGACGCACAGGCCGAACCTCTCAGGTCGAGACCGAAGTCCGCGGCGCGAAGCGCGGCGATCCGGGCCGAATCCTTCCGGTTCATCTGGCCGGCGCCCACCCCCAAGGTCTGGCCGGACTTGGCGTACACAATGGCGTTCGACTTCACGTGCTTGGCGATCGTGAAGGCGAACAGCATGTCGCGCACTTCATCGTCGGTGGGCGCACGCTTGGTGACAACGGTCAGGTCGGCGGGCGTCAGCCGCGCGTCATCCCGGCTTTGCACCAGGAAGCCGCCGGACACCGACTTGAAGGACATGCCGGGCGCCAGCGGGTCGGGCATTCCTCCGGTCGTCAGTAGGCGGACGTTCTTCTTCTTCGCGAACAGGGCGATGGCGTCGTCGTCCGCCTGCGGGGCGATGACGACCTCGGTGAGAAGCTTGAGGATCTCGGTTGCGGTGGGTGCGTCCAACCGGCCGTTCAGGGCGATGATACCCCCGAAGGCGCTCGTAGGATCGCAAGCCAGCGCCCGCTCATAGGCCTCGACCATCGTCTTGCCCGTCGCGACGCCACAGGGATTTGCGTGCTTGATGATCGCGCACGCGGGACCCGCCGCAGGGTCGAATTCGGCGATCAGTTCGTAGGCCGCGTCGGTGTCGTTGATATTGTTATAGCTGAGCTCCTTGCCCTGGAGCTGCTTGGCGGTCGCCACGCCGATGCGCGGGCTGGCGAAGCGGTAGAATGCCGCGGTCTGGTGCGGGTTTTCGCCGTAGCGCATTGTCTGGACGAGCTCGCCGGCGATGGCCCACCGCTTCGGCGCAGCCTCTCCCAAGGCGGCCGCGAACCACGTCGAGATCGCCGCGTCGTAGGCTGCCGTGCGGCCGTAGGCTCGCGCCGCCAGCTGCTTGCGCAGGTCCAGGCTCGTCGCTCCGGCCTCCTGCAGCTGGGCCAACACCTCCTGCAGGTCGGCGATGTCGGTGCATACCGCGACATAGCCATGGTTCTTCGCCGCCGAGCGGATCATCGCCGGGCCGCCGATGTCGATGTTCTCGACGGCCGTCGCATAGTCGGCTCCTGAGGCCACGGTTTGCTCGAAGGGGTAGAGGTTCACATAGACGAGATCGATCCCCCCGATCGCGTGATCGGCCATGGCCTTGGCGTGCTCCGGCGCGTCGCGGACGCCCAACAGCCCGCCATGCACCACCGGGTGCAGCGTCTTGACCCGCCCGTCCATCATCTCGGGGAAGCCGGTGAGCTCGGAGATGTCCTTCACCACCAAGCCGGCTTCGGCGATCGCCTTGCGCGTGCCGCCGGTTGATACGAGCTCGACGCCGAGCCCCGCCAGCACGCGGGCGGCATCTATCAGCCCTGACTTGTCGGAAACGGAAATCAGCGCCCGCTTGACGGGGACACGGTCGGGAGCGGGGGGGAAATCGGGGGCGTCGGGCACGGCGTTCTCCTGGCGTCAGAGGAAAATGCCCAGGCGAGCGGCGATCATATGGTTCCGTGCTCCCCGGTGGTCGCCCACCTTCATTCGCCAGTCACACGGGATGGCGTGGGCTTATTCCCGCGACAGCGGCTCGTCAACGCGCCCGGCCGCCGCAGAGAGCTTCCAGCGCACCTTGGCGCCCGCGTCGAGACGGGCCTGGCCGCGCAGGACAATCTGCTGGCCATGCCGGGTGACGCCGTCCTGGTGGTGAACCGAGGGCTCGAGCGCGACGTCGAGCGCGTCGTTGCGCAGCCACCAGCCAGCCTCTTCACCCTCGGCTTTCAGCAACACGCTCTTGCGGTCACGCGCGATGAGCGCGCTGACCTGTGGGTGCAGGTGGAAGCGCACCTCGAAGGGCACGAAGCGGCGTCCCTCCGCCCGGTCGCCTGGCTGCAGTGCGGTGAGCCGATCCTCCCCGCGGAGCTCATCGGCCTCGATGTCGAGATAAAGCCGGCGCTCATGACGCAGGCCGAAGCGACGCGCCCAACCGTCGTGCGCCAGTTCCAGCCAGAGCGCGCCCGGCGCCTCGTAGCGGCGGACGTCGACGACCTCGTAGCCGCCACGCAGCCTTGGTCCCAGCACTCGGCCAGCGAAACCCCCGACCGGCGCGCCGCAGGAGGACTCGCCGACGGCGGTCGTGGACGCGGCGTCCACCAGACGAAGGGCCTGCGGGCCGACCGCCTGTGGCGACCAGCCGGAGCCCACGACCAGCCGCTTGCCGCCGGCCAGCACCTCAATGGCCAGCGGCTGTCCGCAAGCGGCGATGCTCCAGAGGCCGGCCGCCGGGGGCGCGGCGTCGGCGATCACCTGAAGCGAGCGGGCTTCCAGGCGGTGGTAGCCGTTCCTCAGCACAGCAACGGCGCGCTCGGCCAGTTCGTCCTGCGCCCCGGCGGCGGCCACATAGTGGGCCGCCAGCGCCTCGCCGCCCTGGAAGGCCGCCAGCCGGCCGTCGGCGAGAGTGAAGAAGCGCACCGCTCCGGACAGCCGGTCGATGGCGCGCATCAGCTCGACCGGGCTCGTGACCCTGCGCTGCGCCAGGGCGTCATCCAGGGTGTTGAGGTCGAACAGCAGCTCAAGCGCTGCCTGCGGGCTGCGGCTTGCGTGGCCGCCGTCGGCGGTGACGGCCCGTTTCAGCACGTCGCATAGCCGCCCAAGGGCCTGGTCGAGCAGGCGCTCGCCGGCCCGGCCGCCAAGCGCGGCCCCTGCCACCGCCGCCGCCGCCGCCCGTTCGGCGGCGCGCTCCGGCGCATCTCGCACCCCCAGAAGAAAGCGCCCCTGACGGGCGAGGTCTGCCGACACCAGTTCGGCTTCGGCCTCGGAGGCCGGCCCCGAGAGGGCGGCAATATTGCAGGCCAGGTTGAACACCCGGCGCTCCAGAACCCGGGCCTCCCACGAAAAGATGTTCCAGGACCCGAACACGCGCCTCCACGCCAGGCTCAGGCGAAGCCCCTCGCGCGCGCCGGCGTCGCCGTGCGCCATGAGGTCCTTGAGCCAACCGAAGCCGTGCAGGGCGGCAGCGAAGCGGCGACTGGGGCTGGGCTGGTCCCAAGGATCGCCCCGCGGACCATGGGCCAGCGTCTCGCCTTCGAACGCGAAGGCGCCGGCCAGGATGCGCCGACCCGCTTCCGGGTCGGTGGGCCTGAGGTCCCGGCAGCTGGCGCCGAGGCCCCGCGGGCGCGGTCCGGCCAGCAGCAGGTGGCGCAACGGCGCGGCCGACCATTCCAGGCCAACCCGGCGCCGCAGGGCCACGGCGGCGGCGTGGAGCTGATAGCCTCCGGGGATGCGGTCCAGGACCGACGCCGGCATCAGCCTGGGCCCTCGCTCAGCTGCCGCGCAGGGCGGCGATGTTGGCCGCGTAGGCGTCCTGCCCGCCGCGGAACACCGCCGTGCCGGCCACCAGCGCCGTGGCGCCGGCCGCGATACACTTAGGCGCAGTCTCCGGCGTCACTCCGCCATCGACCTCGAGCGGGATATCGCGGCCGGTGGCGTCGATCATCTTCCGCAAGGCTTCTATCTTTGCGAGCTGCGAGGTCATGAAGCTCTGGCCGCCGAAACCCGGATTGATCGACATCACCAGGATCAGGTCAACGTCCTCCATCATCCACTGAATGACAGAGGGATCGGTTGAGGGATTGAACACGACGCCGGCCTTGGCGCCGAGCTTGCGGATCTCCTTCAGCGTCCGGTTGAGGTGCGGGCCGGCTTCGGGATGCACGCTCATGATGTCGGCGCCCGCCGAGCGGAAGGCTTCCAGATAGGGGTCGGCCGGCGAAATCATCAGGTGCACGTCGAGCGGAATCTTCACGAGCGGCCGAAGCGCCTTCACCACCTCCGGCCCGATGGTGATGTTGGGCACAAAATGGCCGTCCATGACGTCCAGGTGAAGCCAGTCGGCGCCGGCTGCCTCGACCGCGCGCGCCTCCTCCCCAAGCCGGGCGAAGTCGGCCGCCAGGATCGAGGGGGCGATAATGGGCGAGCGGGTGACCATGAGCGGGGACATAGCCTGATGCGGCCGAGGCGACTAGAGTGCGGCGCGAGCCTCAGGCCTGCCGGAACCGCGCGACGTAGAAGCCGTCTGTCCCGCCTTCGATCTGGTGCGGCAGAATTCGAAGCGTCCCGTCGGGCCGCAGGCTCGCCGGCGGCGATCCGCCCTCGCCTTCCGCGATCGGATAGAGGGTCACGCCCGGCGTGCGGGCCAGAAAGGCCGCGACCTGACCCTCGCCCTCCTCCGGCTCGAGCGAACAGACGCAATAGACCAACCGCCCGCCTGGCCTGGTGCGCCGGGCCGCGGCGTCCAGCAGCTTGGACTGCACGGCCGCCAGGCCTGCGACATCGCTGGGCTTGGCCGCCCAAAGCACATCAGGGTGGCGGCGGAAGGTCCCCGTGGCCGAGCAAGGGGCGTCGAGCAGGACGGCGTCGAAGGTCCGCCTGTCTGGCCAGGTCGCCGCATCGGCAGCCACGCTCTCGGCGGCGAGCCCCGTGCGGGCGAGGTTCTCCGCCAGGCGCTTCAGCCGGGCAGGCGCGCGGTCGATGGCCGTGACGTCCGCGCCGGCCGCCGCGAGCTGCAGCGTCTTGCCTCCCGGCGCAGCGCAAAGATCCAGCGCCGCCTCGCCGGGCTGCACCGCCAGCAGGCGGGCAGGGATGGCGGCCGAAGCATCCTGCACCCACCAGGCGCCCTCGGCGAATTCGGGCCAGGTCGCCAGATCGCCCCGCCTGGAGGTGCGAAGAGTTCCCCCGGGGAGCGAGTGGGCTTCCAGCTCAACTGAAAGCGCATCCGAGCGGGTCGGGTCCCTCAACGACAGGTCGGTGGCCGCCTCCTGCATGATGACGGCCGCGATCCGGCGCGCCTCGTCCTCACCGAAGGCCGCGCGCCAGCGAGCGTAGAGCCAGCTCGGGGCCAGGAGATCGGGATCGGCGAGTTCAGGGGGTTCACGGATCAGCCCGCGCAGGACCGCATTGACCAGCCCCTTGAACATCTGCGCGCCCTTCTCGCGCGCGACCAGGTCCACCGACGTGGCGACCGCGGCGTGGGCAGGGGTCTTCAGGAGGAATACCTGCGCCACGCCGAGCCGCAGGATCTGCACCACTCGATCCGGCGGCGCCTTCTTCAGCCGCGACTGCAGGGCCGCGTCAATCGGGCCGAGATGGCGCAGGGTCGCCATGACCAGAGCGCGGGCGAAAGCACGATCGCGCCCATCCAGGGCGGCGAGCGCCGGATGGCTCAGGCCTTCGTCCATGCCGGCGCGGCCGCCAAGCGCGGCGGCCAGGAGATCGAGGGCGGCGGCGCGGGCCGGCAGGCCGACGGCGTCGTTCGGGGTATTTTGCGGCGCTTGATCACTCACGCCACGCGGCGTGCCCCTTCAGGCGCGCCGGCGCAAGCGGGATCGATGCCTAAGCTGCTTTCGCGGCCCGCCACTGGGCGGTGATGGACGCCAGGAAGGTGAGCACTCCCAGGATCGCCAGTACGGAGCCGGCGATCGCGCCTTTCTCGGCGGCCGCGTTTCCGCCGAGCACCATCGCAAGGGACGGGATCGACACCACCACCGACAGGGTCGAGAACCAGTAGTTGGCCCAGCCCAGCCGGTCTTGGCGGCCGCTCAGCGCGTAGAACGTTCCCATCAGGGCGAGGGTCGCCCAGCCCATAAGGTTCAGGTGGGCGTGAGCAGGCATCATGCCGTGATCGTTCGACGAGGCCATGACCACACCCCAGATCATGCCGCCCAGTACGCAAAGCGCGCCGGTGGTGAAGAACGCCAAAGCCAGTCGGTTCATTTTCATCTTCCCCTCCCCAAAGGGTCAGTCGCGGCCGAACAAGATCAGTGTTCGATAAAACTGGCAACGCTTGGCCCACGGAGCCGCCCGGCCTAATCTGACGCCATGGAAGAAACACCCCCAGGCGCTGCGCCCGACAAGGTGCTGAGCGCGGCCGCACGTCGCGCTCTGGAAGAGGCGGCGGTCCGTCGCTCCGTCGCCGAGGCCGCAGCGTCGATGCCCGAACAGGGCGGCCCCAAAGGCCCTGAACCCACGCGCTTCGGCGACTGGGAACGCAAGGGCATTGCCGTCGACTTCTGAGACTTAGCCGGCTTGCGCCATCTCGGCTGCGACCCGCAGGGCCGCGGCGTGTGGATCATTGGCGCCGGTGATGGGGCGGCCGCAGACGATGTGAGAGGCGCCGGCCTTCAGCGCTTCGAGCGGGGTCGCGGCGCGCGCCTGGTCGTTCCTGGCCGACCAATCAGGGCGAACCCCCGGGGTCACCACCAGGAAGTCGCGGCCGCCGAGGGCGCGGGCCATTTCCGCCTCACGTGGGCTGGAGATCACGCCATCGCAGCCCGCGGCGATGGCCTGATGGATGCGCCGCTCCGCCAGTGCGCGCGTGGAGTGCGGATAGCCCATCTCGTGCAGGTCGTCGTCGTTGAGGCTGGTGAGGACGGTCACCGCCAGGATCTTCAGGCCAGAGGCGCCGCGCCCGCGCACCGCCGAGGCCATCACCTGCGGCTCGCCGTGCACCGTGAGAAAGTCGCACCCTGCCTGAGCGATCACTGTGGCGGCGCGCTGCACCGTCGTGCCGATGTCGTGCAGCTTCCAGTCCAGGAACACCTGCTTGCCCTGAGCCTTCAGCTCGCGCGCCAGCGCCATCCCATCGGTTGCGAAGAGCTCCAGCCCAACCTTGTAGAAGCTGACCGCGCTGCCGATCGCGGCCACCATCGCGCGCGCCTCCTCGGCGCTCGGGACGTCCAAGGGAACGATAAGGCGTTTGTCGGCGATCACGGGGGCGTCTGCGAGCGCGGCGGCGGCCATGGCGAGGCTCCGGGCATGAGGGCGCGGACCGCGGTTCGGTTCGCGCAGCGATTTGGGCTAAGACCGCTGGATGAGCCATTGGGACTTCGCCGTCAACTTCTTCATCGCCCTGTTCGCCCTCCTCGACCCGGTGGGCAACGTGCCGCTGTTTGCCGCCTCGACCGCGGGCGCAAGCAGCCGCGAACGCGCGCAGATCGCCCTGGTCATCTCGATCTTTGTGCTGGGCTTCCTGACCTTCTTCTATTTCACCGGGCTGAGCCTTTTGGCCTTCTTCGGCATCTCGCTGCCCGCCTTCCGCATCGCCGGCGGGGTGATCCTGTTCATTCTGGCCCTGAGGATGATCGGCGACGATTTCGTGTCCAGCGTGGTCGGCGGCGCGGAGGCCTCTAGCGGCGACACCCGCACCTATGTCCGCCGCCGCGTCGAACAGATGATCGTGCCCTTCGCCATGCCACTGCTGATCGGTCCGGGCGTAATCTCGACAGTGATCATCTACGCCAGCCAGGCCAGGCCGTTCGGCTTGCAGGGCATGGCGATCGGGATCGGCGCGATCCTGGCGGTGTCGGTCGCCACTCTGCTGTCGTTCCTCGCGACCCCGTTGATCAGCCGTCTGCTCGGCAGGATCGGGCTTGCGATCGTCGTGCGGGTGCTGGGCCTGATCCTTTGCGCCATGGCCGTGCAGTTCATGCTGGCCGGCATCGCGGACTCCACCCACGACCTTATCCGGCCGGAGGCGGCGGCGCCCTACGCGAAATAGCGATCGTCGCCCCATTCGCGGATCTGCCGAGAAGCCGATCGGGGGCTTTTCCACGACGCCGCCTACCCCGAGCTGAGCTGCGCAGCCGGATAAGGAACTTCAGACCTTCCGAAAGCGCGGTCCCTGGGAGGCCATGATCGCCAGGGCCCAGTCGTCCGGGATCAGCTTGGTGACGGCGGCGATGGCTTTGTTCGGCGCGCCGGGCACGCAGATCGCGCGATTGGCCTCGACGGCCTCGTAGCCCGCAGCGGCCACCTCGTCGGCGCCCAGCCAGAGCCATGGCGGGGTCGCTTGGCTGATCTGGGCCCGCGTGCCGTTGACGTCGTGGAACTCGGAATAGGTGAAGCCGGGGCAGAGCGCGCTCACATGCACCCCCTGCGCCTCGGTTTCCAGGTGCAGGCTCTGCGAAAAGCGCACCATGAAGGCCTTGGTCGCGCCATAGAGGGTCGCGCCTGCCGAACCGGGGACCAGGCCCGCCAGCGAAGCGACGTTGACGATCCGGCCGAACCTTTTGTGGATCATGCCTGGCAGCACGCGGTGTACGAGTTCAGCCGGCGCCGTCATCATCACCTGTATCAGGGCGCGCTGATCCTCCCAGCGGGTGTCGGCATAGGCCCCGGGGATTCCGTAGCCGGCGTTGTTGACCAAGGCGTCGACCGTGCGGCCATGGGCGGTCAGGAAGTCGAGAATCTGCCCCGGCGCGTCAGGCTCGGCCAGGTCGGCGGCGATGGTCAGGGCCTCGACGCCATAGCGTAGCGAGACCTCCTCGGCGAGCTTGTCCAGCCGCTCGGCGCGACGGGCCGTCAGCGCCACGTCATAGCCGTGGCTTGCCAGGGTGCGCGCGAAAGCCGCGCCGATGCCTGCCGAGGCGCCGGTCACCAGCGCCAGTCTCCGATCCATTCGCCCCTCCACATCCGCCGGGCGAACCTAGGCCCGGCTTGCGACCGTTCAAGGAAAAGCGTTGCGATGCTTCGGCCGCAAGTCGCCTCCGAAGCGAGCGGCCATTGAACGGGGTGTGGAATGGGTGTATCGCGCCGGCCGCAAGACGGCATCGGGCCGACCAAGGGAACAGCGGTACGTTCCCGGAGAAATTGGATGGCTGATCCGGCTGTGGGCGCCACAGAGGTGCCCGAGGAGTCGCATCGCTCCCCCCAAAAAGAAACGTTCTGGGCCTTGGCTCTAGGTTCGATGGGCGTCGTCTTCGGCGACATCGGGACGAGCCCGCTCTACGCCATGCGCGAGGCGCTGCGGCATACCCGTGCGACGGTTTCCCCCGAACTCGCCGTGCTCGGCGTGGTCTCGCTCGTCACCTGGGCGCTGATCCTCATCGTCACGGTGAAGTACGTCATCTTCCTGATGCGCGCCGACAACAAGGGCGAGGGCGGGACGCTGGCGCTGATGGCGCTGGCCCAGCGCTTCGTGCCGCGCCGCTCCGGCTGGGTCCTGCTGTTGGGCATGGCCGGTGCGGCGCTCTTCTACGGCGATGGAATCATCACGCCGGCCATGTCGGTCCTCGCCGCCGTCGAGGGCGTGCGCGATGCGCCGGGCGTTCCCCATGAGGCGGCAAGGTTTGTGGTCCCGATCGCGGCCTTCGTCCTGGTGATGTTGTTCCTGGTGCAGGCCAGGGGAACGGCCAGCGTGGCCAAGTTCTTCGGGCCAGTCTGCGCGGTGTGGTTCCTGGTCCTGGCCGGTCTCGGCATCTATCACATCGCCGAAGATCCAACGATCTT
Source organism: Phenylobacterium sp. (assembly GCF_036495085.1). GTDB lineage: Bacteria > Pseudomonadota > Alphaproteobacteria > Caulobacterales > Caulobacteraceae > Phenylobacterium. The sequence continues at coordinate 37,051 of NZ_DASXNL010000179.1, read as the reverse complement.
CCGCGCGCTCTCGCCGCACTACGGCGTGATTTTCCTGATCGACAACGGCTTCCTCGGGTTCGTGATCCTGGGCAGCGTCTTCCTGGCGGTCACCGGCGCCGAGGCGCTCTATGCCGACATGGGTCACTTCGGGAAGGGCCCGATCCGCGCAGCGTGGGTGGTGCTCGTCCTGCCGAGCTTGCTTTTGAACTACCTGGGGCAGGGGGCGCTCGTCCTGCACCATCCCGCCGCCCACACTGACCCGTTCTACCAGATGATCCCCCAGGCCATCTATTGGCCGGTCCTGCTTCTCGCCAACGTCGCCACGGTCGTCGCCTCGCAGGCGGTGATCACCGGCGCCTTCTCGATGACCCAGCAGGCCGTGCAGCTCGGGCTCTTCCCCCGGATCTCGATCCTCAGGACCTCTGAAACCCAGGCGGGCCAGATCTTTGTGCCGCAGGTGAACACCTTCCTGATGGTGGGTGTCCTCTTCCTGCTGTTCGTCTTCCAAAAATCGGAGAACCTGGCGGCCGCCTACGGCATCGCGGTCACCGGGGCGATGTTCGTCGACACCCTGCTTTTCTTCGTGATCGTCCGTTACATGTGGAAGCGGCCGATGTGGGTGGCGCTCCTGGCAGTCGCCGGGTTCGGCGTGCTCGACATGACCTTTATCTCCTCGAACCTGCTCAAGATCCCGCAGGGCGCCTGGCTGCCTCTGGCCCTGGGTGGGGCGCTGGTGGTGGTCATGTGGACATGGACCCGCGGCGCTCAGATCCTCACCGACAAAACCCGCCGCGACAGCGTGCCTCTGATCGAGCTTTCGGAGATCCTGAAGGCCCGTGCGCCGCACCGGGCTCCGGGTACGGCGATCTTCCTCACCTCCGACGCCTCGATGGCGCCGGTGGCGCTCATGCACAACCTCAAGCACAATAAGGTGCTGCATGAGAAAAACATCGTGCTGACGATAGAGACGGCGGAGACGCCGCGCGTCGCCGATGACAACCGCATCCGCATCGAACCGGTCAACGACGATTTCAAGAAGGTGATTGTCTCCTACGGCTTCATGGAAAGCCCGAACCTGCCCAAGGCGCTCGGACTGTGCCGCAAGCTCGGCTTAAAGTTCGATATCATGGCCACCAGCTTCTTCCTCGGAAGACGCTCCGTGGTGCCGTCAGCTCAGTCCGGGATGCCCATGTGGCAGGACAAGCTATTCATCTTCCTGATGAAGAACGCCGCCAATCCCACCGACTTCTACAAGATTCCTCCGGGCCGGGTGGTGGAGCTCGGGACCCAGGTGACGGTCTAGGTAGTGTTCTCTCAGGTTCCCTGGAGCATGATCGGCGCTTACTCAGGCGACGCCCTGTGGGTGATCGCGCTCACCATCATGTTCGCAGCATCGAGACACGCCTGGGCGCGCACCGAGGGGCGCACGCACGTAAGATTTCTCGGCGCGGAGACCCCGCGGGCGATCGCCCTTTGGCTCCTGCCCGCGGCGAGCTTCGCCGCCAGCCTGTGGCTCGCCCTGCAAGCCAGGGGGGCGCAGGGAGATGGGGCCTTTATCCTGTTCGGGGTGCGGGCGATTTCGGCGTCGCTGCTGGCGCTATTGCACCTGCGCTGGCTGGCCGAGGCGCTGAAGCCCTGAACGCCATCTCTTGAATTTGCGCCCCGTTCGCCCTTAAAGGCGCGCGACGTTTCCTCCCGCTCTTTCCAGGATTCCCGCCCACCATGGCCGACAAGCCCGTCACGAAGGTCGTGCTCGCCTATTCCGGCGGCCTCGACTCCTCCACCATCGTCAAGTGGCTGCAGACCGAGCTCGGCGCCGAGGTGGTGACCTTCACCGCCGACCTGGGCCAGGGCGAGGAGGTCGAGCCCGCGCGCCAAAAGGCGATGACATTGGGCGTAAAGCCGGAAAACGTCTTCGTTGAGGATGTCCGCGAGGAGTTCGTCCGCGACTACGTCTTTCCGATGTTCCGCGCCAACACGGTCTACGAAGGCCAGTACCTGCTGGGCACCAGCATCGCCCGGCCGCTGATCGCCAAGAAGCAGATCGAGATCGCGCGCAAGGTTGGCGCCGACGCCGTTTCCCACGGGTCCACCGGCAAGGGGAACGATCAGGTCCGCTACGAGGTGGCCTATTACGCCCTTGAGCCCGACATCCGCGTTGTGGCGCCCTGGCGCGAGTGGAATTTCAAGAGCCGCGAGGCGCTGCTCGACTTCGCTGAGAAGCACCAGATCCCGATCACCAAGGACAAGCGCGGCGAGGCGCCGTTCAGCGTCGACGCCAACCTGCTGCACTCCTCGTCCGAGGGGAAGGTTCTGGAGGATCCCGCCGTCGAGGCGCCGGAATTCGTCCACCAGCGGACCATTGCGCCCGAGGACGCGCCCGACAAGCCGGCCATCTTCACGATGGACTTCGAAAACGGTGACCCGGTTGCGATCGATGGTCAAACGCTCTCACCGGCCACCCTGCTCACCAGGCTGAACCAGCTCGGCCATGACAACGGGATCGGCCGCCTGGACCTAGTGGAGAACCGCTTTGTCGGGATGAAGTCGCGTGGCGTCTACGAGACCCCCGGCGGCACGATCCTGCTGGCCGCCCACAGGGGCATCGAATCCATCACTCTCGATCGCGGGTCCATGCACCTGAAGGACGAGTTGATGCCTAGGTACGCCTCGTTGATCTATAACGGGTTCTGGTTCTCGCCGGAGCGCGAAATGCTGCAGGCGGCGATCGATCTTTCGCAGCAGATGGTCACCGGTCAGGTGCGGGTGAAGCTCTACAAGGGCAATGTCACCGTCATCGGCCGCTCGAGCCCCTATTCGCTCTACGATCAGGACCTGGTGACCTTCGAGGAAGGCGCCGTCGCCTACGACCACCGCGACGCGTCAGGCTTCATCAAGCTCAACGCCCTGCGACTGCGGGTGAAGGCGCAGCGCGACAAGCGGATGAAAACCTAGCTGTCCAGCCGGTTGAACGGGTAGCGGTCGCGGATTTCCCGCTGGAAGACGCGGGCCTTCGAGTCCGCGCGAATGAGAGACCGGCAGACCTCGGCCGGCACGCCGACGTAGACGTAGCGCTCGCCGCTTACGAAGCGGACCAGCAGCTTCGCGCGCGACGCGTCATAGTCGATCTGGCTGATCGCCCCGGATTCCACCTCGATCGGCATGGGCATGGGCATGGGCATTCTCCCGATGAACCCTCGGGAGCCTAAACCCGCGACATCGCATAGCCGGTTCCCGCCTACCCCCGTTACGTGTCAAGCTCGAACCAAGGCGACGCCTGGTTCGCCGTTTCGGGGGAAACATCATGATCGCGCACCGCTGGGTGGCCATCGTCACCGTACTGGCGCTGCTGACCTATTTCTGGATGGGGCTGCAGGTCGCCGGAGCGCGCCGCAAAAGCGGCGTCGCCGCGCCGGCGATGACTGGAGACCCGATTTTGGAGCGCGCCATCCGCGTGCACTACAACACGCTGGAATGGCTGCCGATTTTCCTGGCCGGCCTGTGGCTCTTCGCCGTCTATTGGAATGAGTTGGTCGCCGCGGGCCTCGGAGTGGTCTGGATCATCGGGCGCGTGCTCTATTCGCGGGGCTACATCGCCGATCCGGCTAAGCGCGAGACTGGGTTTCTGATCCAGAGCGTGGCGAGCGCCATCCTGCTTTTCGGAGCGCTCGGCAAGATCGTCTACGACTTGGCGACGGGTTTCGCATAGGAAGCGAAACAAGCTTCACAGAAGCGAAACACCGCAACCACAATTGGGGCCAAGTGTTGTGAGGATTGGGCGACATCTTTCGAGGGTTTCCTCGCTTCGAGACGGCAAGATGATCAAGAAATCGGCGGCGCTCGCAACCGTTCTGGTGCTGGCGGCGGGGTTGGCGGGCTGCGTCACGCCCACGCCCTACCAGCCGAACATCCACGGCCAGGCGACAACCGGCGGCTACTCCGAGTTGCGGCTTGAGCCGGACAGGTGGCGCGTCAACTTTGCCGGCAACAGCATGACCTCGCGGGAGACCGTCGAGGGCTACCTGCTCTTTCGCTCGGCCGAGTTAACCCTGCAGAGCGGCTACGACTGGTTCTCGATCAATGACCGCAACACCGACCGAAGTGTGCGGACCTACGTGGACCCTGACCCGTTCTACAGCCCCTGGTATGGCGGATTCGGTTACTGGCGACCCTACTGGCGCTATCGTGGCGCCGGATATGGTTGGCGGACCTGGGACCCTTGGTTCGGCGGCCCGTTCTGGGCCGATAGCATCGACATTCACACGGTCCAGAGCTTCGAGGCTTCGGCCGAGATCATCATGCGCAAGGGCGCCAAGCCGGCCGACGACCCGCGCGCGTTCGACGCCCGCGCTGTGGTCGAGAACCTCAGGCCCAGGATCCAGTACCCGCCCGCACCCAAGCAGGCCGCTCAAAGCAGGTAGGCCGCGCCGAACAAGGCCAGGCCCGCAAGCCCAAGCCCGATCGAGCTCAGCCAGAAAGCCCTGCGCCGGGTGATGATCGCAACCGTGCAGATGGCGATGCCGATCTCCACCAGGGTGGCCGCAGCGGTCAGCCAATGGTGGCGATGCTCGTGGATGCGGCTGGTGGCCAGAAGCTTGTCTCGCTCCGCCTCATCATCCTGGGCTTGCTTCTTGAGCTCGGCCTGTTTGGCGACCTGTTCCTTGGACGTACCCTGGTATTGCGCCGCCTTCGCGCCGCCGGCGTCGGCGGCAAGGCCGTAGAGATGCTTCTTCAGGCTGTCGGCCTCGTATTCGCCCCAGACGTCGGTGGCCTTGTCCTGGCTCAGCACCGCCTCGCTGGCCGAGGTGATCGCCCCGCTCGCTTCAAGGGTCTCAAGGCTGCTTACGCCGGCCGCCATCACCGCCAGGATGGCGATGGTGATCGAAACCCGGCTTATGAACGGGTCCTGGCTGTGGGCGGCATGCTCGGCATGCTCGGCGTGTTCATGCGCCTCGAAGGCGGCATCGTGGGCCATGTTAGTCCCCCTGGACCCATGTTGGTCCGTAGCAGTGGTGATTTACCGGGCTTCGGCCCGGACGTGTAGCGTCATCGCACGCGAAATATCTGCAGAGGCTCCCGGGGCTGGGAAAGGGGCTCAAGCCACGCCGGGACCTGCCCGACGTCCAGGGTCTTCTGGAGGCTATCGGCGCTCAGGCTCCTGCGGTCACTCTGCCGTGCGTGGGCGGCGCAATTGAGGACATAGGTGACCTTCAGCGCCCGCACCCGCCGCTCGGCCTCCGCCGGCGGGGCCCCTAATGCGGCCCGGGCTTCTTTGATGCCCCAGCCCATGCGGTGGTATGGGGCCTGCAGGGCCGCATCCGGCGTATCGGCCAGGATATAGGGCCCCTCGTCGATCTCGCTCAGCACCAGGCCGGGTGGAAGCTTGGCCAGAGGTTGAAGGGCGCGGGTGTCGGTGCAGTGGTCCGCAGCGGTCGCACCCCCCAAGCCTGGGCGGTGGCCCTGTCCAGCCCCCAGGCGCCCGATCGCCAGGCCGGGGACCATCGTGGCGGCCGCGAAGATCAGCACGGTGGGAACCATCAGCCCCGCCAGCAGTACGTCGGCGAAATCCACCAGGGCCGCCGCTGTGACCGGCGCGGCGAACCACACCGAATATTGGATATAGCGGCCGGCCTGCAGCGTAAGGGGGAGGGAGGCGAACAGAAGCACGCCGGTCAGCTGCCAGGCTGGATTGGCCCGGATGTCCGCGCGACGCCCAAGCCACAGCCAGCCGGCCATACCCATGACCGCCGGCGCCGCCATCGCGACCGCCAGGGCCGGATCGCGGCCGATGAGGACAAGCCATGGGGTCATCTCGCGCACATTGGCCAGCCAGACCGCCTTCAGTTCGGGATCCAGGGCTGCCATCGGACCGTGGGCGCAGAGCGGCTCTACGGCGAGGTAGACCGCGGCGGCTAAGATCCCGACCACGCCCAGCATCCCCAGTCGCGCCGGCCGACCCCATCGTGCGCCCAGCATCGCGGCGGCGCAGAGGCCGGCCCCCGTCACGCCCAGACCGGCCACGAGATTGATGGCCAGGGCGTCACAGGCCGGCGTCATCCAGCGTTCCGGCGGCGTCTGCAGCGCGTGCAACGCCAAGACCCCCCCGCCGAGCGCAGCCCCGTAGCCGGCCAGGAGACGTCCGGAACGATGCCCGAACGCCCACCAGCAACCCAGTGTCGCGCCGATCAGCGCCAGGAACGGCAGAGCCTCCAGGCCGACAGCGAGGCCCAGGGCCGAGGCGAGGCCGCACGCCGCGGCCCAGGCCACCCTCGCCGGGCGTTGCGCCGCGGCGGCCAGGGCCAGCAGGCAGCAGGTGATCTGCACCCCGTGATGGTCTATTCTGCCGGGCGTGAACTCGCCGGATGCGTGGAAGCTGAGGGCGGCGGTGACGATCGCCATGAACACCGCCCTGCCACCCCCCAGGCGTCGGGCGATCAAGAGGACCGCAGCGGTCAAGGGCAGGACCCAGAGCACCGGCCAGGTCATGCGCATCGCCATCTCGGCCTGATCGGCAGGCAGCACTGTCGCGAAAAGCTTTAGCAGCGCCGCCTCGGCGCCATCCACCAGCCGCGACCAGTGCATGTAGAGGCCTTGCGGCGGCTGCAACCGGCTGAGCCGTTGGTCGAACCAACCGCGACCACCGGCCAAATCCCGCACCATGGTCAGGCGAAGCGCGTCGTCCGTGTCGCCGACCGTACGGAGAAGGCGCGGAATGGCAGGGATCGTCGCCAGGAAAGAGATCAGCCAGACGATCAGCGCGCCGAGCGCCAACTGCCGCCTAGACGCCCAGTCGGGTATTGGGGAGAGCTTCAAGGCGGGACCGCTGGTTCAGCGCCGACCCGACTCCGGGAAGGCCGGGCTGCAGGATTCCAGCTTCGCCTTAAGATAGTTTGAGCCTGTGAAATCATGCACGACGCGCGCCGCCGACTGAAGTTCGGCGGCGTTCGTTGGTTTTGCGCCTCAGGTGGCGCGCGGCGCGAGTCCGGGTCGCGCCAGCGGTCATAGGGCCTAGCTCTGTTACCGGACCTATCAAACGTCCTCATGGGGCGACGGAAGCCGGAGGCATCGATCGCCTTCTCCGAAGACCTCGCGGCGTGACTTCTGCCCGGGTCTTGTGAGAGCTTGCCCCTGTGGGGGGCGCGATGACACTCGAGCAGGTTTCGTATCTCAGCCAGACGGTCGCGGCCGCCGCGGTCGTTGTCTCGATCGTCTATCTCGCCATCCAGGTCGGTCAGGCCGAACGCAATCAGCGGGCGCTGATGCAACAAGCGCGAACAGAGCGCGGCATGGTCTTGGCGGCCTCGATGGAGGCCCCTCACTTTGCGGCGATCTGGGTGAAGGTGACCTCCGACAATCCCGACCTCAGCGCGATGGATGTCAGCATTCTGACGTCCTTCCTGCGTCGCTGGGCCCTCAATCTGCTGGACGCCCATGCGAACCACGCCATGTCACTGTTGAGCGACGAAGCCTTGGAGCGCGCCTGCGCCGCGGCACGGTGGGGCTTCGCCTATCCGATCGCCAGGGCCGTCTGGGGGGTGACCGTGCGCGGGACATTCACCCCAGAGGACGCTACGATATTCGAGGCTATGGCTATAAACGTCGTGCCGCTGGGCGCGGGCACCGACGATGCAGCCCGGACTCGCGCCGCCCGCGAGGTTCTGCTCGCAGGCGGCTGACGCAGAATCTTCAGGGGCTGCGCCTCCCGGCGGCCCCGCCGTCGCGGGGCCAGCCCAGAGGCACGACCCAGCAACGTCGCCGGCGCTTGTGTGGACCGGAGCGTTAGCAACATTCACGGCGCGATCGCGGCTTGTTGCGGGTCCACTCGGCCCCACGACCAGACATTCGACCCGCTTCCGATTGCAGACATTCGCGCAGTACCTCAACGGGGCACACTGGACCCTATACCGAAGTTGTTCGGAACGGGGTGTCCCAGGCGCCCTCGCCGGGACAGTGTGGCGGAGGCGAGCACGGGTCAGCTAAGGATGCAAAGGCGATGGGCGATGCGGAAGCTGTCTTGGGCCGGCCCGCTGGCCGCTAGCGTGCTGTTGTGGTCGGCCGCCTCGCCCGCAGACGCGCGAGAACACGCACGCAGCCTAATCCTGATCATTGGCGGTCCGCCCGCGGACGCTGACGTCCGCGCAGCTTCCGCCGCGACTGCCGCGATGATGACCGGGGTTAAGATTGCCCCGTGGATGATCGGCGTCACGGGGCTATCGCAAGGCCAGTGCGCCCCTTCGCCCGCGCACAAGCTGGCCACACTGATCGAGCAGGCCAAGGACGCCGGTCGGGCCGCTGGGGTGGCGACCACGGATCGGATCACTCGTCCACTTGCTGCGGCCGCCTACGCCCACGTCAGCGACACGGATTGGGAAGTCGACACCCGCATGCCAGCCGAGGCGCTGACGTCCGGCTGCCAGGACATCGCCCGGCAACTGATCCTGTTCGACCACCACGGTGGCCTGGACGTGGCGCTGGGCGGAGGCCGATTGGCCTTTCTGAGGTCCGAGCAGGTTGACCCGGACCAAAGAGAGCGCCACGGCGTGCGGGGCGATGGCGACGACCTCATCGTGCGTTGGGGCCGGCGGAATCCGCTAGGGCACTATGTGTGGACCGCCACCGAGCTGACTAAAGCGGCCAGCGGGTCCCCGGGCTACCTGCTGGGCCTGTTCGCGCCGGACGCTATGACCCAGGACGGGAGCGAAGCAAACGCGGGCCAGCCCTCATTGGCTGACATGACCCGCGTCGCGATCAGCGTGCTTGGCAAGAGCCCGAAAGGCTATGTGCTGGTCGTAGCCAGCGAAGGCGAGGCGGAACGCGACGCCGCGGCGGCGGCCGCGAAGGTAGCCGACAACCGCACGCTGGTCGTCGTGGCCACTATCCGTGGCCCTGATGTCATCGATACCGACGCCTACGGCCCGGGCGCAGCACAAGCGAAGCGCTCCCTCGACCCGGTCGCCCTCCACGCGATCCTCTGTGGCGCCCTTGGACTGCCCGGTGCGCCCTGAGCGCCAGTTGCAGTCATTGGCACTGCCAGGGACACGACACTCAGCCGAACAGGCGCTGTCGACCCGTTGCAGACAACCAGCCCGCGTCGTCTACTGGGCGTGGATGGGGAGCGGCTCGACATGAGGCCGGCGTCAATACACGGGCGCGTGGCAGCGAGCGGCTGGAATATTGTTCCAACGAAAACCGGGCCGACTGAGCACGCCGATGGTCAATGGCCCTCGACCGCAAACAGGATTTCCGCGAAGGTCGCCGACGTGTCCGCCCGCACCCAGTCGCGCTGCAGTTCACAGGCCATCTGGACCCAGCTTGTCAGCTTCGCGCCGGCCTGCGCCACGCGCTCAAGCGCGGCGCGATGGGCCTCGAGCGAGGTGCCCCCCACCGCGTCCACGACGGGATAGACGTCATAGCCGTCGCGGAGCGCATCGAGGGTTGGGAACGCCAGGCAGGCTTCGGTCCACAGCGCCGTCATGATCAGCTTCTTGCGTCCGGTCGCCTTGACCGCTGCGACGAATTCCTGGTCCTCCCATGCGTTGATGGTGGTTCGGTCCAGCGCTTCGACGCCGCCAAGGATATCCTGCAGTTGGTGGATCGTCGGCGCGTTCTTGCCGGTCTTCACATTCACGGTCGAGAGAACGACCGGAAGCTTGAACAGTCTCGCCAGTTTCGCCACCGCGGAGATGTTGGCGACCATCGCGCGGCGGTCCATCGACGCCACCGATGTAACCTGCACCGGCTGATAGTCGATGATGATCAGCGCGGAGTTCTCCGGGGTCAGCAGATGATCCGTGGCCGGATCGCGAATGGGTTGGCTGGTCATTTCGATCTCTTCCTTCAGCGCATGTGCGAGAGCCGCGGCAGTAGAGCGCCCGCCGTCAGGCGGACGCTCCGATCTGCAGTTCCTAGGCCTTGAAGAAGGCGAGGAGGTCGGCGTTGATCGTCGCCGCTTCCGTGGTCGGCATGCCGTGCGGGAAGCCTTTGTAGGACTTGAGCGTGCCGTTCTGGACGAGCTTGGCCGAGAGCAGGCCGGAGTCGGCGTAGGGCACGACCTGATCATCCTCCCCATGCATGACCAGGACCGGAACGCTGATCTTCTTCAGGTCTTCGGTGAAGTCTGTCTGGGAGAAGGCCACAATACCGTCGTAGTGGGCCTTGGCGCCGCCCATCATGCCCTGACGATACCAGTTGTCGATGATGCCTTGGCGCACGTTGGCGCCGGGGCGGTTGAAGCCGTAGAACGGACCGGCTGGGAAGTCGTGGTAAAGCTGGGCGCGGTTCGTGGCCACCTGGACCTGCAGGTCGTCGAACACCTTTTTCGGAATGCCGCCCGGGTTGGACGGCGTCTGGACCATGATCGGCGGGACCGAACTAATCAGCACGGCCTTCGCCACGCGGCTTTCGCCGTGCCGCGCGATGTAGTGGGCGACCTCGCCGCCGCCGGTGGAGTGGCCCACATGGATGGCCTTCTCCAGGTCGAGATGAGCCACCACCGCGGCGAGGTCGTCGGCATAGTGATCCATGTCGTGGCCGCCGTCGGTTTGGGTGGACCGGCCGTGGCCGCGCCGGTCATGCGCTACGACCCGGTAGCCGTGCAGTAGGAAGAACATCATCTGGGCGTCCCAGTCGTCGGAACTGAGGGGCCACCCGTGGCTGAAGACGATGGGCTGGCCGCCCTTGGGCCCCCAATCCTTGTAGAAGATCTCCGTGCCATCCTTGGTGGTGATCGTGTTGCTGCTCATGGTCTTGGCTCCTGAGGGTGTGGGCCCGGCCGCCGGGTTAGCTTGCGCCGAAGTGGTCATAGGCAAGGTCGCGGTCGCGGCGAGGCCTAGCCCGGCGGCCACTACGCCGCGGCGGGAGACCCGGTCGTCTGACGGGCTCATAGGGGATCCTTCTTTTCGATATCGCAGTATTGTATATCGCGATATCAGTCACAATAGGGGGGCGAGCACGCCTGTCCATCTCAAAAATTTTCGCGATACCATTTCGCGTGATACGAAGTGCGCACGGTGTCGCCCCCCGCCGGGAATTTTCCATGGCCTACCCGTTAGACGACCAGATCTGCTTCACGCTCTATTCCGCCAGTATGGCCATCACGCGGATGTACAAGCCGATGCTTGACGAGATGGGGATCACCTATCCGCAGTATCTGGTGCTGACCGTACTGGGCGAGCGCGACGGCCAGACCATCGGCGCGATCGCCGGTCGCCTCTCCTTGGAATCCAGCACGGTGACCCCGCCAGCCAAGCGGCTGGAGCAGGCGGGCCTGGTCGGCCGTCGGCGCAGCCAGGTCGACGAACGCCACGTTCAGGTCTGGCTCACGGAAGCCGGTCGCACGCTTGTGGCCAAAAGCCACTGCCTGGGCGACGCCCTGATCGATCGTTCAGGCATGACAGTTGATCGGCTGAAAGCCCTGAACCGCGAAGTCGGCGAGTTGCGCGATGCGCTGGCGGGCGATCACCGGCTGGCCAGCGGCCGCCGTGCGACCGGACTGCGGACATCGTAGACTTCGGCTCAGAGTCAAGAATTGGTCGTTCTAAAGCCTCCCTTGCCGCTAGCCTTCCAACAATCGAACCTTCCATATGGGCGCTTTGTCCGCCAACGCGGCCGAAAACGCGCAGCAGCTTGCTTCCGCTGCTTCCATGTGCTTCCGGGCAATGTGAAAAGAGGCCGTGGAAGCAGAAACGCCGCCCAGAGGGCGGCGTTACCTCTCTGTTTTCACAGAGGTATTTTGGAGCGGGCGAAGAGATTCGAACTCTCGACCCCAACCTTGGCAAGGTTGTGCTCTACCACTGAGCTACGCCCGCGCTCCTCGAGGCCCTGTAGCGAGATACGGGCGCCCCGAAAAATCGAGAGGCGGCTTATGGCAGACACCCTCCGGGTTGGCAAGGCGGGTTGGCGGCCCAAGCCGGTGCGACGCTTTCACCGCCCGAAACGGGGCTCCTTCAGCCGGCGCTTGTTGACGTGGTCCTCACGGGCAGGCGCCACGTCCTCGGGGTACTCGCCCTTGAAGTAGTAGCGTTGCCAGGCCTCCTTGGTCGCCTCCGGATCGTTGCGGAAAATGCGCTGGTTGAACTCGGTGCGGTGCTTCTCCCAGACACTGTACTGGTGGCTCAGCTCCGGGTTGGAATCGAGCTGCTTGATCACCGGCTGGATGTCATGGAGGAACTTGTCCTGGATCAGAGTGATGAAGCAGAAGGGCTCGCCCTTCTCGAAGCGCACCTTGCCCGGGCGTGTGAACAGCCAGTTCATCGTGAAGGGGAAGGGCAGCCAATCCGTCTCCACCACGCCGGCCAGCGGCTGGATGCCGTCCTTGACGTGGTTCGGCGCCCCCATCGCCATCAGCGACCAGCCCGGCGGCGTACGGAACATGTAGCCGGTATGCATCGTCACCACGCCGTGGCTGAAATGGCTCTTGGCGAAGCGGCTGAAGTGGGGATGCGGCCGGTCCGGCGTCAGCTTGATGTCGTCCTGATGGATGCCGCCGTTCCATTCGGCGGTGAACGACATTGGGCAAAGTATCTCCCAGCCGGAAGTGTTCGCCATGTTCATCGGCAAGCAGCGGTAAGCGTGCCGGGCGTGGAAGGCGTCCATCCAGTCCCGCGGCTGGCGCCCCGGCACAATTTCCGGCGGCGCGACGCCTGGCTCGACCGTCGGGTAGCATTCCAGTTCAAGGGGCATTGGGGCGCGCGACCTCGTGAGCGATTGTCCAGACCCTAAAGCAGTGGGTCGCCTTCGCGTCCAGTTCCGGTATGACCGCCAACATGAAGACCCGCGACGACCTGATCGCCCTGCTGGACAGCCTGGGCATCGATCACAGCACCCACGACCATCCGGCGGTGTTCCGCGTCGGCGAGGGGGAAGAGATCAAGGCTGCCATCCCGGGCGCTCACACGAAGAATCTGTTCCTGAAAGACGCCAAGGGGCAACTGTGGCTGATCTCGGCGGCGGATCGCACGGTCATCGACCTCAAGCGCCTGCACCAAGTGATCGGTTCGGCGCGGCTGTCGTTCGGCAATGCGGCGTTGATGGAAGATGCGCTTGGCGTGACGCCGGGCTCGGTCACGGCGTTCGCCCTCATCAACGACACCGATCGACGGATACGTTTCGTGCTGGATCGAACCTTGGCTGATGCGAGCCGGGTTAACTTCCACCCGCTGACCAACACGGCCACCACCGGGATTGAGCAGGCCGGCTTCCGCAAATTCCTGGCGGCCGCTGGAGTCAGGCCCCTGGTTGTCGATTTCCAGACGATGGCGGTGGTCGATGACGTGGACGCGCGTTGAAGCGGGAGCCTTCTGGGACCATCTTGGCGCCCAGGTGTTTAGCGACATGGATTTGAGGAACAGGGCATGAGCCTGATCGGGGAAACCGCCGGCAAGCCGGCCGGCGAGATCATCAAGGACGCGACCGACGCCAGCTTCGCCGCGGACGTTCTGGACGCTTCGCGTGACCAGCCGGTGATCGTCGATTTCTGGGCGACTTGGTGCGGCCCCTGTCGACAGCTCGGCCCGGCTTTGGAAAAGGCCGTCACGGCCGCCAAGGGCGCGGTGAAGCTCGTCAAGGTCGATATCGACAAGAACCCGGCCTACGCCGGCCAGCTTCGGGTGCAATCCATTCCGGCGGTGTTCGCTTTTGTCGACGGCCAGCCGGTCGATGGCTTCATGGGGGCGCTCCCGGACAGCCAGGTGAAGGCTTTCGTCGACAAGCTCGCCAAGCTGGCCAAGGGCGGGCCCTCGCCTCTCGACGACATGCTGGCGATGGGAAAAGAGTCCCTGGAGCTCGGCGATATGGGCGGCGCGGCCCAAGCCTATGCGCAGGTTTTGCAGGCCGACCCGTCCAATGTGAAGGCGCTTGGCGGCATGGCGAAGGTCTACATGGCCTCGGGCGACACTGAACGGGCGAAAGAGATCCTGTCGATGGCCCCCGAGGGCGCCAAGGATCCGGACCTCGACAGCGTGCGCGCGGCGCTGGTGCTGGCTGCGGAAGCGCCGTCGGAGACCGCGGCCTTCGAAGCCCGGCTGGCCAAGGACCCCAACGACCACGAGGCGCGCTTCGAACTCGCCAGGGCGCTGGCCGGCAATCACAAACTCGCGGAGGCGGCCGACGAGCTTCTGACGATCGTCGAGCGGGACCGGGCCTGGAACGACGAGGCCGCGCGTAAGCAGTTGCTCACCGTGTTCGAAGCCGCGGGCCAAATGTCGGAGGTGGCCCGCAATGGGCGCCGGCGCCTGTCGGCCATACTTTTCAGTTGAGCCGCCGCGGAGGGAGCCCAATGCAGGCCTATCGCCGCACCGCCGAGCTGCCGCAGATGATCCCGGTCTTCCCGCTCGACGGGGCCCTGCTGCTTCCGGGCGGGGACCTGCCGCTGCAGATTTTCGAGCCGCGCTATCTCAACATGATCGACGACGTGATGGCAGGTGACCGGATCATCGGCATGATCCAGACCCGGCCGGGCGGCGACCGCGAGCGTCCGAGGCTGTCAGGGGTCGGCTGCGCCGGCCGCGTCACCGCCTACGCCGAGACCGCCGATGGCCGCTATCTGATCACCCTCACAGGGGTGTGCCGCTTCGACACGGGCGAAGAATTGAGTTTCCAGGGGCCCTACCGCCAGGTTCGCGCTCGCTACGAACGTTTTGAAGCAGACCTGAAGCAGGACGGCGCTGCCCAGGCGCCGGAGGCGGCCCGGAGCCGCTTCGCCAACGCCCTGAAGCGCTACCTGAACCGTCGCGAACTCGATATCGACTGGGAAACCGCCCAGACCGCTCCGCTGGAGGCCCTGGTCACGAGCCTGTCCATGGGCCTTCCCTTCGAGCCTGCCGAGAAACAGGCGCTGCTGGAGGCGCCTACGCTGACGGGCCGGTTCGAGACCCTCTCCACCCTGCTCGAGATCGACGGGGTGAACGACGGCGATGACGAGGGTCATTCCTTGCAGTAGGACTGCCTGGCATGACGGAAACAGCCCCCACCCTTTCGGACGTTGAAGTCGATCCGCGCCTGCTGGAGATTCTGGTCTGCCCGGTAACGCACGGGCCGCTGGAGTTCGATCGCACCAAGGGCGAACTGGTCAGCCGCGGCGCGCGCCTGGCCTATCCGATCCGCGACGGGGTGCCGATCATGCTGCCCGAGGAGGCTCGCGAACTCACCGATGCCGACTAAGCCTGCCGGGGCTCGAGATTTCGCAGCGATTCGGCGGTATGGCCTGGCGCATGTGATCGGCGCGGCGGTGGTGCTGACGGCCGGCATCGGCCTCGTCACATTCCAGTTCATGCGCGACCGCGAAAGCCATATCGCCACCGCAAAGGCCTGGAACATCCAAGGCCCGCCCTGCCCGGCGCTCACGGCCGCCGAGTTCGGGGCCAAACGCTACACTGCGCTGAAGACCTTCGACTACGACGGAACCGCCATAGGCCGCACCGCCGGCGACGCCAGTTGCTCCGATGTCAGGGACGCCGGCGGCAAGGGCCTGGGCACGGATAAGGTATGCCAGTTCACCAGCCCCGCCACGCTGACCGTCACGTCGAAGGCCGGCTCATGGTTCTTCGTCCCCGGCGCCGGCCAGCCCGCGAGCTTGATCATCCACCGCGACATGCCTCGCTGCGTCATGGCCTCGAATTTCACACTCAAGACCGAGTAGCGTAAACGCAGGGGCGGTGGCGAGCCGTCCTGCTCCGCCTCTCACCCGGCGTCGCCCAGGATGGGCCCCGGTAGGGCGAGGCGGCGACCGCTCCGGGCGAAAGCCAGCCGACCCGCGCCAACCTGACCAGGCCCCATCTGCCCCCCCTCGTAGTTTGTGGCTACTAGAGCGCCTCGCCCTTCAGCAGTCGTGGCAAATCCCCTACCGCGCCCCCCGCTTCGGTCATGAAGAAGCGCCGAGCCGGGCCGATGCGATTGACCGCCGCCATCCCGGCCCCGCGCGCAAGCCGCAGCACTGGGTTGTCGTTGGAAAACAGGCGTACGAAGGCGTCCATACCCGCCGACAGCGTGACCGTGTCGAACCTGCGCCAGGCAGCGTAGCGCTCGAGCACGACCTCGGAGCCGATGTCTTCGCCCAGGCGCATGGCCTCGACTAGGACCTCGGCCAGGGCCGCGGCGCCCTTCAGCCCCAGGTTCAGCCCCTGGCCGGCGATCGGGTGCACGCCGTGAGCCGCGTCGCCGAGGAGGGCCGCGCGCCGCGCGACGAGACGCTCGGCGAGCTGCAGGCTGAGCGGATAGGTGAAAACCGGACCCTCGACCGTGGCCTGGCCCAGAAAATCGCCAAAGCGACGTTGCAGGTGGGCGTGGAAAATCTCGGGTCGGGCCGATTTCAGGGCCGCGCCGCGGCTGCGGCTCTCAGTCCAGACCAGGCTCGCGCGATTGTCGGTCAGCGGCAGAATGGCGAAGGGGCCGCCTGGCAGAAAATATTCGTGCGCCACGCCGGCGTGGGGCCGCTCCAGGCGCACCGTCGCAACGACGCCGGTCTGTCGATAGTCCCAGCCGACCGCGCCGATCCCGGCCTCGGTGCGGATCACCGAGCCGCGCCCCTCCGCCCCGACGGCCACCGGAGCCCGCAACTCCCGCCCGTCGGCTAGCGTCACCGCCGCTTCGCGCGGCCCGAACGCTGCGCGAGCGACCTTTGCCGGCGCCAGCACCTCGATGCCGGCATCGATCACCGCCGCGGCGAGGGCGGCGCGGATATGACGGTTTTCCAGCAGGTAGCCGAGGGGCTCGCCGTCTGAGCTGTCGGCGATTTCGGTCGAATCGAAGCGCAGGAAGAAGGGACCAGTCCCGCTGGAGGCCGGCCCTGGGGTTTGGCCATCGGTGACCAGGATCTGCTCGATCCGTTGGGCGTGCGGCTCCAGGGCCGCGCCGAGCCCGAGCGCGCGCCACTGACGAAAGGCGGCGTAGGCGATGGCCGATGCGCGACCATCGAAGGTCGGCGCGATCTGGGCGTCGAACACCACAGGGTCGATCAGCAGAGGCTTCAGCCCGGCCTGGTTAAGCGCCAGCGCCAACGTCGCGCCCGCGATGCCCGCGCCAGCGATGATCACATCGACGTCGGCATCGCTCATGGAATCAGGCTCCCGCCTCGTCCTCATCTTCGCCGAAACCCATCATGTGGAAGCCGGCGTCCACGTGGATCAGCTCGCCGGTGGTCGAGCTCCCCAAGTCTGACAGCAACCACAGCGCGGTCCCGGCGACGCCTTCCATCGAGGCGTTATCCTTCATGGCGCTGAGTGCGCGGCCCTTGGCCAGCATGGCCCGTCCGCCCTGGATGCCGGCCAGCGAGAGGGTTCGCATGGCGCCGGGGGAGACGGTGTTGACCCGGATTCCCGCAGGACCAAGATCGCGGGCCGCATAGCGAACCGCCGCCTCGAGCCCCGCCTTGGCCACGCCCATGGTGTTGTAGTTCGGAAACGCCCTTTCTGATCCCATGAAGCTGAGCGTGATGATCGAGCCGCCGTTCGGCATCAGTCTCGAGGCCCGTCGGCAGCAATCGGCGAAGGAATAGACGCTGATGTCCATGGCCTGCAGGAAGCCGGCGCGTGACACGTTCTCCACGAAGGAGCCGCCGATCTGGTCACGAGGCGCGAATGCAATGGAGTGGACGAAGAAGTCGATGGTTCCGAAGGCCTTCTCGACAGCGGCGAAGCCCGCATCCATCGAGGCGTCGTCGGTGACGTCGACTGGCGCCAGCACCTTGACGCCGATGCTCTCGGCCAGCGGCTGCACGCGCCGCTCCATGCCCGGCAGGTGCAAGAACGCCATTTCCGCGCCCTGAGCCGCCAGCTGGCTGGCGATTCCCCAGGCGATGGATTGATGGTTGGCCACCCCGGTGACGATCCCGCGCTTGCCGCGCATCAGTTCGCCCTTGGGCATCTGGTAATCGTCGGCCACGTGGCGTCTCCCGGCGTTTCGTTGTGGGGTTTGTGGCCGGGGCGAAGCGAGAGAGCAAGAGGCCGCCGCGCGAGCGGCCACGAAGGTCTGAGCCACGGAAAACTCAGATTCGCCCGGGAATCGGATCGCTCCGTTCCCTCTTCCCCGGGATTTTCTGCGACTGTTCTTCCCCGCGCGGGGCGAACACGGCGTCCTCAGATCTTCGCCATCACCAGGCAGCCGTTCGTGCCGCCGAAGCCGAAGCTGTTCGACATCACTGTCTCGAGCGGCTTGTCCGAACGCTCCAGGAGGATCGGCAGGTCGGCGAATGCTGGGTCGAGAGTTTCGATGTTGGCGCTCTTGGCGGCAAAGCCGTTGTTCATCATCAGCAGGCAGTAGATCGCTTCCTGCGCGCCAGCGGCGCCCAGGCTATGCCCGGTCAGCGATTTCGTTGACGAGATCAGGGGGGGCTTGTCACCGAAGACGGCGCGGACGGCCTCCATCTCCTTCTGATCGCCAACCGGCGTCGAGGTGCCGTGCGGGTTCAAGTAGTCGATGGTCCGCCCGCCGATGGTCGCCATGGCGAGCTTCATGCAGCGCACCGCGCCCTCTCCCGACGGGGCGACCATATCGTGACCGTCGGAGTTGGCGGCATAGCCGATGATCTCGCCGTAGATCTTCGCGCCCCGGGCCTTGGCGTGCTCGTATTCCTCAAGAACGACGACGCCGCCGCCACCGGCGATGACGAAGCCGTCGCGATCCTTGTCATAGGCGCGGCTGGCCACGGCTGGATTGTCGTTGAAGTTCGAGCTCATGGCGCCCATGGCGTCGAACATGACGCTGAGGGTCCAGTCGAGTTCCTCGACGCCGCCCGCGAAGACCACGTCCTGCTTGCCCATCAGGATCTGCTCGTAGCCGACTCCGATGCAGTGGGCCGAGGTGGCGCAGGCCGAGGAAATCGAAAAATTCAGGCCCTTGATCTTGAACCAGGTGGCGAGCGTCGCCGAGGGGCCGGAGCTCATGGCCTTGGGCACGGCGAAGGGACCGACGCGCTTGGGGCCCTTGGTGCGGGTGATCTCGGCCGCCTCAACGATGATCCGGGTGGACGGCCCGCCGGAGCCGACGATCAGGCCCGTCTTCTCGTTGGAGATTTCCGCCTCTTCCAGGCCCGAGTCGGCGATCGCCTGTTCCATGGCGATGTGGCCGAAGGCCGTGCCCTGGGCCAGGAACCGCGCCGCCCGACGGTCCACCATCGACTCCCAGTCGATTTGCGGCGGGGCGTGTACCTGGCAGCGGAAGCCGAGTTCGGCGTACTCCGGCGCTGCGACCACGCCCGATTTCGCCTCGCGAAGGGCCGTCACGACCTCATTGGTGTTGTTGCCGATCGATGAGACGACGCCCATCCCGGTGACGACGACGCGGCGCATGGCTTCCTTCCGACTCGAGGGCCCGTCAGGGCCGCTGGTAAAGGCCGACGCGAAGGTCCTGCGCCCAATAGATGGGAACCCCGTCGGCTTCCAACACCCCGTCGCCAATCCCCATCACAAGGCGACGGTTGATAACCCGCTTCATCTCGATTTTGTAGGTGACAGTCTTGATGGCCGGCGTGACTTCACCGCCGAACTTCACCTCGCCGCAGCCAAGCGCGCGCCCGCGACCCTTGCCGCCGATCCAGCCCAGATAGAATCCGACCAGTTGCCACAGCGCATCCAGTCCCAGGCTCCCCGGCATCACCGGATCGCCGATGAAGTGGCAATCGAAGAACCAGAGGTCGGGGCGGATGTCGAATTCGGCCTCGATGAGGCCCTTGCCGTGGGCCCCGCCCTCGTCGGTGATCTTCGTAATGCGATCGAACAGCAGCATAGGCGGCGCAGGAAGCTGCGCGTTGCCCGGCCCGTACATTTCCCCGCGCGCGCAGGTCATCAGCTCGTCGAAGCTGTAGTGATCCTTAGCCTTGGCTTGCGTCATCTGCGGTCCGTCCCTCTAAGGCGACTGGCCCTAGCAGAGCCGAACCCCTTCCTCAATGACGGAACTCAGTGACCTTGGGGCCGGCACTGGGGCCCGTCCGTCGTTCCCCAGAGGCCGCCTTCGCGCACCCAGCCCGATGCGTGGTCGGCGCGCACGCGGCACCATCCCTTGCGGCAGCGGTCGACCGCGGCCAGCGAGCGGGGGTTCAGGTATGCCTCGGGCCTGGCGTCGTCCTGGGGCTTTTGCAGGAGGGGCACGGCGGCCTGGCTGGTGTTCATGGTCATGCGCCGCCCATCGGTGACGCGCTTGTGGACCCACGCGAGCGATCCTTCCGGATCGCAGACGCGGCGCCACTCGGCGGTTTCGGCGATCACCTGCAGTGGCAGGCCGCGGACCTCATAGACCCAAAGCAGCCGGTGGTCGTCGCCGGGGCCCGCGCGAGCGTTCACCTTGTCGAATTTGAGGGACACGTATCGCGGCACCGGCATCCCCGACGGCGTCTGCCGCTCGGCCGCCGCCGCGCCGCCTACGAGGCCCGCAGCCGCAATGACAACAGCCGCCAGCGCCTGCGCCGCGACTTTCGGCGCCCGGCGCTGCGGCCGCACCAATTCAATAGCCTCGCCTTGGCCGCCCATGACGCCTTTGCTAGAGGTTGCAAACAACAGGATGCGCCGGTGAAGCGGCGCAGGAACGCCCCCTTCTTCACGGCATCTCGCTTTCGAGTCACCCCCAATCTCATTCAAGTCGCACATGGCAGCCCCCAAGCCGAAAGTCATCGTCACCCGAAAGCTCCCCGATCCGGTGGAGACCCGGATGCGTGAGCTGTTCGACACCGAGCTCAACCTGACTGATCAGCCGCTGACCCGCGATCAGCTGGTGGAGGCGGTGGGACGCGCCGATGTGCTTGCGCCGACCATCACCGACAAGATCGACGAAGCCCTGCTCGAAAGGGCTGGGCCGAAGCTGAAACTGATCGCCAACTTCGGGGCCGGAATCGACCACGTCGACGTCGCCGCCGCCAACGGGCGCGGGATCACCGTCACCAACACGCCCGGTGTCCTGACCGAGGATACCGCCGACCTGACCATGGCGTTGATCATGGCGGTGGCCCGGCGGATCGTTGAGGGCGCCAACGTCACGCAAGGGGGTGGTTTCACCGGCTGGACCCCGACTTGGATGATGGGCCATCGGATCACCGGCAAGCGCCTGGGGATCATCGGCATGGGCCGGATCGGCCAGGCTGTGGCCCGTCGGGCGCGAGCCTTCGGTCTGCAGATCCACTACCATAACCGGAAGCCGGTCAGCCCAAGGATCGCTGAGGAGCTCGGGGCCACGTATTGGGACAGCCTCGACCAGATGTTGGCGCGTATGGACATCATCTCGGTCCACTCGCCGCATACGCCGGCCACCTATCACCTGCTTTCGGCGCGCCGCCTCAAACTGCTGCAGCCGCATGCCATCCTGATCAATACCGCCCGCGGCGAGATCATCGACGAGACGGCGCTGGCCGACCTATTGAAGACGGGGGCGATCGCCGGCGCCGGCCTCGACGTCTTTGAGTTCGAGCCGCAGATAAACCCGAAGCTGCTCCACCTCCCCAACGCCGTTCTCCTGCCGCACATGGGCTCGGCGACACTGGAGGGCCGGATCGACATGGGCGAGAAGGTGATCATCAACATCCGCACCTGGATGGACGGCCACAAGCCGCCCGACAGGGTCATCCCGGCGATGATGTGAGGAAACCACCCCTCTCTCAGGGAGCGGGGAGGACGCCGCCTCCGCACACCGGACAATCCGGATCCGCACCCACTCGCACCGTTCGCGTCTCCGCTGACAAGGCGTCGTAGATCATCAGCCGCCCAAGCAGCGGCTCACCGGCCCCGGTAATCAACTTGATCGCCTCCAACGCCATCATCGAGCCGACGACGCCGGCCAGCGCCCCCACCACGCCCACCGCCACGCACGTCTCGGCGTCGGGCGGTATCTCCGGGACCAGGCAGCGGTAGCAGGGTTGGCCGCCGAACACGCCCACCTGCCCGGTCCAGCGGCCGATGGCGCCGGAGATCAGCGGCTTGCGGTGACGGACGCAGGCGGCGTTGATTTCATACCGAACGGAGAAGTTGTCGGTCCCATCGAGCACCAGGTCGACGCCTTTCGCCAGTTCGTCGGCGGTGGAGCTGTCGAACGCACCGTCATAGCCGGCGACGAAGATGTGCGGGTTAAGCGCCGCGAGACGGTCGGCGGCGGCTTCCGCCTTGGATCGCCCGACATCGCCCTCCGCATAAAGAACCTGTCGCTGCAGGTTGGAGAGCTCCACGACGTCCGGGTCGGCGACGAAGAGGGCCCCCACGCCCGCGGCAGCCAGGTAGAGGGCCGCAGGGGAGCCCAGCCCGCCGGCGCCGACAATCAGGACGCTTGCGCCCTTCAGCTTCTGCTGACCCGGCCCACCCACCTCTCGCAGCACCAGGTGGCGGGCGTAGCGCTCGATCTCGACGTCTGTGAAGGCCATTGCCTGCATCTTGGCCCTAAGGCTTGATCACGCAACCCGGATCGCGCCGTCTGTCGCGGCGCAATGGCCGCTCGTCGAGAGCCCTGAAGACACCGTCAGGCTGCTAAGGCCATAGCTTCGGCCGAGGAGCCTGGAGGTCAGAACCTTGTGGAATACGGCTGCGTCTGTGGCGGTGGCGAGCTTGTTGGCGCTTGGAACCCCGGCCGCGCCTGCCGCGCCGGGCGATCCTGCGGCGGTCGTGGCCGCCGAGCGCGCTTTCGCCAACCGCGCCGGAGAGGTCGGCATCGCGCCGAGCTTCCTCGAATATATGGCCGACGACGCCATCGTCTTTGCTCCCGACCCGCTCCTGGCCAGGGCGGTCTACGGCGCGCGGCCTCCTGGTAAGGCGCCGCGGGATGGCGGGACGCGCTTGAACTGGTGGCCGAACTTCGCCGGGGTCGCGCGTTCTGGCGACCTCGGCTTCACAACCGGCCCGGCGACCATCAACGGCAAGCCGGCCGGCATCTTCTACTTCACGGTCTGGGCCCGGCAGCCCGACGGCGGTTGGAAGTGGGTTTACGACGGCGGCATCGAGGCTGACGGCGCAGCCGCGCCCGGCCCCGATTCCACGCCGATAGCCCTGCCTCCCGGCGACGCCAAGCCGCTTGCGGCCGCCGCCGCGATGGAGCAGGTGCGTTCCGCCGAAATGGCCTTGGCCGCGCGCGCCCGCACCGATGCGGCGCAGGCTTATAAAGCCGTGCTAGCCGCCGATGCCCGCGTGCAAGGCTCCTCCGCCGCGCCCGCCACAAGCCCCGAGGCCGTGGACCGGCAACTCGCCGCACGCGCGCACGCTGTCGCCTTTGGCCCGCTCGGCGGCGGCGCCTCGAAGGCCGGTGACCTGGTCTGGACCTATGGCGACGCCCGCTGGGACGAGGGCCGCGGACACTATGTGCGGATCTGGCAGCGCCGCGGCGGCAAGTGGAGCCTGGTCTTTGACCAGATCGTCGCGGTTCAGAAGCCCTAGTTCCGCTCGCGACGGGCTTCCCAGATCGCCTTCTCGAGCGCGAGCGCGAACTCGCCGCGTTCACGCGGGCTGAGGGCCTGGGCGACGGCGACTTCGCGCCCCGAGAGCGCCAGCCGAAGCCCCACAGTGCGGTCTTCTTCCTTGTCGACAGCGACCCGCGTGAAGGCGGTTGGGCTCTCCCACACCACCCGGCTCCAGTTGGGAGCTTCGTGGGTGACGACCACATCGCGGGCGGTCACCTGAACCCGCTCTATCCGTCGCGCGGAGCGGAAACTCACCAGGAACGCCACGATCACGGCCAGGACGTCGAGCCCCAGGAAGAAGGGAACAAACAGCGCGCCCATGTAGACGAAAACCGCCGCCGAAGCGCAGTTGGCCAGGGTCACGACCGTGATCAGGATGATGAAGCCGCGCTCGGAGAGCGAGCGGTGCGGTCTGATCACCGCGTTCATGTAGGTTTGGCCGAGCATTCGCCCGCCAAGGATAGGCCCTGAAACCGTCTTGGCGGAAGGGCCTCGCGCAGGCCATCTTGCGCCCCCTCATGGCCAAGCCAACCAAACCCTCGAAGAACAATCCCCGCAAAAGGCGCTTGAGCCCGGCCGAACAGGCGCGAATTGCGGAGATCTTCACCCGGTTCGAGGAGCAGGAGAGCGACCCGCGCACCGAACTCGACTACGCCGGCGCCTTCACCCTGGTCGTCGCCGTCGCGCTTTCGGCCCAGGCCACCGACGTCTCGGTGAACAAGGCGACCGACAAGCTCTTCAAGGTCGCCGACACCCCGCAGAAGATGCTGGCGCTGGGCGAGGAGGGGCTGAAGCCCTTCATCTCTTCGATCGGCCTCTACAATATGAAGGCCAAGAACGTTGTCGCCCTGTCCCGCATCCTGGTGGAGCAATATGGCGGCGAGGTGCCGCTGAACCGCGAGGCGCTGCAGGCGCTGCCCGGCGTTGGGCGCAAGACCGCCTCGGTGGTCTTGAACGAACTTCGCATCGAGCCGGCCATAGCCGTCGATACCCACGTCTTCCGCGTGTCCCACCGCCTGGGCCTCGCGACGGGTAAGACCCCGGACCAGGTCGAGGCCGAGCTCATGGCCATCGTGCCCGACGCCTTGAAGACCCGCGCCCACCACTGGCTGATCCTGCACGGGCGATATGTGTGCCTGGCGCGCCGGCCGAAGTGCGAGACCTGCGTGGTGGCCGACCTGTGCCCAAGCCGCCATCTGTTCGTGCGAACCTAGCCGGGGCGGGGATTTCACGGTAAGTGGCCCCGGTCCCGTCCCGAAAGCTCTAGTATGCCAGACCTCTACGACGTCGCCGCGATCGGCAACGCCATTGTTGATGTGATCGCCCCGGCGACCGATGAGTTCCTGGCCGCGAACAGCCTGGACAAGGGCGCCATGATGCTGGTCGACCAGGGGCAGTCTGCTGCGCTTTACGCCAAGATGGCGGCCGGGGTGAAAACCTCCGGCGGCTCGGCCGGCAACACTGTCGCCGGAGTGGCGAGCTTCGGCGGCAAGGCGGCTTACCTGGCCAAGGTCGCCGCCGATGAGCTGGGCGAGGTGTTCACTAACGATATGCGCGCCATCGGCGCCCACTTCGATCCGATCCCGCTGGTCGGCGGCCCCGCCACCGCCATCAGCATGATCAACGTCACCCCGGACGCCCAGCGGACAATGTGCACCTACTTGGGCGCGTCGGTGGAATTCACTGACGATGACGTGCAGAAGGACGTCATCGAGGGCGCCAAGATTGTCTACTTGGAAGGATACCTTTTCGACGCCGAAGCGGCACGGCGCGCCTTCGCCAAGGCCGCAGCCCTGGCGCATGGCGCAGGACGCATGATCGCGCTCACACTCTCGGACGGCTTCGTAGTCGCGCGACACCGCGGGGCGCTGATGGGCTTCATTGAGGGCCAGGTCGACTTGCTGTTCGCCAACGAAACCGAAATCACGTCGCTTTTCCAAACCACCGACTTCGACGCCGCCGTGTCGGCGATCCGCCCGCATGTTAAGCTGGCTGCGATCACTCGAAGCGAGAAGGGCTCGGTGATCCTCAGCAACGGCGAGCGCCTGACCGTGAAAGCCGAGCCGGTTGAAAAACTCGTGGACACGACGGGCGCCGGCGACCAATACGCAGCCGGCTTTATGTTCGGCCTGTCGAGGGGGAGATCGCTGCAGCAATGCGGCCAGTTGGCCAGCCTCGCGGCGGCTGAGGTGATCTCGCATTACGGTCCGCGACCGCAGGTCTCGCTCAAGGACCTCGCCGCGGCCAGGGGATATTGACGATGAGCCGCAAGGCGGAGGTTGTCCGCAACACCAAGGAGACCCAGATCCGGATCGCGCTCGATCTGGACGGCTCGGGCGAGTCCAAGGTCACGACCGGCATCGGCTTCTTCGACCACATGCTGGAGAGTTTCATCCGGCATGGCGGTTTCGACGCCACGATCGAGACGAAGGGCGACCTGCACATCGACATGCATCACACGGTGGAGGACACCGGGATCGTTCTGGGCCAGGCGTTCAACCAGGCGCTGGACGGCTTCAAGGGCGTGCGTCGCTTCGGCCACGCCTATATCCCGATGGACGAGACCCTGACGCGCTGCGCAATCGACCTCTCCAATCGGCCCTATCTGATCTGGAACGTGGCCTTCAAGACCCCGAAGGTGGGCGACATGGACACCGAGCTCTTCAAGGAGTTCCACCACGCCTTCGCCATGAACTGCGGCGCCTGCGTGCACCTGGAGACCCTCTACGGAACCAACTCGCATCACATCGCCGAGAGCGGTTTCAAGGCGCTCGCCCGCTCGCTGCGCCACGCCGTCGAACTCGATCCCAAGACCCACGGTCACGCGCCCTCCACAAAGGGCGTGCTCTAGGATTTCATGTCCATGCAGAGCGTCGCCCTGATCAACTACGGGTCGGGCAACCTTCGCTCGGCCGAAAAGGCCCTGATCCGCGCCGCGGACGGGAAGAGCAGGATCGTTGTCACCGATAACCCCGACGTCGTCGCAACGGCCGATCGCCTCGTGCTGCCTGGCGTCGGCGCGTTCGCCGCCTGTATGTCGGCGCTTGAGGCCAGGCCGGGCGTGATCGAGGCCATGACCGAGGCGGTCCACGGCAGGGGCGCGCCGTTCCTGGGCATCTGCGTGGGCATGCAACTCCTGGCCTCGCGCGGCCTGGAATTCGGCGAGACGCCCGGGCTTGACTGGATCGCAGGCGATGTGCGGAAGCTCGGGTCATCCGACCCGGCGATCAAGATACCGCACATGGGATGGAACGACCTCGAAGGCGTCTCCGACCAGCCGCTGATGGCGGGCTTGAAACCCCCGCCCGGCTCGAAAGAGGGTCAGACGGTCTATTTCACGCACTCCTTCGCCTTTTTCCCGAAGGACGAAGGCGATGTGGCGGCCTATGTGGATCACGGCGAACGGTTCCCCGCCGCGGTGGCGCGCGGCAACGTCGCCGGTGTCCAGTTCCACCCGGAGAAATCGCAAGCCTCCGGCCTTTCCCTTCTCGCGCGCTTTCTGGAGTGGCGACCTTGATTCTCTACCCCGCCATCGACCTGAAGGACGGCCAGTGCGTGCGCGTTGTGCATGGCGACCTATCGACCGCGACGGTGTTCAACACCTCGCCCGGTGACCAGGCCCGCACCTGGGCTGACGGCGGCTTCCACTGGATCCATGTGGTCGATCTGAACGGGGCGGTCTCCGGCAAGGCCGTCAACCAGGCCGCGGTCGAGGAGATCCTGAGCGCGGTCTCCGTGCCGGTGCAACTCGGCGGCGGCATCCGCTCCATGGCCGACATCGAAGGCTGGATCGAAGCCGGCGTCAGCCGTGTGATCCTGGGCACCGTCGCCGTCCGTCAGCCGGAGATCGTGCGGGAGGCGGCCCGGGCCTGGCCCGAGCAGATCGCCGTCAGTGTCGACGTACGCAAGGGCAAGGTCGCCGTGCAGGGGTGGACCGAGGACTCCGATCTCGACGCGATCACCGTCGCCAAGCGGTTCGAGGACGTCGGCGTCAGCGCCCTGATCATCACCGACATCGACCGCGATGGCACGGTGATGGGCTTCAACGTCGAGGCCTTCGGGGCCATCGCCGACGCCGTGAGCATCCCGGTTATTGCGGCCGGGGGCCTGGCCACCATCGACGACATCGTCCGCCTGAAAGCCCGCAAAGGGACCAGGATCGCGGGAGCCGTTCTGGGCCGCGCACTCTACAACGGCGCTATCACACCCGCCGAGGCTCTGCAGGTGGCCGCGTGACCCTGCGGGTTCGCGTTATCCCCTGCCTGGACGTCAAGGACGGCCGGGTGGTGAAGGGCGTGCAGTTCGTATCCTTGCGCGATGCCGGCGATCCCGTGGAACAGGCGAGGGCATATGACGCGGCGGGCGCCGACGAGCTGATGTTCCTCGACATTACCGCCAGCCACGAGAACCGAGGGACCATCCTCGACGTGGTCGCCCGCACGGCCGACGTCTGTTTCATGCCCCTTTCGGTGGGAGGCGGCATCCGCAAGGTCGAAGACGCGCGGCGCCTGTTGCTCGCCGGCGCTGACAAGATCTCGATCAACACCGCCGCGGTGGAGGACCGCGACCTGATCGCAGCCTGCGCCGACGCCTTCGGCAGCCAGGCGACCGTTGTCGCCATCGACGCCAAGCGGGTCGGCGACCAATGGCGGGTGTTCACCTATGGCGGGCGCAACGACACGGGCCTGGACGTTGTGGCCTATTCCGCCGAGGCCGTGGAGCGCGGCGGGGGCGAGATCCTCCTGACCTCGATGGATCGCGACGGGGCCAAGATCGGCTACGACCTCGATCTGCTGAAGGCCGTGACCAGCGCCGTCTCGGTGCCCGTGATCGCCTCCGGCGGGGCTGGGAACGCCGCGCATATGGTCGAGGCGGTGACGGGTGGCGGAGCCGATGCCGTGCTTGCCGCCTCGATTTTCCACTTCGGCGAGGTCTCCATCGACGAGGTCAAGCGCTCCATGGCCGCCGCCCACATCCCCGTCCGCCCGACAGGGGCTGCCGCATGAGCCGTTTCGCCGAAGTCGTGACGCGTCTGGCCGCCGTCATCGAGACCCGGAAAGAGGCCGATGCAAGCGCCTCCTACACCGCCAAGCTGCTGGCTTCGCCCGCGTTGGCCGCCAAGAAACTCGGCGAAGAGGCCGTCGAAACCGTCATCGCGGCGACCCAGGGCGACAAGCTCTCGCTGGCCGCAGAGAGCGCCGACCTGATCTATCACTTTCTCGTGGTGTTGGCGGCCGCCGGCGTCTCGCTCGACGACGTCGCCGCCAGCCTGGAGGCCCGTGAGGGAACGTCGGGCCACGTCGAGAAAGCCTCGCGGAAACCCTAGCGACTAGCTCCGCGCTTTTCGCTTCAGCGCCACGTAGAGCGCGCCGTCCCCACCATGATGGCGCGCGGCGTCGGAGATCCCGGCGACCATGTGCGCCAAGTGCGGGGCGGCCAGCCATTCGGGCGCCCGCCGCTTCAAGACGCCATCGCCCTGCACGCCCTTCCCTGTGATCACCAGTACGGCCCGCCAGCCGTCGTTCCAGGCGCGGGTCAGGAAGGACTCCAGCGTCGTCCGTGCGCGAGCCTGATCCAGGCCATGCAGGTCCAGGCGCGCGCCGATGTCTTCCCGCTCCTTTGCAATACGGTGTCGGCGGTTCGGCTCGATGGCGTCGAGAGCCTCACGAGGCTTGGCTGGCCGAACAGCCGGCTTCGGCGGGGCGAGGCGGGCGGCGATCTCCGTCCGGGCCGCCTCTTGCGAGGCCGTAGGCGTGCCCCGACCCGCCAGGGGGTGGATGGTCGACGAGACCATCCCCCAGATCCTGATCTCTTCCGGTTTCAGCGGCCGCTTCATGGCGCCGGGACTCTGGGGACCAGGCGGTAGAGCCGAAGCGTATGACGCACCCGCCCGGCCTCGGCGCCGGCAGTCATGCCGACCCCCAGATAGAGATCGGCGCGGACTTCGCCCTTGATCGCCCCACCGGTGTCCAGCGCCAGCGCCAAGCGCCGATAGGCGGGGAAGGCGCCCTTGAGGATCGGCGCCTCGGCGTCCACCCAGAAGAGTTCGCCCATTTGGTGGAAGGTGGGATCGATCGCGAGGGCGCGACCGGGAGGCAAGGGCAGGTTCGCAGAGCCCACCGGTTGGCGGCCATCGTCCGGCACGAGGCTGAAGAAGGCGTAGCGAGGGTTGAGCCGCATGACCGCGTCGGCGTCGGACCCGCGATGGTCGGCGAGCCAGGACCGGATGGCCTCGGCAGAGGTGTTGTCGGCGGCCAGCAAAGCCCGGTCGCGCATGACGTTGGCCACGGCCACGAAGGGCCGCCCGTTGGTGGCGGCATAAAGGGCCTTCATCCGCTTGCCGCCCTCGAAGGTCAGAATGCCCGACCCTTGAATCTGCAGGAAGAACAGGTCTTCGGGCCGCATCCAGGCCAGCGCCTGAACCGGCGGAGTCGCCTCAATGGCTGCGCGATCCGGATAAGGGAGCAATGTTCCGTCGCCGGCATCTCGCGCCGCGCCGATGCGGCCGGCCTGAGCGGCATCGAACATGCCGGCATCGACCGTCTTCAGGTCGGCGGGTCTTGGGCGTAAGGGGGCGCTGAATTCTTCGTCCGGTTTTCGGCGAGCGGGGTATTCCGGGGCGAAGTAGGCGGTGAGCACGCCTTCGCCGGCCGGGATCTCGGCGCGGAAATTGGCCTCAAAGAACCGGCGAGACTGCTCGCGGTCGAGGAGCCCGATGGCCCGCGCGCTGCGACAAGCCTGGGCCATGGCTGGGTCACGAGCTGCGCCGCAGGTTTCACGGAAGGCCGCGAGGGCTGCCGCGTGATCCTCCGCCTCCCAACCTTTCAGGGCTGCCAGCGGCAGGCTGCGCTCGGGCGCAGGTGCGGAAGATGGAGGCGTTTCGGCGGGAACCGGGGACGGAGGTATGCGGCTGGCCGACGAGGGCGTCTGCGGCGTTGTGGCGCAGGCGGCCAGGGCGAGCGCGACCAACCCAAGCGCAAACGGGGCCGCGCCGACAGCTCGCAATGGCACCTAGCTCAGGCCTCCGCGGCGTCGACGTGGATCAGCGTCCAGTTTGGATCGCGGCTCTTCAATTGCCGCTCGAAGGTCCACAGCTCAGCGGTTCGCCGGTCTTCGACGCCTTCGCCTTCGGGCCCCTTCGTGCGGCTGCGGAACTCGGCGAGGAAGCGCACCGTCACTCGGGCCAGATCTGCGCCTACGACCTCGACCTTTTCCAGGTCCGCGCGAGGCGAATGCAGGAACTCGACAGTCTCGCTGCGGTTCTCGGCTTCGCGCGCGGCGATGGCGGTGTCGAAACCGGCCATCACGGGCGGCGCAAGCAGTTCGCGGAGTTTGGCGCGGTCGCCGGCCGCGAAGGCTTTGACGATCATCTCGTAAGCGGTCTTGGCGCCGCCGAGGAAGCGGCTGACGTCGAACCCGGGATCCTTGGACTTGACGGCCGCGAGGCCCGTCAGCGCGACCCCATCCTCCACGATCTGGGCCGGGGCGTCGGGCGCTCGATCCACCGCCGCGGCCGTGGTCGGCACTGCGGGCGTATCTTCCGGCTGCCGGCCCACGCGCCGACCCAGCACGGCGTAGAGCTGGTAGAGCACGATGGCCGCGAGGCCCGCAAAGATGATCAACTCAAGCACTTGCAACGATGAGCCCTTCGGGGTTCCGCCTAAAGGCGCTTCAACCAATATAGAACGATCCAACGCCGCCGTCAGGGGCAGCGTTGCATCGCTTGGGGCGCCATGATAGCCCGACCGCCCGACAAGACGCGAACCCTTCGTCGTCCCGCCACGGATTTAGCCGAACTATGACCGACACCAACGACGGCGCAGGCGCGCCTGAACCCGCCGCAGCCGCCGCCGAAGGCGCCGGTATCCGGGTCCTGGCCCAGTTCGTCCGCGACTTATCCTTCGAAAACCCGCGCGCGCCGGATTCCCTGCGCGGCGGCGCGGCTCAGCCTCAGATCGACCTGGGCGTCGAGATGAACGCCCGAGGCCGCGATGACGGCTACTATGAAGTCGACCTGAAGCTGTCGGCCCGGGCCAGCCGTGACGACGGCCCGATCTTCGTGGTCGAGCTGCTCTATGGCGGCGTATTCCAGATCGCCGGCGTGGCCGCCGAGGACATGGAACCGGTGCTGCTCATCGAGTGCCCGCGCTACCTATTCCCCTTCGCCCGCCGGATCATCGCCGACGTAACCTCGGACGGCGGCTACCCGCCCTTCCTGCTCGATCCCATCGACTTCGCCGGCGTCTATGCCGCGCGCAAGGCCGAACAGGGCGGCCAGGTCGGCCACGCCTAGGCCGGCAAGAGCCCGAATCTCGTCCACAGGCCGTCGTTCTTCACGACGTTGCGGATGAAGCTCGCGTGGATCTGGCGCTCTTCCTCGGTTGAGCGTGGCGCCAGCGGGCTCGGTCGGGGGCCATAGGCGTTGCAAGTCGCCGCAGCGACGGTCGTGACGGTTGCCGCGGTCGTGAGTTCAAGGCGGCGCTCACGGCCGCCCTTCAGCTCCAGATAGACCGCCGCCAGCAGCTTGGCGTCGACGAGCGCTCCGTGCTTCTCGCGCTCGGAAAGCGAAATCTTGAAGCGCTTGCAGAGCGCATCAAGGGAATTGTGCATGCCCGGGAACCGCATGCGGGCGAGTTCCAGTGTGTCGATCCAGCGGCCCTCCGGGAAGGGCGCCCGGCCACAGCCGCCGAGTTCATGGTTGATGAACGTGCGGTCAAAGCCGGCATTGTGGGCGATCATCGGGGCGTCGCCCACGAATTCCAGGAAGGCGTCGACCACCTCGGGATGCTCGAATCGCGGCTTGCCGCGAAGAAAGGCGCCCGACAGGCCATGCACGCGCTCGGCCTCGACAGGCATATCCCGGCAAGGATCAATGTAGGTGTGAAAGCTTCGGCCGGTCGGGACGAAGTCGTCGATCTCCAGGCAGGCGATTTCCACCATGCGGTGACCCATGGAGGGTTCGAAGCCGGTCGTCTCCGTGTCGAGGATGATCTCGCGCGCCATGACCTTTCTTGGCCCGGTTCGGGTCGCTTGTTCAACCGGTCGTAGGGTCGCGAGTCGGCCTGCGCTGTGGATCGCGCATGACCGCGATGATCTCGGCCACCTGTTCGCGGGCCGGCTGGAGGCCGCGGGAGGTATCGACGACAAAATGTGCGCGTGCACGCTTCTCGGCGTCGGCGACCTGGTGGGACAGGATAGCCGTCAGGCGATCGGGGGTCATGCCGGGTCGAGCCAACACGCGCTCCCGCTGCATGTCCGCCGGCGCGCTCGCCACCACGATCGCATCGACATTGGCGTGGCCGCCGGTTTCGAACAGCAACGGGATGTCCAGCACCACCATATCGGCGCCCTGCGTCTCCGCTCGCTGGAAGAAGCCGACCCGGTCGCGGCCGACCAGCGGGTGGACGATGGCGTTGAGCCGTTTAAGCGCCTCCGGATCGTCGAGCACCGCCTGCCGTAGGGCCTCGCGGTCGACACGACCGTCCCGGACCACACCCGGAAAGGCCTCACCCACCGGGGCGACTGCGGCCCCGCCCTTGTCGTAGAGGTCGTGGACTGCAGCATCAGCGTCGTAGACGGGCACCCCGAGGTCGCGGAACATCGCAGCCGTTGTCGATTTGCCCATGCCGATGGAGCCGGTGAGGCCGATCAGGATCATGACGACCAGGCCTCAAGTCTGGCGATGCAGAGCCCCCGCACATCGACGCCCGCAGGCGGCGGGCGACCGTAGAAGGCCTCGAACGAGGGCCCTGCCTGGCGGATGAGCATCTCCAGTCCGTCGACCGTTCGCCGCCCAAGCCGCCGGGCCTGTTCGAGGAAGGGCGTCACCAGGGGTTTGTAGGTCATGTCCATGATCACCGCCCCGGCCGGCGTGGCCTCGAGGGGCAGGATCAGCGCATCATCGCCGGCGATGCCGGCCGATGTCGCGTTGATCAGCACATTGGCGCCGTCGAACGCCCTGGCGGCCGCGTCCTGAGGGTAGGCTTGAGCGCCGCCACCCACCGAACCTGCGACCACCTCGGCGCGCGCCTGGGTGCGGTTGACGATCCGGACTTCGGGGGCGCCGGCCATCACCAGGGCCGCGGCCGCCCCGCGCGCGGCGCCTCCGGCGCCCAGAACGACGGCCGGGCCTGCCTTTGGGTCGAAACCGGGCGCCTGGGCGGCCAGCGCACCCAACAACCCCAGACCGTCGACGTTGTCGGCGGTGATCGAGCCGTCCTCGTTGAAGATCAGCAGGTTCGCCGCCCCCGCCAGTTCCGCCCGCTCGCCGACCTTATCGGCCACCCCGAGCGCCGCCTCCTTGAAAGGCAGCGTCACGTTCAGGCCGCGGATCGTCCCGCCACGCAGTCCCTCGGCGAAGTGACTGAAGCGGTCCGCCGGCGGGGAGAAGGCGACATAGACCGCGTCGAAGCCGGCCGCCCTGATCCATGCGTTCTGGATCAGCGGGCTGAGTGAGTGAGCGATGGGCGATCCGGCCACGCCGGCGACGGCGGTAGCGCCGGTGATGCTGCCGGTCATGGACGCAAGACGCCCTCTTTGCGCAGCAGATTCAGAAGGCCGATCAGCGGCAGGCCGAGGATGGTGAAGTAGTCCCCTTCGATCTTCGAGAAGAGCTGCACACCCATTCCTTCCAGTCGATAGCAGCCCACCGACCCCAGAGCCGCTTCGCCCTCGGCCGCCAGATAATCCTCGAGAAAGCCGTCGGTGAAATCGCGCATCGTCAGCGTCGCGCTCTCGGTCTCGCGCCAGACAGCCTCGCCGTCGCGGGCCACAACGACGGCGGAGTGCAATTCATGTGGCTGGCCGCGCAACGCCTGAAGGCGCGCCCGCGCGGATTTCACGGTCTCGACCTTGTCGTAAAGCTGGCCGGCGAATTCCAGCGTTTGATCAGCTCCGATCACCCACTCTGGTCGACCCGTCGATACCGCCAGCGCCTTGCGCTCGGCCAGGGCTTCGGCGATGCGCCTGGGGCTCGCGCCGCCAGCCAGCAACTCGGCCTTGGCCATGTCCTCGTCGACGCCGGAGCTCGCGGTCACGAAAGGCACGCCCGCGCCTTCCAGCACCGTGCGGCGCGTCGCGCTCTTCGAGGCCAACACCAACCCTGCGCTCATCCGAGCACCTCAACCTGTCCATGACCGCCATGCAGCAGGTTCAGCACCGCCGCGGCGGTCTCCTCGACGGACCGGCGGGTCACGTCGATCACCGGCCAGCCCTGCCGCTCGTAGAGGCGCCGCGCCTGGACGATCTCGTCGCGCACCGCGTCCACGTCGATGTAGGTCGACTCCCGGTTTTCTTTCAGGCTGAGCAACCGGTTGCGGCGGATCTGGATCAGACGATCCGGCGAGATAGAGAGTCCGACCACCAGCGTCGTTTTCAGTCCGAACAGCTTTTCCGGCGGGGGCCGGCCAGGGACGAGGGGCACATTGCCTGCCCGCACGCCGCGGTGAGCCAGGTAGATGCAGGTCGGCGTCTTGGAGGTCCGCGATACCCCCACCAGGACAACGTCAGCCTGTTCAAGGTCCTGTCCGCCTTGGCCGTCGTCGTGGCCGATCGCGTAGTTGAGCGCGTCCATGCGGTTGAAATAGTCGTTATCGAGCCGCAGATGCGCTCCGACACGGGTCGTCGTCGAATAGCCGAGGTAGCGCGACATGGCCGAGACCAGGGGGTCGAGGGCCGGGATGCACGGCATGTCGAGCCGGCGGCAACCCTCCTCGAGCGCCTGGCGCAGTCCATCATCGACGATGGTGTGGATGACGACCCCGGGAGCCTCTTCGATATCACCCAGCGCCCGGTCCAGCTGACGCTGCGAGCGGACGAGCGCGTAGATGTGCTCGATGGGCAAGACGTTGTCGAACCGGGCGCAGACCGCGCGCGCCATGGCGTTCAGGGTCTCGCCCGTGGAATCGGAGACCAGGTGGACGTGGAAGTAGGTGGCGAGCCTTGGCGCGGGCGTGGTCACGGGCGGCCTGTCTCACAAAAATGCCTGGGGACGATTCCTGTGGAGCAGTCTTAGCGAAGCTGCGCGCGAATGGGGATAGATCGCGTGCGCCGAGGGCTCCGGAGCCGTCCCCATGTATGGGCGGGAGGAAAAGGGCCGTTTACGGATCGTTAACCCACATGGCCGCCGACCGGTGAAGGGCCGAGGGTCGGGTTGTCGACAGATTGTGACGGCGCGGGTCCGGCGTCTGGTTCGTCCCTGGATGTCTTAACGAAACCTTAAGGACGTCAGGGGGCTTGCGCCGCCATCCCCGCTATCCACACCCTGGTGACGCCGCTGCACGGTCACGCGGGCGGCCTGGGGAGAACGCCGGGACGTGATTGGCGGCGGCGGCTTTATCCACGCCCTCGACAGGCCCTATCGCCACTCCCGCAACCTTTTTCAAAAATCTTCTTGGAAGGAAGAAGGGCTGAGCGGGTCGGGCGCCGGACCCTTGGGCTTGAGAGTTCCGGCGAGAGACGATTTAAGGCCCTGATGAGCCAGACCACGCCCCGTCTCCTGCGAGCGCTCGCCGGCGAAACCCTGGACCGGCCGCCGATCTGGTTCATGCGCCAGGCCGGCAGGTCCTTGCCGGAGTATCTCGAGCTTCGGACCCGGGCCAAGGACTTCATCTCCTTCTGCCACGATCCGGAGATGGCCGCCGAGGCCACCCTGCAGCCGATGCGCCGGTTCCCGATGGACGCCGCCATCGTCTTCGCCGACATCCTGCTGATCCCCGGCGCGCTCGGCCAGGAGGTCTGGTTCGAGGCGGGCGAGGGACCCCGGCTGGGCGCCTTGCCGGACATCGCCCGCATGGCCGACGAGGTGGAGGCCTCCACCGGCCGGCTGTCGGCGATCGGCGAGACCCTGTCGCGGGTTCGCGCCGAGCTGGAACCGGACCGGGCCCTGATCGGCTTCGCCGGCGGCCCCTGGACGGTCGCGACCTACATGATCGAGGGCCGCGGCTCGCAGCGTGAGGCGGCAAGGACCTTCGCCTACGAGCATCCGGAGAAGCTGGACGCCCTGTTGCAGGTGCTGGTCGACGCCACCGCCCGCTACCTGATCATGCAGGCGAGGTCCGGCGCCCAGGCCCTGAAGATCTTCGAGAGCTGGGCCGAGGGTCTGGCCGAGGACGTCTTCGAGCGCATCGTCATCCAGCCGCACCGGGCGATCGTTGAGCAGGTGAGGGCGGCCGGCGTCACCGCGCCGTTCATCGGTTTCCCGAGGGGCGCCGGCGCCCTGGTCGACAACTACGCCCGCGCCGTCCCGGTCGAGGGCGTGGCGTTGGACACCCAGGCCAGCGCCGAGCTCGGCCGGCGGCTTCAGGCCAGTGGCAAGACCATTCAGGGCGCGCTCGACAACCTCTTGCTGCGGGCCGGTGGGCCGGCCCTCGACGCCCGGGTCGAGACCCTGCTCGCCCAGTGGAGCGGCGGGCCCTACATCTTCAACCTCGGACATGGCGTCATGCCGGACACGCCGATCGCCCATATCGCCCGCGTCGTCGAGCGCGTGACCGGCAAGCCGGTGAAGGCCATGGCCGCGGAGTGAGGAAACTCGCCGTCGTCCTCTTCAACCTGGGCGGGCCGGATAGTCTAAAGGCCGTAAAGCCTTTTCTTTTCAATCTCTTCCGTGATCCCGCGATCATCACCCTGCCGGCCGTCGCGCGCTATCCCCTGGCCGCCCTGATCGCCACGACCCGCAACCGGTCGGCGAAGGCCAATTACGCCAAGATG
>NZ_DASXNL010000178.1:0-1731 GCF_036495085.1 Phenylobacterium sp. | reverse complement strand
GACATCGAGTTCGCCGCACGCAGAACCGCGCAGCTGGCCTTCGAGCGCGTCCTGTTCGAGCGCGGCGAGCAGGAGGTAGCCACGGGCGACGTCCTGCTCGCAGTCGGCCAGACCCGCCGCACCCTGACTTCGGAACTCGTGACCGACTTCGAGCAAGACATCCAGGACTACGCCAGGGTGTGACCGGCGCCGGCGCATCCGGGTCCCTGCGACCCGAACGAAGGCCCAAACGCGTGCCATGCCGGCCGTGGCGCCATCTCACGATACTCGCCAGACGCCGACGCCATGCTCCGGCGCAGAAGCGCTCCATAACGCCGACTCGGCGCGATTGCCGGATTGGCTGGCCACCTGGATGATCGCGCGCAGATCGTCCAGTTATGGGAATCTCCCTTGGCCGACGGGGCATCCGCTGGGTGCGAAACTTAAACGGCTTTTCCGGCGTCTGCGGCGCGGGCTGTTGCGGCGGCGCGGTCTTGGCGGGGGTGGCGGTCAGCACCGTGAGCTGGAAGCGGATCTCGGTGACGTCGGTGATTGCCCGCGAAGCGCAGCCAGTCGTTGAGGTAGCTGGCGTGGAAGTCGCTGCCGAAGGCGAGCGGCGCGCCCGGGGAGTAGATCCCGCTGGTGTAGACGACGGCGGCCTTCCTGCCGGTGATCAGGCCGGTGTAGCTGTCAGTAGGGGTGAAGGCGAACACCCAGCCGGGCTGGGTGATGATGTCGATCCATTGCTTGAGCACGTCCTAGGCGGCCTGGACCGCGCTGGGCGGCCCGCCGGCGATGACGGCCATCTTCGCCCAGGGGGCGAGGCGCCCGAACTCGGGCAGGGTGCCATCGAACAGGTCCAGGTGATCGACCTGCACGTTGGGGTGTACGGCCTAGTGAGCCTGGAGGAACGTGGCGGCCAGGGCGAGAGATTCGCTGGCCGCGCCGCGGGGGTGGCCGAGATATGCAGCAGACGAGTCATGGGAATGCTCCTTGATGTCGTAGACAACTAATGGTCAACGGGCGCCATTCATCGGTGTCCTGGTCTTAGGTAAGGCTCCGGGGGCGTACACTCACGGACTGCCACCCATTCGATCCATGAGCTGGTCGCGGTCCAGGCCGTGCGTTACCAGGAATAGTCCGTCCCTTTCCAGGTCGATCGGGTCCTGGAGCTGCTCATCTGTCGCTTTGATTGTTTCTTCCGGGACGCCGGCTGTGCGGAGAATATGAAGGAAGTCATTCTTCGGCAATTTGGTTAGCGGCTGTGGCTGCGGACTTTTCCCGGTCGTGACCTTGCGTGGGCCGGTGACTGGCATTGAAAGCCTCCCTGCTCATTGGCCGTGCTCGTGCGGGCTACCTGGGGAGAGCTAATCGTCGAGGAAGATGCGCGCGTGGCGGACGAAGAGTTCGGGGTACTGGAAATGCGCGCCGTGGTTGGCGTCCGGGTACAGGATGAGCTCGGCGTTGGGGAGGAACTGCTGCAGAATGTAGGAGTTGATCGTCGGGATCACGATGTCGTCGCTGCCGTTGACGACGAGGACGGGAAGCTCAAGGCCCTTAAGGTGGGCGTAGCTGGGGTCCTTGGCGGCGCCGTACGCCGCGAGCGCCGCGCGCTGTTCGGCGATGGACTGGTCCGAGACGGGCGCGTCGCGGTCGGTGCGGGCGATGATGCGCTCGATGTACGCACGCCCGGCCGCCTGGCTGGTCTCGGTCGGCGAAAACAGGATCGGCAGCCACATGTCTTCCTGCCGC
>NZ_DASXNL010000177.1:0-3710 GCF_036495085.1 Phenylobacterium sp. | reverse complement strand
CGCCACGGTCTACGCGTAGGCGCCACGTGCCTTTGCCGTCACCGATGGGCGGATGCCGACTTCGGCGGACCGCGGGGCTCCGTCGCGCGTCTCGCGATCAAGCTGGTCCAGGGGACCTTCGCGCCCGAATGCGAACCCCGAGGCGATCGCCGGTGGCCAGGCCCTGGGCGGATTGGCGCAGCCTGGGTCGAGCGGTGGCCCGGCCAGGATATGCGGTGCGCGGCGGACCTGAGGGGGTGGGTGGAATCGGTTGCCCGGGCGCGCGGCATCAGCAGTACGCCCTATGGAAAACGCTGCGCTGCCTGGAAATCCTCGCGCATCGGGCGCCGCACAAGCATCGGCAGGGTGGCTATGATGAGGACGCGTCACTCACGCACACGCCGCACGGCTGTGCTTCTTGGTGGAACGTTTCTGACGGGCGCCGCTTGCCTGCCGCCATGGCTTGGTTTCGTCACGCCT
This sequence comes from Phenylobacterium sp., assembly GCF_036495085.1. Lineage (GTDB taxonomy): Bacteria > Pseudomonadota > Alphaproteobacteria > Caulobacterales > Caulobacteraceae > Phenylobacterium. The sequence continues at coordinate 3,251 of NZ_DASXNL010000177.1, read as the reverse complement.
GCACAAGCCCAGCAGGTCTCTGCGAATAGTACGCCGCAGACCGTGCCGGCCGATGCGAACATCACCACATCGGCGGCCGGCAGCGCTGGCTTTGGGTTCTGGGCGCAGAACGGCGGCCAGATCAATACCGAGGGCGCAGCGGCGGTCACGACAAGCGGAACCGGCGCCGACGTTCTGAATGCGCAATCAAACGGTGTCATCACATTTGGCGGGCCAGCGACCCTCCTGGCCACGGGAACCGGTCTTCTGGCGCACGCCGCAACTGGCGGCATCATTCGTCTTCAAGGGGGCACGGCGAGCTCAACCAACGGCGGCGGGCTGCTGGCCAGCAATGCGGGAAGCTTGCTTGACGTGAACGGATTGGCGCTGAGCATCAGCGCCCCCGGCGCCATCGGCGCCTCCGCGCAAACGGGCGGAACAATCAGCCTTTCCAACGGGGCCCTCGTTCACACCAGCGGGAACTCCGCCACCGGACTTTTTGCGACGGGGGTAAACTCCAGCATAGGGGCTACGGACACCACGATCTCGACTCTGGGCACGAACGCAATCGGCGTTGAAGCCACCCAGGGGGCGGGCGTCATCTTGGCGGGCGGAAGGGTTACGACCCAAGGCGCGCAGGCCGACGCCCTCTTTGCCTTCGATGCCGGAGGCGCCGGCCCGACCATCCAGGCCACCAGCACGACCATCTCCACGAGCGGTCCGCAATCAAACGGCGCGGAATCGAATAGGGGCGGCAATATCAGCCTCACCAACGGGTCCATCAGCACGACCGGAAATCAGGCGCACGGTCTTTACGCCATTGGCCGCGGGACCCTGACGGCGAACGGTACGTCGGTCTCGACCAGCGGCGCCGACGCGGTCGGCGCCTATGCGCTACAGGGTCCGATGACCTTGACCAATGTGACGGTCACGACAACAGGCGTCGGCGGAAACGGTGCGATCGCGGACAACGCCAGCGTCCTGTCGATTACCGGGGGGTCAATCACCACATCAGGCTCCAGCACGTCGGATACGGCCGACGGTATCGCTTCATTGTCTGCAAGCCATGTGACGGCCAGGAACGTCACCATCACCACCAACGGAAATGGCAGCACGGGGGCGGCGGCGGAATTCGCCGCTCAGCTCTCTCTGAGCGGCGGTTCGGTTACGACCCATGGATCAGGGGCCGCCGGCCTGTTTTCCGTGGCTCAGTCAGGCGGCGTTGGATCCTCAATCACGGCTGACGGGGTAATCGTCACGACGACCGGTCCGTCATCTCGCGGCGCGATGGTGTGGGGCGCCAGCAGCATGACGCTGACCGGCGGCACGAGCGTCCATGCTGAGGGTGTCGGATCGCCCGCGTTCTATTCCCAAGCCTACGAGACGGCGCCGAGTACGCTGACAATCCAGAACAGCTCGCTGATCTCAGACCAAGGCTTTGGGATCTTAGTAAATGGCACGACCCTGAACGCGACCTTGACGGGCGCCTCGGTGAGCGGCGGCGCCGGCCTTTCCAACGTCACCAACAACGGCGTCCTCAATCTTGCGGCCACGTCGGCGTCACAACTCACCGGCGCGGTGACGACCGAGGCCGGCAGCGCCTCGAACCTGACCCTGAGTGCTGCGTCGCGGTGGACGGTGACGGGCAGTTCGAACCTGACGAGCCTGGTCAACGACACGAGCGAAATCACTTTCGCCCCGCCGACCGGTGATGTGACCTTGCCGGCCAGCTACAAGACCGTGACGACAACGAACTATGTGGGCAATGGCGGCGCGATCGGCCTCAACACATACCTCGGTGCGGACGGCTCGGCGTCGGACAAGCTGATCATTAGCGGCGGCGCGGCGAGTGGGAATACGCTCCTGCGCATCGCCCATGCCGGTGGCGGGGGCGCCGAAACGCTCGGCAACGGTATCCTCGTCGTCGACGCCGTGAGCGGTGGGACGACGGCCGCAGGGGCGTTCGCGCTCGGGACGGCGGTGCTCGCCGGCCCGTACAACTACACGCTCCATCGCTCCGGCCTGGGCGGAGACAGTCCGCAATCATGGTTCCTGCGCTCGGCCATCGACTGTTCGGTCGCGGGCGCACCCTCACCTCCATGTTCTTCGCCGACTCCGACTCCGACGCCCACGCCAACCCCGACACCGACACCGACACCTACGCCCACCCCAACGCCGACACCCACTCCAACTCCAACTCCAACTCCAACTCCAACTCCGACACCCACGCCAACTCCGACACCGCCCACTGGCGAGATCCCCGACTACAGGATCGAGACATCGCTCTATTCCGCCCTGCCCGCGCTCGCGGCGTTCTATGGCCGTGAGGTGATCGACAACCTGCACGACCGCGTGGGCGAGGAGGAGCAGTTGCGCGGAATGCAGGGGCCGAGTGACAGCGCGTACCTGAACGGGCTGTGGATGCGCGCGGTGGGCTGGAGCGGCCACCACGATGGAGGCCGCCTGGGTATCGACGGGCCCGACGGCCCGACCTTCGACTACGACCTGCAGGCCCTGCAGGTCGGTGGAGACATCTACCGCCGCGAGCAAGCCAACGGGGTGCGTGACCACGCCGGGCTCTACGCCGTCTATGGCTGGGCAAGCGCCAACGTCGAACACGTGAGCGGCCAGCAGGCGGGAACGGCCCGGCTCAACGCCTTCTCTCTGGGGGGCTACTGGACCCGCTTCGCCGCGAACGGGGCCTACCTTGACGCGATCGCCCAATACACCTGGTACCGTGCTTCGGCGCTCTCGACCGAGCTTCCTGAACTGAAGGACCGCGCCACGGGCTGGGCCCTATCGACGGAAGGCGGTTGGCCGTTCCACTTCGCCAAGGACTGGGTCCTCGAGCCGCAGGCTCAGTTGGTCTATCAGACCTTCGAGGCGGACCAGACGAGTGACGCCGCAGCGCTGATCACCTTCGGCCGCACAGATAGCCTGGTCGGGCGGCTGGGTCTGCGGCTCGCCCACACCTGGAGCCGACCCGCCGAGGAGGGCCCCCGGCTGACCACCGGCTGGCTCAGGCTCAACCTCAGCCACGAATTCATGGACCAGCCCTCGACCAGCTTCTCCTCGGCGGACGGCCCAGTGGTCTTCAAAACCGATCTCGGCGCATATTGGTCTGAGGCCAATGCTGGCCTGACTCACCAGATGAGCCGCTCTTCCGCGCTGATCGCCAACGTCGGCTACCAATGGAATCTCAATAGCGACACCCACGCCTGGACCGGAAAGCTCGGGGTCAGGATCAACTGGTAGGCAGCGCGGGCGCGATC
>NZ_DASXNL010000176.1:0-20133 GCF_036495085.1 Phenylobacterium sp. | reverse complement strand
CCTGATCAACGAGCTCAATCTGCGCGTCAAAAACACCTTGGTGACGGTGCAAGCTCTCGTGCGACAGACCCTGCGCGAGCATAGCGCCTCACCGGAGCTCGGAGACGCGATCGATGGGCGCATTTTCGCGCTCGCGGCGGCTCATGACGTCTTGACGCGCGATAGTTCGGTGAGCGCTGAGCCCGGCACGATCGTAAGGGAGTCGAGCAAGCCTTACAGCGATGATCGCGCTGGCTCGTAGCGACCATCCTCATGTTCCAAGACGGGTCCGAACGCGGTCTTCCATGCTGACCGTTGTCTGGGCGTCTCAGGTGAGATCGCCGCCAATTTTCGGCTCACGGACGGGCGACGCTGAAAAAGGGGATCGGCGTCAGGGGCGTGGGCGCCGTTTTCGTGCGGCATCCCGCAGAGAGGCATTCAAACTATAGTCTGGCTTGATCCAACCGCGACGAGATAGAAAAAGATCTAGTCGTGATCGAGTCGAACAAATTAAGCGTCCGTCACAAATAAGATCCGCACAAACGCCCCCGGGTTGGGGACAACCGCGGCACGACTTCAGGCCAGTCGAGGTGGCGAAAACAGCAAAACACAGGAAGTGGGAACGCGTTCGCTTCGCACTTCCCGGCCTGAGCGAACGGCTCCGCCGCCACACAGGCGTCGCCGCCTTCTTTGTCGTTCGAGTATTGCGACGCGATCCCGGCTTTATCGCCTTCACGGTGGCGGTCTGCGCGATCGCCGCGATCGTAGCGAGCTTCCAGTACACCGTGTTCACCTCATTCCTTCGCGCCGGCTCAGCCGGGCCTGACGCTATCGGCGGGGATGTGTGGGTCGTCGCACGCGGCGTAGAGTGTTTCGATTTTCCCACCCCGATTCCCGAAGACTACGCCGGGGCTCTGGCGCGCTATCTGCCGGGCGTGCGCTTTCGACGCGTCGTTGTGGGGTTCAGCCCCTGGCGCTCGCCGATCGGCCGGCGATCGAGCGTGACGCTGATCGGTGTGGACGCGCTCGGCCTGTCCGACCGCGGGTTCATCGCCGATCAATCCGATCTGCAGAGGCTTTCCCTCAGCCCCGGACAGCCCGGACGCACCGAGGCGTCCATCGGCGACGTCACGGTCGATCTGGAGAGAGTCGAGACGCGGCTCGCGACGTTTGTCGGCGCGCCTTACATACTCAGTGGCTTGGAAACGGCCCGCGAGGTGCTGGGATGGCCTTCGACCGATGCCGCGTATCTGGTCGCCGACCTGCGCGGCGGATTGCCGGTCGACTTCACGACACGGCGCGCGGAGGCGGCCAAGGCGTTTCCAGAGGTCGAATTACTTTCACGTGAGGAGTTCGCCCGGTCTAGTTCCCACTACTGGCAAAGCAAGACCGGCGCCGGTGCGGCCGTGTTGCTCGGGGCGGCCTTGGCGGGGCTGCTGATGATCGTCCTGCTCGTCAATGCGATCGGGCGGTTTATCCAGCGCTATGAGCGGGACCTGCTGTCGCTTCTTGGCCACGGCGCGGATAACAGCGAGGTCCTGGCGATTGTGGTGATGACCGCCGCGGCAATCAGCGGCCTGACCCTGGCGCTCGGACTGGTGCTTACGCCGTTGGCCGTGGCGCTGGGACGGCCCTTTCTGCCTTGGGTCAAGTTCCGGCTGTCCGATATGGCGATCCCTTCGATCGCCATGGCGTTCGGATTTTGTGCGGCGGTGCTGGCCGCGCATCGCGCCATCTCCACACAAGGTCCGGAGGTCGTGTTCAGAACCTAATGCGCGCCCTTGTCCTCTCCTTGGCCGCCCTGTTTACGGTGGCGGCCTGCAAAACCTCGTCGCCCCCGAATCCACAGGCGAGCTATGTCGCCACGGCTGTTGGCAGAGTCGATAGTCAGCAGGAGGCGCGCCACCTCGTCGCGACCGTCGACGGTGTGATCGAACATGTCCAGGTTACCCGCGGGGAGCAGGTGGCGGCGGGTCAAATCCTGATGCAGATCGCTTGCGAACCTCGCAAGGCGCAAGCCGAATCGCGAAGCGCCCAAGCGCGGCAGATGGCCGCCGCCGCGCAGACTGTCTCCGATGGTTCGCGACCCGAGGAACTTGCGCTCGCCCGAGCCGCGCTCGGCGCCGCAGAGAGCCGCCGCACGGACGCCGCCGAGAACCTCGCGCGATCGCAAAAACTGAGCGAAAAAGGTTTCCTGGCCGAGCGGGGATTGGAGATTAGCCAAAACGCATTGGCCGTCGCCGAAGCCGAGGCCGACGAGGCGGGCGCCAAGCTCGCCCTCGCCGAGGCGGGTCCTCGACGCACGGAGCGGGCGAGCGCCGAGTCGGCGGCGAAGGCCGCTCAGGCCGACGCCGAGGCGGCGCGCGCCCTATCCAAGGAGTGTGTCCTGCGCAGCCCCGTCGCCGGGACGGTTCTGCAGATCCTGCGCCAAGCCGGCGAGTTTTCCGGCGCCAGCCAGGGAATTCCACTGATCGTGGTGGGCGACCTTTCGAAAGTGATGGTGCGCGCCGAGATCAACGAACGCGACGCCGAGCTGGTGCGCCGGGGCCAGCCGGTCGACATCTGGGTGGAAGGCGCGGCCGAACATTGGCGCGGCAGGATTGCCGGTCTGGCGGACCTCATGGGTCGCCGCAGCGCCCGCTCGCTCGATCCGACCGATCGGTTTGATCGCGATATCCGCGAGGTCTTCGTTGATTTCGACGCCGGGCAGCGCAGCGTTCCCACGCTCGTGGGCTTGCGGGTCATGGTCGGCCTGAGGCCGTGAGCCAGTCCCCCATCCGGCTTGAGAATCTGGGCCACAGCATGGTCGAGGCGGGGCATGTCAAAGCCACGCTCGCGCCGCTGACCTATCAATTCGAAGCCGGAAAATTCCACGTTGTGACTGGACCGTCGGGCGCCGGGAAGACGACGCTCCTGTCTCTACTTTCCTTGTTTGTCCGGGCCACGAGCGGCGATTTGTTCTGGGGTGAGGAGTCGCTGACGGAGCTTTCACATCACGACGCCGCGGCCTGGCGCCGGCGCCACCTCGGCCTGATATTCCAGACCAGCCGTCTTGTCGGCATGATGACCGCCGAAGAGCACATCGCGATGGTGGCTCGCGTGCGCGGTCAGCCTGAGGCGCGCGCCGAGGGGCTGAGGTTGCTGGACTCCCTCCAGATCGGCGACAAGAAGCGACATCGGCCGTTCGCCTTGTCTGGCGGCGAAAAGCAACGGGTCGCGATCGCCCAGGCGCTTTGCGCACGTCCGTCCGTCCTGCTTGCCGATGAGCCGACAGCGTCTCTGGACAGGACCAATGCGATCGCGGTGGCCGGCACCTTGCGGACCTACGCCTCCGACATGGACTCCGTCGTGGTTTGCGTGACCCATGATCACAGCGTCATCGACCGTGCCGACACGGTGCTGCATCTGCAAAAGGCATAGCCCGGCCCCCGGCCGATGCGGCGCAGCAGATCGCGCCGTGGCCAGGTCGGGGGGTTGGTTACTTTCGTCGCAAGTGAGGTTCGTCATGTTCATGGACGAACTGCAGGACGCCGTGGCGCAGCCATTCCGCCAGGTGGGTCGGGTGTGTGTAGGCGACATCGGCCACCGGCGCGAAGGGCTCGAGGTCGACGTCGAGGCCCCTGGCCTTGAGATGCTCGCCCATCCAGCGCGCAACGTCGCGCTCGCAATCATTATCCTCGGCCACAACCCGCCAGCCGACGCCGCCGATGGCCCCGTGTGATCCGAGGAACGTCGCGGCGGGGCGATGGTCGCCGTCCCCGCGCCAGGTCAGGCCGACGTTGCCGAACAGGGGCCGGACGGGGTTCTGGAACGCGCCCAGCACACCCAGTCGCTTGAGCGCGCCCTCGTAGCGCTGAACGAACTCGGCTGCGAGACTGCGCCGGGCGTGGCGGCTGAAGCGAACATTTGCCGGAATGACGGAGCCCCCCGGAAATTCGTGACGGGCGACAGCGTCAAACAGGAAGAGAGAATCGACCTGAATTCCATCGTGCTCCAACATCTCGCAGGCCATGATCGCCGCTGAGCCGCCACGGCTGTAGCCTGCCAGCATCAGGCGCAGGTCCGAACCCGCGTCGTGTTCGGCCTTAAGCCAGCGGTAGACGGCCTTGGCCTCTTCGGCGACTTCGAGGCCGAAGAGCGTGGGCCCGCGCTGATAGAAACACCTCTCCCCCAGCTTCTGCCCGAGTTGATAGCAGAAGGAGTTTTTCATGACCTCGTCGTAGGCCGGGCCGGGCGGCCCGGTGCCATTGACCAAGGCTAGCCGGATTTCATTCATGGGCGTGGCGCACTGCGCGGGATCGTCGATCGGCCGCCGTCAACGTCAGTCAGGCGTTCGACGCGTTGGGGACATGAAAGCGGTGAACGTCGAGCCAGCGCCAGAAGTGCTCCCCCCATGTCATTCGCCCGAATCCGAGGGCCGCTCCTTATTGGCGCGCGGCGGCCTCGCGGACATCGCTTGATTTTTGCCTCCAACCCGGCGGCCGAGAAAGCAATTTCTTATAGGGCCGACACCCGCGGTGGAATGCTCGCTTTTCGGAAAGGTCCAGTTCCGTTCATGCGCAACCCCATCAATCGAAGATTGCGCTGACGAGCGTCCGTTACACGAAGCCGAGCGCACGCCTTCGCCGGAAAGCAGACCTGCCGAACGTCTTCTGGGCCAGGTGGCGGATTTGCGGACCTACGACCTACGGACGCGCCAGGATGGGAGAGGCTCACATGGCATGTGCGAGGATTTCGCGCATGCGCGCGCGTTTCCAGATGCAATGATCTATTCCGACTGAGGCTGGGGCGGGCCGATGGACGACATCCTGCAGAGCGACGCGACGGCGCAACTCGCAGCCTTGAGGGCGGGCCGCGTGAGCGCCAGCGAGTTGCTTCAGGCCGTATTCGATCGCGCTGATCAGTTCGATTCCATCATCAACGCGGTTGTGGCGCGCGACGCGGAGCGCGCAATGTCCGATGCGGCGGCAGTCGATGCGGCTCGGGCCCGCGGTGAGGCGCTGGGGGTGCTCGCCGGCCTGCCGATGACGGTGAAGGACATCTTCGATATCGAAGGATTACCCGCCAGCGTCGGCATGAGGTCACGCCTCGGCCGTATAGCAAAGGACGCCGAGGCTGTAGCGCGAGTCCGCGCGGCCGGTGCGCTCGTCTGGGGCCACACCAATGTGTCAGCGGGCTCGAGCGACTTTCAGGCTTACAACGCGCTCTACGGGGTGACGCGCAATCCGTGGAACCTCGGGCGCACCCCGGGCGGGTCGTCAGGCGGGTCGGCCGCCGCCGTCGCCGCGGGCTTCACTGCGCTGGAAATCGGCGCGGACATAGGTGGCTCCCTCCGTATCCCGGCGGGCTTTTGCGGGATCGCCTGCCACCGGCCGAGCTGGGGGCTCATATCTCAGCGCGGCATCGCCGCTCCGCCCGGTTATCTTTCGGATTACGATCTCCTGGTCGTCGGTCCGATGGCGCGCTCAGTCCGTGATCTGCAGCTCCTGCTGACAGTCCTCGCCGATGTCGCGGTATCGCCGACGCCCCCGCTGGGCTCGTTGCGGATAGGCGTCTGGCTCAACGAGCCGACCTTCCCGATCGACCCGGAGGTCCGCACCGTGATCGAAGCCTTCGCCGGTGAGTTGCAGGGGCAAGGCGTCGCAGTCGAGCCGGTCGCCTCGCCGGCGTCCGCTCAAAGAATGCTGTCGACCTACATGACCCTGCTGCTCGCCGCGCTCAGTGGCGCGCTAGGGCCGACAACGCGAGCAGCGTTCGACCTGCTTCGCGGTCCTGCGAAGCTCGCCGAGGTCTGCGGCGCTGGGCCCCTGTCCTGGGCGCATGGAGTCCTGGGCTACACCGCGAGGCACCATGAGTGGCTGGCGGCCAGCGAAGAGCGGGCGAGAGTGAAGGCCAAGGTGGCGCTAGCGTTCGCGCCATATGACGCCATCGTCGCGCCGGTTACCCCCACCACGGCATTTGCCCATGACCACGGCGGCACTCAGGCTACCCGGCGGCTGTCGATGTCGGACGGCGGTCATATCCGCTATCTTGAACAGGTCGATTGGATTGCTCTGGCCATTCTCTGTGACTTGCCTGTGACGGTGATCCCGGTTGGCCAGACGCCCGAAGGAATGCCCGTCGCGGTCCAAATCATAGGCAGCGCGGGCTCCGACGCCGCCACGTTGGCGATTGCTTCTGCCCTTGAGGCTGTGGCGGGTGGCTTCCAACCACCACCGACTCTTATTCCTTCGGGGGCGGCCGCGAAGCGGACACCGCCAAGGCCTTAGGAGGAGGCTTCGAAGCGTCCGGGCCCGACGGCGGCGGCAGCGCGATGGTGCGGGGTCCGACATGGCGGTGAGCGTGCGCCCGGGCCGGATCCTGGACAAGCCGCCGGGGTCGCTCTCGGGGCGTTGCGTGCCCGGCGCGTCATTTGCTCCGTCCTTACCCTAGAGCCTTGCCTTCAGATGCATCCCTGCGGGCCACGTGCGCGTTTTCGACCGATGGGCCCTCCTGTGTCGGGCGCCTGACCAAGGAGACACGAATGCGCAGGTTTCTGACGATCGCCGGCCTGACGGCTGCGATGGCGGCGCCGTCATTGCTTCCGTCCGCCGCGGCGGCCCACAGCTACTGCGAGCAGCGGGCTCACGACCGCCGGGTGGCGGGGACAGTGCTTGGCGCGGTCGGCGGCGGATTGTTGGGCAACGCCGTCACCCACGGGGGCGGACGCGCGGGCGGGACCTTGATCGGCGCCGGCCTCGGCGCGGTGGTGGGCAACAACCTCGCCAGGACCAATTGTTATCACCCGCACGCCTATTACCACGCGCGAACGCGCGCACCGGCCTATGGCTACCCGAGCGGCGCGCGCTACGAGGGGGCGCCGGGCGCCTGCCACTATGAGAGCCGACCCTTCTATGACGCCCCCGGGCGCCTGGTTTATTTGCCGATCCAGGTCTGCGGCTAGCAGCATGGCAGGGGTCAGGTTTGTTTCACTTGTCTTGGTGGTCGCCGCCTTCGACCTCACGGCCTGCAGCAACGCTGAACGCGCCGGCATGTCCAGCGGCGACAGGCGCCTGTGCGCGCCCTTCGCCGCCGTCGCCCAGACAGGCAATCAACCGCAGGCGCCGATCAACGCGCTGCCGGTCAATCCGCTGCCGATCACAGCGGACCCCGCGGCTGCACTTGAGGACTGCCTGCACCGCTGGGGCTACGCGCTCGCCATATCCCCGGACGACGCGAGCCAAGTGGCGACGGCGAGCGTTGCAGCATGCGGATCCCCCCTTGCGCGCTGGAACCAACAGGCGATCGCCATCGGCCGCGGCCGACGCCCTATCGAGGCGCCCAGCCTACTGAGTGGTCAGCCGACGACCCCCATCGCCGAGCATTTCATCTTCGCCCAGAGCCGCGCCCTCTTCTACGTGGTGCAGGCCCGCGCTGGGAAATGCGCGCCGCCGCCGATCTCGAACGGCGTCCCGACCGGCCTCACGACCTGAGCCTCGCGGCAAGGCGTGGGGCGAGGTAGGCTCGCCCGATGGACGTTCGCGATCTGGTGGATGTGGCGATCGACGAGGACCCGCGGGCGCCCTGCCTGTGGGTGCCGTCCGAGGTATGGCCGCAGTTCTGCGACGCGATCGCCCAGCGGCCGAACCGGATTGGGGCGGTGATCTACCGCAACAAGACCGTCCGCGAGGGCGGCCCGCTCACCGACATCACAACGCGCAGGCCCTGAGGACGGATTGCGCAGCGCCGTCACGCTCATTGCGGCCCGAGGGGTGCGGGGTTTCGGGGACGGCTTCACCGCACTTCTGCTGCCGGTCTACCTCTCCGGCCTGGGATACAGCGCCTTCCGGGTCGGCGTGCTGACCACCGCGACCCTCCTGGGCTCGGCGGCGCTGACGCTGGCCGTAGGCCTCGTCGGGCATCGATTTCCCGCTAAACGACTGCTGTTTGCAGCCTGCGGACTCATGGGCGCGACCGGGCTCGCTTTTTCCCAGGCCCACGCCTTCTGGCCGCTGGTTGTCGTCGGTTTCGCGGGCACGCTCAATCCGTCGGGCGGGGACGTAAGTCCGTTCCTGCCGCTGGAGCAGTCGCTGCTTGCGCATGCCGGGCCGCCGTCGAATCGCACCCAGCTCTTCGCGCGATACAGCCTTACCGGGACGCTGATGACCGCCCTGGGCGCGCTCAGCGTGGGCATGCTTGGCCCCCTGCGTTCGGGGACCGGCCTGCCACTGCTCACGCTGATCGAGGCCGCCTTCGTGATGTACGGCCTGCTCGGCCTGGTCTCAGCAGGCCTTTATCGCCGCCTGCCGGACGAGCCGGTGGGCGCCGATACGCCGCGAACGCCGCTTGGGCCATCCCGGCGCAACGTGTTTGGGCTGGCTGCGCTCTTTAGCCTGGATTCCTTTGGCAGCGGCTTCATGGTGCAGTCGCTGTTTGCGCTGTGGTTGTTTCATCGCTTTGGCCTGTCGCTGGCCGTGGCCGGCGCCTTCTTCTTCTGGACCGGCGCGCTCTCGGCGGTATCGCAACTCGCTGCGCCTGTGCTGGCCCGGCGGATCGGCCTGATCAACACCATGGTCCTCACTCACATTCCCGCGAACCTGTGCGTGATCGCGGTGGCCTTCTCGCCGAGCGCGGAGGTCGCCTTCGCCCTGCTTGTCATCCGCGCCCTGCTCTCCAACATGGACGTGCCGGCGCGCACCTCATACGTCATGGCCATCGTCACGCCGGCCGAGCGAGCCGCAGCGGCAGGTGTCACCAATGTGCCTCGAAGCCTCGCCCAGGCGTTCAGTCCGGCGCTGGCGGGCCTGATCTTTACGCTCAGCCCGTTCGCCTGGCCGCTCGTGATCGGCGGGTCGCTGAAAACGCTTTATGACCTACTGTTGCTGTGGCGTTTTCAGAAGGTCCGGCCGCCGGAGGAACTGGATCCTTAGGCCGATTTCGCCGCGAGAGCGGCGGCCTGCACCCGTTCGGGTAGGGTTTCGAACCACGCCTGTGGCGAAAGCTGCCTGGCGACCCGGGCGCGCCCAGCTTCGCCCAGCAGCCGACCAAGCTCGGAACTGTTCCGCAGACGTGTAAGCGCGGCGGCGGCGGCGGCGACGTCCGGCTCAGCCCAAGCCTGTCCGTTGTACCTGTTGTAGATGTCCTGCGGATCGGCGACCGGAGTGGACTGGTAGGGGACCAGCAGCGCGCAGTTCTCGTCCATGAAGTCGAGGACGCCGGAATAGGCGGTGGATAGGACAGGCGTTCCCAGCGCCATGGCCTCGGCAGGCGTCAAGCCGAACCCCTCGGCGCGATGCAGCGAGACCAGCACGTCGGCGCCCGCGATAAGGCTCTGGATATCAGCGTAGGGCCACACGCCGTCGACTATGCGGACATTGGCGGGCGCCGAGGCCCTCAATGCCGCCAACACCTCAGGGAATGCCTCTCCATTCTGGGTCTTCAACGTAAGTTCGCACTCAGGATCGTCGCCAAACGCCATCCGCCAGGCGGCAATTGCGCCGTCGGGGTTCTTGCGCGCCGAAGAGGACTTGAAGTCAAAGACGCCGAGGCCTTGGAAGGCCGCCCGTCGCGACGCTGCGGCGACGTTCGCGTAGTCTTCGATGAACAACGGATGCGGCACGATGCGCACCGGCGCCGCGGCGCCGGCCAGAGCGTTGGCGGTGTATCGGCTGGGCGCCCAGACTTCGTCGACCAAGGACCCATCCTTTAGCCAGCTACGTGGTGCGCGAGGCAACTCCCAGGCCCAGTAGCCATAACGCGGACCGACGAGCTGGCGTGGCCCTAGGCAAGCCATCGCGGCCAAAAGCTCGGGCGGATTGAGATGGAAGATCCAGGCGCCGGCCGAAACCGGTTCGGTGAGGCGCCCGCTCCAGTCGAGCTTAGCATCGGTGACATCGATCCGCTCGACGGGCACTCCCAGGGCCTCGAAAGCGCGCGCGGCAAGCCGAGCGGACGCGGCGATTCCGTGGGATCCCGCAAAGTAGCCGACAATCTTGATCGGCCCACGAGCCGTGTCGGCCCCGTGCGGCGCGCGCGCGTTGGCCCGGACATAGTAGGCCATCGCCTTGTTCAGGGTCGGGGCGGCCATCCGGCGCAAAGGTGGCGGCATCGCCTGTCGCCAGATCTTGCGCGCGGCGCCGATCGGACTCATGCAGCCACCGTCACGGCGGTCTTCACGGGCCGGAAGAGGTCGGTTTTCGATTCCGGCGTCCAGACCTCGTCAACGAAGCCCAGACCCACGCTGTCCGTCGTGAGCGTGGCGGCGGTGGCGGCGTCCCAGACGCCAACGGCGCGGCTCCAGCGGACGCCATGGCTATGCAGCGCGATCGCGTCGGCCGGCGCCAGGTCAGGATGGGTCAGGAAGCGCACGAGGTCGGCTCGGGCGGGCGCAGCAGCGGGCCCGGAGGGGCCGACGAAACGGCCCGCGACGGCCTCATATACCAGCCGATCGGCGGCTGGCTCCGTGGCCGGCGACGCGCTTTCGACAACCCAGAGCTCGGCCACGCGTCGTTGCGGTGGGCGCCTTGCAGGCGGCTGGCGATGACGGACCGTAAGCCGAGCCATCTGGATCTGGGGGTGCAAGCGAACCGAGGCCGGCAGAGCGCTGAACTCCACGCCATATTCGGCGAGTCCTCCTCCCACCAGCCAGCGCAGGAACTTGAAGCGCTCCGACCCCGTGCGCAGTGGAAACACACGCTGCAGGTCGACGCGCGAAGCCCAGATATCGACGAACAGCTGGACGAAGGGGGCGGGCTGATCGCTGGCGAACTGTACGAACGGCGCGCGCAACGCCTCGGTCAGCGCCGGCGGCCATCCGGCCCGGGCGGCGACACCGAAGCCCGCGGAAAGGCGGCGTTTCAGGTCGCTGGCGCCGGGCTCAGCGAGCCGCGCGGCCGAGAGCAGGGGGGCGGGATCGCGAGCCAGTTCGTCGATCAATGACTGGGGCAGCAGATCCGGCGCAAATCGGCCGGCCGCGGCCTCGGCCCCCAGGCACCAGGCGATCAGCCCATCATTGTCGCCGGTGAACTTGGCGCGCAGGTCGGCTCGCGCGGCCAGGAGGGCCTTCGCAGCACGTGGCGTCGGACCCGGCGAAGGCTCCCTAAGCCAGTCCATCACCCCGGACGCTGGGCCGCGCCATGGGGCCTCGTTCCAGACAGAAGCGTCCGCTTCACGGGTCCCATTGCTCCAGGCGGCCAGCAGGGATCGGGCGGCGGACGCGGCCTGCGCATCGGCTCCCAGTGTCGCGGCGTGCTCGGCGAAGAATCCGTGGAAGCCGAGGCGCCCGGCGTCGTGGTCCAGCTGGAAGCTCGAGGCGGCGTCTCGCCATACCTGGCTCATCGTCCGCGTCACGTCGGGCAAGCCTGGCAGCGCGGCTTCCGGATCCGGGGCGTCAAACCAACCCTCTGTGGCCCCAGTCAGACCGTCCGAGAAGTCCTTGCCTTCGCGCGCGGCGCGAAGGGCGCAGCGGCGCATGGAGCCGGTGACCAGCCGGCCAGAGGGGAAGCGAAGATGGGCGTAGGGGATCTTTCGGCACGCGTCATGGTCGTTGCGCATCATCGCCACGGAATAGTCCTGCAACAGCTCCGCGAGCGGCGAGCCGGCGACCACCCTCACGCGGTCCTGGTGCTTGGAGAGCACATCGGGCCGCAGCGGATCAAACCCGGAGTAGTGGAAGAAGGTCAGCGGTTGACCGTCCACCGTCCAGCCGTCGCCGGCGCGGGCCAGGACGCGGCCCTCGAGGTTCCAGTAGGCGAGATTGACGCCCGGATCGCGCAGGACGGCCAAGCTGTCCACGAAGCCGGGCGCCAGGTCCATCCAGCGCTGGTCGGTGAACAGGCCGTTCTTCAGATCGACCCTGCAGTCGAACTCACATCGATCGGCCCACCAACTCATCAGCTCGACGACCCTGGGTTCCGCGCGCGCGGCGCAAAAGCCCAGGTTGAAGGACCCCGAGCGCAGGATCGCCTGGTCGTTTGGCATGGCCGAGCCAAGGAGCGGTCGGGTCAGGTGCGGTGTCAGCACCAGCTGCGCCTCGGCCAGTCCCCGCCGCACCGCCTCGAGGGGCCGGAACACATAGATGTCGGGGTCGAGGTAGGTCGCAGATGCGACGTCGGGCTGCGCCAGAAGATGGCGGAAGGCGTAGGGTTTCACCGCCGTGTTGAGCTCGAGCGCGTCGTAGTAGACGCTCATGGCCGCGTAGGGCGCCCCAAGTGAAGTGGCGTCGATCACCTCGGCGAGGCGCTTCAGGGCCGGGATCGGACCATCGGTGGCCACCACCACCCGCCGCGCCCTGGGCTCGGCAATCGCCAGGCTCTCCATCAGGGTGGCGGCTTGGGCCGCATAATTGCGGGAGACGATGGTGAAGATGACGTCCAAGGTGATACCTGCCGCGCGTATCCGGAAGGCGGTCTATCAGGGGTTGGGTCAGAGCCGCAACGTAGCGGCTGGCGCCCATCCATCGCGGTCGGCGACCTGACCCTCGGCGGCACGAGCCTGCGCCGCCTTCCGGGCGCGTTTGAGCGGGAACCCCCGGAAACCAGCGCGCGGGACCGACGCACCTTGGGAAGACAGGCTGAGCGGCCCCGCAGGCCAGTTCGCCCGCCTCAACGTCCGGCGCCGCCTGAAACCGAAGCCGAGACCCCAGCGCGCAGCGCTTTGCCACTGTCGCGCCTTCCGTGTTAGCCCCAGTCGCCGAGAGGTTCCGTTTTGGACGCTTGCGTTGGCCCAACAAGGGAAAACGCCTATTGCCTGCAAAGCGTTGCCGTAAGCGGGGATGCTCGGCGCCCGGGAGCCGCATGACGTCAATCGAGAAGATCGCGCGGAGAGCGCGCAGGCCCACCGAAGAACGGCGCAAGATCGTCCGCGCGTTCGAGCCCAGCCTGGAAGGCTCCGGCGTCTGGCTGGTCGTGCCGTGCTATCGGGTGAAGGCCCATATTCTCGACGTGATAGCCAAGACCCCGCCTTGGATCGAGGGCATCGTCTGCGTTGATGACGCGTGTCCGGAGGGGTCGGCGGACTTCATCGAAGCCAACGCCAAGGATCGGCGCGTCGTAGTGGTGCGGCTTGCGCAGAATCAGGGCGTCGGCGGGGCGACGATGGCCGGTTACCGCGAAGCCATTGAGCGGGGAGCCCAGGTGCTCGTGAAGGTTGACGGCGACGACCAGATGGACCTCGGCTACATCGGCCACTTGGTGGCTCCGATCCTGCTGGGCGAGGCTGACTATGCCAAGGGCAACCGCTTCACCTCGATCAGCCATCTTCAGACCATGCCGCCGGTGCGGGTGTTTGGGAACGCAGCCCTCAGTTTCGCGGCCAAGCTTTCTACCGGCTATTGGAACATCTTCGACCCCACCAACGGCTACACGGCCATGGAAGGCCAGGTCGCCAGAATGGTTGTCGAGAAGCGTGTCTCACGCCGGTTCTTCTTCGAGACCGACCTGCTCTACCATCTGGGCACGCTGCGCGCGGTCGTGCGCGACGTGCCGATGCCGGCCCGTTACGCCGATGAGGTATCCAACCTCAGGATCGGCGCCATCGTTGGCCCATTTGCTTTGAAACACATCAGGAATTTCTTTCAAAGAATTCTGGGCCAGTACTTTGTGCGCGACTTTCATGCTGCCAGCCTGGAACTGGTTTTCGGCGTCGTTTTCATCCTGTTCGGCGTCGGCTATGCCCTCCACTACGTGGCGAGCCCCCACCGCGCAGCCGCCTCCGCCGGCGTTGTCATGGCCGCAGCGCTGCCCGTGATCTTGGGTGCGCAGCTCCTCATGCAGGCGCTGAATTTCGATGTGCTCAACGTGCCGAGCCGGCCAATCCATCCGTACCTGCGCACAGTCGCGCGCATGGAAGCCGAGGAGCCCGGCCAGTGACCCTCAAGGACATGCTGCTTTGCGCCGGCTTCTCCCTGGCGCTGCCGATGGGCCAGACACTGTTCAAGTTCGCCGCGGTCTATAACGAACGCCTGTCCGGACCGCCCCTCCTGAAGCTCGTCACGAACCTTCCGTTGATCGGCGCCTTCGCTTGGTATGGCCTGACCGCACTGATCTGGTTCTACATCCTGACCCGCGTGCCGCTGTCGCTCGCCTATCCCTTCTCGATCGTAGGATCCGGACTGGTGCCGCTCGTGGCTTGGCTGGTGTTCAAGGAGCCGCTCGATTGGCGGTTCGCAGCGGGCTACCTGCTGATGCTGGCCGGCTTTGCGGTGATCATGCAGGGCCAGCGGGCTTAGCGTCTGAGAGGAAGGCGTCGGCCGCAGCCCGGACCTCGGGGTGAGGTATCCTGAACATTCGCTCGTAGAGCAACTGTCCGCCATGCGGCCGCTCGCGGACGCGGGCCGGGTCCAGCCGCTGAACACCGAAGCCGCGTCGCCAATAGGTCCAGAACATGGTCGGCCACAGCCCGAGCCAGGCCCGCTGCAGAATGAAGAAGCGCACCGCCAGCATCCAGCGGACGAGGTCGCGGGCGCCGAGCCCGAATGGGCGCACCGGTCCATTGCCGGCCAGCGGACGGGCGCCATGGAAGAGTGGCGCCGGCAGTCCTTCGCCGTTGTAGAGGCTGATCATCTCGATGGGCGGAGAGCCGTGGGCTGCGGCGATCTGCGTGGCGAGGAGCGCGCACATGTCATGGTCCATGTGACCGCCCTCCCAGGCTGGGCAGACGATACGCTCCACCTCGACGCCCTCGAGCGCCCGCTGCAGCGCCGCCCAGGCAGACGGCAACGCCTTGTGCAGTCCGCCGTCGAAGGCGCCAGTGCCTTCGCCCACGTGAATGGCCCGAGCGGGGTCAATCCCCAGCCACGCGAGGAAGCGGCGCGTTTCGGCGTGGCGTCGCCGGCGAACGCCGGCGTCGTGGTAGTCGGCGACGTAGAGGAACAGCTGGTCCTGGCCCGCAGCGCGCGCCTCCTCGAACAGCGGCAGCCCGCAGTACTCATCGTCGAAGTGGGCGAGGATGTAGACGACAGCCATTTCAATAGGGGTCGAAGTCAAGGAAGTTGATCGCCACGGCGCCGCGGCGCAGCTCGGAGGGTGCGCTATCGCCCAGCCGCCGCCAGATCAGGTTCAGCGGCGACGGACGCAGAGCTTCTGGCACCGGAAGGAACCCCTGGCGGCCGAGCGACAGCCGTGGTTCGAGGCCGATAAAGAGGGTCGCCGCCAAGGGCGCGCGGCCGCCCTCGCGGCCGGCGACGTCAGGCAGGAACGCGCCGCTGCGGACGAACGGCAGGTGCGTCTCAGCCCAGACCGCGAAGAGCCCGCCTCGCCGGGCCGTGACGTAGCGGCCCTGCGGGTTTGCCAGCCGCCAGTCGAGCAACTCCGGGCGCCACGCGCCCTGGTACTGCACCTGCGCGTCGGAAAAGGCCCTCGGGAGACGCGCCAGCACTCCTGCTTCGAGGCGGCCGACGTCCTGGAAGGCGAGCCGCCCCAAAAAGCCCGGCGTGGAGTTTGCGTTGGCCACACCGATGACAAATCCATAGCCCGCCTCGGCGCCCAGACCGTAGGCCGTTTCCGCCAGTTTCGTGAAAAGGCCACGGCCCCGGTAGTCGGGGTGGGTGGCGGTGTTCAGCGACAGGAGTCCGCGGACACACCCGCCGTCGATCCTCGCCTCAAGCGGACAGACCGCATAGTGCGCCGCGAGCCGCTCTCCGTCCCACGCATCGGCGCCGACAACCTGGCCCGCCGGATTGTCGCGATAGCGCCAGGCCAGCGCCTCCGGCGTGAACTTCGTGGTCTCGAAGGTGGCGTTCAGCAGGTCCGAATAGGCCGCAAGCTGGGCCTGGGAGGCGCCGGCTGGCCGGATTGCGAGTGCCTCGGCATTCATGCGGCAACTCACCACGATTGGCCGGGAGCGCCAAGCAGCGGAGTTTTCCGCTTCTCATCGACAGGGCCGCGCCGTACCAAACGAGCCGGGCCGGCTGGGGGGGCAGTCTCGTGATGAAGGATTTGGCGAAGCAGCTCAGCGCACGTTGGACGTTCCGCGTCGTGCTGGCGGTGAGCCTCCTTATGATGCTCGGCCGCAACCTGCCGGGGCATCTGTCCTATGACTCGGTGGCGCAACTCTACGAGGGTCGCTTCCATGTGCGCGAAACCTGGGGCCCACCGCTCTACGCGGCGATCCTTGGCTTCTTCGACCGCTTCGTCCCGGGCACGGCGCTCTATGTGACCGCCAGCGCGGCGCTGTTCTGGACCTGCCTTGCCTCGATGCCCGACCTGCGCCCGCGGACGAGCTGGCTGGTCGTGGCGGTGACCGCGCCGCTGATGCTGATCCCGCAAGTCTTCATCTACCAGGCCATCGTCTGGAAGGATGTCGCCTTCGCCAATTGCGCGGTGGCTGGCCTGGTCTGCATCGCCCACGCTGCGCGGGTCTGGCCACACAGGGTCCGCCGCTGGCTGCTGCTGATCGCAGCGGCCCTGTTTCTGGCGATCGGAAGCCAGGTCAGACAGAACGGCATCATCGCCGCCGGCTTCGCAGCCCTCGCCCTGGGCTGGGTGGCCGGCCAAGGTCGGTGGTTGCGCAGCGCGGCTTGGGCCTTAGGCGGTCTGCTGGCGGTGGCCGTGCTCGGCCAGACGCTTACCTTTTTCTCGATCCCGCCGATGTCGCCGCCTCAGCATGGGGTCAGTGTCGGTCTGCGCATCGTCCAGAACTACGACCTGATGGGCGCCGCGGCGCTGGATCCCAGCTACCGCCTCGACGCCATCGTCGCCACCAGTCCAGCGGAAGCGGCCTTGATGCGCCAGCGGGCGAGGCTGGACTACTCCGGGCGCCGGGTCGACTTCATCGACCGCGACGAGGTCATGACCGACGCGCTGTGGCGTATTCCGGACAGCGCCGCCAATAAGCAGTGGGCCGACCTCATCGTGAAGCATCCTGGCCTCTATCTGCGCCTGCGCTGGGAGGACTTCCGCTGGGTCTTCGCCCCGCCGGTAATCGACTGGTGCCTGCCGATCTATGTCGGCGTCGACGCGCCGACCGAGAAGATGGCGCCGCTGAAGCTCGAGCACCGATTCGAGGACTCAGACGCCCGGCTGAACAACTACGCCACCTGGTTCCTGGGGACCCCGATCTACGAGCATGGGTTCTATGCGGCGATCTCGCTGGTGGTGGCCGCGCTGTTGTTCTGGCGCAGGCAGCCGCAAGACGTGGCGATCGCGGCCCTCCAACTCGCCGGCGTGGCCTTCGCAGCGAGCTTTTTCATCATCTCGATCGCTTGCGACTATCGCTACCTGTACTTTACCGACCTTGCTGCGATCGCCGGGCTAATCTACGTGGCGGTCGATCCGCCCTCGCCCTGGCTCAAGTCCGCGTAGATGGGACTCGCGCCTTTGGCCGATGGCCACGTGGCGCAACTCAGCAAGCGCGCGCCCTATTCGTGCCTTTCCGTCGCCACGCATGGGCCGGCGCATCGACGTGCAGGGCGCGAGGCGCGCGCCGGTCAAGATGCGCCTCGGGTCGCGCGAGACTGTGCTCTCGACATAGGCAGGTGATCCGGTCCGGATCGTTCTGGCGGCGAGGGGCAACACCGCACCAAGCGGCGCCCGATAAGCCGGAGTTCGCGTTGGCTTGGCGCTAAAAGGCGCACCGGGGTGTCTGCCTCGCGGACGCGGGCCAGCTTCCGCTTCTACCGCATCGTCGGCTCGTTCGGTTACTCCTCCGGCCCAGGCGGAACCGGGCGCGGTTCGGCGGCCCGTCTCCTATATTGGCTCCATGATTCCGCTTTCCGTTCTCGACCTTTCGCCCATCGTGCAGGGCGGCAGTCCCGGCCAATCGCTCCGCGCCAGCCGCGACCTGGCCGGCGCGGCGGAGCGGTTGGGCTTCCAGCGCTATTGGCTGGCCGAGCACCACAACATGACCGGCATCGCGAGCGCGGCGACCGCCGTGGCCCTTGCGTTTATCGGCGAGGGCACCTCGACCATCCGCCTGGGCGCCGGCGGCGTCATGCTGCCCAACCACGCTCCGCTGGTCATCGCCGAACAGTTCGGCACCCTGGACGCGCTCCATCCGGGCCGCATCGACCTAGGTGTAGGCCGCGCGCCAGGCACGGACCAGCTCACCGCCCGGGCTTTGCGCCGCACCCTTGCAGGCGATGTCGACCAATTCCCGCAGGATGTGCTCGAGCTCATGGCCTTCCTCGACGACCCCCAGCCCAACCAGGCGATCCGAGCGGTGCCCGGCTACGGGTCCAAAGTACCGGTGTGGATTCTCGGCTCCAGTCTCTACGGCGCCCGGCTCGCCGCGGCGCTGGGCCTGCCGTTCGCCTTCGCCTCCCACTTCGCGCCGGCGATGATGGACCCGGCCGCCCAGATCTACCGCCAGCAGTTCGCGCCTTCGCGTCATGGTGAGCGGCCCCATCTGATGCTTGGGCTCAACCTTGTGGCGGGCGAGACCGACGCGGAGGCGCGGTTCCTGTTCACCTCGCTGCAGCAAGCATTCGTGAATCTTCACCGCGGCCAGCCCGGACCTCTGCCGCCGCCGATCGATGACGTGAATGGCCATCTCGCCGCTACCGTCGCGGCTGGCTCCCCGCTCTCCAAGGCGGTGGTCGGTGGCCCCGACACGGTCCGCGCCGGCCTCGAACGGTTCGTGGCCGAGCATCGACCCGATGAGATCATTCTGACGGCTCAGATTTTCGACCAGGCCAAACGCATCCGCTCCCTGGAGATCGCCCGAGCAGCACGGGACGCTTTGGCCAGGGCTGCCTAAGCGGGCATAGCCCTGATGGCGGCGGCCGCTATGCCGCGGTGAGGCTTGAACATCCCATTCAACAGCCGCTCATTGCAGCCCCTGGGAACGTCCGGATGCTGGACGGCTCCCTGGCCATCGGGGAATGTCTGGAATCTGACCGGGGCGGCGGGGCAGTTCGCGACCCCTTGCAGACCTTAGCTGTTCCGCCCTTGATCGATACGACGGACATCGGAGGCGAACATGTCGGAGACGCGTACAGGACGGATCGGAGCGCCATCGCCGCCGCCGTTCACGCCATCCCACCATCCCGAGTGGTTCGAAGGTAGAAGCGAACAGAGGTTGGCACGGGCCCTCGATGTGACGCAGTTCGGCGTCAATCACCTCACATTGGAGCCAGGGTCCTATTCGGCGCTGCGCCACTGGCACGAGCAGGAGGATGAGTTCGTCTTCGTGCTTCAGGGTGAGGTCTTGCTTCTCGACGACAACGGCGAGCACGCGCTGACTTCGGGCATGTACGCCGCCTTTCCAGCAGGTGAGCCGAACGCCCACCACCTCTGCAACCGCTCGGCGGCACGCGCGCGTTTGCTTGTGATCGGCACGCGTCATCGCGGTGCGGAAATGATCCACTACCCCGACGATAGCCTCGTTTTCGACGGTCCCTTGATGCGGGATGAGAAGGGGGATCGGATATCGCCCTGAGATCGGCTGCGCCTGGCGCACGCTTGGCCCGAGGCCGTCATGGTCGTCGCCTTTC
The DNA here is from genome assembly GCF_036495085.1 of Phenylobacterium sp. Taxonomy (GTDB): domain Bacteria; phylum Pseudomonadota; class Alphaproteobacteria; order Caulobacterales; family Caulobacteraceae; genus Phenylobacterium. The sequence goes on along the minus strand of NZ_DASXNL010000176.1, from coordinate 746 downwards.
CACCCACCCCCAACCGACCTTGCGAAGGTCCACCCGGGCACCGTCCGCCAAGGTCGTGTTCGCGCCCTGAAGGCAAGGACCGCTCGCGACCCCATTGCGGACCTTCGGGGATATTGCCTACCGTCACGCGGAGTATCCGCTGGGGGGCGGCATGGACATCCACAAACCTAAGCCGTGGCACTCCTTCCGCGAGTTCTTGAAGGAGTACCTGATCATCGTCGTCGGCGTGCTTACAGCGCTAGGCGGTGAACAGGTCGTCGAAGCCGCCAGGAACCAGCGCGAAGTCGTCGAAACGCGCGAAGCGATCCACGGCGAGATCGCCAGCAACGCGATGTACGCCAAGGTCATGATCGCGGAGAACACCTGCGGCGGCGCCGTGAAGGCGAAAGTCCTCGCGTGGCTTGACGGGGGCCCAAAGCCAGGGTCGGGCGCGCGCGCCATGATGTTGCCGATGAGTTCGACGGTCTGGGATACGGCGCACAGCAAGGGCGTCGCCAACATGCCGATGCAGGAACAGCTGGGTCTTGCCGGCTATTACACGGGCGTCCGCCTCTACAACGATAACGAAAACCGGCGGCGGGATGCGGCCCTGCGCTCTTCCTCGATTGCGTTGCTCGACCATCCGACGCCCGAGCAGATTGGTCGACTTCGCGAAGAGCTCAACGGAACTGAGATCATGCGGGCCTATCAGATCAGCAATGCCCATCGAATCCTGGACTTTGCTTCGAGCCTGAAGATTGAGCCGC
>NZ_DASXNL010000175.1:0-13477 GCF_036495085.1 Phenylobacterium sp. | reverse complement strand
CGGGAGGAGCCTGTGGGCCCCCGAGGGCAAGGCCGCGGGGTGGGTGGAATCGGTTACCCGGGCGCGCGGCATCAGCAGTACGCCCTATGGAAAACGCTGCGCTGCCTGGAAATCCTCGCGCATCGGGCGCCGCACGGGCATCGGCAGGGTGGCTTTAACATCTTCCCCCGGCTGAAGCCGGGGGATTTCCCAGGGAGGAAATCCACTGAGGAGTTCGCGCTTCATCGGGCGCCTGACGGCCACCCTCGACGCGCAGCGACGGTGTGTTCCACCGCCGGACGCCTGTCCTGGCGTCACGGATGCGCCAGGGAGGCGGCGAGCAGGATGCCAATGCCCCTCGCCAATGGGCGGCTCAAGGCCCCGTCGAGGCGTGACGTCCCTTGGTGGAGGGCGGCGGCGTGGGCGGCGGATTTGAGCCTTTCGACGCCGACGATCACGGCGACCGCGGACAGCAGGAACAGCAGAGTGCTGACGATATCCGGCACGGAGACGGAGAACGTGAAGCCGTCCCCCATGAACATGAAGTTGGCCACGAGGGCGGAAAGGATCGTCGCGACGACGGCGCTGCGCCAGCCTGGGAACGCTGCAGCGGCCACGACAAACGGGAAGTAGGCCGGGAAGATGGTGATGTCGGATACCACGTGATCGACGGCCAGCCTGATCAGCGTGGGCACGACCGCCGCAGCGCCGGCCCAGAGGATGACTATGGGGGCGGACGGCGGCGCGGTGGGACGCGGGACCTGGGGACTGGCGCGAGCGACATGATCTCGGGCTCCGGAACGGCGGGCCTCTCAGAAATCTGCGCGAGCTCGGCTCCGCGCCCACGCGACCCACATGAGCGTGGTGCGTGCGCCCCACCAAATGGCGACAGCGATCACAGGGCGATCGCCGTTTTCTGGCGGGCCTCGTGGGGCTTTCAGAATGTCACGACCCGGAATTGGCGCGCTCGTATCGGCGCAAGGCCAGCCTCATCTCGTCAGTCGCCGAACGCTCCGCCAGTTTCCCGGCGCGGCGCATGCTGCCTTGGAAGCGCCGCTAAGTTTGGGCTGACAACAACTCGGCAGAGGGGTCGGCGACGGCTTACGACGCTCCTTCAGGACGGCTGCGCTCATGGCTGCGGCGCTCAGCTTTCTCCGGCGCTCGCCGCCAGTTCGCCGCCAGCAGGTGATAAATCGGCTCCGGCATGACCAGCCCCGATGCCCAGCGCCCCAAGAGCGCCGCCAGCATCAGCGGCCCGACCAGAACCGGATCGCGGGTCATCTCCATCAGGATGACGGCGCTGGTGAGCGGGGCTTGCACGACGCCCGACAGGTAGCTGGTCATCCCCAGAACCACAGCGTCGCGGCCGCCGAATGCAAACCCGAGGTGTGCGAAGGCCGCGCCCAGGCCAGCGCCGGTGGCGAGCGATGGCGCGAAGATGCCGCCCGGGACGCCGGAGATCGCCGCCGCCAGGCTCGCCCCGAACTTGCAGACCGCAAAGCCGAGCCCCCGCTGGGAGTGATCCAGCAACAATGACTTGGCCTCGGCGTAGCCCGCCCCAAAGGTGAGACCGCCGGAGACGACCGCGAACAAGGCGGCCGCTACACCGCAGAGGACGGCGAAGGTCACCGGCCGGGCGCGCCGCCAGCGGGCGATCGCGTTGTCGCCGGGACCGATGACGACGGCCAGCGCGCGCGCGAAGAGGCCGCCGAACAGGCCGCCGACGATTCCGATCATCGGCGCCGCCAGCCAGGCGGAGCTGAGCGCGGGCTCGCCGCCCTGCACACCGAAATAGGCGTAGTCGCCCTGCAGGGCGTAGGAGGTGAAACCCGCGACCACCACCACCAGGATCACTGCGGTGTTGGTACGCCGCTCGAAGCTCTTGGCCAACTCCTCCACCGCGAAGACGACGCCGGCGATCGGCGTGTTGAACGCCGCCGCCACGCCCGCCGCGCCGCCGGCGATAATGATGGCGCGCCGCCCGGGGCCGCCCCTCAATCCGCGGGTCAGCGACCGCAGGATCCCCGCCACCACCTGAACGGTAGGGCCTTCGCGCCCGATCGAGCCGCCGCAGACAAGCACCAGCGCCGAGAGCACGACTTTCCAAACGGCCGTCCGCAGAGTCACGCGCTGCCCGCCCCAGCGGCCCGTCCAACGCTGTTCGGCCGCGGCGATCACCTGGGGAATGCCGCTGCCGCTTGCCTCCGGCGCGAACCGCTTGGTGAGCCACGCCACTACGCCGAAGCCTATAGGCAGCAGCAATAGCGTCGGCCAGCGCGAGGCGCCGTACAGCCGCCCATGCGCCTCCATCATCAGGTCACAGAGCCGCGTGTACCCGGCCGCCGCCAGGCCGCCAAGCATGGCCACGGCGACGATCAGGGTCATGCGCCAAGCGCGTCTCGCGTGCAGCCGGGCAGCCAGGGCTCGGCGGCGGCTGCGGACGCGCTGCGGGCGGGGCGTCGACGGCAGGAGCACGCGCGCCATATGGGGCGGGAACACCAGGCCGCGCAATGATCGTGAGACGATCGGTGCTGTCAGCCCAACGCTGACAAGTCTCCACTTCGGGCCCGGCGGGCCTGCGTGGAGCCAGTCGATGCGCCGCATCTCATTCAAGCGGCATAGGGTCCCGGCCGATGTGATCCGCTACGCCGTCGGGCTCTATTTCCGCTTCACGATGATCGCGACGTCGAGAAACTGCCCGCCCAGCGGGTTATCGAGGTGAGCTACGAGACCATTCGCTGCCTGGGCGATCAAGTTTCGGCCCGCAGATCGCCGAGAACCTGCGGCAGGGTGCTGTCAGTCTAACGCTAATTCGTCTCCGAATATGCCGCTTGAGCGGCTGTCGGGGGGATCGTGATCAAGCCTGACAAGCATGAGGTTGCTAAGCTTGGGGCAGCCAGTCCTCGGCCCGCAAGCCCTCGACCCGCGTGAATTCACGCAGATTGCCGGTGACCACCACGAGCCCACGGCTGCGAGCGTGGCCGGCGATTAGGAGGTCGTAGGGGCCAATGATCTGGCCGCGCCTTTCCAGCGCAGCCTTGATGTCGGCCGCATGTCCGGCGCTATCGACATCAAAGGGCAGCACCTCCAGGCGGGCGGCGAAGTGCTCGACCTCCCGGCGATTGTCCTCAGGCCGGGTGGATTTGGCCGCGCCGTGCAGGAGTTCAGTCATGACGATGGCGGAGATGCACAGGCTGTCCGACTCTTGATTGAACCGTGCGCGCAACCTTGGTGGGCGGTCCCGCAAGACCCGAATGCACAGGTTCGTGTCGAGCATATAGCGGAGCATCAGAACGGCTCTCGCTCCTGCGCCGGCGGCTGGTCGCGGTCGCCAAGGTCGATCCCAGGCCTGTCGAAGAAGTCGTCCCAAACCGAGTCGGCTGGCACGATGACGCGGCGGACGCCCTCCCGCAGCACCGCTACGGCTTTGACTCCGGCCGGGAAGGCGACGTCCTTGGGGAGACGCACGGCTTGCGAGCGATTGGATTGGAAAAGGGTTGTTCGCGTCATGGGCGGAACTCCTCAGTATATCACCAACGTATATCCCAGGTGGGATATGTCAACGGGATATCCCGAGGCGCTCCCTCCGGTTCTGGTTTCGAACCGTGCCAGCAACGCCTCGTTCTGCTCGCGGACGCAGGCGTCCCAGCGGTGCTGTCAGTCTAACGCGAACTTGTCTCCACTTGGCGCAGTAAGGGGGCAGGGGAGAGCTGGCTTCAGGCCGCGAGGGACCGCCATTCCGCCGGGGCGGCTGAGCGTCGTTCCCGGTAAAGGTCTCGGCTGATGAGGTGGCGCTCCTGGTTGAAGTGGTCGTGGACCGGGGCATGGACGGAGCTGAACTTCTGGACGGTCTTCATTCGCCGGAATCGCTCCATCGCCCGCCCCCGGCTTCGGAACGGCTCGTGTGAATTCTCAGCTCGATTGTTGCGCCAGCGGCCGACCTTCATGGCGGCGCGGTAGGATCGCGGGCCTGCAGCGCGCCCCGGGCGAGCCCACCGGCTCCAGCCTCGTGAAGAAGCAGGTGATTGTCAGTTCAAACGGCCTCAACCTGGCCGACCCGGCTGACGCGCATGTCGGGGACGACGACGGCCTCGGTCGTCGTGAACTTGAACCATTCCGACGCGCGGGCGTGCCGGAGCTCCACGCGGCGCCGGCGGCAGAATGGTCAAGTCGGGTGGCGTGAGCGCCCGGTAGCCGAGTTCTGCGTGCGGCCATAACAATACAGAATAGTGGTCGTATATTACTGCTCAGCTTGGAACGAGGAGCGGGTGACACCGTTGAAAAGCTGTCTTCAGGGCAACGAAATACAGTGAAGTCCAAATCAGATACTCATTCGACGATTCCCGTCGCTCAAGAGCGGCTGCGCGTCGACAAGCGGGTGGTGGAGACCGATCGAGTCCGCATCAGCACCCGTGTCGAGCCGCAGCCCGCCTGGGTCCGCGAGGAGTTGGCGCGTGAGGATGTGCAGGTGGAGTGGGTTCAGGTCGACCGGGAAGTGAGCACGCCTCCTCAGGTGCGGACCGAGGGGGACACACTGATTGTTCCGCTCTTCGAGGAGGTTCTCGTCGTCGAGAAGCGCCTCGTTCTACGCCAGGAACTTCACGTGAAACGACGGACCATAGTTGAGCCCTACGAGGAGAGGGTCACGCTTCTCCGCACGCATGTGGACGTCCAGCGGGATCAACCGCCGAAGACCGACCTACAAATGAAAGGATCAGCAATGACTAGAACGCTTACTGCAATGTACGACAGCCGCGATGACGCCGAGCGGGCGCGAGATCAGCTCGTCTCCGCCGGTATTCCGGCGGACGGTGTGCATATTTCGTCCACGGACGGACAATCGTCAGCCGCATCCGAAACCCACCATGGCGACGGCATCATTGAAAGCATCAAGCACTTCTTCATGGCCGACGAAGATCGCCACGCGTACTCCGAGGGCATGCGTCGGGGCGGCTGCCTGCTGACCGCAAGCGTGCGGGAGGACCAAGTTGACCAGGTCGTGCAGTTGCTCGACCAGAGCGGAGCCGTAGATTTTGACGCCCGCGAGCAGGAATGGCGCGGCTCCGGCTGGGCCGGCGCGGCGAGCCGGCAGAGTGACGAGCGGTCCGAGGGCGACGGCGTAATCCCGATCGCCGAGGAGCGACTGGCGGTCGGCAAACGTGAGGTCGAGCGCGGGACGGTTCGCGTGCGTTCCTACGTCGTTGAGGAGCCGGTTCGCCAAGAGGTGAACCTGCGCGAGGAGCACGTATCCGTCGAGCGGACTCCAGTGAACGAACGCACAGCCGGGCAGACGCCGGGCGTCTTCGAGGAGCGCAGCTTCGAGGTGACCGAGCGCGGCGAAGAACCCGTTGTCGGCAAGGAGACAGTGGTCACCGAGGAGCTGCGGGTGCGCAAGGACGTCGACGAGCGGACGGAGACCGTCGAGGATACCGTACGCCACACCGAGGTAGACCTGGATGACGAACGCGCCGACCGCCACCGCGGCGTGCGCGGGGACGATGGCCGCGAGGATCTACCCCGCGGGCCCGCGGGGTCTGCCCGGTAGGCCCGGCCGCCTTAGGCTCTGCCGCGGGCTGGTGGCCGCCGGCGGAGCCTTGGCGCGCCCGCGCCTCATAGGACTAGAAGACATGCTCAGCGCAAAAATCATGAGACGGACCATCGTCGCCGCTGGCTCTACTGGCCCTTACTGGCTGCAGCAAGTCGCAAGCCGATCGCGAGGCCGATGCCATTGGTAAGGCCGGCGCGGCGCGTTCCGACCAGATCAAGCAGACCGCGAGCCATCGGCTCGCCGCGAGCGCGTCGGGATAGAAGGGACCGCGCCAGGCCTTGTAGTTCCAGCCTGAAGTCCCGATCCAGATGCCGGGCGGTGGTCGAACGTCAGCCACGGTCGATCCAGGCCTGCAGGCTGAGCTCCCCCGTCGGGGCGGTTTCCGCGCCGAAGCTGTGTTCAAGGATCTCCAGCGCCCAGGTCGTCCGCTCGCTGTGGGCGCCGGCCACCGCATCGCGCGGAATCCAAAGGTCATAGTCGCGCATGTGGGCGTCCGCGGCGGTGAACAGGACGCAGATGTCGAGGGCGAAGCCCGCGAGAACCGTGCGGGAAGCCCCCAGCCGCGGCAGCAGCACCGGCAGGTTGGTGGCGTAGAATCCCGAGACCTGCGGCTTGATCACAAAGTAGTCGTGCGGTCGCGGCGCGAGCTGCGCCACAAGGCGCTCTGCACCCGCGCTGGCGGCGCGAATCTCGGTGATGATCTTCTCCCGCTCCGAGGTCCAGTGTCCGTAGTTGTCATTGACGTACACGACGGGCACGCCGAGCCGGTCCGCGTCGTCCCGCAGCCGCCGGATGCGGTCCGCCGCGACGAACGCGGATGGCGCCAGGGCGTCGGCGTCGACGAAATCCAAGGGATTGATCACATCGATCAGCAGCAGGGCCGTGCGCCCCGGCGCGCGCTGGGCGTCCTTGTCTTCACTCCCGTCATGCCGCTTGGCCATCGAGAGCCGAACGGTGCAGCCCAGCAGCCGTTCCAGGCTGCGCATCCCAACGGCGTGCGCATCGAACTTAACGCGCCGGCAGGCGCCACCGTGGAAGGGGCGAGGACGGACGACTGACGACAACACCAAGGGCCGCGAGGCCAACGCGGCTCAACCGCGGGGCGGCGCCGGGGCTCCGCGTCCAAGACCGATACGAAGGCCACCGGGCGGGCCGAGCGCCGAAGCGCCGGACCGGATGGACCCAAGGCCGAGGCGGTCAGCCGGGCCTTCAAGACCTGTCGCCCCACGGGGCGTTCGCCAAGGCCTGCAAGCTGAAGACCGACCAGCGCAGGTCGGACACCGTCGTGGCCGCCACCCCATGGCGGTCGGCGCCGCCTGCCGGGTTTCCCCTGGCCGCGGCGGACCGCTCAATTGTCTGCGGAGATGATGCTTCCCGGGCCCGTGGCCGGGCGCGGGGGCGGGCCGCCCGCGGCCGGTTGCGGGACGCCGGTCACCGGCCCCGGGCCTGCTTCATCCTTCCGACGCGACGTCGCGCCGGGATCGCCCGACAACGGCCAGGTCTCCCGCTCGGACCTGTCTTCGCGCCTGTCGTCGGGGATCGCCGCCATGCCTCATCAACCGGCTGCGGGCGCCGGAGTTTCACGCCGGGGAACGATTCAGGGACCGGCGAGCCGCAGGATGACGCCTTCACCGCCGCGCACGGAGATTCTTCCCATGCGCCGCGGGATGAGCCGGCCGGTCGACAGCACGAGGTCGCCGTCCGCGGCGACCGTTTCCGGCTCAGCCGAGAGATTCAGGACGATCCGGAGCCGCTCGTCGCGCCAGCACCGGTCGTAACTGAGCGTCCGCGCGGTGACCTCGCCCGGCCGATAGTCTCCCCGGGTCAGCGCGCTGCTCGACCGTCGGAACGCCAGCAGCCGTCGGTAAAAGGCGAGCACTGACGTCTGGTCTGCAGCCTGCGCCTCGGCATGGGTCTCCGGGCCGACCGGCCCCAGGGGGAGCCATGGGGTTCCGGTGGTGAAACCGCCGCCCGGGCCCGCGGTCCACGGGAGGGGCGTGCGGGCGGGATCACGTCCGTGGCCCTGCCCGGGCAAGTTAAGTTCCCAGGGGTCGCGCACCTGGTCCGGGGCGATCGGCACGTCTGTGAGGCCCAGCTCGTCGCCCTGGTAGAGGGTAGGGGTGCCGCGCAGGGTGAGCAGCAGCATGGCGGCCACGCGGGCCTGTGTCGGCCCGAGCCGACTCGCCAGCCGCGAACGGTCGTGGTTGCCGAGCACCCAGTTGGGCCAGCCATGCGCGGGCAGGCGGGTTTCGTAGGCCGAGACGAGATCGGCGATCGCCCGCGGCGTCCACGGCGTCGACATCAGGTGAAAATTGAAGGGCAGATGAAAGCCGTCCTGCGCCGGGCCGTAATAGGCCATCAGCCGGTCCAGCGGCAGATAGGCTTCGCCGATCAAGATGCGGCCGTCTTCGTAGCTGTCGACGAAGCGGCGCATCTCGGCGACCGGCCCGTGCACCTCCGACTGGTCGATGGTGTGGATGCGCAGCCAGCGCTCCGCCTCCGGCATGCCTTCGCGCCAGTCCGGGTTCGGCGGATTGTCCCGCAGCGCCGCGTCCTCGAACAGATGGTGGATGGCGTCCACCCGGAAGCCGTCGACGCCGCGATCCAGCCAGAAGCGCAGCACATGTTCCATCGCCTGAGCGACACGCGGCTCGCGCCAGTTGAGGTCCGGCTGGTCGCGCAGGAAGGCGTGGTAGTAATATTGCCCGCGGCCCGGATCGAAGGTCCAGGCCGGCCCCCCGAACTCCGAGCGCCAGTTATTGGGTGGGCCACCGCCGGGCGCGGGGTCGCGCCAAACGTACCAATCGCGCCGGGGATTGCTAAGATCGGAGCGGCTTTCACGGAACCAGAGGTGTTGATCGGAGGTGTGGTTCGGTATGAAGTCCACGATGACCTTGAGGCTCCGTCGGTGTGCGGCGCGCACCAGGCGCTCGAAGACCTCCAGGTCGCCGAACACCGGATCCACCGAGACGTGGTCGCGGACGTCGTAGCCGAAGTCCTTCATCGGCGAGGCGTAGAAGGGCGACAGCCAGATCGCGTCGACGCCGAGGGCGACCAGGGCGTCGAGGCGGCGGATGACGCCCTCAAGATCGCCGATGCCATCGCCGTCGGTATCCTGAAAGGAGCGCAGATAGACCTGGTAGATGACGCCGTGCTTCCACCACACGAAGTCGTCGTCCGGGGCTTCGACCATCGCCGGCTCTAGACCGGGGTGAGGGTGGCGACCTCGCCGTGTCGCGCCACCAGCCGCAGACGCTGACCGCGCAAGATCAGTTCATCGACCTCAATGGCGTCCCAACCGGCCGGCAGCACGACCGGCTCGCGCGCCCAGGTTGTGGGCTCGGCCGCGCTGGGCGTGAGGCGGGGCAGGCCGAACAGCAGGCCGGACAGGAAGCCACCCATGTTGGCGAAGAAGGGCCCGGCCATCGGCTGTTCCGGAAACCGGTCGGCGCGATACTCGAGGATCTGATCGAAGCGTCCGGCCGAGAACTGCGCGTAGCCATCGTCGAACAGCTTCAGGGCGAGCGCCCGGTCGCCGCGCCGCGCCGCCCAGACGCCATAGAGGGCCGACAGCATCGGACTGCCGACATAGGCCTGCGCGTGGGCGAGATAGGCGTCGAGCGTCGCGGCCGCGACGTCCGGGGCCGCGGGGTAGTTGAAAGGCCAGAGACCCATCAGCGGGTCCGGCGTCGCGCCCTTTTCCTCGTTGAACCGGAAGCCATCGTGCGACAGCAACTGCTTGCCTCGGCGGGGCAGGTAGATCCGCGCCGCGATCTCCGCCCAACGCGGATCGGCCGGCCGGCCCAGGCGCCGCGCCAGCGCCGCTGCAGCGTTCAGGACGACGACGCACGCCATGTTGGTGAAAGCCGCGTTGTCGACCGTCTCTTCACGCTCGGCGATTCCCATGGACTCGCGCACTTCGAAGCCGCGTGGGGTCTCCGTCACTCGCGTCACGATCCAAGCGCTGACCGCCGAGAGCGCCGGCCAGGCCTTGTCGCGCAGGAACGCCTCGTCGCCGGTGACGTCGCCGTGCAGGACGAAGGCGCGCGCGACGTCCAGTGACACATGGTCCTCGTGCCAGGCGCTGCGGCCGGGCAGCGGCGTCGCTTCCTCGCCGGTGGACGGCGCGCTCTCCCAGGCGAACTGCGCGCCCCCCCGGCCGAACAGCTTGGCATTGCCGCGCGCGGCCGGCAGCGTGCTGAGCCGGTAGTCCAGCAGGGCTTGGGCGGCGTGCGGCTGAATAAGCGAGACGACCGGCGCCACGAACGCCTCGATGTCCCACATCACGTGGCCATAATAGTAGTGATAGTCGTGCCAGGTCGCCAAGCCGAAGATCGACGTCGACGCGGGGGATGATCTGTGTACGGACGTATTGACGTAGAAGAAGGCCGCGTCCGCCAGGGCCTGCCAGCGGCGGTCCGCCCCGACCAGGCGGATGCGGCTCTTCCACAGAGCTCGCCAGGCCGCGCGGTTCTCGTCGCGCAGGGCCGCAAACCCGTCGAACCGCGCCTTGGCGGCCATCCGGGCGGCCTGGCGGTCAGGCTGGCTGTGCAAGACGCTCGGGACCAGGGCCGCGACCTGCTCCAGGCGGTAGACCGTGCGTCCGGTGGCGCGCACGCCATAGGTCGAGGTGAGGCGGTTGCCGGCCAGCTCGGGCCGTTGGGGCTCCACATCGCCCGACGTCCCGCCGCTCAGCCGGGTGACGTAGGCGCAGCCCGCCTTGCCGAAGGCGCCAGCGCTTTCCCAGAGCAGCGCGCCGTCACAGGTGGTCTCCGCGGCGCCTGGTGTATCGCGAAGGGCCCGCAGCGCGCGGCCATCGATGCCGCGCGCGTCGAGCCCGGCGCGCAGCGAGAGCTCGCAGGGCCCGTCGGCGCGCACCGTGAGTTCTTGGCAGACGAGGGTCGGGTCCTCGCGGCTCGCGAACACCACGGTATCGCAGACCAGCACCCGGCCTGAAGCCCGGAACTTGAACCGGCTGGTGAGCTCCCCGGTCGCGAAGTCGTAAACCTGCTCCAGGTCGAAGGCCTGGTGCGGCGCGTCGGAAAGCCAGACCCCATCCACCGCCAGATCGGCGAACAGCGGATAGGGCACGACAGCCGCGCTCTCGATATGGCGTTCGGGGTGCTCGCCCGCGAATCCGTTCAGCAGCGCCATGCCGCTGAGGATCCCCAGGCTCGGCACGCGCAAGCCGATCAATCCATTGCTCACATAGGCGGGAAGCTCCCGCTCGCCGCGGCCCGTGGCCGACGGCGGACTTATCGGCTTCGACATATCGCTCAACTCGCTGACATCCCGGGCGCCGCGGCCCGCCCGAGCTCCACGCCCGCGCGGAACCTGCGCCGCCCCGCCTCGATCAATTTGCTTTCGGGCCGCCCATCTGCGCCATCAGCTCCGCCTTGCGGGCCTTCAGGCGCTCGCCCATAGCGTCGAGATCCTCATCGCCCCTCTTGGCCTGGGAGAAGGTGCCGCCGGGTTGCTCTTCTTCCTTCACGTGATGCTTGATGTACTCGCCGAGCACCTTGACCTTGGCGTCGTAGAACTCGTCGGCGGGCTTCATCACCTCGATCTCGGCGATCAACTTCTTGGCGCCGTCGTGCTCCACATAGGCCTCGTCGAGCATGTCTTCTTCGACGTCGCCGCGCTCTTCCGGATAGAAGATCTCCTCCTCGATGGTCGTGTGGACCTTCAGGGCCAGCGCGATCTTGTTGAAGAGCTCCCGCTTCTCGCGGTCGTTCTCGAGCTGCTCGTATTCGTCGAACCAGCCCTCGACCTCGCGGTGGTCCTTCTTCAGCAGGCTGACGGCCAGCGGGTCGCGGCGGCCCGTGCGTCGCTTGCGCCCCGAGCGGGCCTTGCGCGCGCCAGACGATTTCGCGGGTGTTGAGGCCATGAGGTGCTCCTTCGGTCAGGCGATGCAAAGGCGAGGGGGATCCCGGGCGCCCAGGCGCGCCCCCGCGCGCCGGGCGCGCTCCGGCTTCGAGATCCCGGCGGGATGCGCCCAACGACCCGGGCGGCGCGCGGGCCCGGGGCAACGGCGCCCAGGACGCGCCCAAGGCGATCCAGCAGATGGAAACGAACGTGCCGCATCCCGTCATCCTCGCGGCGATAACGGCGCAGGTTTGCGACCGTTCCCGGGCCGCCAGCCGAGGCGCCCTGCGGCTTGCCGGCGGCGCTGGTCCGACAAAATCGGACCGCCCGAAACCGGCATGAGGGTGTCTCCCGACGCGCCGGTCAATTTCACTTCGATTAGGCAGATCACGCCGTCCGGCTGATAGTCGAGACGCGTCTTCCCCGCGCTCTCCGGACCGAAGCGGCGTGATCAGCCGCGTTCCGAAGCCTTGTCGCTCGGGTGGGATGACGCACGGGCCGCCGAATTCCCGCCAAAGCAGCGTCATCCGGGCGCGAGCCGTCTTCACCATGCGCGATGTTCCAGGACAGGTGCACGGCGCCGCCCTTGATCGACAACGCGGGTGCTGTCAGTCCAACGGCAACTGGTCTCCAGTTTGGCGCAATGAGGGCCGCGCCTCGGCGCTCAATACGGCCGGTTAGATCCCTACGCGCGGTCTGATCGCCCGTGCCTCGGTCGGCGGCCGGGTTCTGCGCGGTTTGATAGCTTCGCGCCCGCCCGCATCACCGACCGGCCGCCGCGGATGAGATGGTTGTAAAGATCGGCGGGCGCCGGATGTTCCTATGGGCGAGGTGCAGAACGTCCTGGTCCAGAAGCGCAGGAACAAACATGCGGCGCTGAAATTGCTGCGCCGGCTGCTCAGGAACCAGGCGATCCATCCCGAGACCATCACCACGGACAAGTTGGCGTCGTACCGTGCCGCAGCCCTCGCAGGTCTGTCGGGCGGAAGACTCATACCCTATCAAAAACGTCGGTTCTCGCAATTTTGAGCCTCACGATAGGCGCGGATCTCGCGGACGGGCGACACCATATGTCGTCGATCCGACAGACGTTGACGCGGAGACCCCTTATAGCCAACCGGTGTCGACCCAAATTTCGCAAAATATATGATTCCGGTTAGGACGCGCGCGGCAGCCCAGAAGCGACAGCACCATGGAATTTGCTCACGGTATTACCGGTAATCACTTTCTCGATAGCTTGTCCGTAGAGAACTTCAACCTGCTCAAGCCCTACCTGGCGCATAGTTATCTTGAGCGCAATGCCGTGCTTTGCCTGCCAGGATCCGACGTCGATTGTGTCTGGTTCCCGGTGACGGCGATCCTGTCCGTCATCACCATCATGGTCGATGGCCATGATGTCGAGGCGTGTACGATCGGCCACGAAAGCGCCTATGGCCTGCTCAACGCGCTCGGATCCGCAGCGGCTATCGATCGGGTGATCGCCCAGGTTCCCGGGCCCTGCATCACGATGCCGAGCACACGGTTGGGGGCCGCGGCGGCGCTCAGCACGGCCATGACGGGCCTGATCATCAGACACGCGCAAGCCAACGCCGCGCAGGTTCAGCAGTCCGTCGCCTGCAACGCGATTCACTCGGTGGAGGCCCGCCTTTGCCGTTGGCTGCTGATGACTCAGGATCGCACGCGCAGCGACCGTCTCGCGTTGACCCAGGAGTTCCTGGGATTCATGCTGGGCGTGCAGCGGACCACAGTCACCAGCGTCGCCCGCCACCTTCAGGCGGCCGGCACAATTCGCTATGTGAGAGGGCAGATCGACATCCTCGATCGACCAGCGCTGAAGGCCAGGACGTGCGAGTGCTATGGCTCGGTGCTGGAGAAACATGCGCAGTTACTGGGGGCGCGGCCGTTCAGCGCAAGCGACCCGTTCGGCGAGGCGGCGTCCAGACGGCCTGGGCGGAGCCTGGCGACGTGAGACGCCAAGAACAGCCGGAACCTTCGCCGATCTATGCCTGCACCAGGCTCGCGTTGCGCGCCGTTTCCGGCTTTTGTGCGTTTTCTTTCTCAGCGGGGCCGTTCTTAGGAATCGGG
>NZ_DASXNL010000174.1:0-92062 GCF_036495085.1 Phenylobacterium sp. | reverse complement strand
TCGAAACCATGTTCGAGCTGCCGACCTACCAGGGCGTGGAAGAAGTGGTGGTCAACGGCGAGGTCATCGAAGGCCGCGCCCAGCCTCTGCTGATCTACGCCGAGCGCCGCGGCGACAAGGGCCCGGCCCAGGCGAGCTGAGGACCGGTGTTGCAGAGCTGAATTCTGGCGGAACCCCGGCATGGCCCGGGGTTTTTGCTTGGGGGAGTCCTGGCCGCCGGCCAGGCGCCGCGAGTAGGTTCCTGGGGATCGAACGGCCGCGCCGCTTGCACGTTTGCAATCGCGCGCCACATTAGGGACCGAATGGCCGCCCAACCGGGCGGGTCCAGGCGGTCTTCCGGCGTCGTTCGCCGGACAAGCCGTCCGGGCGGGTCAGCGCAAGCCAATGCGCGGCCCTTTGGAGTGCATCATGTCTGAGATCAAAATCCTGCCAGTGCTGCCTCTGCGGGACATCGTTGTGTTCCCGCACATGGTCGTCCCGCTGTTCGTGGGCCGCGACAAATCCGTGCGCGCCCTCGAAGAGGTGATGAAGACCGACAAGCAGATCCTGCTGGCGACCCAGAAGAACTCGTCCGACGACGATCCGGCGCCCAGCGCCATCTACGATATCGGCGTCATCGCCACGGTTCTTCAGCTGCTCAAGCTGCCCGACGGCACCGTCAAGGTGCTGGTCGAAGGCAAGTCGCGCGGCCGGATCCTGAACTTCACCGACCAGGCCGAGTTCTACCAGGCCCAGGTCGAGACCGTGGACGAGGAGGGCGGCCAGGCTCACGAGGCCGAGGCCCTGTCGCGCGCCGTGGTCGAGCAGTTCGAGAACTACATCAAGCTCAACAAGAAGGTCCCGCCGGAGGCCCTGGCGTCGATCCCCCAGATCGCCGAACCGGGCAAGCTGGCGGACAGCATCGCCGGGCACCTGTCGGTGAAGATCGCCCACAAGCAGGCCCTGCTCGAGATCTTCAACGTCGTGAAGCGTCTGGAGAAGGTCTACGCCCTGATGGAGGGCGAGATCAGCGTCCTGCAGGTCGAGAAGAAGATCCGCTCGCGCGTCAAGCGCCAGATGGAGAAGACCCAGCGCGAGTACTATCTGAACGAGCAGATGAAGGCGATCCAGCGCGAGCTGGGCGAGCAGGACGACCAGCGCGATGAGCTCCTGGAGCTTGAGAAGCGCATCAAGAAGGTCAAGCTTTCCAAGGAAGCCCGCGCCAAGGCCGAGAGTGAGCTCAAGAAGCTACGCAACATGAGTCCGATGTCGGCGGAATCCACCGTCGTGCGGAATTACCTCGACTGGCTGCTATCGATCCCGTGGGGCAAAGCCAAGATCAAGCCTATCGACCTGCAGAAGGCCGAGGACATCCTCGAAGGCGACCACTACGGCCTGGAGAAGGTCAAGGAACGGATCTTGGAGTACCTGGCGGTTCAAAGCCGCGTGGGTTCGCTCAAGGGCCCGATTCTCTGCCTCGTGGGCCCGCCCGGGGTCGGCAAGACCTCCCTGGGCCGCTCGATCGCCAAGGCGACGGGCCGCGAGTTCGTGCGGGTCTCATTGGGCGGCGTTCGTGACGAGGCCGAGATCCGCGGTCACCGGCGGACCTACATCGGCTCGATGCCCGGCAAGATCATCCAGTCGATGAAGAAGGCCAAGTCGACCAACGCTTTCTTCCTCCTGGACGAGATCGACAAGATGGGTTCGGACTGGCGGGGCGACCCGTCTTCGGCGCTGCTCGAGGTGCTGGATCCGGCGCAGAACTCGACCTTCAACGACCACTACCTGGAGGTCGACTACGACCTGTCTCCGGTGATGTTCGTCACCACGGCCAACAGCCTGAACATGCCCCAGCCGCTGCTGGACCGCATGGAGATCATCCGCATCCCCGGTTACACCGAGGACGAGAAAGTGGAGATCGCCAAGCGGCACATCCTGGCCAAGCTGACCAAGGACCATGGGCTTAAGCCGGAGGAGTTCATCGTCCCCGACCAGGCGGTGCGCGACCTGATCCGCTACTACACGCGCGAAAGCGGCGTGCGTTCGCTTGAGCGGGAACTCGGCAACCTGGCCCGCAAGACGGTGCGCGACCTCGCGCGTGAGAACGTGCTGTCGATCACCATCGATGACGAGCGCCTGGCCAAGTACGCGGGCGTGCGGAAGTACAAGTACGGCGAGATGGACACCGAAGACCAGGTCGGGATCATCACTGGCTTGGCCTACACCGACTTTGGCGGCGACATCCTGACCATTGAAGCGGTCAAGATGCCCGGCAAGGGCCGCATGACGGTGACCGGCAACTTGAAGGACGTCATGAAGGAGTCGATTTCGGCGGCGAACAGCTATGTGCGCAGCCGGGCCACCAAGTTCGGCATCGAGCCGCCGAGCTTCGAGCGGACCGACGTCCACATTCACGTGCCGGACGGAGCCACCCCCAAGGACGGACCTTCGGCGGGCGCGGCCATGGCGACAGCCATCGTCTCGGTGCTGACGGGCATCCCGATCAAGAAGGACATCGCCATGACCGGCGAGGTCACCTTGCGCGGGCGGGTCACAGCGATCGGCGGCTTGAAGGAGAAGCTGCTCGCTGCGCTGCGGTCCGGCGTCAAAACCGTGCTGATCCCGCAGGAGAACGAGAAGGACCTGGCTGACATCCCGGACAACGTGAAGTCCGAGATGAAGATCATCCCGATCTCCACGATGGATGAGGTGCTGGCTCATGCGCTCACGCGCGCGCCGGTGGCCATCGAGTGGTCGGAGGCTGACGCGCCGGCCGTCTCGGTCCCTGACGACGGCGATCTGGAGGCGGTGCTCACGCACTAAGTCCGATCAATTCTTGTGTCATTGGGCGGCGCGGGATGATTCCCGCGCCGCTCTCGTTTGACGGTGCCGCTTGGACGGGCGTTAATCGGCAAGAGGTGAGGGGCGCCGGGGACCCCTCCCGAGTACACACAAGAGCTGGGGCTGGGAGAACGCACATGACGAAGGCCGAACTCGTCGCGGAAATGGCCGACAAGGCGGGCTTGAACAAGGCGCAGGCCAAGGAGGCGCTGGACGCCTTCATTGCTTCGGTCGCGAGTTCGCTGAAAGCCGGCAGGGAAGTCCGGCTGGTGGGGTTCGGGAGTTTCGTTCCGATCAAACGACCGGCGGGGACGGCGCGTAATCCGCGGACCGGGGAGATGGTGAAGCGCAAGGCCTCGCAGACCTGCCGCTTCCGCGTGGGCGATGCGCTCAAAGACGCGTTGAACAACTGATCTGCGGCCTATCGCTCGCAAAAAGGCGGCGAGCGCGCGCCGACCGCCTTTTTCGTTGCCTCGCAACCGGGCCGCGCGCTAGGAACCTGCGTCTTCGGGGAGTAGCCGTTCGCTTCAGCGAAGTCCGCGTCAACAGACTTGCGTCTACATCTTGCGATGGAGCGCATGGCGCGGACGGCGGGCCTGATCGGGTCCGGATTGGTGAGACCGACGATGCGACCTCCGGCTCTTGGGCCGGCGGAGGTCCGCGTCGTCGTATGTCTCGCGCCCTGGAAGTCAGTCCTTGATCCTCGAACCGTTCTTCACCTCCACGGCCGTCGTCGCGATCGGCGAGATCGGCGACAAGACCCAGCTCCTGGCGATTGTGCTGGCGGCTAAGTTCCGCAAGCCCGTGCCGATCATCCTGGGGATCCTGTGTGCGACCGTGCTCAATCACCTGCTTGCCGCGAGCATCGGCTACTACGTCTCGGCCTGGCTTTCCGGCCAGGTCTTCCGCGTTGTTGTCGGTGTCTCCTTCATCGCCATGGCCGGCTGGGCGCTGATCCCCGATAAGATGGATGATGAACTGAAGGCGGTCGGCCGAGGCGGCATCTTCCTGACGACGCTGATCACCTTCTTCCTGGTGGAAATCGGCGACAAGACGCAGATCGCGACCTCACTTCTGGCCGCGCGCTATCATCAGATCCTGTTGGTCGCCCTGGGCACGACGCTCGGCATGATGATCGCCGATGTGCCCGCCGTCTTGCTGGGGGAGGCGGCCACTAAGATCGTACCGCTCAAGTTTGTGCGGATCGCGGCCGCGTCGATCTTCGCCCTGATCGGTGTTTGGGTGCTTCTTGCGGCGTTCCACCTGGTCTAGAACCCAAAAGCTTGGAGGGCGGCTAGCTCAGTTGGTTAGAGCATCTCGTTTACACCGAGAGGGTCGGGGGTTCGAATCCCTCGCCGCCCACCAAATCTCTCAGGTAAATCTGGAGGTTATAACGGCCACGCCAGGCCGGCGTCCCTCCAGACTCCACGTAGAACGGCGCTAGAACGGCAAATTCCGCCGCCCCACAAAGCGCCCAGTTTTCGTGAAGTCCACCCAGGGCGGGGCCGGTGACGCCGGTCGATGGCGGATGCCCCAATCGCAACGTCCATGGGCGCACTTGCCGCGACATGCCCCGCCTCGGAATTGGCGAAGCGCCCGACTGTGGCGGCGCACCGGACGCGACAGCGCGCGGGCAGCCATCACAACTCCGGAAGCTCCCAAGCACGAGTCAGTGATTAACTCGTGGAAAATGTGGAGCGAAATCAGCGGATGACTGTCCGCAGCCATCTCATCCTGAGGCGACCCGCCCGCGACGTTAGAAGGTCACGCGGCCGCGCATGCTGAGGACGATGATATTGCCCCGGGTCGGCGCCAGCGATGGATTGAAGATGATCTGGAAGTCCGGCGTAAAGGCCAGGTTCTGGGTGACGTGGAAGCGATAGAAGAGCTCCCCAGTGTATTGCGGATCGAGCAGCTTGTTGGATGGCTCGACCCAGCCGAACGCGACCCCGAAGAGGTCTGACGGATGGTTTGCCGGCCGGTGGCCAAGCCCGCCGCTCAACGCCCAATTGGCGAGCCAGCCCTCAGACCAGCCCCCGCGCAAGAACCACATGTTGTTCTCGCCGATCATGAAGTTGGCGTTGGCCGCCACGCCGTAGGCCCGCGGGCTGCCGTCGCTCAACGGGTCGCGGTACCAGGTCGTAATGTGGAAGTTGTCGCGATCGGTTGGCCCGCGGCCCTGGATCGGCACGCCCATGCCGGCCAGCCCGCTCCAGCCGGTTTCGAAGAAGTAGAAGTGCTCGTCTTTGTTGAAGAAGTTGTCGACCGTCCAGCCGGTATCGTCGCTGAGCGCGGTGAACATCCCGCCCTTCAGGTAGAGCCCGCCGTCGGTCGGGAAGGCGGCGCCGACCAGGCCGAAACCGCGCAGGGGGACGGCGATGGTCGGGCTTGTCGAGAACGCCAGGCTGAGGAACTGCCGGTTGTCGTCGAAGAATGGATAGGCGTCGACGAAGTTGGGCGCGAACAGCTTGCCGACTGCGTACTGGAAATGGTTGTCGGCGAGGTTCTGGCGGATGTAGGCCTGAGTGACGCCGAGGTCGAACTCGCCCCAGGTGGCGGCCGTCGGCACCGCCGAGCCGGCGGCGATGCCGGCCTGCAGCGGCGCCCGGTCGGTGCCCGCCGGTCGGCGATCTTCGACGGCCATGTCGAAGGTTAGCGCGTTCGGTTCGCCGCGGTTGGCGATGCCATAGGACAGATTGATGGTCACCTTGCTGCCGACCGCGTCACGTGCGCCGAACTGGCTGCTGGAATAGTTCTGCCATAACAGCCCCCAAGAGCCACCGACCCCCAGGCCCGTGCTCTGCTGCAGCCCCTGCTTCCAGGCGAACCAAGGCGCCAGCGCGGTGTCGCGCCGCAGCCAGGAACTCCGTGGCGCGTCGCTGTCGGCCAGATCACCCTCGACCGATAAGGTGGTGTCCAAGAGGTCGGCTCGGCCTCCCGCAGGGACCTTTGGCTCGGCCGCCTGAACGCTGGGCTGCGTGGCGCTCTCCGGCGCGCTGTCGGGTGGGGCAAGGGCCTGGGCAACCGGAGGCCCTGCCGCCCGGGCCACTGGCGCGCCTAGCAACGCGAGCAGCGCGGAGGCGATGCGAAGCTGGAGCCTGGACATCCGCCTCAAGCCTCCCAGCTCTGCCGATCGCCGCCGCGCACGGCGACGAGCGGGCTGCGCCATCGGCCAGGAGTTTTCGAGAGCTTCACCTGCGGAGCCAGCCGACGCACCTCGCCATACGGGGTCTGCGCCTGGAGCGTCTCGGGATCGATCATTTGATGATCCGGCAAGGTGGCGTCGAAGTTCGTGTCCGGAAACCGCCCGAGGCTGGCGAACCACATCGCCGCGCGCGTCAGGCTGATCCGCACATGATAGCTGCCGCCCTCCCGCGCCCGTCGCCGCAGCGCCGAGATGATCCCCGCCGCTCCCAGATAGCCGGCGATGTAGTCGTTCAGAACCATGGTCGGCGGGAAACGCGGGCGCTGACCCGCGCCCTCAGCCAGGGTGAAGCCGGAAACGGTGAGCGCCTCCATATCGAACCCGGCGCGGTCCTTCCATGGCCCGTCCCAGCTGTAGCATCGGACCGAGCAGTAGATGATCCCAGGTCGCCGCGCGGCGACCTGTTCGACCCCGAAGCCCAGCCGCTCCATCGATCGGCCGCGGAACCCCTCGATGAAAACGTCGGCCTGGGGCAGCAGAACGGCCTCGAAGTTCTGCTTCTGGGCCGGATTGCGCAGGTCGACGAAGCTCGACCTCATGCCCACGTTGACATCGATCACGATCGCCTCGTGCTCGAAGGCCTGATCGCGCGCGATGTGTAAGACGTCCGCGCCATTCTCCGCCAGTGTCCTGGCCGCGGTGCTGCCGGCGATCACATGCGTCAGCGAGAGCACCTTCACCCCAGACAGTGGCTGAGAGGGCTGGGGCTTGAAGGGAACCGGCGGCCCGTCGCCGATCTTGACGATATCGATCACTGGCCGCGTGGCCAGATGCATGCCCTCTGGCTGCTGCGCCCACTCCGCCGCGGTGCGGTGCACGCCCATCACCATCCCCGCCTTGGCGACCGCCTCGTCTAGGTCGGCGGCGTTCCAGGTCTTGATCGCCGCGGTGATCGCCTCCTTGCTGGGACTGGCCTTTACGATGTTCAGGAAGCCGTTGAGGTGTTGCGGGTAGAGCCCGGTGGGCGTCACCCAGCGCGCATCCTTGGTCTGGAAGCTCGCGAACGACAGCGGATTGCCCCAGAGCAGTGGCGCCTGGGGCAGCAGCCCATTGACCGTCGGCTTGAAGGTGAAGCTTTCGGGGATCGGGTCCTCGGCGTCGAAGAGGCCGAGCGCCCTTTTCTTCATCATGATCAGCGCGATCAACGGCATGGTGTTGTAAACCGCCTCACGCAGATCGACCCGAGCGTCCTGGCCCTGGCCTGTGCGCTCGCGCCAGACCGCCGCCGCGCCAACCGCCGCGGCCATCGCCGGCACCGCCATACAGGCGCCGATACGGAAGTGGCTGCGCACGATGGGGTCCTGGCCGGTGAAGGTCACGGAGCCACCGCCATCGGCCGGTCCGCCGCCAAGATCGCGCATGAATGTGGCAAAGACGCTGTTGATGTCGAAGGCCGCGCCGGGCTGTGCTTGGGCCGCTGACGTGAAATTAATCGCCAGGCCGGCGCCGGTAGCGAGGGCCCCGGCGCCCTGGATGACCTCTCGGCGGCTCGTAGACATTCCTCACCTGTGATCCAGTGAAGGTCGCGGGCGGATAGTGGCCCGCAGTCGCGCGCGTTGAAGCCGGGTGAAACCCGGATCGCCTCTGAAGGGAGACGCGATATTGAGCTGGCGGGATCGGCCTGAATTGCTGGCGGTTCTTGCTGTCGCGGGACAGGCGATCGCCTACGTCCTGTCCGTCGTCCTGGCGCGACGCCTGGGCGTCGCCGAGTTCGAGGCCTATGCGGTCGCGGCATCGGCCTTCATCCTCATGGCCAACGTCGCGCCGCAGGGCCTGGAGAAGTACGGGCTGCGGCTTCTGCCGGTGCTCATCGAGCGCGAAGACTGGCCGCGAGCGCGCGGGTTTGTGCGCTTCGGATTTCGCCGGACGCTTTGGGGGGCGCTGCTTGCCGGCGTGATCGTGGCCGCCCTGGCCGGCAGGTTGCCGTCGATCCCGCCTGGCGTCCGCCTGGCCGTTCTGGCCAGCTGCCTGGTCACACCCATCGGCGCCCTTGTCCACTTCGCCTTCGAGACCTTGAGCGCGGCGGGACGCGAAATCCGTGCGGCCGTGGCCTTTCGAGCGGCCGCGCCGGCGGTCACCTTGGCGGCGTTCGGTCTGGCCAGCGCCATTACTCTTCCGCTCACCGGCGCCGTCGCCGCGGCCTGCTGGGGCGTCGGCTGGGTATCCGCGCTCGCCTTGCTGGCCGCCGAACTGCGGCGCGCTCTCCCCGCGCAGGTCTGGAGCGCGCCGCCGCTCGCCGAAGGGGCACGTTGGGCGGCCGAGGCGAGGCCCTTCTGGGTCTACCGGATCGCGCTTGGGCTGATGGCGCAGGCCGGGGTGATCTCGCTGGACCGCCTGCAGCCGTCTTCGGCTGCGGTGGGAGCCTATGCTGCGGCGATGGCGACGGCGAGCCTGGCGCTGGTCCTGGTGACCGCCACCAACCGCGCCTACGCCCGGCGCCTGTCCATCCTGCTCGAACGACGGGAGTTCGACGCCGTCATCACGCTGAGACGCCAGCGCCTGTGGTGGCTCGCGCCGGTCATCGCCGTCTTCATCCTGGCGGCCTTCATCTGGACCCGGCCGCTGCTCGCGCTCTTCCGTCCAGAGTTCGTGGCGGACGGAACAGCGCCATTGCGCATCCTGGCCGTGGCGACCGCGGTCTCGATGCTGTTCGCGCTGTCGCCGACCTACCTCAAGTTCAGCCGGCGCAACCGGGCGACTTTCGTGACCGTCGCCTGCGGGGCGGCGGCGCAGGTGTTGCTCCTGCTGCTGCTCGTCCCCCGCTTCGGTGCGACGGGCGCGGCGATCGCTTACGCGGTCTCGACGATCGGGATGTACGGGGCGTTCGCCTTGATGGCGCACCAGGCCATCGAAGGCCAAGGGGCGCACGTAAATTCAGCGGCGCCCAGGCCGGATTGCCAACAGCGTGGCTCAAAATGCGGAGACGAGTTGTAGCCTGACTGCGCTCACCATCATACTCACGGTGTCCGGCCCGGACCCGGCGAGCCGACTGGGCGAAGTTGGCCAGCGCCAGAGGGAAAGGGCGCTTGCGCCGAGAGTGGGCTAGCGGCCTGTAGGGGGGGTGGTGATGCTGAAGGCTGGTAGCGCCGGCCACGCCGAACCGGCGTCGCTCGACGACTACATGAAGCAGCCGCGCCACGAGGCGGATGCGACGATCCATTACGGCTCCGCGCCCTCGCAGGTCGTTGAGCTGTTCCTTCCCAAAGGCGGAGGTCTCCATCCTGTCGTCGTGCTGTTGCACGGCGGCTGCTTCCAGAAGCACCTGGAGGGCTTCGCGCAGACCAGCGCCATCGCGGCCGACCTGGCCGCGCGCGGTTATGCGGTCTGGAACGTGGAATACCGAAAGCTGGGCGAGCCTGGGGCCGGCTACCCCGGGACCTTCGAGGACGTCGCCACAGCCGTCGACCGGTTGTACGTCGAGGCGCCCAAGCGCGACCTCGACTTGCGCCGCGTCGTAGCTGTCGGCCACTCGGCTGGCGGCCATCTCGCGCTATGGGCCGCCAGCCGCGCGAAGCTGCCCACAGGAAGTCCGTTGCGCACCGCCAAGCCCCTCCGGATCGCTGCGGTGATCAGCCTGGGCGGGATCGGCGACCTGGAGGGCCAGGGCCCGGCGTTCGCGCTACCCTGCGGCGCCGACACCATCGAGCGCCTCGTGGGCACGAAGCGCCGCAAGGCCCCGTTCGTTGACACCTCACCGGCCGAATTGCTGCCAATCGGGGTAAAGGTGGTGCTGGTCCACGGCGTCTACGATCACGTCTTGCCGCCTTACATCGGCAGGGACTACGCGGAAAAGGCGCGCAAGGCGGGCGATGCTGCTGAGGTGGTCGTCCTACCGGACGCCGGCCACTTCGACCTGGTGATTCCCACGACGCGCGCGTGGGCCGCGATCAACGGCATACTTGACCGGGAGATGAAGGGGCTTACGCACTAAACCTCTCACAGCTTTCAAAGAGCTGGAGTTTCGTGCCTAACCTGCGGGCCCTGGGGAGGATTCCATGACCGCCGCCGCCGTCGACGCCAACGACCGTTGGTTCATGGGCCATCCCAAGGGGCTGGCGTTCCTGGCCTTCACCGAAGCCTGGGAGCGCTTCTCCTACTACGGCATGCAGACGCTCCTCGTTCTCTATCTGACCAAGCAGCTGCTGTTGCCCGGGCATGTCGAAAACATCCTTGGGTTTCCCCAGCTCCACGCGATCCTGTCGCGCGGTCAGCCGATGACGATCGTGGCGATAGCTTCGGCGATCTTTGGGCTCTACACCGCACTGGTCTATTTGACGCCCAGCCTGGGCGGACTGATAGCCGATGGCTGGTTGGGTCGAACCCGCACCATCATCCTGGGCGCGTGCCTCATGGCGCTCGGCCACTTCCTCATGGCCTTCGACGCTTCCTTCCTGATCGCGCTCCTCTGCCTGATGGTGGGCTCCGGGTGCTTTAAGGGAAACATAGCCACCCAGGTCGGCTCGCTCTATCGGCCCGACGACCTGCGACGCGCGGACGCCTTCCAGATTTTCTACCTGGGTATCAACGCCGGCGTGATCGTGGCCCCGTTGATCACCGGGACGCTGGGAGAAAAGGTGGCGTGGCACTACGGCTTCGGCGCAGCCGGCGTCGGCATGCTGATCTCGCTGGTGATCTACCTCAGCGGCCGCAAATATCTTCCGCCCGACCCGCCGATCAGAAAGAAGCAGCAGAAGCTCGCGCGCGTTCCGCTCACGGCTCAGGAATGGCGCTCGATGATCCTCTTAGTCGGTCTTCTGCCGGTCCTGGCCGCCTCGATCGTCGGCAACAACCAGATCTTCAACGCCTACCTGATCTGGGCCGACAAGAGCGTCGATCGGACGCTGTTCGGCCAACCGATCCTGACCACGTGGCTGGTCTCGGTGGATTCCATTGTCTCCGTCGCGACCCTGGCCGCGATGGTGGTGTTCTGGCGGATCTGGAAAACCCGTTTCAAGGAACCCGACGAACTAGGCAAGATCGTCATCGGCTGCCTGTTCAGCGGCGCCGGCGTCGCTTGCCTGGCCCTGGGTTCGGCGCTCGCCGCCAGCACGGGCCAAAAGGTCTCGATGGGCTGGCTGCTTGCGTTCCACCTGCTGAATGACATCGGCTTCGCCAACGTGCTGCCCGTCGGCCTGGCGCTTTTTGTGCGCGCAGCGCCCGCCGCGCTCGCCGGGACGATCGTCGGCATCTACTACCTCCACCTCTTCGCCGCGAACCTCGCAGTGGGCTGGCTGGGCGGGTTGCTCGACAAGATGCCACCCACGCAATTTTGGCTGATGCATGCAGCCCTGGTGACCGGCGCTGGCGTGGTGTTCTTCTTTGTCCGCATGTTGTTCGGCAGCGTGTTGGCCGGAAAGGTGCAGGAGCCCGACTTCGTGGCCGCCGACGCCGCCGAATTCCCGTAGCCGCCCATGCTCTATCGCCCGCTTGGTCAGTCGGGCTCGAGCGTCTCCGAGATTGGCTTGGGGGCGGCGAGCTGGTGGGGCAAGCCACAGTTTCCGGAGGCCAAGGCGATCGGCCTGGTGCATGCCGCTCTCGATGGCGGAGTGACCTTCTTCGACACCGGCTCCAGCTATTCCGCCGGCCAGGCCGAGCCAAGGCTTGGTCGGGCGCTCAAGGGGAAAGACATCTCGAAGCTGGTCGTGGCCACCAAGGCCGGCACCATCGCCGATGGGGGCAAGGTCGGCCGGGACTTCTCACCAGCCGCGGTCGTCGCCAGCGCCGAGCGGAGCCTGCGCAACCTGGGTTTGAGCGAGCTTGGCCTGTTGCAGCTTCATGGCCCTGCCATCGCCGAGCTGACCGACGAGTTGCGCGCGGCGCTGAGCGGCCTGAAGGCGAGGGGACTTGTGCGCGCGCTGGGCGTCAATAGCTTCGATCCGGCCGTCATCGAGCATGCCATCGGCCTACCGGAGCTCGACGCGGTGATGGTCGACTACAACGTGCTGCGGCCCGAGCGCGAACCGCTGATCGAGCGAGCCGCGGCGGCCGGGAAGGGGGTCCTGGCGGGCATGGCTATGGCCATGGGGCATACGGGCCTCAAGGTCGCCAGCCTGCGTGGCCCACAAGACCTATGGTATGCCGCCCGCGGCCTCATTCGGCATCCGCGCGAAGTTCGGGAGGGCGCCCGTTTCAAGTTCCTCAACCATCTGGCCGGAATGACCGGTCCGCAAGCCGCCCTGGCCTACGTCCTTGCCAGTCGCGACGTCTCCTGCGCCGTAATCGGCACCACGCGCCTGGCGCATCTGGCCGAGAATCTCGCCGCATCCGGGATGGAGATCCCGACTGAGGTGATGGCCCGCATTCGTGTGCAGCAGCGATAGGCGTCCAGCGAAGGTGGCTTTCAGGATGACAGCCGCCGTCGCGCGGAGTCATGGTGCTGAACAACGATAACACACCGGGAAACGACCATGGGCGACGCCGCCGACATCGACCTCGACGAAGCCCTCGAGGCCGCACACTTGCCGGCCCTGGTTGCGGCTATGGTGCACATGACAGGCGACGCCAGTTGGCTGAAGCCGGAATGGACGCCGACCTACACGCCGATTTCGCGAGGCGACCCCGGGCTGCCGGAAGACGTGATGGCCGATATCCGACGCCGGGCCAAGGCGGCCATCGAGTCCTTCCTCTCAGGCGGCTCGGTGAAAACAGCGAGTCCCGACATTCCGACACTTCGCCGGATGATCGACTTCGTAGCCGGCGCGCCGATCCCGGAGACCTATGCCGATTTCCTGATCGATGAACTGGCGATCTCCGGCAAGAGCAGCAAGGACCCGCAGTTCGAGCAGCCGCAGCTCAAGGCCGCGGCGCGCCAGCTGAAGGTGCTGGTGATCGGCGCGGGCATGTCCGGAATCCTGACGGGCGTACGCCTGTCACAGGCTGGCGTGCCGTTCGAGATCGTGGAGTCCAATCCTGATGTGGGTGGGACCTGGCTGGTGAACACCTACCCGGGGTGTCGGGTCGATAACTCCAACCACATGTACAGCTACTCATTCGAGCCCAACCACGCGTGGCCTCAGCACTTCTCGCCGCAACCAGAATTGCTGAAATATTTCCGTGGTGTAGCTGCAAAATATGATCTGAAGAAGCACATCCGATTCGAAACGCGCGCCGAAACCTTGACGTGGGACGAAGTCCGCTCGCTCTGGCGCGTGGAGCTGCGCGGCAAGGACGGGCGGACCGAGATCGTCGAGGCCAATGCGGTCATCACCGCGGTGGGCCAGCTCAACAAGCCGCGCATTCCACAGATCGAGGGTGTCGGAACCTTCGAGGGCCCGGCTTTCCATTCGGCCGAGTGGCGCCACGACGTGGATCTGTCAGGCAAGCGCGTGGCCGTGATTGGCACCGGCGCCTCCGCCTATCAGTTCGTCCCGGAAATCGCGCCGAAGGTGGCGAACCTCAAGGTCTTCCAGCGGACCCCGCCTTGGGGGCTACCCGTGCCGCACTATCATGAGGATGTGCCGGAGGGCGTGAAATGGCTGCTCGAGCACGTTCCATACTATGACAAGTGGTACCGCTTCTGGCTCTTCTGGATGACCACCGAGGGCTTCCTGCCGATGGTCAAGGCCGACGAGGGCTGGGACGGGCCGCCGGTCGCGGTGGGCGAGGCGAACCTGATGCTGCGGGAGATGGCGGCCGGCGCGCTCGCCGCACAGGTTGAAGATCGCCCCGACCTGCTCCCCCACGTCGTCCCGACCTACCCGGTGGGCGGCAAACGGGCGGTTCTGGACAACGGCGTCTGGATCGGCGCGCTGAAGCGGCCGAATGTTGAACTCATCACCCAGTCCATCACCAAGATTACGCCCAAGGGCGTCGTCACCGCCGATGGCGTGGAGCATGAAGTGGATGTGCTGATCTACGGCACAGGCTTCACCGCCTCGAAGTTCTTGTCCGGCCTGAAGGTCGCGGGGCGCGGAGGGCGGGATCTGCACCAGACCTGGGCGGGGGATGCGCGCGCCTATCTCGGCATGACCGTTCCGGGGTTCCCGAACTTCTTCATGATCTATGGGCCCAACACCAACATCGTCGTGAACGGCTCGATCATCTTCTTCTCTGAGTGTGCGGTGCGTTACATCGTCGGCGCCATCCGGCTGCTGGCGGAGACGGGCGCCAAGGCCATGGAGCCGAAGCCCGATGTCCATGACACGTTCAACATCCGCGTTGACGAGGCCAATCGCGGCTGGGCCTGGGGGTCCGAAAACGTCAGCAGCTGGTACAAGAACGAGTTTGGCCGTGTGAGTCAGAACTGGCCCTTCGGCCTGATCGACTACTGGCGCGCCACCCTTGCTCCCAACCCCGATGACTTCACCCTGACCAAGCAGCGTGAACCGGTGGCCTGAGAGGGATTGGCCGATGACCGAGATTACTGGCGGCTGCGCCTGCGGCAAAGTGCGATTCAAGATCACCGCGCCTCCCATGGGCGTGGGCGTCTGCCACTGCCTCGACTGCCAAAAGGCTTCAGGCGGGGGTCCGTCCTACTCCGCCATCGTGCCCCGGGACGCCTTTGAGGTCACCAAGGGTGAGGCCAAAGTCTACAGGTCCAGAGCCGACAGCGGCGCCGACGTCGGGCGCGCATTCTGCGTTGAGTGCGGGACGCCCCTCTGGTCCGGTCTCGGCTCGGAGTCTCCGATCCTGCCGGTGAAGCTAGGTGCGTTGGACGACTCCGCCAGCCTTGCCCCGAACCTGCATCTCTACACAGTCTCCGCCAAACCCTGGCACTTGATGCACGAGGGCTTGCCGCGCTTCCCGAGAATGCCGCCGATGGCGCCTCCCTCGGGGGCCCAATGAAGACTGAGGACATCGAATATCATGCCGACGGGGCGCGTCTCGTCGGTTACCTGGCCGTTGATGACACGCGGACCGGAAAGCGTCCTGGCGTCTTGGTGGCCCCCGAGGGCGGGGGCCTTGTCGAACTCACCAAACAAATCGCCCGGCGGCTGGCTGAGCTGGGCTATGTCGCCTTCGCCATGGACTACTTTGGCGACGGCAAGCCGCTTGCTGACCGAAGCCAGGTGATGCCACGCATTGAGGCGTTCATGGCCGAGCCCGCGACGATCCGCGCCCGGGCCGCTGAAGCACTTGCGGTCCTGGCCCGACAAGCGGAGTGCGATCCTGGCAAGCTGGCGGCGATCGGCTACTGCTTCGGGGGCACGACTGTGCTCGAGCTCGCCCGCAGCGGCGCCGACCTCAAAGCGGTCGTGGGCTTTCACTCCGGGCTTGGCACGACGCGGCCTCAGGACGCCAAGGCCATCCGCGCCAAGGTGTTGACCTGCATCGGCGCGCTCGACCCCATCATCCCGGCCGCGCAACGCCACGCCTTTGAGCAGGAGATGACTGACGGCGGCGTCGACTGGCGGATGTACGTCTTTGGCGGCGCCGGCCACAGCTTCACCAACCCGGGAGTCGGCGAACTCGGCATGGCGGGGTTCACCTATCACGCCGAAACCGACCGCCGGACCTGGGTGGCAATGCTTGACCTGTTTGACGAGGCGCTCGGCACGATCGACGCATGAAATGCGTATTGCCGCTATTGATGTTGGCGCTCGCTGGCTGCGAACGGCGCGTCGCTGAACGTGAGCCTGCGGCGCTTCCCGCCGAAGGGCCGGTCAATCCCCGGCCTGGAGTGACCACCTATCGCTGCGTCGACGGACAGGTCATCGTGGCGGGCTACCCAGACCCGAGCACGGCGGTCGTCACCTACAAGGATCACGCCTACACCCTGACGAAGGAGGTCTCGGCGAGCGGCGCCCGCTATACGGGCTACGGCCTGCAATGGTGGGTAAAGGGGGCCGCCGCGACGATTTCGGCCCTGAAACCCGATGAGTCGATCGCCAGCGATCCAGGTCTAGCCTGCTCCGCCGAGACTGGAGGACCCCGTTCACATGGAGCGGCCCGGCCGTCGACGGCGGTCAAGTCGTAGGGCCCGGAGGCCCGACTGTGGCCAGCTTGCCCTAGCGTTGCTCTAATATTTCCATACTGAGACGCACGTCCTTGCCAAGCGTGAGCACGGCGGCTTAGGCTCCCTCTAGGCACCACTGCCTACTGTTCCATCAGGACTTAGCCATCAGAGCTGAGCCGGAACGCAAATGGGAGGACTGGGGAATGAGTAAGCGGAGCTATCTCTGTGCCGGTACGGCTATGGCCGCGGCCGCAAGTCTTTACGGAATTCAGGCCTACGCAGCGCCGGCAGCTGCGCCGGCTGACACATCGGCGGCGTCCAATGTTTCGGAATTGGTCGTCACGGCCGAGCGTCGCGAGCAAAGGCTGCAGGACGTGCCGGTGGCCGTCACCGCCTTCAGCGCCGAACAGCGTTCGCTGATCGGGATCGAGTCGATCCAGGACCTCACCAACTTCACACCTGGCCTGCACTACAACGCGATCGCCAACCGGCCCTATCTGCGCGGCGTAGGCCGCAACACCGACAACCTCGCCGTCGCCTCGGCCGTGGCGATCTATTACAACGGCATCTACGACGGCGCGAACGCCACCACTATTCTGCAGCACTCGGACATGTTCATCGACACGATCGAAGTCGATCGGGGTCCGCAGAACACACTGCACGGCGCCAATTCCGATGGCGGCACCATCAACTACGTCTCCAAAAAGCCGACCAAGGACTTCTTCGCCGAAGGCCGCGTGGGCTTCGCCAACTATGACAAAGGTTTCGCCGAGGCCGTGGTCTCCGGCCCGATCAACGACAGCGTGCGCTTCAGGGTTGGCGGCAACTACACCCAGGAAAACGGCGGCTTTTTCCAGAACCTCTCAAGCGGTGAGCGCGTTGGGGGCACCGGACCGCAGGGTAACAGCGGACGGACCCAGTACTGGGAAGCCCAACTCGACGCCAACATCGGCGAACATCTCGACGCCTGGGGCATGGTCTCCAGCGGCCTCTACTACACCAACTACCACACGGTTGCGCAGCAAGGGGCCATCCCGACCAACTTCCAGCTGAACGGCACCTTTTCGCCGAGCAGCTTCTACGGCCTGTGTGGGATCGCCGGCGTGGCCGCCGCCAATCCCGGCTGCGCCACCGGGCCTGCGGTCGTCAGCGTGACACCGGCAGGCGCCTTCACCGCCAACCAGTTTCCGGGCAACAACCCCAGCACCGCCGACCCGCGCGTCTTCATCCAGTCGGCGCCCTCGACGAACAAGCAACGCGCCGACATATCGCTCGCGACCCAGTGGACCTACCACGCCCCAAGCGTCGATCTGACCTATCTGGGCGGTTACCAGAAGTTCAACTACCAGCTCAATTTCACAGGATCGATCGACGCAGGCCTGAAGACCTATTCCCTCGCAGGCGCGCCCTCAGTGGGCTTTCTCTGCGGTCTGAACGCCGCGACCCAAGGCCTCAGCACGGCTGGCTGCACCCAGCCGTTGGCGATCAATCCGTCGCCAGACTGGACTCATTTTGTGGAGATGGATGAATTCCAGAGCCACGAGTTTGACCTGATCTCGACGAGCGGCGGACCGTTCCAGTGGATTGCCGGCCTCTACTATTATCATGAAAGTTACGAGCAGCCGGTCTGGGCGGGCGTGATGCCGAACCAGACCCAGTTGGCGCATCCGTTTGCGATCGGCGCGAACGGAGCCTTGATTGCGACGCCCGCAAATCCGGCGAGCGCGATCTCGACTTCCGACACGTTCCTGACCTACGAATCCTACGCCGGCTTCGGGCAGGGCAGCTACAAGTTCAACGACGAGTGGAAGCTGACCGCAGGCCTTCGCTACACCGAGGACAAGAAGCACGGGCGTCAACTGTGGCGTTTCGAAGAGTTCGACACCATCCCGGGCTTTCAGTCGACCAGTTTCGGCGCCAACACGCCTGGCCTCGATTTCAGCACGATCGCGGTCGGCGCCACGACCACGACCACCTACAAGGGCGCGGGCCTGGCAGTCCTGAACGCCGCGACCGGCAATTATGAGCGCAACCTTGACGAAACCTGGTCGGCCTGGACCGGCGATGCCGACCTCGACTGGACACCGGACCACGACACCTTGGTCTACGCCAAGTACAGCCGGGGCTATAAAGCCGGCGGCTTTTCGACCTTCACCATTGCGCCCAACCCCTCAACCGACAAGGAGACCGTGGACGCCTACGAAATCGGGCTGAAGAGGACCTTCGAACGGGTGTTCCAGCTCAACGCCGCAGCGTTCTTCTACGACTACAAGAACGACCAGATCCCGTTGAGCGTCCAGAATGCCCAAGGGCTGATCTCCGCCCAGCTCTTCAACCTGAAGTCGGTCCACGTGAGCGGCTTCGAGATCGAAGGCAATTGGCGCCCGACCGACGCGTTCGACCTGAGCTTCCAGTACTCGCACCTCAGCGCAAAGGTGAACGACGCCGGCGCCTGCATCGAGGACACCATCGACCCGACGGCTGTTTTGCCGGGCGCGAACACGACCGGCTGCGTCCAGGGCTCGGCAGTGAAGGTGCAGAACCTCAAGGGCCAGCAACTGCCCGAAGCCCCGCCGAACAAGTTCTCGGCGAATGCGCTCTACACCTGGACGTTCGATCCCGGGAAGCTGACCCTCTCAGGCACCTATGTCTGGAAGGATGTGACCTACGGCACTCTGTTCAACCGGCCGTATTCGCGCGCACCATCCTATGACGAAGCCGACTTCCGTCTCACTTGGTCCGGTTCCAACAACAACTACTCGGTCATCGCTTTCGTCAACAACGCCTTCGACAAGGTGGGCTACGACGGGGCGGGCGGCTCGCTCCTGCTGGCGCCGACACAGCCCCTGACACCCGGTCCGATTACGTTCAACCCGAGCCTGATCGCGCCCCGGACCTACGGTATCGAGTTCCAGTACCGCTTCCACTAGAGGCCCCTTCACTGAGGCTTCAGGCGGCGCGCCCGGCACGGGCGCGCCGTTCGCGCACTGGCGCACCGCCGGGCGGGCGCCTACCATCGATGCCATGACAAGCGGCGGCGTACCTTTGCCCACGACCCAGCCGGGCGATGCGGCTGGGCGTTCGCGTCGCCTGGACGAGGCTGCAGCGCATTTCAGGGCCGGCCGCGTTGACGCCGCGGCCCAGATCTACCGAAGCGTCGAACGCGAGGCGCCCGAGGACGTGCGGGCGGCCTATTCGCTGGCTGTAATCGATATCGGGAAGGGGCGTCTGGCGCGGGCTCGCCAGAGGCTCGAGGCCGTGGTCGCCCGCGAGCCTGGCCTGGTGGCGGCGCAACATAACCTGGGCGCTGTCTGCCAGCAGCTTGGGGCCTGGTCCGAGGCCGCGCACGCCTATAGCCGCGCCACGGCGTTGCGTCCCGAGGCGACCGATACCCGCGCCGCCCTGGCCGTCGCGCTGGCGATCCTCGGCCGCCCCGAGGAGGCGATCGCCCAGCATCGGGTGCTGGCCCGCGATCCGGGGCAGCGCTGGGCGGCCCTGACCCGCATCGCCCTGCTGGACGCCGGCGCGATCGACGAAAGCGAACTGGCCTGGATGCGGCAGGCGGCGGCTGACGAGGACATGGAGGCCGGGACGCGCACAGGTCTGCTCTTCGGCCTGGGCGATGTGCTCGAAGCCCGCGGACTTCATGACGAAGCCTTCCGCGCCTACGCCGAGGGCAACCGTTTGAAGCGCGCGGGCCTGGCCGGAGCCTCGCAACCTGGCGCTGTCGCAGACGCCAATGAAGCCGCGGCGCGCTATGTCCGGGACCTGTTTAGCCCGATGTTCCTTGCCAGGCTGGGGGGGAGGGCGAGCGGCTCGAGCGCTCCGATCTTCGTTGTCGGCATGCCGCGCTCAGGTTCGACACTCATCGAGCAGATCCTATCCAGCCATCCTGACGTTCAAGGGCTCGGTGAAACCGGCGTGCTGCCCGAGTTGCTGGCGGCGGGCTATCCGGACACCGCAGCCGGTTTTCGTGACCTCGGCGCTCGCTATCTGACCGCGATGCGGCGGCGTGGCTGGGATGGCGCCTCGCGATTCGTCGACAAGACGTTGGAGAATTACCTCCACGTCGGCGCGATCCATCTGATGTTTCCGCGCGCGCTCATCCTCCACAGCGACCGTGATGCGATGGACGTTTGTTTCGCCTGCTACCGGCAGCTTTTCGTCAGCGGCAACGAGACGCTCTATGACCTTGCCGACATCGCTGCGGAATATCGTCGCTACCGCCGGCTGATGGATCATTGGCGCGTGGTGCTGCCGGCCCGCGTCGTCGACGTGGCCTATGACGATCTGGTCGCCGATCCCGAGCGAAAGATCCTGGCGCTGGTCACAGAAAGCGCAGGCCTCGATTGGGACCCGGCTTGCCTGCGGTTCTTCGAGCAGGCGGCGGCGGTGCGAACGTCGAGCGCGACGCAGGTGAGGCGTCCGATCTACCGAAGCTCCGTGCAGCGTTGGCGCCGCCACGCCGAAGATCTCCAGCCGCTGGTCGCCGCGCTGGGCGACCTGGCCAGCCCGCCCAGCTGAGAAGGGCAGGACGCACCCTCTGCGCGGGAAGCCTGGTCAATTGCCTGGCGCGGCCCCCGCGGGTTGAGTCCGGCAGACGACCCAAAGGTCACGGACGGGCCGGAAGGCGAAGTTACCTGGGTACGGGCGTGTGGGTGCGCATGGAAGCTTGTGCAGGCTATTCGGGCTGTCCCCAGGGCGGCTGCCCACGGCCAGTTGCGACACTGCGTCCTCGCGCGGCGTATCGATGGGAAGACAAACCGCATGGGGTAACTCCTATCCCGCCTCCGTGCCTCCGTGGTCTTTGGCATTTCCCTGGTGATGCCAACCTCTCGAGCCCGTCGGAAAGCGATCTCCATAGCCACGCGGGTGTTCCAGAGTTCGTAACGGGCCTGCTGCAGGGCGGATAGAAAGTGTATGCGGCCCGCTGCGCCGAGCGGCCCGGTCCACGTTTCAAGACCGCGTAGTTGGGCCCATGCCGCCTGTTCACTCTCCTGGGCGTCAGCGAACCGCGACAGGGGGCTGTAGACCCCGGCCAGGCGTCCTTATTCCACCCCTTCCAGGAGGCTGACCCGTCTAGACCCGGTCGCGGCCTGCCAGCGCTGCGCCGCGATCAACCAACTCGACGGTTGTCCGATCCAGCTGGGTCTCGCCGTCAGGGGCCCTTCGCCAGCCTTGACCAACAACGCTCCGATTTCATCGAGCTGGCGTTCTATGCAGGCCTGCGTCGCCATACGGCCCTGCATGTAGGACAGATTGAGGCGGATCTCGGTGTAGACCGCGGCGCGCGCTTCGGCGGCGGCGTGGCGGTCGCGCAGCGATACGGCGACCTGTTCGGCTCCCAACGCGATCAGCACGCCGATTACGATGGTCCCGATTTCCTTCAGGAACTCCCGCGCGCCCGCCACGGCTTCGGCTTGTGGATGTCCATGCTGCCCCCACGGAACACTGGCCCCGACCGCAGGCCGTGTCTGCGAATGCCCGCAACGGGGTCGCGAACGGTCATTGCCTCCACGCCGGGAACGCCACGTTCAGCGCCGGAACTTCAGGCGGACCTGGAACGTAATGCGCAAAAACTTGGAACCGGTGGGGCCGATTCGATACGTGGTTATAATATTTGAGAAAAATGGCGCGAATGACGGGACTTGAACCCGCGACCTCCGGCGTGACAGGCCGGCGCTCTAACCAACTGAGCTACATCCGCACTTGGACCCGCGAAACGCGAGGCGCGTCTGATAGGTCCGAGCCTGAATCGTGTCAACGGAAGACTGCGAGATCGGACGGACTTGGCGTCGCAGCCCGCCGCCGCGAACCTAAGAGCCCGGGGGGAACTGCAGGCGTTCGAGCAAAGGGGAGAGCTTGTCCCAGTAGGGCCGCGCGCACTCGCCGTGCCACAGGGAGGACCGGTCCGAAAAATGCATCAGCGTCGTCGGCTGATGCGGCAGGATCAGTTGGTTGCACTTTGGGCAGTTCGGACCGCGCGGGTCGCCGCCCGGTTCAGCATCGTAAGCCATCGGATTCGCCTTGAAGAGACAAGGCCCCCGGCCGCGCTACGAAACGTAGCCATGCACGCCCAGCCGGTCGCCGCGGCGAATTGATGCGCGCTGAAGGCGCGATCTCGCGTGAGTCCGTGAGTTTCCGGCCCCCGATTCGTGACCTTTTCGCGCTGCAATAAGGCCCCGTTTGAAACCGCCCGATCTGTGGTCTAGAAGGGCGCGCGACTCCCCGAGGACTCTATGAACGCGTTCCTGCTCCAGTACCTGCCCATCGTGATCTTTCTGGGGATCGCGGCGGCGCTGGGCGTGATTTTCATCCTGTTCGCCGCGGGCGTGGCCCCCAAGGCGCCGGACCCTGAGAAGCTTTCTTCCTACGAGTGCGGTTTCAACGCGTTCGATGACGCGCGGATGAAGTTCGACGTGCGATTCTATCTGGTCTCGATCCTGTTCATCATCTTCGACCTGGAAGTGGCGTTTCTGTTTCCCTGGGCGGTCGCCTTGATGAAGCTCCCCGCCGCGATGGGCCAATTCGCCTTCTGGTCGATGATGAGCTTCCTGGGGGTGCTTACCGTGGGCTTCATCTACGAGTGGAAGAAGGGAGCCCTGGAATGGGAGTGATCGTTCCGGCCGGCGCGGGGGCGCGCACCTCTGTCGAGGGCTACAACCCCCAGGGCCACGACCCGTACTTCGATGGCGTCTCGCAGCAGCTCGCCGACAAGGGTTTCATCACCGCAGGCGTCGACGACCTGATCACCTGGGCGCGCACCGGCTCGTTGATGTGGATGACGTTTGGCCTGGCCTGCTGCGCGGTCGAGATGATGCAAGCCTCGATGCCGCGCTACGACCTGGAACGCTACGGCTTCGCGCCCCGCGGATCACCGCGTCAATCGGACGTGATGATCGTCGCCGGCACCTTGGTGAACAAGATGGCTCCGGCTCTGCGCAAGGTCTACGACCAGATGCCCGAGCCCCGCTACGTGATCTCCATGGGCTCCTGCGCCAACGGCGGCGGTTACTACTATTTCAGCTATTCGACTGTGCGTGGGTGCGACCGGATCGTGCCGGTTGACGTCTATGTTCCGGGCTGCCCGCCGACCGCCGAGGCTCTGGTCTACGGAGTCCTGCAATTGCAGAAGAAGATCCGCCGCACCGGGACCATCATGCGATGAGCTGGCCCCAGCCGCTTCCCATGCTCGAGGTGCTGGGCCAGGCGATCGTCGCCAAATCGGCCGGCGCGATCACCGGTTATGAGGTGATGTACGGAGAGGTGAACCTCACCGCGCCCGCGGAGCGGGTCGTCGAGGCCCTGACCGTGTTGCGCGACAATCAGGATTTCCGATTCTCGATCCTGATCGATGTCTGCGGCGCCGACTATCCGGAACGCGAGCGCCGCTTCGATGTCGTCTACCATCTGCTCTCGATGACCAAGAACCTGCGTGTCCGCCTCAAGATTCAAGCCGACGAGGACACCGCCGTCCCCTCGGTCGTCAGCGTCTTTCCGAGCGCCGACTGGTACGAGCGCGAGACGTTCGACATGTACGGCGTGTTCTTTGACGGGCACCCCGACCTGCGCCGCATCCTCACCGACTACGGCTTCCACGGCCATCCGCTGCGCAAGGACTTTCCTATGACGGGCTACGTCGAGGTCCGCTACGACGACGAACTGAAACGTGTGGTCTATGAGCCGGTGAAGTCCGTCGAGTGGCGCAATTGGGACTTCCTCTCGCCCTGGGAGGGCGCCGAGCCCGGGTACGCTCCACTCATTCCCGGCGACGAGCGCGCGCTCCCCGCCGCCAAGGAGCCCGGCAAATGACCGGCGCAAACGCTCCTGCAAAAGACTCCGACTTCTTCGCTCCCGAGGTCGTGGGCGAGACAAAGGTCCGCAAGTTCAACATCAACTTCGGACCACAGCACCCGGCGGCGCACGGGGTGCTGCGCATGGTGCTGGAACTGGACGGCGAGGTGGTCGAGCGCGTCGATCCGCATATCGGCCTGCTGCATCGCGGCACCGAGAAGCTGATGGAAGCCCGGCCCTACGCGCAAACCATCCCCTACTTCGACCGCCTCGACTACGTGGCGCCGATGAACCAGGAGCACGCCTATGTGATGGCGCTGGAGCGCCTGATGGGCGTCGAGGTGCCGATCCGCGGCCAGTTGATCCGGGTGCTCTATTCCGAGATCGGCCGCATCTTGAACCACATCCTGAACGTCACGACCCAAGCCATGGATGTCGGCGCGCTTACGCCTCCGCTGTGGGGTTTCGAAGAGCGCGAGAAGCTGATGGTGTTCTATGAGCGGGCCTCGGGCGCGCGCATGCACGCCAACTACTTCCGGGTCGGCGGCGTTCGCCAGGACCTGCCCCCGGAACTCGTCGAGGACATCGCCGAATGGTGCAGGCGTGTGCCCAAGGTGTTCGACGACATCGAAGGCCTGATCACCGGCAACCGCATCTTCAAGCAGCGCAACGTCGACATCGGCAAGGTGACAAAGGAAGAGGCTCAGGCCTGGGGCTTCTCGGGCGTGATGGTGCGTGGCAGCGGCATCGCCTGGGACCTGCGTCGCAGCCAGCCCTATGAGTGCTATTCGGACCTCGAGTTCGATATCCCGCTGGGCGTCCACGGCGATTGCTACGACCGTTACCTGTGCCGCATGGAAGAGATGCGCCAGTCGGTGAAGATCATGGCCCAGTGCTGCGAGCGGCTGATGAAAACGCCGGGCCCGTCGCTCAGTCCCGACAACAAGGTCGCGCCGCCCAGGCGCGGCGAGATGAAGCGCTCCATGGAGTCGCTCATCCATCACTTCAAGCTGTTCACCGAGGGCTACCGCACTCCGCCCGGCGAGGTCTACGCCGCGGTCGAGGCGCCCAAGGGCGAGTTCGGCGTCTATCTGGTCAGCGACGGCACCAACCGGCCGTACCGCTGCAAGATCCGCGCTCCGAGCTACCCCTTCCTGCAGGCGATGGACTGGATGAGTCGCGGCCACATGCTGGCTGACGTCTCCGCCATCCTGGGCTCGCTGGACATCGTGTTCGGGGAGATCGACCGTTGAGCGTCCGCAGGCTTGCCCAAGTCCAGCCCGAGAGCTTCAGCTTCCTGCCAAAGACGCTGAAGGACGCGCGCGCGTGGATGGCCAATTTCCCGGCCGGCCGCCAGCAGTCGGCGGTGATAGCCATCCTGTGGCTGGTGCAGAAACAGGAAGGCTGGGTCTCCGAGCCCGCGATCAGGGCCGTCGCTGAACTGCTCGGCATGCCGGTCATCCGGGTGCTGGAGATCGCGACCTTCTACACGATGTTCATGCTGGAGCCGGTCGGCGACCTGGCTCTGGTTCAGGTCTGCGGCACGACGCCTTGTCAGACGCGTGGGTCGGAAGATCTGCTGGCGGTCTGCAGGCGCAGGTTCGGCCCGGCCAATCACCGCTCCGCGGATGGCAAGTTCTATTGGCAGGAAGTCGAATGCATGGGGGCCTGCGCCAACGCGCCGATGGCCGCCATCAACGACTACTACTACGAGGACCTGACGCCGGAGAGCTTCGAAAAACTCCTCGACGACTTTGCCGCCGGCAAGAAGCCGAAGCCGGGCTCCGCCATCAAACGCCAGGGTTCGGCTCCGGAGGGCGGGCCGATCACGCTCACCGATCCGAAGCTCTACGACGGTTCGCTGGCCAAGAAGATCAAGATCCCGAACCTGCCGGCCAAGCCGACCAAGGCGAAGGCGCCGGCATGAGCGATGACTTGGGCAGAGTGAGGAAGCGTGGGGCGATCATGATGGCGCTCTGCGGGGTATTCCTGCTGGCGGCTGTGGCGGGCTTCGTCTTCTATTTTCAATTCGGACAAGACTGGGCCCGGTGGGCCGCCGTCGGGGCTCTGGTCATCGGTTTCGGCGCCCAGATCTGGTTCATCGCCAGCCTCCGGGGCTCTGGTAAAGGTAAGGGAGCTTAAGGCGTGGTTGGCATACTGGCCGACAAGGACCGCATCTTCCTGAACCTCTATGGCGTCCACGACTGGGGCCTGGAGGGCGCGAAGCTGCGCGGCGCGTGGAACGGCACGAAGGACATCGTCGCCCAGACGCCAGAGTGGATCTGTGACCAGATGAAGGCCTCCGGGCTGCGCGGTCGGGGCGGGGCGGGCTTCGCAACCGGTCTGAAGTGGACCTTCATGCCCAAGCAGGAGAGCGAGCGGCCGCATTACCTGCTGGTCAACGCCGACGAAAGCGAACCGGGCGCCTGCAAGGACCGCGACATCCTCAGGAACGACCCGCACCTGCTGATCGAGGGCTGCCTGATCGCCTGCAAGGCTATGCGGGCGCATACGGCCTACATCTATATCCGCGGTGAATACGTCCACGAGCGCGAGCGCCTGCTGGCGGCGATCAAGCAGGCGTATGACGCCAAGCTGATCGGCGAGGGCAACGTCCACGGCTGGGACTGCGACGTTCGCGTCACCCACGGCGGGGGCGCGTACATCTGTGGTGACGAGACCGCGCTGATGGAGAGCTTCGAGGGCAAGAAGGGCCAACCGCGCCTGAAGCCTCCGTTCCCGGCCGGCGCCGGCATCTACGGGTGCCCGACCACGGTCAACAACGTCGAGACCATCGCCGTCGTCGGCACGATCCTGCGCCGGGGCGCAGAGTGGTTCGCAGGTTTCGGCACCGAGAAGTCCACGGGCACCAAGCTGTTCGCGGGCTCCGGCCACCTCAACAAGCCATGCGTGGTCGAAGACGCGGTCGGCATCTCCGTGCGCCAACTGATCGAGGACCACTTCGGCGGCGTACGCGGCGGCTGGTCCAACCTGAAGGCCGTGATTCCGGGCGGCATCTCGGTGCGCATGATCCCGGCCGATCAGTGCGACGAAGCCATCATGACCTACGAGGACCTGCAGGCGAGGGGCTCGGGCCTGGGCACCGGCACGATGATCGTCTTCGACAAGGACGCGGACCTGGTGAAGGCCATTGCGCGCGCGGCCTACTTCTACAAGCACGAGAGCTGCGGCCAGTGCACGCCCTGCCGCGAAGGCACCGGCTGGATGTGGCGGGTGATGGAGCGGATGGTCACCGGCGAGGCCGAGATGTCGGAAATCGACCTTCTGCTCGACGTCGCCAGCCAGGTCGAGGGGCACACCATCTGCGGCCTGGGCGATGCGGCCGCATGGCCGATCCAGGGCCTCTTCCGCCACTTCCGCCACGAGGTGGAAGACCGCATCAACCTCTATCGCGCCGGCAAGCCGCACGTGCAGGGCGCCCGGCTCGAGGCGGCGGAGTAGGTCATGCCGATTTGCAAGGTCGACGGCGTCGAGGTCGAGTTCGAGCCCGGCATGAACGTGCTGCAGGTGGCCGA
Source organism: Phenylobacterium sp. (assembly GCF_036495085.1). GTDB lineage: Bacteria > Pseudomonadota > Alphaproteobacteria > Caulobacterales > Caulobacteraceae > Phenylobacterium. The sequence continues at coordinate 64,812 of NZ_DASXNL010000174.1, read as the reverse complement.
GCTGGCGGGCAAGGAGATCCCGCGGTTCTGCTACCACGAGCGCCTCTCTATCGCCGGCAACTGCCGCATGTGCCTCGTCGAGGTGAAGCCCGGCCCGCCGAAGCCGCAGGCCTCCTGCGCGCTGCCGGCGGCGGAGAACATGGAGATCTTCACCGACACGCCGATGGTGAAGAAGGCTCGCCATGGGGTGATGGAGTTCCTGCTCATCAATCACCCGCTGGACTGCCCGATCTGCGACCAGGGCGGCGAGTGCGACTTGCAGGACCAGGCGATGGGTTACGGCCGCGACGACAGTCGCTACGCCGATAACAAGCGCGCGGTCGAAGAGAAATTCATGGGGCCGTTGATCAAGACGGTCATGACCCGCTGCATCCAGTGCACCCGTTGCGTCCGGTTCATCACCGAGGTCGCAGGGGTGCCCGAAATCGGTCTGATAAGTCGCGGCGAAGACGTTGAAATCACGACCTATCTTGACAAGGCTGTGAGCTCCGAACTGTCCGCCAATATCATTGACCTGTGCCCGGTCGGCGCGCTCACCTCCAAGCCCTACGCGTTCAACGCGCGGCCCTGGGAGCTGAAGAAGACCGAGAGCGTCGATGTGATGGACGCGCTCGGCTCCGCCATCCGGGTGGACGCCCGTGGCTCGGCCGTGCTGCGTGTCCTGCCCCGCGTCAATGAAGACATCAACGAGGAGTGGATCTCCGACAAGACCCGCTACGCGGTCGACGGCCTATCGCGCCAGCGGCTTGACCGACCCTATATCCGCCAGGGCGGCAAGCTGCGCGCGGCGACCTGGAGCGAAGCGCTCGAGGCGGTGGCCGGCAAACTGAAGGCGACCGCGCCCGACCGCGTCGGCGTGATCGCCGGCGACCTGCAGGACGCGGAGTCCATGAAAGCCGCGCTCGACCTCTTCCGCGGGCTTGGCGTGCAATCCACCGACTGCCGGCAGGACGGCATGGCGCTCGGCTCAGGCCCGCGCCAGAGTTGGCTGTTCAACTCGACTCTCGCCGGCATTGAAAACGCCGACGTCGTGCTGCTTGTCGGGGTCAATCCCAGGCTCGAGGCGCCGGTGCTGAACGCGCGGCTGCGCAAGCGCTGGCTGGCGGGCGCTTTGCGCATCGGGATGATCGGCCCGCAGTCGGACCTGACCTACAGCTACGACTACCTGGGTGCTGGACCCAAGACCCTGGACGGCCTGGCCAAGTCGAAGAATGACTTCGTCACGGCGCTTAAGAACGCCAAGGCGCCGGCCATCGTGGTCGGGGCAGGGGCTCTTGCGCGGAGCGACGGCGCCGCTGTGGTGAAGGCTGCGGCGGCCATTGCGAAGACATTCGGCATGACCTGGAACGTGCTGCACAGCGCCGCCTCCCGGGTCGGCGGTCTTGACCTCGGGTTCACACCTGGCCAAGGCGGCAAGACAGCCGGCGAGCTGGTCGCCAAGGGCGGCGCCGACGTGCTCTTCCTGCTGGGAGCCGACGAGATCGACACCTCGGCCTCCAAGGCTTTCACCATCTATCTGGGCACCCATGGCGACCGAGGCGCGCACAAAGCCGACGTGATCCTTCCGGGCGCGGCCTACACCGAAAAGAACGGATTCTACGTCAACACCGAGGGGCGGGTGCAGCAGGGCGTTCGCTCCGTGTTCCCGGTGGGCGAAGCCAAGGAAGACTGGGCGATCCTGCGCGCGCTCTCCGAGCGTCTCGGTGCGAAGCTGCCCTATGACAGCCTTGACCAGCTACGCGCCAGGCTCTTTGCGGACCATCCGAGCTTCGGCCGTATCGACCATGTCGACGGCCCGGCGGCCGCGGTTGGGCTCGACCTTGGCGCGCTCGGCAGCAAGGGCGAAATCTCCGACACGCCGTTCGTAAGCGCTGTCACCGACTTCTACCTGACCAACCCCATTGCGCGCGCGAGCGTGACGATGGCCGAGTGCGCCGCCCAGGCATCGGGCGCCGCCAGAATAGCGGCGGAATAGATGGATTTCTGGACCACCCCCATCGGCTGGACTCTGCTCACGGTCGGCCAGATCCTGCTGGTCACGGTCGTGCTGCTGCTCACCGTCGCCTTCCTGATCTACGGCGACCGCAAGATCTTCGCCGGCGTGCAGATGCGTAAAGGCCCCAACGTCGTGGGGCCCTTCGGCCTGCTGCAGTCCTTCGCAGACCTCGGAAAGTTCCTGATCAAGGAGCTGGTTATTCCGGCCGGCGCCGACAAGATCGTGTTCCTGCTGGCCCCGTTGATCAGCGTGACGTTGGCGCTCGGCTCGTGGGCGGCCATGCCGCTGGCGCCCGGCTGGGTGGTCGCCAATATCAATGTCGGGATCCTCTACCTTTTCGCCGTCTCCTCCATGGGCGTGTACGGGATCATCATGGGCGGCTGGGCGTCCAACTCGAAATATCCGTTCCTTGGCGCGCTCCGCTCGGCGGCGCAGATGGTCTCCTACGAGGTCTCGATCGGCTTTGTGATCATCACCGTGATCCTGCTCGCCGGCACCATGAACCTGACTCGCATCGTCGAACTGCAGGCCGGAGGTTTCTGGAACTGGAACATCCTGGGCGGGGCTGGGCTTCGCAACCTGCCACTGGCGCTGGTGATGATCCCCATGGGGGTGATCTTCTTCATTTCCGGGCTGGCTGAAACCAACCGTCCGCCTTTCGACCTGCCCGAGGCGGAAAGCGAGCTCGTGGCTGGCTACGCCATCGAGTACGGGTCGACGCCCTACATGCTGTTCTACCTGGCCGAGACCTCGAACATCATCCTGATGAGCGGGCTGATGGCGGTCCTGTTCCTGGGGGGATGGCAGGCGCCGTTCCCGACGGCCGGCCTGACCGCCAACTGGCCGCTGACACTCGTCAGCCTGTTCGGCCTCTTCTGGCTGGCGGTGAAGACCTTCTTCGTCTTCTTCATGAACGCCATGGTCCGCTCCGTCGTCCCTCGCTACCGCTATGACCAGCTGATGCGCCTGGGCTGGAAGGTGTTCCTTCCGACCTCGCTGGTGGCCGTGGCGCTGGTGGCCGGCTGGCGCGTCTACGCCGGGGTGGCGGGATGAGGGCGGCGTTGGCCATGATCATGTTGCTGGGCCTTGCGGCCTGCGAAACCGCGTCGACCGCGGCGGGGTCCGCGGACTACGACTCCCTGCGCCGGGCCGCCGCCGACTGCTCCGCTCAGGGAGGCAAGCTCGTCCTGAAGGACGGCGGCGACGCCCAGTACATCCAAGACTACGCCTGCAAGAAGGATTGACCATGTTCCAGCGTATCGGACAGGCGATGAAGGGCGCGGCGCTTTTGGATTTCGCCGGCGCGCTGGGGCTTGGCCTCAAGTACATGGCCCGACCCAAGGCCACCGTGATCTATCCGCATGAACGCAACCCGCAGAGCCCACGTTTCCGGGGCGAACACGCGCTTCGCCGTTATCCCAACGGTGAAGAGCGCTGCATCGCCTGCAAGCTCTGCGAGGCGATCTGTCCCGCCCAGGCCATCACCATCGAGGCCGAGCCTCGCGAAGACGGCAGCCGGCGCGCGACCCGCTACGACATCGACATGGTCAAATGCATCTATTGCGGCCTCTGCCAGGAGGCGTGTCCCGTGGACGCCATTGTCGAGGGGCCCAACCTGGAGTTCGCCGTCGAGACCCGCGAGGAGCTCTACTACGACAAGCAGAAGCTGCTCGATAACGGCGACCGCTGGGAACGCGAAATCGCGAAGAATCTGGAACTGGACGCGCCCTATCGCTAAGACCCGCCCGGGTCTTCGCGCAGGCGAATCTTAAGACGAACTTGGGGAGCTAGAACCGGCCGATGGCCCTGCAGGCGATCGCATTCTATTTGATGGCGATGACCACGATCGCGGCCGGAGTGGCCGTGGTCTCGGCGCGCAATCCTGTTCACTCGGTGCTGTTCCTTATCGCGGCGTTCTTCTCCGCGGCGGGGCTCTTTGTGCTGCTCGGCGCCGAGTTCCTGGCGATGCTCCTTGTCGTGGTCTACGTGGGAGCCGTCGCCGTGCTGTTCCTGTTCGTGGTGATGATGCTGGACGTCGATTTCGCCCAGCTGCGGCAAGGCTTTGCCCGCTACATGCCCATCGGCGGCCTCATCGCCGGCGGTCTCGCCATCGAGATGATCGTGGTCTCCACGACTGTGGCCACCCATGGCGCGGCGAGGCTCAACGAGACGCCGATGGCCCAGGGCATGCACGCGCCGGCCAGCGTCTCCAACGCCGAGGCGATCGGGCGCGTGCTCTATACGAACTACGTCTACTTCTTCCAGGCGGCCGGCATGGTGCTGCTGGTCGCGATGATCGGGGCCATCGTGCTGACGCTCCGTCACAAGCCCGGCGTGAAGCGCCAGGTGATCATGGACCAGGTGCTCCGCACGCCGGCGACCGGCATGCGCATGGTCTCGCCCAAGCCCGGTGAGGGGATCGACGCATGACTATCGGGCTTGCCCACTATCTCGCGGTCGCCGCGATCCTGTTCACAATCGGGGTCTTCGGCATCTTCGTGAATCGCAAGAACATCATCGTCATCCTGATGTCGATCGAGCTGATCCTGCTCGCCGTGAACATCAACCTCGTGGCTTTCTCGGCCTACCTGGGCAACGTCACAGGGCAGATCTTCGCCATGTTCGTACTCACGGTTGCAGCCGCCGAAGCGGCCGTCGGCCTTGCGATCCTTGTCACCTTCTTCCGTAACCGCGGCGACATCGCCGTGGACGACGCTTCGATGATGAAGGGCTAAGGATGGACCCCAAGCTCCTCGTCACCGTCATCCTGTACGGCCCACTGATCGGGGCGATCGTCGCCGGTCTGTTCGGCCGCCGGATCGGCAATGTCGTCTCCATGTCGGTGACCACCGGCTTTCTGATGCTCTCAGCGGTCCTGTCATGGGTCGTCTTCGCCAAGTGGACCTGGGGCGGCCTCGAGCCCTTCACCCTCACTTATGCGCCGTTCATCCAGGTCGGGAATTTCATCTCCAATTGGTCCTTCCGGTTAGACGGCCTCTCGGCGGTGATGCTTGTCGTCGTGACAACGGTCTCCAGCCTCGTGCACCTCTACAGCTGGGGGTACATGGCCGAGGACGACTCGAAGCCGCGCTTCTTCGCCTACCTGTCGCTCTTCACCTTCGCCATGCTGTCTCTGATCAGCGCTAGCGACTTCATGCAGCTGTTCTTCGGCTGGGAAGGCGTCGGCCTGGCCAGTTACCTCCTGATCGGGTTCTGGCACCACAAACCAACCGCCAATGCCGCGGCGATCAAGGCCTTCGTGGTCAACCGGGTCGGTGACTTCGGCTTTGCCCTGGGCATCATGACGGTCTTCTGGTCGCTAGGCTCCATCCAGTTCGCCCAGATCTTCCCGCTGGTCGCCGCGCACGCGAACGACGCCTGGATGTTCGCAGGACAGAGCTTCCGGCTGATGGATCTCGCCTGCGCGCTGCTCTTCGTGGGCGCCATGGGCAAGTCGGCCCAGTTCTTCCTGCATACCTGGCTCCCCGACGCCATGGAGGGCCCGACCCCGGTCTCGGCCCTGATCCACGCGGCCACCATGGTGACCGCCGGCGTCTACATGGTTTGCCTGCTGTCACCGATGTTCGAATACGCCCCGGTCGCCAAGCATATCGTCACCATCGTTGGAGCCGTCACCGCACTCTTCGCCGCCACCGTCGGCATGATGCAGAACGACATCAAGCGGGTCATCGCCTACTCGACCTGTTCGCAACTCGGCTACATGTTCATGGCCGCCGGCGTCGGGGCCTATCAGGCCGGCATGTTCCATCTGTTCACCCACGCCTTCTTCAAGGCGCTGCTCTTCCTGGGCGCCGGCTCGGTGATCACCGCCATGGTCCATGAACAGGACATGCGCCGCTATGGCGGCCTCATGAAGTACCTGCCCATCACCTGTGGCGTCATGGTGATTGGCACCATCGCCATCACCGGCCTGGGCATCCCCTTCGCCGAGCTGGGCTTCGCGGGCTTCTATTCGAAGGATTCGATCATCCATGCCGCGTGGGAAGCCGGGAGCGCCGGTCACGATCCGATAGGCTACTTCGCCTGGATCACGGGCATCTTCGTGGCCGGCCTGACCGCCTACTACTCCTGGCGCCTGGCGTTTTTCACGTTCAACGGCCATGCCCGTTGGACCAGCGAGGACCTTGAGCAGCACTGGCACAACCGCGACCACGACCACAGCCACGACGATCACGCGAGCGATGCGCAGGCCGAGACCCATTCGGAGCCGGACCACGGCGAGGTCGTCCACGAACCGCGCGAGACGCCGTGGACGATGCGCCTGCCGTTGCTCGTGCTGGCTCTTGGCGCCGTCGCCTCGGGCTTCCTCTTTGTCGAGAAATTCGTCGGCGCCGAACAGCGGGAGTTCTGGAAGGGCGCGATCTTTACGGCGCCGAACAACCATGTGCTCGCCGAAGGCGCCACGCCTGTCCTGGTGACGCTGGCGCCCCTGATCGTATCCATCGGCGGGCTGGCCATCGCGGCCTACGTCTATCTGTTGCGCGAAGGGCTAGGCGCCAAGCTCGCCGCCCAACGCGGACCGGTCTACCTCTTCTTCTACAACAAGTGGTTCTTCGACGAGCTCTATGACGCGACGTTCGTGCGCGCCGCCAAATGGCTCGGCGACCTCTTCTGGAAGGGGGGCGACCAGAAACTCATTGATGGGCTCGGCCCCGACGGGGTCTCGGCGGTGTCCTATCGGGTTGGCAAGGGAGCAGGTCGTCTGCAAACCGGCTTCCTCTACCACTACGCCTTCGTGATGCTGCTGGGCGTGGCGGCCATCCTTTCCTACGCCCTTTGGGCCTGGACCGCGTAAGGGAGCGCCGCGAAATGCCCATCCTCTCCCTCATTACCTACGCCCCGCTCCTGGGCGTCGCCGGCATCCTGGCGCTGCGTCTGTTCGGCAAGGCCGACGATCCGCGGACCGTGCGCGCCTCGAAGTGGATCGCGCTGGTCACCACGCTAGCCACGCTCGCGCTCTCGGTCCTGTTGGTCGTCCAGTTCGACCCTCACGAGGCTGGCTTCCAGTTCGTGGAGCAGGCCCCGTGGTTTGCCGGGCTCAACTACCGAATGGGCGTAGACGGGATCTCCGTCCTCTTCGTGCTGCTCACTGCGTTCCTGATGCCGCTCTGTATCGCGGCGTCGTGGAAGACGATCGAGAAGCGCGTGCTCGAATATATGATCGCCTTCCTGATCCTCGAGACGCTGGTGATCGGGGTCTTCTGCGCCCTCGACCTGATCGAGTTCTACATCTTCTTCGAGTTCGGCCTGGTGCCGATGTTCCTGATCATCGGCATCTGGGGCGGGGAACGGCGCGTCTACGCCGCCTTCAAGTTCTTCCTCTATACGCTCCTGGGCTCGGTACTGATGCTGGCGGCGATCCTGTTCATGATCGGAACGGCGCACACCAGTTCGATCCCCGAACTGATGGTCTACCGCTTCGATCCGAAGGCGCAGACCTGGCTATGGCTGGCCTTCTTCGCCTCCTTCGCAGTGAAGATGCCGATGTGGCCTGTGCATACCTGGTTGCCGGACGCCCACGTCGAGGCGCCGACCGCCGGCTCGGTGATCCTGGCGGGCATCCTTCTGAAGCTCGGCGGCTACGGTTTCATGCGCTTCAGCTTGCCGATGTTCCCGCAGGCGTCGCACCAGTTCACCCCGCTGATCTTCGCGCTCAGCGTGATCGCGGTCGTCTACACCTCGCTGGTGGCGTTCCGGCAGGTCGATATCAAGAAGCTGATCGCCTATTCTTCGGTCGCCCACATGGGTTTCGTGACCATGGGGATTTTTTCCGGCACCGCCGTGGGCGAGCAGGGCGCGCTGTTCCAGATGCTCAGCCACGGGGTGATCTCCGGCGCGCTCTTCCTCTGCGTGGGCGTGGTCTATGACCGCATGCACACCCGCGAGATCGCCTTTTACGGCGGGCTCGTGAACCGCATGCCTTGGTACGCAGCGGTCTTCATGCTGTTCACTATGGGCAACGTCGGCTTGCCGGGAACGAGCGGTTTCGTGGGCGAGATCCTGACCATGACTGGGGCCTATGGCGTCTCCACCTGGACGGCGATCATCGCGGCGACCGGCGTGATCTTGTCCGCGGTCTATGCGCTCACGCTCTATCGCCGGGTGATCTTCGGAACGATCACCAACTCAAAGCTCATGGGCATCGACGACCTCGAATTGCGGGAGGTGGCGATCTTCGCGCCGCTGATCGCCGCCACCTTGGTGCTGGGCGTGCAGCCCGGGACCGTGTTCAACCTGACCCAGGCCTCCGTGGACCATCTGGTTTCGGCCTATCAAGCGGCCATCGGGGGCTAAGACCGAATGACCTTCTCCGCCGATATCGGCCTCGCCTATCCCGAACTGATCCTGGCGGTTGGCGCGCTCGTGCTGCTGGTCGTCGGCGCTTTTGCGCCAAAGGCCGCGAGGCCCGTGGGCTGGGGCTCCGTGCTCGTCCTGGCTGCAGCGGCGCTCGCAGCGGCCACCGGTCCGCTCGGCCGCGGCTTCGCCGGGGGCATGATCTCAGACGCCGCCTCTGCTTTCACGCAGGTCGCGATCTTCGCGGCCAGCGCCGTCGCCATTCCGCTGGGCCAACGCTGGTTCGAGCGGCGCGGCGTCCACAATTTCGAGTTCCCGATCCTGATCCTCCTCGCCGCACTCGGCATGGGGATGATGGCCGCCGCCGGAGACCTGATCTCGCTCTACGTGGGTGTCGAGTTGCAATCGCTTGCCCTCTACGTGCTGGCCGCCATGCACCGCGACAACGCAAAGGCCTCCGAGGCCGGGCTGAAATACTTCGTGCTGGGCGCGCTCTCGTCGGGCCTCCTGCTCTATGGAGCGAGCCTGGTCTATGGCTTCGCCGGCTCGACGGTGTTCACGGAAATCGCCGCGACGGTGAAGTCCGGAGCGCACACCGGTGAGCTGTTCGGGCTGGTGTTCCTGATGTGCGGCCTGGCGTTCAAGGTCTCGGCCGCGCCCTTCCACATGTGGACGCCGGACGTCTACGAGGGCGCCCCTACGCCGGTTGTGGCTTTCTTCGCCGCCGCCCCCAAGCTCGCCGCCATGGTGCTGTTCGCCCGCCTGCTGGCCGAGGCGTTCGGCGGGGCGGTCGCGCAGTGGCAGCAGGTGCTGGTGGCGCTGGGGCTGATCTCAGTGGCCGTCGGCGCCTTCGCGGGCCTGGCGCAGACGAACCTCAAGCGGCTATGGGCCTACTCCTCCATCGCCAACGTTGGCTACGCGATCATCGGACTGGCGGCGGGCAATGCCGAGGGCATTCAGTCGATGCTGACCTTCATGGTCCTCTACATGGTCGACGTGACCGGCTTCTTCGCCTGCCTGGCGGCGCTCTCGCGCCAGGGCAAGTCGATGGAGACCATCGAGGACATGGCCGGCCTGTTCCGGGAGCAACCCGGCATTGCCCTGGCGATGACCGCATTTTCGTTGTCGGCGCTGGGCCTGCCGCCGTTCTCCGGATTCTGGGCCAAGGTGTTCGTATTCAAGGCGGCGCTGGGCGCCGGCCTGCCGCTGCCGGCGGTCCTCGGGCTCGTGGGCTCGGTCGTCGCTGCCTTCTACTACCTGCGCCTGATCAAGGTGATGTGGTTCGATACGGCCGTCAGCGCGACCGATAAGCCCCCGCTCGAGGCGCGTGTGATCGCCGTCTCGCTGGCCTTTTTCTCTTTCCCGGTCGTGCTCGGGGCGCTGATCTGGATCTACCCGGCGGCCGGCCGCGCGGCCCACGCCTTCGGTTTGGCGTAGGCATCGAAACCGCAGAAACCACGGAAGACACCTAAGCGATGTCCTCCGCCAATTTCAGCCAAGGTGGTGCGCCATCGGCGCCGCGCGCCCTTCCGTGGTCAATCCGATGAGCGATCACCCACCGATCGAGGCCCACGCAGAACTCGACTCCACCAACGCCGAGGCCCGGCGCCGCGCTGAGGGAGGCGAGGGCGGTCCCATCTGGATCACCGCAGGACGCCAGACGATGGGGCGCGGTCGCCGCGGGCGGGCCTGGAGCACTGAGTCCGGCAATCTGGCCGCGACGCTCCTCACCACCACAGACGTCCCGCCTCACGAAGCGGCGCAGCTCTCTTTTGTGGCTGCCCTAGCGGCCGCGGACCTCGCCGACACTTGTATCGGACCCGGCGTCGCACGGCTGAAATGGCCAAACGACGTACTTGTGTTCGGAAGGAAGGCGGTGGGAATCCTGGTGGAGTCCGGCGCCCGGCCTGACGGGCGGCTCTGGCTTGCGGTGGGGATCGGCGTGAACCTCGCCCACGCGCCGAACGAAACCGAGCGGCCCGCAACCTCCTTCGCCGAATATATGCCCGGCCCGCCGCCCCAACCCTCCGATGCGATCGAGGTGCTGGCGACGAGGTTCGAGGCGTGGCGAAAGCTCTGGGCGACGCAGGGTTTTTCAGCGATCGCGCAGGGCTGGACGGCGCGCGCGCACGGACTGGGCGAGCGCTGCGAGGCGCGCCTGTCAAACCGCACCCTGGCCGGCGTCGCCGAGGGGCTCGACTTGGACGGCGCGCTCCGGCTGCGACTGGACGACGGCGCACTAGAGCGCATAACGGCTGGCGACGTTTTCTTCGGAGCTCCATGATCCATGCTGTTGGCGATCGAGCAGGGCAATACCAACACCCTCTTTGCGGTCCACGACGGCGAACGGTGGACGGCGCAGTGGCGCGCAGCGACGCACGCCAGCCGCACGGCCGATGAATACGCCGTGTGGCTGTCTCAACTCTTGGCCATGGCTGGGCTGCAACTCGGCGTCTTCAACGGCTGCATCATTTCAAGCGTCGTGCCGCAGTCGATATTCAACCTCAGGAACCTCGCTCGGCGCTACCTGCACGTCGAACCGCTGGTGATCGGCGAGAACGTCGACCTCGGCATCGAGGTCAGGATCGAAAAGCCGTCCGAGGCCGGGGCCGACCGGTTGGTGAATGCGATCGGAGCGCACATCGTCTATCCGGGTGACCTGATCATCATCGACAGCGGAACAGCCACGACCTTCGACGTGATCGCCGGCGACGGGGGCATGGAAGGTTGCGCCATCGCGCCCGGGATCAATCTCTCGATGGAGGCTTTGCACCAGGCGGCCGCGAAGCTGCCCCGGGTGGCGATTCAGCGCCCGCCCGGCAATACCGCGATCGGCAAGGACACCGTGGCGGCCATGCAGTCCGGCGTCTTCTGGGGCTACATCGCTCTGATCGAGGGCCTTGTGGCGCGGATCAAGGCCGAGTGGGACAAACCGATGACGGTCGTCGGCACCGGCGGAGTCGCCTCTCTATTCCATGGCGCAACGGCGTCCATCGACCACTTTGACCCGGACCTGACGATCCGGGGCATGCTCGAGATTTACCGCCGGAATACGGCCAAGGCTTAGATGACCAGTAAAACCAAGCACGACGAGCTCGTCTTCCTGCCGCTGGGCGGATCGAACGAGATCGGGATGAACTTCAACCTCTACGGCTTCGGGCCGCCGCACGACCGCAAGTGGATCGTCGTCGATCTCGGGATCACGTTCGGCGACCAGACGACACCCGGGGTCGAGGTGATCCTGCCGGACCCGACCTTCATGGAAGAAAACGCCGACCGGCTCCTCGGCATCGTGCTCACGCATGCGCACGAAGACCACATCGGGGCGGTGGCGTGGCTCTGGCCACGCTTCAAGGCGCCGATCTACGCCACGCCTTTCACCGCGTTCATCCTGCGCGAGAAGCTGCGCGAGGCCGGCCTGCTGGACGAAGCCGAGATCACCGTCGTGCCGTTGGGCGGGAGCATCGAGCTTGGGCCGTTCAGCCTTGAGCTGATTACGCTCACCCATTCGATTCCAGAGCCCAACGGCCTGGCGATCCGCACTCCGCTCGGGACCATCCTGCATACCGGCGACTGGAAGATCGACCCCGACCCGCTGTTGGGCGCCGTCACCGACCAGGACGCTATCCGCAGGCTCGGCGATGAGGGCGTGCTGGCTATGGTCTGCGACTCGACCAACGTTTTCGTGGACGGCCACGCTGGCTCCGAAGCCGAGGTGCGCAACACCTTGATCCCGCTGATCGGGACCCTGAAGGGCAAGGTCGCCGTGGCCTGCTTCGCATCAAACGTCGCGCGCATGGACTCCATCGCGCGCGCCGCCGAGGCCAATGGCCGCCGCGTCTGCCTGGCCGGCCGGTCGATGCACCGGATGTCGGCGGCGGCGAAGTCGGTGGGCTTGATGGAGGGCCTCAAGCCCTTCCTCGACGACACCGAGGCCAAGAAATTCCCGCCGGACAAGGTGCTGTTCCTCTGCACAGGCAGCCAGGGCGAAGGCAGGGCGGCGCTTGCCCGGATCGCCGACGGCACCCACCCGCACGTCAACCTGGGCGCGGGCGACGCCTGCATCTTCTCGTCGCGGGTAATCCCGGGGAACGAGATTCCGATCCGCAATCTGCAGGACAAACTCGCCGACCGCGGGGTGCGGCTCTACACAGAGCGCGACCATCCCGGCATCCACGTCTCCGGCCACCCCTGCCGCGACGAGCTGGCCGAGATGTACCGCTGGGCGCGGCCGCAGATCGCCGTCCCGACGCACGGGGAGCGCCGCCACCTCCTCGAGCACGCAGCCTTCGCCCGCGATCTGCAGGTGCCGCAGCAGGTGACGCCGCGAAACGGCGACATGGTCCGCCTGGCGCCCGGACGCGCCGCCGTCATCGACGAAGCGCCGGCCGGTCGGCTCTACGTCGACGGCGGCATGGTCACGGTGGAGAACGGCGACGCGCTTCGCGAACGCCGCCACGCGGCCTCGAATGGCGTGTTGGCGGTCTCGGTCGTGCTGGACGGCAAGAACAAGATCGTCTCCGGCCCACAGGTCCGGGCCCTCGGACTGCCATCCGAACCCGACTATCCGCTCGAGGACATCCTCGACGACCTGGCCGATGAGGCGGAGCAGGCGCTGGGGCGCCTCCGGGGCGAGGATCGCGACCTCGACGAAACCGTCGAGACAGCCATGTCGCGCGCGGTGAAGAAGGCCAGCCAGCGCGTATGGGGCCGCCGGCCCGTGGTGGAGACAACAGTCCTGCGGCTCTAGGTCGCGACTAACTCACGCGCCAGGGGAATGGGATAGACGCTGAGGTCCATTCCTTGGTCTTGGTTCCGAACGGCTCGCGGATTCTCGGGCGCTGTTGTTGCAGCGCCGCCGTAGAAGCTGAGTTTTTGCGGGGGTTTAATGCGTTTTAGGACATTGACCGCGGCTTCCGCCGCGGTGCCGGCGTTTGGCGCGGCCGCCAACGCAACTGAATTCGTCACCAACGGCGGCTTCGAGACCTCGTGTCGATCGGCACGCCGAACGGCGAGCCGCCGGTGGCGCTGCTCGACTCGGTCTCGCTGACCAGCGGAGTGCCCGAGCCCAACACCTGGGCGCTGATGCTGATCGGCTTTGGTGGCGCGGGCGGCATGATGCGCCTGTCCCGTCGTCGCGCCCTTGCGGCGGCCTAGTCGACGACGTTCCAAGACGCTGGAAACAAGGGCCCGGTGGCGGATCTCGCCATCGGGCCTTTTGTTGGCTGCGACTCCAGAATTATCGTTTGACGAATATATATTGATGTAAGACGGTGCGGTTATCCCGAGGCGGAGTCCTGTCATGGCCGATGTTCTCGAATTCTCGCCGACCGTTGCGGAGAACCCCGCCTATCGCCGGGTCCGCGCCAGCAGCCGCGGCTTCGCGGTCCTGTTCGGGGGGCTCCTCTGGGCCTTCGTCGCGCTGGCGGCCTTTGGGGTCTGGGCGGTAATCTTCTACCGGGGGGGCGTGCTGTCGTTGGGCGCGCCTGGCGGCATGATCAGCACGGGCGGCCATCCGCCGCCCGGCTACGTCACCTTCGCCTCGCTCAGCCTGACGCACCGGGTGGTCTATGCCCTGGTCTGGATCGTCCGCTCCGCGCCCATGGTGCTGCTATTCTGGAACCTGCAGGGTCTTTTCCGGCTCTACGCTCGAGGGCAGGTCTTCGCGACCCGAAACGCCCGGCATTTGCAATGGGTGGGGATCGCGCTCCTGGCCGACGCCGCGCTGCCGTTCCTCTGCCACCTGGCGCTCAGCGCCAGCGGCTACGAGATCGACCGGCACTGGGCGCACATGACCAGCATCCAGGAACTGCTGCTGGGCGGTCTCGTCCTGGTGATCGCCCAAGTGATGCTGGTGGGCCGTGAAATCGAACAGGATCGTGAGGGGTTCGTCTGATGGCGATTATCGTCCGCCTCGACTTAGTGATGGCCCGGCGCAAGGTGCGCTCCAACGTGCTCGCCCGCGCGATCGGCATCACCGAGGCCAACCTGTCGCTGCTCAAATCCGGCAAGGTGAAGGGGCTGCGCTTCTCCACTCTGGAGGCGATCTGCCGCTACCTGGAGTGTCAGCCGGGCGACCTGTTGGAATTCGTGCCGGACGAAACGTCTGAAACCGTCGGCGCCGAGGCGCTCCGAATAGCCAGCTGACGATCCAGGCCTGGAAACAGACGATAGGAACGACCGATGATCGGGCGAATGATGGTGCTTGCCTGCTCGCTGGCCCTGATGGCCGGCGCCGCGCGGGCTGAGATGGTCGATGTCGACGGGGGCCAGATTTACTATGAGACCTGCGGCAAGGGGGCCCAGGCCATCGTTCTGATCCACGACGGAGTGATCAACTCCGCCAGCTTCGACGACATGTGGCCGATCCTTTGCCGCGACTTCCGCGTCGTCCGCTACGACCGCCGCGGCTACGGCAGGTCGCCGGCCGCCAAGGCCCCATATTCGGCGCAGGACGACCTTGCTGCGGTCATGGCGGCGGCGAAGATGGATCATGCCAGCCTCGTCGGCTTCTCCTTTGGTGGCGGCTTGGCGGTGAGCTACGCAGTCCGGCACCCCGACCAGGTTGACCGGCTGGTGCTCTCGGGCACCGTGCTCAATGGCTTCCAACCCACCAAGAATTTCGGCGACCACGTTACGCGGATCATGATGCCGATGATCATCGGTGATATGGACTCCGTCGTCGCCAACGCCGAGAAATCCGGCTGGGTGATGGCCCCGGGCCACGCAGAGGCGAAGGCCAGGGCGCTGGCGATCCTGAAAGCCAGCCCGCAGGACCTGCGCCACCAGATGCGGGACCCGATCAAGGGGTGGACGTCCGACCTGCCGCATTTGTCGAGCCTGCAGGTGCCGACGTTGATCATGACGGGCGATCATGACATCGCCGACAATCAGGCGACCAGCGGCGCGGCCCAGGCGCTCATCCCAGGGTCTCGGCGCATCGTCATCGACGACGCCGGGCACCTGATGCAACTCGAGCATCCGAAGGAAGTGGCCGACCTGATCGCCGACTTCGTCCGCAAGGGGCGCTGACCGCGCCTCAGCCTCTGGCGAGACCCAGGGCGTCGATCGCGGCGACCTGCACCGGATCGAGCGGGCCTGCAGTCTCGGCGGCAAGGCACTGCGCTAGCTCGGAGCGGTTCTTCACCCCCAGCACCACGGTGTCGATGTTGGGCATGCCCAGCGCATAGCGGTGCGCCACCACCGCCGGATCCTCGCCCCAGCTGGCGCAGAGCGCCCGGAAACCAGCGGCCCGGGCGAAGTCGGCATTGTCCGGGCTGTTGGGCGACAACGGGCGATCCACGCCGGCGGTCAACGCGCCGGCCTGGACGGCGCGAATGCCCATCACGCCGATGCCCCGCGCCTTGGCGGCGGCGGCGATCTCCCGCGGTCGCGCGGGCTCGGCGTAGCGCTTCAACGCGCCTGGGCTGTCCATCAGGTTGGCGATGGCCTGGACGGCGTCGGGATGGGCTGTGTCGTCGAGCGCGTCGAGCACCGCGGTCGGAACACCGATGCCCGTGATCCCCCAGCTGCCGATCCGGCCCTGCGCCTTCAGCCTCGCAAACGTCGGGACGGCTTCCTCGACGTAGATCGACCAGCTGGTGGAGAAGGCGTCACGATTAGCGTTGCCGTGGGCATATTCGAATCCGTCCAGGTGTATGTTCGAGTGCAGGAAGAACAGGTCGACGCGTTTCAGGCGCATGGCCGCCAGGCTGGCCTCCAGAGCGGCTTCGAGCCGCTCGTTCACCTCTGAGGGGGCGGGAGAGCCGAGCTGGCACTTGGTCGTCACCTTGACGCCGGGCGGCAATCGCCCGCCGAAGGTCTCGCCGATGAAAGCCTCGCAGTTGCGGTACATCGGGGCGGCGTCCAGCACCGTGATGCCGCCGTCGATCGCCGCCGTTAGGGTGGCCAGCGCCTCGTCCTTGGTATTCTCGCCCCAGATCTGGCCAATGCCGCCACCGCCAAGGGTCAGCCGGCTCACCTCGCCCAAGGGGCCCAGTGTCGCGGTTCGCATGGCGGATGCTCCTTCCGTCAGCGACTAGCGGGCCAAGCTCGCCCTCGGTCAAGCCGCCGGTGCGTAAGCAGCAGGGCTTGTCGGCGCGCCCGCGCCCGGCTTTCATGACGTATGGCGAGACGCGACCACCGCGCCGCCCGGCAGGGAGGTCGCCGCCAGTGTCCGCCTACAAGGACATCCGCATCGCCGATTTCAGTCATGGGCTGGCCGGGCCCATGGCGGCCATGCTGCTGGGTGACTTCGAGGCGGAGATCGTCAAGGTCGAGCCGCCCGCCGGAGACCGTCTGAAGGACCACCCCGGCTACCTGGCCTGGAACCGTAACAAGCAGGTGCTGACGCTTGACCTGGACACGCCGGAGGGGCTTGCCGCAGCTCGCGAGCTGATCGCCGGCGCCGACGTCGCTATTTTTTCAGACGCGCCCGGCCGGCTCGAGGCGATGGGCCTGGACGGGAAGAGCCTCACCAGCGCCCATCCCGCGCTGATTCACGCGTGGATGCCGCCATATGGGACATCGGGCCGTTGGAGCGGCATCGCTCCGCACCACAGCCTCCTGGCCGGCATGACCAGCACGGCATTCCGCCAAGGCGCCTACGCCGACCAGCCGGTCTGCCTGGTGCTTCCGGTGATCTGGTACGGGCAGGCGGTGATGGGCGCCGCGGCGATCGGCTCGGCGCTCTTCGAACGGTCTCGCAGCGGCCAGGGGCAGGCGGTGATCATCAGCGGTCTGCATGGGGCGTCCGAAGTCTCCGGCGCTGCGCGGATGCTGAACGCCGCACCACTGCCGCGCGGCATCCCGCCTGGCGCAAATCCGCGCTATCGCCTCTACCAGTGCGCGGACGGGGAGTGGTTCTTCCTGGGCACGCTTTTCACCAACTTCTACCGCAAGGCCTTCGAGGTGCTCGGCCTCGAGGACGCCTTCGACGCCTTGGAGCAGGATCAGCTCGCGGCGCGCGACCTGCTGGTGGAGATGTTCGCCACCCGCACCCGCGACGAGTGGCTGGAGGCGCTGCAGGCCAACGACGTGCCGTGCGCGCCAGTCCGGCGACGCGAGGACTGGTTCGCCGGCGAGACGGTGGCGCAGGGCAGGCTTCGACAGGTCTTTGACCACCCAGAGCTTGGCGAGGTGGCCATGCCTGGTCCGCCGGCCAAGCTCAGCGCGACGCCGGCCTCAATCCGGGCCCTGCCTACGCCGGTCGCCGCGCCGCCCGTCTGGGAGAGCCGCAGCGCGCTGCGCGAAGGCGGCTCCGCGCCTCCGCTCGCGGGCGTCCGGGTCCTCAACCTCGGCACGGTGATCGCCGGCGCCTACGCGGGAACCCTCCTGGCCGACTTCGGAGCCGACGTCGCCAAGGTCGAGCCGCGGGAGGCCGATCCCTTCCGGTCGGACGGGCCCGGGTTCATAGGCTACAACCGCGGCGTCCGGGGCCTTGGCCTGGACCTGAAGCAGCCTGCCGGTCGGGAGCTATTCCTGGAGCTCGCCAGGACCGCGGACGTGGTGATCGACAACTACCGCCTGGGTGTTCGCCAGCGCCTGGGCATCGACTACGCGACCCTGAGGACGATCAACCCACGGCTCATCTCCTGCTCGATCAACGCCTATGGCGAGCAGGGTCCGCGGTCCGCCTTGCCCGGGTTCGACCCGCTCTTGCAGGCGGAGGGCGGGATGATGGCCGCCCAGGGCGGCGCCGACGATCCGATCCTTCACACCATCGCCGTCAACGATGTGGCGACCGCCGGCGTGGTCACGGCCTCCGTCATCGCCGCGCTCAACGCCCGCGAGCGGACAGGCGAGGGCCAGGAGGTCCTGACCAGCCTGATGGCGCAAAGCCTGCTCTTCCAGCTAGGCGAGACGGTGACCTACGCCGGGCGACCGCCGAACCACCTGGGCGGCGTCGATTGCCTGGGCGTGCGCGCGCTCGACCGCTACTACGCCTGCGCCGACGGCTGGATGGGCCTTGCCTGCGATACCCCGGCCGAGGTCGAAGCCCTGGCGCGCGTGCTGGGCGTCGAGATCCCGCCCACTGCGCTGAGCGAGCCGCGCGACGGCGCGCTGGCGACCCAATTGGCGGCGGCCCTGGCCGGGCGGAGCCGCGGTGAGACGTTGGATCTGCTGCTTGCGGCCGGCGTCGCGGCCGCGCCGGTCCTGCGAAGCGCCGAAGCGTTGCAGGACGAATGGCTTTGGCAGAACAACTACCTTGAGCGTTGGGAGCATCCCAGGCTCGGCCCGATGATCGGCGCCAAGGGCGTCGCCGATTTCGCCCGCACCCCTTGGGGGTACAAAAGGCCCACGCCGGACATTGGCGAACATTCCGTCGAAATTCTCACTGAGTGGGGCATCAGCCGTGAACGGATTTCGGCGCTGCTCGCCTCGGGGGCCGTGTTCACTTCGGACGGGCGGGGAGGGATCGCGGCGCAATCGCCGCAGAGGGCGTCTTCAGCGTGATCTCGCACCGGAGCGCAGGGCAGGGTATAGGCGGCCGATGATCGGAAAACTCAATCACGTCGGCATCGCGACACCCTCCATCGAAGCCTCGGTGAAGATGTATCGCGAGATGCTGGGGGCGACCTCCTTCAGCGAACGCTTTTCAATGCCCGAGCAGGGGGTCTGGGTCTGCTTCGTCAACCTGCCCAACAGCCAGATCGAGTTGATCGAGCCCTACGGGGACGCCTCGCCGATCACCGCCTTCCTGGAAAAGAACCCGAAGGGCGGGCAGCATCACGTCTGCTTCGAGGTTCCCGACATCCTGGCTGCCCGTGACGACATGCGCGCCAAGGGCGCAACTGTGCTGGGAACCGGCGAACCTCGCATCGGCGCGCACGGCGTGCCGGTGATCTTTGTCCATCCCAAGGACATGGGCGGTGTCCTTGTCGAGCTCATGGAAACCCCTAAGGACGCGCACTGATGGGCGGGCCTATCACGCTGGTGGCGATCTACCTGACGATCTGGTGGACCGTGCTGTTCGCGATCCTGCCCCTGGGCACCCAGACGCGCGCGGAGGCCGGCCTGCCCAACGACGGTTCCGATCCAGGTGCGCCGGTCGATCCCAAGCTGAAGAAGAAGTTCTTCACAACCACCTGGGTCTCGACGATTGTCTTCGCGATCCTGTGGCTGGTAATCCACTTCAAGCTCGTGGACCTGGCCAACCTGCCCTGGCGCCACTGAGCCAGGTCCAAGGCCCGCGTTGCAAAGGTGTGTGGGCCAAGGCTATCAGAGCCGTTCGCCTTCGACCGCCCAGGAAACAGAACCGCCATGCGCCTTTCGCGCTACTTCATGCCGACGCTGCGCGAGGCTCCCGCCGACGCCCAGATCGTGTCCCATCAGCTGATGCTGCGCGCTGGCCTGATCCGCCAGGAGGCGGCCGGCATCTATGCCTGGTTGCCGCTCGGCCTGAAGGTGCTGAAGAAGATCGAGCAGGTCGTGCGCGAAGAAATGGACCGCGCCGGCGCCATCGAGGTGCTGCTGCCGACCCTCCAGCTTGCAGACCTCTGGCGCGAGAGCGGCCGCTACGACGACTACGGCGACGAGATGCTGCGCATCAAGGACCGTCACGACCGCGACCTCCTCTACGGGCCCACCGCGGAGGAGGTCATCACCGAGATCTTCCGGGCTTATGTTAAGTCCTACAAGGACTTGCCGAAGAATTTCTACAACATCCAGTGGAAGTTCCGTGACGAGCGGCGTCCTCGGTTTGGCGTGATGCGCGGACGCGAATTCCTTATGAAGGACGCCTACAGCTTCGACATCGACGAGGCCGCGGCGCGCAAGTCCTACAACCGCATGTTCCTAGCCTACCTGAACATCTATGCGCGACTGGGCCTGAAGGCGATCCCGGTGAAGGCGGACCCCGGCCCGATCGGCGGCGACCTCAGCCATGAGTTCATCATCCTGGCCGAGACCGGCGAGAGCGAAGTCTTCGCGCACGGCGATCTGGTCGAGATGGGCGCGCCGGGCCCGGACATCGATTGGGACGGCGACCTGGAGCCGATGGTGGCTCAGCGCGCAAAGCTCTATGCGGCTTCCGACGAGATGCATGACGCCGCTCGCTTCGAAGCCGAAGTCCCGGCCGACAAGCGCATGACCGCCCGGGGTATCGAGGTCGGCCACATTTTCTACTTCGGCGAAAAGTACTCGAAGCCCATGAAGGCGTTGGTCACGGGCCCGGACGGCAAGGATGCTCCGATCCACGGCGGATCCTATGGCGTCGGCGTATCGCGCCTGGTGGGCGGGATCATCGAGGCTAGCCACGATGAAGCCGGCATCATCTGGCCGGACGCCGTGGCGCCCTTCGGCGTCGCCGTGGTCAACCTGCGCCCCGGCGCTGCGGAGGTCGATACGGTGGCCGAGCAGGCTTACAAGGCCCTGAGCGACCTCGGAAAAGAACCTTTGCTCGACGACCGTGACGAACGGCCCGGCGCGAAGTTCGCGGCCCTGGACCTGGTCGGTATCCCATGGCAGCTCATTGTCGGTCCCAAGGGCGTCGCGGACGGCGTCGTCGAGATCAAGCGCCGGGCCACCGGCGAGCGCCAGACCCTGCCACTGCACGCCGCTCTGAAGGTCATCACCGGGTGACGACCGAGCAGTCCGCCTTCGCCTCGGCAAACGGCGGCCGCGCCCACCCGTTCGGGCCGTGGGAACGGATGCTGGCGAGCCGCTACTTGCGCGCCAAGCGCAGTGAGGGCGGCGTCGCCTTGATCTCGATCATCTCCTTCGTCGGCATCATGCTGGCCGTCGCGGTGCTGATCATTGTCATGTCGGTGATGAACGGTTTCCGCGCCGAACTCCTCGGAAAGATCCTGGGCTTCAATGGCCACGTCTTCGTCACTGGGGCCGTGCTCGACGGCCCGGCGCGTTATCCGACCGTCCAGCGCATCCTCAATGTGCCTGGCGTCACCCAGGCCGTGCCGGTTATCGAGGCCCAGGCCATAGCCATGGGCCCCAACCAGATCACCGGCGCGATCGTCCGTGGCCTCTCGGCCAGCGATCTGAAAGCCACCGGCATCGTGGCGGGCAACATCACCCGGGGCAATCTGCGCGGGTTTGGGCAGGGCGAGTACGGAGGCGACGTCGTCGTGGTCGGCGACCGATTGGCTGAGCAGCTCGGCGTGAAGGCCGGTGACTCGATCTCGCTGATCTCGCCCTCGGGCGGCGCCACGGCCTTCGGCGGTACGCCGCGGCAGAAGTCCTATGTGGTTGGCGCGACCTTCACGGCCGGCATGAGCCAGTACGACCAGGCTTACATCTTTATGCCTTTGGACCAGGCCCAACTGTTCTTCGGGCGGGAGGACACCGTCGACGCCATCGAGATCCGGGTCGCCAACCCGGACAAGGCCGTGCAGCTCAAGGCGGCGATCATGCGCGCAGCCGGCCCCACCGCCTTGGTCGCCGATTGGACGCAACGCGACTCCTCCTACTGGGGCGCGCTGAAAGTCGAGCGCAACGTCATGCGCCTGATCCTTATGCTGCTGGTGGTTATTGCGGCGCTGAACATCATCTCGAGCCTGGTGATGCTGGTGAAGAATAAGGGCCGCGATATCGCCATCCTGCGGACAATGGGCGCGGGCCAGGGCTCGATCCTGCGGATCTTCGTCATGGCGGGGGCGACCATAGGAGCGCTGGGGACGGCCGCCGGATTGGCCATTGGCGCCCTCGTCTCGCTCTACATCGGCCCGATCCAGGCTTTCGTCGAATGGACGACCGGCCAGGCCGTGTTCTCCTCGGACGTCTATTTCCTCTCGCGCCTCCCTGCCAAGGTCGACTGGACGGAAGTCGCGATCATCGTCAGCTTCTCGCT
Source organism: Phenylobacterium sp. (assembly GCF_036495085.1). Taxonomy (GTDB): domain Bacteria; phylum Pseudomonadota; class Alphaproteobacteria; order Caulobacterales; family Caulobacteraceae; genus Phenylobacterium. The sequence continues at coordinate 42,697 of NZ_DASXNL010000174.1, read as the reverse complement.
TGCGGTGTCTTTGCTCTGCACCCTTCCGCCGGCCTGGCGGGCCGCCCGGCTCGATCCGGTGGAAGCACTTCGCTATGAGTAGTCCCGTCCTGTCGATCCGGGGGCTGGAACGCAGCTACGTTACGGGAGCGGGTCCGCTCACCGTCCTGCGCGGCGTCGACCTCGACGTCATGCCAGGCGAAATCGTCGGCTTGATCGGTCCGTCGGGCTCGGGGAAGTCCTCGCTGCTGCACGCTGCCGGGTTACTGGAACATCCGAACGCCGGGCGGATCACGGTTCTGGGCCGAGATTGCTCGGACCTGGCGGACCGCGACCGGACCCGGGTCAGGTTAGCCAGCATCGGCTTCGTCTATCAGTTCCACCACCTGCTGCCGGAATTCTCAGCGCTCGACAATGTGGCCCTGCCGCTGATGATCGCCGGCCGACCTCGCACCCAGGCGCGTGCGCGAGCAGGGGAGCTCCTGGGCGAATTGGGTCTTTCGCAGCGCAGCCACCACCAGCCTTCGCAGATGTCGGGCGGCGAGCAGCAGCGGGTCGCGGTCGCTCGGGCGCTTGCGAATTCACCGCGCCTGCTGCTGGCCGACGAACCCACCGGGAACCTGGATCCGCACACGTCAACAGCGGTGTTCGAGAATCTCTACGATCTGGTGCGCGGCACCGGTGTGGCCGCGGTGGTGGCCACCCACAATCTGGAACTGGCGCGTCACATGGACCGGGTTTTCGCCCTCAAGGACGGCCATCTGGAGCTCCAAGCGAAAACCTGACGGCGTAAGCTAGGTTTTCGGAGAACACTTTGTAAGACAGGCCTTTTCCACACTCCCGCTCAAGCATATCTTACGCGCGGGACGCTTACCCTTGGCCCACGGGGCCTCGGCCTCTTTGGAGGCTAGCTTGAAAACGATCCTTGTAGCGCTTGCGGGCGTATCCCTCCTTACTCTCGCCTCTCCGGCGGAGGCTCAGCGCGGCGGCTGGGGCCATGGCGGCGGCGGCGGCTGGAGCGGGGGCGGGGGTATGTCCGGCGGCTCGCGCGGCGGCGGCTGGTCCAATGGCGGCGGCTGGAGCCATGGCGGCGGAAGCTGGGGCCACGGCGGATGTTGCGGCCACGGCTTCCATAATACGGTCTTCGTCGGTGTCCCGTTCTTCACGGGCTTCGGCCTTGGCTTCGGCTGGGGCTGGAGCGCTTTCAACCCCTGGTTCTGGGGTGGACCCTACTACGGCTGGGGCGGACCCTATTACGGTTGGGGCCCGTCGACGGTCTACTATGACTCTGCCGCGCCACCGGGGACGCAGGCCGTCCCTCCGCCGCCGGGCGCCGAGGAAAGCCAGGCGCCGGCCGCTTGCGGCTCGTGGGTCTGGGACACCGCCAAGCAGGCCTACCACTGGGTTCCCTGCTAAGTGATTGGCTATTGCGGCTGCGGTGTTTGGGCGCCCGACGGCAGCGTCTCGCGGTCGAAAATCTGTTGCTGCTGAGGGGTCAGGCGCGCGTAGAAGGCGCTGACCGCCGCGCTCTCGCGTCGAAAGTCGATGGCGTCCTGCGCCATGGTCGCCTCGATTAGCGCGATGCGCCTGGGCGTAGGCACCAGCGGCAGCAATTCTGTCGTCGCCCGGTGGCGCGCAATCGCCTGAGGATCGGGCGCAATGGCCATCGTATAGTCGTGCCAGGCGCCCTCTTGGCCGTCGCTCAGCCGCAATTCATCGTGCAGGCGGATCAGTTTCGCAGTGACTGCCTGCTCCGCTTGGGCGTGCTGTTGCCCGTACTGACCATGCTGCGAATGCGGCATTTGCTGCATTTGCTGCGCCCGCGCCCCGCCGGCGGTCGCAACAGCGGCGCAAAACCCCAAGACAATCCAACGCATGGCGCAAAGCCCTAAAGCGCGACCCTCGCGATGTTTATCGCACGTCGTAGTGGGGCTGGAAATGCGAGTCAGTGGTCCAACGGGCCTGAGATGGGACCAAGGCCTAACCGGCTTGACCAGGAGAACAAAAAGGGAATAAGAACGAAAGCGGAACGAGTCACAGGCTTGTCCACAACAACGCCCACAGGAGGATGCGACACATGGTTCGTCTGGCCCGGGAATCACTGGCCTTTGCGTCAGTGGCGAGCTTTGTCTGGATGATGTGCGTGGTGGCGGCTCACGTGGGCTGAGCGCGATGCGGATGGGGGAGGCGGCAGGCGTGGACGCGGAGAGCCCCATGGGCGGCGAAGGGGGCTTCGTCCACCTGCGCGTGCGTTCCGCCTATTCCCTGCTGGAAGGGGCGATCAAGGCCGACAAGATCGGAGTCTTGGCGGCCGGCGAGGGCATGCCGGCGGTGGCGTTGACCGATCGGGCGAACCTGTTCGGCGCACTGGAATTCTCCATCACCACCAAGGAGGCAGGCGTTCAGCCAATTATCGGCTGCGCGCTGCCGGTCAGCGGCATCGGCGAGAGGCAAGCCGAGCGCTGGGCCAAAACCCCCACCCTCGTGCTGCTGGCCCAGAATGAGCGGGGCTATGCGAACCTCAGCGAACTTTCCTCGGCGGCGTTCCTGGAGGTGGACCCGGCTGACGAGCCGAACGTCTCCTGGGAAAAGGTCTGCGCGCACGCCGAGGGACTGATCCTACTTTCGGGCGGCCCTGACGGCCCGGCCGACCCGCTCTTCTCGGCCGGGAAGGTCAAGGAGGGTCGCGCGGTCTTGGCCGAAATGGAACGGGTCTTCGCAGACCGATTCTACGTCGAGTTGCAGCGTCATGGCGTGGCCGGCGAAGCGGCGGCGGAACCGCAGCTGGTGGCCTTCGCATATGAGGCGAACGTGCCGCTCGTCGCGACGAACGACGTCTATTTCAAGAACGCGGCCATGCATCTGGCCCATGACGCGCTGCTCTGCATCGCCGACGGCGCCTTCATAGGGCAGGACGAGCGGCGCCGGGTCACGGCGGAGCACTGGTTCAAATCGGCGAGGGACATGCGGGCCCTTTTCGCCGACCTGCCCGAGGCCTGCGACAACACCCTCGATATCGCGCGGCGCTGTGCCTTTGCGGTCCCCAAGCGTGACCCGATCTTGCCACGCTTCCCGACGGAAGGCGGCCGGTCGGAAAACGACGAACTGGCCTATCAGGCCCGCGAGGGCCTGATAGCCCGCCTGAAGATCAACCCGCCCTCTCAGCCTATCGAGGTCTACGAGGAGCGGTTGGCCAAGGAGATCGGCGTCATCACCTCGATGGGATTCGCAGGCTACTTTCTGATCGTCTCGGACTTCATGAAGTGGGCTGTCGCGCACGGTGTCCCGGTGGGGCCGGGCCGCGGTTCCGGCGCGGGTTCGCTGGTGGCCTGGTCCTTGATGATCACCGGCCTCGACCCCTTGAAGTACGGCCTGATCTTCGAGCGCTTCCTGAACCCCGAGCGGGTCTCAATGCCCGACTTCGATATCGATTTCTGCCAGGAGCGGCGCGATGAGGTGATCGCCTACGTCCAACAGCGCTACGGTCGTGACCGGGTCGCCCAGATCATCACCTTCGGAACCCTGCAGGCACGCGCTGTGCTGCGCGACGTGGGGCGTGTGTTGCAGTTGCCCCTGGGGCAGGTCGATCGACTCGCCAAGATGGTGCCAGCCAACCCGGCGAACCCGGTGACGCTCGCCAAGGCCATCGAGATCGAACCGCGCCTGCGCCACGCACGCGACGAGGACGAATCGGTGGCCCGGCTGCTGGATATCGCCCTGCAGCTGGAGGGCCTCTACCGGAACGCCTCGACCCACGCGGCCGGCATCGTGATCTCCGACCGGCCTTTGACCCAGCTCGCGCCGCTTTACCGTGATCCCCGCTCCGAGCTGCCGGCAACCCAGTTCAACATGAAGTGGGTGGAGAGCGCGGGGCTGGTGAAGTTCGACTTCCTGGGCTTGAAGACCCTGACGGTCGTCGACCGGGCGATGAAGCATCTGGAGCGGCGTGGCGCGGGCTTTGCGCTGGAGACCCTGCCGCTCGACGACGCGCCGGCCTACGAGGTGATGGCCGCGGGCGCGACAGTGGGCGTGTTCCAGATGGAAGGGCAGGGGATGCGCGACACCCTTCGCCAGCTGCGACCGCAGTCCCTGGAGGAGGTGACCGCGCTGATCTCGCTCTATCGGCCGGGGCCGATGGATTCGATCCCGGCCTATGTCGACACCAAGATGGGGCGCAAACCCCTCGACGTGCTGCATCCGCTGTTGGCGCCGGTGCTGACGGCGACCTACGGGGTGATCGTCTACCAGGAGCAGGTGATGCAGATCGCCCAGATCCTGGCGGGCTACTCCTTCGGCGAGGCGGACCTGCTGCGCCGCGCCATGGGCAAGAAGAAGAAGGAGGAGATGGACAAGCAGCGGGCGCGCTTCATGTCCGGCGCCGCCGAGCGCAGCGTGGCCCCCGATCTCGCCGACCTGCTGTTCGGCCTGATGGAAAAATTCTCGGGCTACGGGTTCAACAAGTCCCACGCCGCGCCCTATGCCCTGATCGCCTATCAAACGGCCTGGCTGAAGGCGAACGCGCCGGTCGAGTTCTTCGCCGGCTCGATGAGCCTCGACCTCGCCAACACCGACAAGTTGTCGGTCTTCTATCAGGACGCCAAGCGGTGCGGCGTGAAGATCCGCAGGCCGGACGTGAACGTCTCGGGCGCCGACTTCGAAGTCGAGGACGGGGACGTGCTCTATGCGCTGGGCGCGATCCGCAATGTCGGCCTGCAGGCCATGGAACATGTCGTCGCTGTGCGCAGGGCCGGCGGGCCGTTCACTGACATCTTCAATTTCGTCGAGCGCGTCGATCCCAGGCAGGTCAACCGGCGGACCTTCGAGACGCTGGCTCGCGCCGGCGCGTTCGACTCGCTGAACCCAAATCGCGCCGAACTCGTGGAAAACGCCGAGATGCTCGTCGCCCACGGCCAGGGCGTCTCCGCGCGCCAGGCTTCGGAACAGATGGATCTCCTGGGAGATGCCTCCGCTGCAGCTGCAGCGGTCGCCCGGAAAATGCGGCGAGCCGACCCCTGGACTCCGGTGCAGCGGCTGGACGAGGAACTGGCCGCCGTCGGCTTCTATCTCTCCGGACATCCTCTGGACGACATGGTCGAGGCTCTGCGGCGCCGGCGCACCGAGCTCCTCACCGACGCGATCGCCAAGGCGGAGGCCGGCGCCGAGGCGCTGCGCATGGCCGGTGTCGTGCGGCGCAGGCAGGAGCGCGCGGCGCAGAGTTCCGGCGAGAAGTTCGCCTTCGTGACCCTTTCCGACCCTACCGGCGAGTATGAGGTGCTGTTCCCGCCGGAGAGCTGGCGACGTTGCCGGGACCTGCTGGAGCCCGGAGCCGCGGTCGCCATCACCGTGCGCGCCAAGGCCAAGGATGGCGAGGTCCGCTTTTTTGGCGACACGGCCGAGCCTGTCGCCAAGGCGGTCGAGAACGTCGTCGCGGGCCTGCGGGTGCACTTGGCGGCGCGAAGCGCCGAGATCGAGTCGCTGAAAAAGCGACTGGAAGGCGTGACGAACCCGCGCGGCGGCGAGATCGTGCTGGTCGCTGGGGTGGGTTCAGGTCGGGAAGTGGAGATGAAGCTCCCGGGCCGCTTCACCCTCGACGGCGCGGTGCGCGGCGCGATCAAGACAGTGTCTGGAGTGATGCTCGTCGAAGACCTTTAGGGTCTTGGGATTCGCGAACAGGTTTCAGCTTGCAAGGCCCGGCTTCCGCCTGCGGCGAGAACGGCCCGCCGACAGCCGTTCGCGGCCCTTGCACCGGCGCTTGGTCTCGTCTGCCGGCGAGAACTAAGCCCCGCCTCGGTTGTCCGCTGACGTGCGAGAGGGGCCTACCGTCACCGGTGACGACGCCTCTCTGTTGCTTTTTGGCGCTCGATCCCTTAAGTGCCCGGCCTCAATCCACACGCAGGCGTTTGGCGACGCGGCGGGGAGACATCCCGCCCGCTTCCATTCCGGTCCTCTCCCCAGTGCTTGGCGAGGGGGTGCCTGCGGAGGTTCAACCGGATAAAGGACGACAAGACCTATGGCACTGCCCGATTTCTCTATGCGTCAGCTCCTCGAAGCCGGCGCCCACTTCGGCCACCAGACCCACCGCTGGAACCCGAAGATGGAGCGCTACATCTTCGGCAGCCGCTCCAACATCCACATCATCGATCTTTCGCAGTCGATCCCGCTTCTGCACCAGGCCCTGGTCAAGGTGCGCGAAGTCGCCGCCGGCGGTGGACGGATCCTTTTCGTCGGCACCAAGCGTCAGGCGTCGGAACCGATCGCGACCGCCGCCCGCCGCTGCGCCCAGTACTATGTGAACCACCGCTGGCTAGGCGGCACGCTCACCAACTGGCGCACCGTGTCGGGTTCGATCGCGCGCCTGCGCGAACTGGAAGGTGTGCTGGAAAGCGACACCGGCCGCACCAAGAAGGAGCTCCTGCAACTCACCCGCGAGCGCGACAAGCTCGAGCTCTCCCTGGGCGGGATCAAGGACATGGGCGGCATCCCCGACCTGATGTTCGTGATCGACACCAACAAAGAAGCGATCGCCATCCAGGAAGCGCGCAAGCTCAACATTCCGGTGATCGCGATTCTCGACACCAACTGCAATCCGGACGGCATCACCTTCCCGATCCCAGGCAACGATGACGCCGCGCGCGCCATCCAGCTCTACTGCGACCTGCTGGCTGACTCGATCCTCGACGGCCTGGCCGCCGGCCAATCGGCCGCCGGCGTCGACCTCGGCGCGGCCGAGGCCCCCGTGGAGCCGTCGCTGTCTCGTGCAGACGCTGCGACCGAAGCCAAGCCGAAGAAGGCCAAGGTCGCCGAACCCGCAGCCGCCGTGCCTGCGAGCGAAACCGCTGCGGAGCCGGTGGCCGAGGCTGAACCGACCCCGGACGAGCAAGCTCCCGGCGCCGACGCCGAAGCGGAAGCCGCCTCCGAGCAGCCGAGCGAAGAACAGGCCAGCTGAGACCCCTCAAAGCGTCTTACTGACCGACTACCCCTTGTTCAGGGCGGATTCCGTGAGGAGTCCGCCCGACCTCTATAGCTTCAAAGGAGCTGACCATGGCGGAGATCACCGCTGCGCTGGTCAAGGACCTGCGCGAAAAGTCCGGCGTTGGCATGATGGATTGCAAGAACGCCTTGCAAGAGACCGGCGGCGACATGGAAGCCGCCATGGAACTTTTGCGTAAGAAGGGTCTGTCCAAGGCCGAGAAGAAGTCGGGTCGCGCGGCCGCCGAGGGCTTGGTGGCCGGCAAGGTGAGCGCCGACGGCAAGACCGGCGCGCTGATCGAGCTGAACGCGGAGACCGATTTCGTCGGCAAGAACGAGACCTTCCAGTCAGCCGCGCGTGAAATCGCCGACGTCGCCCTGACCACCGAGGGCGTCGAGGCCATCTCCGCGGCCAAGACGGACAAGGGGCAGACCGTTGCGGACATGGTCACCCACATGATCGCCACCATTGGCGAGAACATGCGCCTGCGCCGTTCGGCCCGCCTCACGGTGAGCCAGGGAGCGGTCTCGCTCTACCTGCACAATGCGCAGGGCGACGCCGTTGGCCGTCTGGGCGTGATCGTTGCGCTGGAAAGCGATGGCGACCAGGCTGCACTGAAGGACGTCGGGCGCAAGATCGCCATGCACGTGGCGGGCACGCCGATGCCGCCGCTGGCGCTCTCCACCGACGACCTCGACCCGGCCGCCGTCGAGAAGGAAAAGAAGTTCCTCACAGAGCAGGCGTTGGAAAGCGGCAAGCCGATCGGCGTGGTTGAGAAGATGATCGAGGGCCGGATCCGCAAGTGGCAGGAAGAGGTTGTGCTCCTGAAGCAGCCTTTCGTGATGAACCCGGATCAGACCATCGAGCAACTCGTCGCCGAGACCGCCAAGCAGGTGGGCTCGCCCGTCACGCTGAAGGGCTTCGTACGCTTCCAGCTGGGCGAGGGCGTGGAAAAGGCCGAGGGCCTGGACTTCGCCGCCGAAGTGGCCTCGCTCGCCGGCCAGGGCTAAGCTTCCCGGCGAGTCACTTTCCGAGGGCGCGGTGCGTTCGACGCGCGCCGCGCCCTTGGTCTATGTTGAGCTCGAGAGCTCAATTCAACGAACCCCCGGGGGATAGCGCCCATGCCCGACGCTCAGCCGCGCTACAAACGCATCCTCCTGAAGCTGTCAGGGGAGGCGGGGGTCGGCGGTGAAGGGTTCGGCATCGATCCCAAGACGCTGCAGGCGGTCTGCGAAGATGTCGCCCAGGTGGTCCGGGCCGGCGTGCAGGTCTGCCTGGTGGTCGGCGGCGGCAACATCTTCCGTGGCGCGGCCCTGGCGGAGAGCGGTATGGAGCGGGCCAGCGCAGACTACATGGGCATGCTGGCGACGGTGATGAACGCACTCGCCCTGCAGGCCTCGCTTGAGAAGATCGGCATCTACACCCGGGTGCAGTCCGCCATTCCCATGGAAGCAGTCTGCGAGCCCTATATCCGCCGTCGCGCCCTGCGCCATCTGGAGAAGGGGCGAGTGGTGATCTTCGCTGCGGGCCTCGGCGCTCCATTCTTCACGACCGACACTCCAGCCGCGTTGCGCGCCGCAGAGATGGGCTGCGATGTGCTGCTCAAGGGTACCAGCGTCGACGGCGTCTATACGGCCGACCCGAAGAAGGATCCGGATGCGAAACGCTACGAGACCTTGAGCTACAAGGAGGTCCTGTCGAAGGATCTGCGCGTCATGGACACGTCCGCTGTCAGCCTGATGCGCGACAATCACATCCCGATCGTGGTCTTCTCGATCCGTGAGCGGGGAAATCTCCTGAAGGTGTTGCAGGGCGACGGCGTCTTCACGACCATCGCCTAAGACCTCCAGCCGCGACGAAGGGAGCGACAACATGGCTACCGCCGAAAAGCCGGTGCTTTCCAAATACCGGGACCGCATGGACAAGGCGGTCAATGCCCTCAAGGAAGAGTTCGCGAGCCTGCGAACCGGCCGCGCATCCGCCAGCCTCCTCGACCAGGTGCACGTGGACGCCTACGGCTCGACCATGCCAATCAACCAGGTCGGTGCGGTCTCGGTGCCGGAACCTCGGATGATCAGCGTCAGCGTCTGGGACAAGGCGTTGGTGATCTCCGTGGAAAAGGCCATCCGCTCCGCAGGCCTGGGCCTCAATCCGGTGACGGACGGCCAGAACCTCCGGATCCCGATCCCGCCGCTTACCGAAGAGCGCCGCAAGGATCTCGCTAAGATCGCCGGCAAGTACGCCGAGCAGCAACGCATTGCTGTGCGCAACATTCGGCGTGACGCCAACGAGGACCTGCGCGCCGCCGAGAAGGCCCACGTCATAAGTCAGGACGAGGAAAAGCGCATGGAAGCCGAGGTGCAGAAGCTGACCGATGAGGCGATCAGGCGCGTGGACGAAGCCTTGAAAACCAAAGAACAAGAGATCATGCACGTCTAAGGCCGTGCGCCGACGAAAGCCTTAAGGACCGAAATCCACCTCAATGGCCGCCCAAGAGAACACGCCGTCCACGGGCGCGCCTGACCAAGGCGCGGGGCAAGGTGCCCAGTTGCACGTCGCCATCGTCATGGACGGCAACGGGCGCTGGGCCAAACGCCGGGGCCTGCCTCGGACCGTCGGCCACCAGGCGGGCGTCGAGGCGCTGAAGCGTATCGTCCAGGCAGCGCAGGGGCTGGGCATTCGTTGGCTGACGATCTTCGGCTTTTCGACCGAAAACTGGAGCCGTCCTGTCGCTGAAGTGGCGGAGTTGATGGCGCTTCCGCAGCGCTACTTCCGCAGCGATCTGCCCAGGCTGGAGCGTGAAGGCGTCCGCGTGCGCGTGATCGGCCGCCAGGAGGGATTGTCCCGCGACCTCCTCAAGATCTGCCGCGAGGCCGAGGCGCGGACGGCCCACAACTCCAATCTTTTCCTGACCATCGCCTTCAACTACGGCGGTCAGGCCGACATTACGGACGCCGCCCAGCGTTTCGCCGAGGAGGTAGCTGCCGGGCGCGCCAAGCCGGCCGATCTCACCGAGGCCGGATTTGCCCGCTACCTTTCCACCCGCGACCTGCCGCCGCCTGATCTGATCGTGCGGCCGTCGGGCGAGCAACGTTTGTCAAACTTCGTCCTATGGGAGGCGGCCTACGCGGAGTTCGTGTTTCAGGACGTCCTTTGGCCCGACTATTCGCCTGAACACCTGAAGGCCGCCATCGCCGAGTATCACACGCGTGATCGCCGGTACGGCGCCGTCGTGGCCGATGACGTCCTTGCCGCAGGCTAGGCGTTTCGATTGGTCCAACCTGGGCCTGAGGATCGCCTCGGGCGTGGTCCTGGTCCCAACGGCCCTATACGCCACCCTAGGGCAGCATCAGCACTTCGTGCCGGCGTTGCAGGGCCGACAGGAGGCTCTGCCTTATCTGTTGCTGATCTCAATCGGCGTTGCGCTTCTGGCCATCGAGTGGGGTGGGATGAGCGCGCCCGGCGCGCCGGTGCGGGTGTCTGCGGCGGTGACAGCGGCCGTGCTCTCGGCCGTGTTCCTCGGTTACGAGAAGCATTTCGTGCTCGCTTGGCTGGCCCTGCCGGTAGGCGCCCTGGCCGCAGCCCTGGTGGCTCGGGGCGTGGCCGAGCGGCCTGCGGACGCAGCTTATGGGGTCTTCTACATCGCGCCCGCGGCCGTGTGCCTGGTGTGGCTGCGCGCCACCAACCAGGGTGTCTGGTGGACGCTCATGCTTTTTGCCGCCACCTGGGCGGCCGATATCGGCGCCTTCGCCGTCGGCAGCGTGCTCAAGGGCCCGAAGCTCTGGCCCCGGTTCTCGCCGAACAAGACATGGTCGGGATTCTTTGGCGGCCTGGCTGCAGCCATGGCGACGGGTGCGCTGATGGCGTCCCTGCCGTATTTCCAGCTGAACCTCTGGGCGGCTGCGTTCATTGGTCTGGCGGTCGGACTGGCGACCATGGCGGGCGATCTTTGGGAATCGGCGCTGAAGCGTCGTTTCGGCGTCAAGGACTCGGGGGATATCATCCCGGGCCATGGCGGCTTGCTCGACCGTGTGGATGGGTTGATGTTCGCTGTGGTGGTGATGGCGGCCGCGCGCCTGGCCAATGAGATCGGATGGGGCCATTGAGCCTACCGAGAAAAGTCACGGTCCTGGGCTCGACGGGCTCCATCGGGGTCTCGACGCTTGACCTCTTTGCCCAAGCCAAGGTCGAGGTAGAGGTCGTGGCGCTGGCGGCGGGCCGAAATGTGGAGCTGCTGGCGGACCAGGCGCTGCAGTGGCGCCCGCAGCTTGCGGTGATTGAGGATGAGTCGGCCCTGCCGCGGCTGCGAGAGCGGCTGGCAGGCTCCGGGGTCCGGACCGCTGCCGGCTCGGCCGCGGTCGTTGAAGCCGCCGCAGCCGACGCTCAGTGGGTCATGTCGGCAATTGTCGGATTTGCGGGCCTGGCGCCCACGCTCGCGGCGGCAAAGGCAGGGGCCATTGTTGCGCTCGCCAACAAGGAGAGCCTGATCTGCGCTGGGCCAGGGCTGCTGCGCGCCGCCAAGCTCGCCGGCGGCGTGGTGATTCCGGTGGACTCTGAGCACTCGGCGATCTTCCAGGTGTTCTCCCCATCCAACGCCCAGCATGTGGCGCGGTTGATCTTGACGGCTTCCGGCGGTCCCTTCCGCGCCTGGACGCGCGAGCAGATGGCGCGAGCCACGCCGGAACAGGCCCTGGCGCATCCAAACTGGAGCATGGGCGCCAAGATTTCGGTGGATTCGGCCACCATGATGAACAAGGGCCTCGAAGTGATTGAGGCGGCTTACCTCTTCGCCATGCCTCCGGAGCGCGTCGAGGTGCTGATCCACCCTCAGTCCATCGTCCACAGCCTTGTGGAATACGCCGATGGCTCGACGCTTGCCCAACTCGGCCCGCCGGACATGCGCGCGCCGATCGCGTGCGCATTTGCGTGGCCGGATCGGCTGCCCTGGCCCGCTCAAAAGCTCGATCTGGCGCGTTGTGGGCCTCTCAGCTTCGAAGACCCCGACCTCGACCGCTTTCCGGCGCTCCGCGTCGCCAAATCGGCGCTTACCGCCGGCGGCGTCGCGCCCACGGCCATGAACGCGGCGGACGAAGTGGCCGTGGCCGCGTTTTTGGGCCGGCGAATCGGCTTCCTTGATATCGCCGCAACTGTGGAAGAGACATTGATCCGGATGGATCGCCAGAATCTGCTCTGGCGGGCCGAGAACGATCTTGTGGAAGCGGCCCGCTCAACCGATGCGACCGCGCGCCGCGTGGCCGAGGAAGTTGTTGGCGGCCTAATGGCGCCGGCCTGAAGGAGTAGAGACAGCTGATGACCGGTCTTCTGTCCAATCTGCTATTCTACGTCATCCCGTTCCTGGTCGTGGTGGGTGTGGTCATAACTGTCCACGAGTTCGGCCACTTCCTTGCGGCCAAGGCGCTTGGCACCAAGATCGACCAATTCTCCATCGGTTTCGGCAAGCCGCTAGCCCACTGGACCGACAGATCCGGAGTGGAGTGGCGGCTGGGCTGGCTTCCGGTCGGCGGTTTCGTTCGCTTCGCCGGCGACGACAATGCCGCAAGCGTACCCGATCAGGATGATCTGGAGGTTCTGCGCCGCGAGCTGGTGGCGCGGGAAGGGACCGCCGCGCTTGGAAGCTACTATCACTTCAAGCCGATCTGGCAGCGCATGGTGATCAGCGCGGCAGGCCCGGTCTCCAACTTCCTGCTGTCCATTGCGATCTTCGCCACCCTACTCATGGTGCTCGGCGAGACGATCGTGCCAGCGCGAATCGAAAAGGTCGTGCCGGGCGGCCCCGCGGCGCGGGCCGGGTTCCAAGCGGGCGATGTCATCGTCAAGGCGGACGGCAAACCGATCAGGACCTTCGACAGCGTCAAGCAACTGATCATCCTGCGCACCGGAGTACCAATCCCCTTCGTCGTAGAACGTGGCGGGCAACAGGTGAATCTGGTGGCCACGCCCGAGCGCGGCGACGTCACCGACGCCGTCGGGCACAAGCATCGCCTGGGGATGGTCGGAATCCAGTTCGCCGACCGTGCCGACGAGCGGCGGGTCCAGCGCTACAATCCTATTCAGGCGTTGGCCGGAGGCGTCGATAAGACCGTCGACGTCGTCCGCACCACAGTTTTCTATATCGGTCGGATGGTGAGCGGTCGCGAGAGCGCCGACCAGATTTCCGGACCGCTGGGGATGGCCCAGATCTCGGGCGATCTCGCCAAGCAGACGGCGAGCGCGTCGAAGGACCTGCCGTCTTTCGCCGCCAACGCTTTTCTGACGGCGCTGCTGCTTGTTGCTAATATTTCGGTCGGCATCGGATTCCTCAATCTGATGCCGATTCCTGTGCTGGATGGGGGACACCTGCTGTTTTACGCCTATGAGGCTGTGGCGAGACGCCCACTTGCTGCCAAGGTTCAGGCGGTAGGGTATCGCGTGGGCCTTGCGCTAGTTCTCGGATTGATGTTGTTCGCCACCGTGAACGATCTGCAGCGCCTGCGTGTGTTCAATTTCCTTGGCGGGCTATTCTCCTAACCCCCAACTTTTCCAAAACGGCTGATTCGATGCATCGACACCGCGCCCGTAGCGCTGCGCTAGTTTCCGGCCTTGCCGGTCTTCTGGCCTCAACCGCGCTCGCGACGCCTAGCCTGGCGTTCGCGCAGCCGCCGCCTGGCCCGGGCGCGGCGCCATCTCGCGCGCCCGCACCGCCTGCCGCTCCAACCGCCGCGCCCGCCGCTCCAGTGACCCCCGGTGCGGCTACGACGCCTGCGCCGCAGACGCCGGTCGTGCAGAGCGGGGTCGTGCAGCGGATCCTGGTGCGCGGCAACGAGCGGATCGAGCCCACCACTGTGATCTCTTACCTACCGATCTCGGTGGGCGAGACGATTGACCCGGCGAAGATCGACGCAGGCCTGAAGGCGCTCTTCCGCACGGATCTGTTCTCAGACGTGAAAATTGACTTCAACAGCGGTGACCTCGTCATCACCGTCGTTGAGAACCCGATCATCAATCGGGTGCTGTTCGAGGGCAATTCCGGCATCAAGGAAGACAAGCTGCGCGACGAGGTGACGGTGCGCCCCCGTGGCATCTTCACCCGCGCCAAGGCGCAGGCTGACGTGGGGCGTATCGTCGAACTCTATCGGCGCTCCGGCCGGATCTCCGCCACGGTGACGCCGCAGATCGTCGAGCTGCCGCAAAAGCGGGTCGACCTGATCTTCAAGATCGATGAGGGCCCCAAGAGCGGCGTCCTGCGCGTCAACTTCCTTGGGAACAAGGCGTTTTCGGACAACGACCTTCGCGACGTCGTGGTGACCGAACAGTCGCACTGGTACAAATTCTTCTCATCCAACGCCAACTACGACCCGGACCGGCTCGAGTACGACAAGGAGCAGCTGCGCAAGTACTACCGCAACCGGGGCTACTACGACTTCCGCGTCAGTTCCGCGGTCGCCGAGCTCTCGCCCGACAAGAACGGCTTCGTCGTCACCTACACCCTGGACGAAGGTCCGGAGTACAGGTTCGGCAAAATCAACGTCGAGACCGACCTTAAGAAGCTCGACAAGAACGTGCTTCGGGCGCTGGTGCCGTTCCACCGCGGGGACATCTATCAGGACGAGAAGATCGAGCAGGCGTCGGACGCCTTGACCTTCGCCGCCGGCGCGGCGGGCTTTGCCTTCGTCGACGTGCGTCCGCGCTACGTTCCCAACCGGGCCAAGGGCACGGTCGACGTGGACTTCGAGGTGAAAGAGGGGCCGCGGGTCTACGTCGATCGTATCGACATCGTCGGCAACACCCGCACCCTGGACTATGTGATCCGCCGCGAGATGAACGTCGTCGAGGGCGACGCCTACAACCGCGTGCTGGTGGATCGCTCCAAGAACCAGATTAAGGCGCTCGGCTTCTTCAAGGACGTCGAAATCACCGAGGTCCCGGGCTCGGCGCCGGACCGCACAGGCCTGCAAGTGAAGGTCGACGAACAGCCCACGGGTGAACTCTCGTTCAGCGCCGGCTACTCGTCGGTCGACCAGCTGGTGGTCGACCTTGGCGTCACCGAACGCAACTTCCGGGGTCGCGGCGAGAACGTGCGCGCCCGCATCTCGATCGGCTCGCTGCGCCAGCAGGTCGACTTCTCGTTCACCGAGCCGCGCTTCCTCGGCCGCGACCTCGCGGCCGGTTACGATGCCTACTACTACAAGTACGACCTGACCCAGTTCTCAGCCTACAAGACCACCAGTCTCGGCACCGGGGTGCGGCTGAACTTCCCGCTCAGTCTCAATTCGCGCGGGTCACTGCGCTACACCCTGCGCACCGACGATGTTGAGATCGACCCCTCGTTCTGCGACCCGGCCAATCTGCTGGTCTCGCCCTCGCTGTGCGCGCAGCGCGGCAACTTCCTGACCTCCCTGGTCGGCTACGGCTATCGGTTGGACCGACGCAACGACGCAATCAATCCGACCCGCGGCTTCTACTTCCAGGTCAACCAGGACTTCGCGGGCCTTGGTGGCGACGTGAAGTACGTCAAGACCGAGGGCGACGGCGGCTGGTACTACGGCTTCAACAAGACCTACATCCTGAGCATCACCGGCACAGGCGGTGTTGTCGAGGGTTGGGGCGGCGACCACGTCCGGATCAACGACCGCTTCTATGAAGGCGGCAACAGCTTCCCCGGCTTCCAGACCGCTGGTATCGGCCCGCGCGACCTGAACCTCGGGCGCACCGATGCGCTAGGCGGCAAGGTTTATGCGATCGGTTCGGCGGAGCTGACAATTCCAACCTTCTTGCCCGAGCAGTACGGGATCAAGGCTGCGCTGTTCACCTACGTTGGGACACTTGGTCTCCTCGACAACGTGGACAAAAAGTCCATCGATCCCACCACGGGTCTGCCCATCAATGATCCGCTGATCAAGGATGACCTTGCGCCACGCGCCTCGGCGGGCCTGAGTATCTTCTGGAAGTCGCCCATGGGTCCGATCCGCTTCGACTTCAGCCAGATTCTCCTGAAGCAGGACTACGACAAGACCGAAACCTTCAGGTTCTCAACCTCAACCCGGTTCTAGGAATATCATGACCACCAAATCCATCGCCGCCGGCATCCTCGCCGCCGCCGTCGCCGTCTCGGCCGGCTCCAGCGCGTTCGCGCAAGCCGCTCCCGCGCCTACCGCGCCCGCGGTTACGCACGGCCCGGCCATACCGGGCGTTTGCATCATGTCGCTGGAGAACGCTATCGGCACCTCCACCGTCGGTCGCTACGTCGAAGGTCGCATGCAGCAGATCGTCGCCCAGGTGAACGCCGAGCTGAACGGCGAGAAGGCCGCGCTCGACAACGACGCCAAAGCGCTCGACGGCCGCCGCGCCAGCCTCGACCAAGCCTCCTTCGAGCAACAGGCTTCCGCGATCCAAGTCCGCGCCAATACGCTTCAGCGCAAGGCCCAGGTACGCGACCGCGAAGTCTCGGCAACCGAGCAGAAGGCCGTGGGCCGTATCGGCCAGGAAATGGAGCCGCTGATCCGGCAAGTCTATCAGCAGAAGGCCTGCTCGGTGCTTCTGCAGCGCACCGCCGTGGTGATCGCCAACCCGGCGATGGACATCACCCCGCAGGTGGTGACCGCGCTGAACGCCAAGATCACCCAGTTCGCCTTCGACCGTGAACATCTCGATACCGCGCAGGCTGCCGCGCCCGGCGGAGCCCCGCCGATCGTCCAGACGCCGCAGACCGCGCGTCCGGCGGCTCCGGCCAAGCGGTAAACCTAGGGCGGGTCGCCGCACTCAAACCATGCCCGATCCGCGCTTCTTCGAAGACCTGGGGCCCGTCACGCTCTCCGAACTGGCTGAGCTGACGGGCGCCCGCCTGGCCGACCCCGCCACGGGCGGCCGCCTGATAAACTCCGTCTCGGTGATGGCCGGCGCGACCGCCGAAACAGTCACATTCCTGAGCGACAGGAAACTGCTGGCGTTGGCGCAAGAAACCCGCGCCGGCGCCTGTTTCGTGTCCCCCGATAACGCAGCGGCCTTGCCCCCAGGTTGCGCGGCCCTGGCGACCGCCTCGCCGCAGGCAGGCTATGCGATGGCGGCGGGACGTCTTCATCGCGCTCGGTTCAACGCCGGGGACACGCTCGTTTCTCCCGAAGCCACAATCGAGCCCGGTGTGCTGCTCGGACCGGGCGTGGTGGTCGCGGCAGGGGCCCAGATCGGCCGCGGCACGCGCATCGGAGCGAACACGGTGATCGGGCCGGGCGTCGCGGTCGGCCGTGATTGCGAGATTTCCGCCAACGTCACCATTGGTTTCGCGCTTATCGGTGATCGGGTCCGCATCTTGGCCGGCGCGGCGATTGGCGAAGCGGGCTTTGGCGCGACCGCGGGGCCCAAGGGCCTTATCGACATCCCGCAGCTTGGGCGTGTCATCCTGCAGGACGGCGTGAGTGTCGGGGCCAACAGCTGTGTCGATCGTGGCGCTTTTGAAGACACCGTGCTTGGCGAAAACACCAAGATCGACAATCAGGTGCAGATCGGACACAACACCCGTGTCGGGCGAAATTGCGTAATGGCCGCCCATACGGGGATTTCCGGCAGTGTCACCATCGGAGATGGCGCACAGTTCGGGGGCCGCGCCGGGGTGGCCGACCACCTCACCATCGGTGACCGGGCGCGGATTGGCGCGGCCGGCGGGGTTATGCGTGACGTTCCGGCCGGTGAGACCTGGGGCGGCTTCCCTGCCAAGCCGCTCCGTCAGTGGATGCGGGAAGTGACGTGGCTCGGCAAGCAAGCGAGCCGCAAAGAGGGCGACGCATGAGCCGCAAGGCGCCGGTGAGCGACACGCCCACCGATATCGACATCACCGAGATCCTGGCGCGCATCCCGCATCGCTATCCGTTCCTGCTGGTCGATCGATGTGAGGACTACAAGCCGCACGAATCCATCGTCGGCATCAAGTGCGTGACGGTGAATGAGCCCTTCTTCCAGGGTCACTTCCCGGACTACCCGGTGATGCCCGGTGTGCTGATCGTCGAGGCGCTGGCGCAGACCGGCGCGGTGCTGATGTCGAAATCGCTGAACGTCGACGTCGGCGGCAAGGCCATCTTCTTCATGTCGCTCGACAATTGCCGCTTTCGCGCGCCAGTCCGTCCCGGCGCGGTGATCCGACTGGCGGTCGAGGTTGTGCGCGCGCGAGGCGATGTGTTCAAATTCCGCGGCCGCGCCCTGGTCGACGAAAAGGTCGCGGCCGAAGCCGAATTCGCGGCCATGGTGGTGGATACCCAGTGAGCGTTGACATCCATCCGACGGCAATCATCGCCAAGGGCGCCGAACTGGCCGATGGCGTCAGCATCGGTCCGTATTCGATCATCGGCGAGCACGCCAAGATTGGCGCACGGACGATGCTTGCCTCGCATGTGGTCGTCGAGGGCCATACGCAGATCGGCGAGGATTGCACGGTGCGCAATTTCGCAAATCTAGGGGGGCCACCGCATCATACCGGTTACCAGGGCGAGCCCACCGAACTGATCATCGGCGACCGGAATAAGATCTGGGAACATGTGACTATGCACATCGGCACGCCTCAGGGCGGCGCCGTGACCAAGGTTGGCGACGACGGCATGTACATGGCGACCAGCCATGTCGGCCATGACTGCTCGGTCGGCGACAATGTCATCCTGGCGCATTCCGCGACGCTCGGCGGCCACGTGCACATTGGGGACTTCGTTATGGTGAGCGGCCTGGCAGCCGTGCACCAGTATTGCCGGGTCGGGCGATATTCGTTTATCGGCGGCCTGGCGGCGGTGACCAAGGACGTGATTCCCTACGGGCTGGTCTGGGGCAACCACGCTCACCTCGAAGGCCTGAACCTCGTAGGCCTGAAACGCCGCGACTTCGGCCGCGACACCATCGGTGAGCTGCGCTCGGCCTACCGCCTGCTGTTCGCCGAGGAAGGCACTTTTCAGGAACGCATCGACGATACCGCGGTGACGTTCGGCCATAGCGCCCCGGTGATGGAGATCATCGACTTCATCCGCGCCGACGCTGGACGTCCGCTTTGCCTGCCTGAACGCGAAGTCTGATGCAGAAGCTCGGGCTGATCGCCGGCGGCGGAAGCCTGCCCGTCGAGATCGCCGAGCATTGCGTGCGCGCGGGGCGCCCGCTGTACGTCATCCGCCTGAGAGGTTTCGCCGGACCCGAACTCTTGCCCTTTGCAGGCGCCGAGGTTGGCCTCGCCGAACTCGGCAAATGCATCAAGGCGCTGAAGCGGGAGGGCTGTCGGGCGGTGTGCCTGGTGGGCAACGTCGCGCGGCCCGATTTTGCGACCCTGATGCCGGACCTGCGCGGCCTAACCGCCTTGCCGGCCGCCATCGCCGCGGCGCGCAAGGGCGACGACGCACTTCTGCGGATGCTGGTGGGCGAGTTCGAGAAAGAAGGCTTCATTGTCGAGGGCGCGCATGAGGTCATGGACGATCTCGGCCTGGATCTCGGTCCGTTAGGCCGCCTGTCGCCCTCTGAGGACCAGCTTGCCGACGTCCAACATGCGATGCACGTCGCCCGCGCCATAGGTCGGCTCGACGTGGGCCAGGCAGTCGCCGTCTGCCGCGGCCTGGTGCTGGCGGTAGAAGCCGCAGAAGGCACCGACGCCATGCTGGCGCGGGTGGCCAACCTTCCGCAGGCGTTGCGCGGCAGGCCTGGCGCGAGCGCCGGCGTCCTGGCCAAGGCGACCAAGCCGACCCAGGAAAAGCGCGTGGACCTGCCCACGATCGGTCTGGCGACCATTCGCGGTGTGGCGAGCGCGGGCCTGGCCGGCATTGTGGGCGAGGCGGGCCATCTGCTTGTCCTGGACCGGGAAGCTGTCATCCAGCTCGCCGACGAACTCGGGGTCTTCATTCTGGGGGTGGAGCCGCAGGCGTCATGACCCGTCCCCTGACCGTCATGCTGGTGGCGGCGGAAGCCTCGGGCGATGATCGGGGCGCGGGGCTGGCGCGGGCGTTGAAGCGCCGCATGGGCGAGGGTGTCCGTTTCGTCGGTGTCGGCGGCGAGCGGATGGCCGCTGAGGGCGTCGAGAGCCCCTTCGACATCGCCGACATCTCGATCCTGGGCCTGCTGGAGGGCCTGCTGGCCTATCCTCGCATCGTCCGGCGCGCTGACGAGGCCGCCGCCCTGGCGGCCCGTGAGAAGCCCGACGTGGCGGTGCTGATCGATTCCTGGGGGTTCACGCTCAGGGTCGCCCAGCGCCTGCGCCGGCTCGATCCCGCGCTGCCGCTGATCAAATACGTCGGGCCGCAGGTCTGGGCGACCAGACCCCATCGGGCGAAAACCCTCGCCGGCGCCGTCGATCACCTGTTGTCGATCCACGCCTTCGATGCGCCGTACTTCGAAGCGGAAGGCCTGCCGGTGACGTTCGTCGGCAATTCGGCGCTCAACCTCAACTTCTCAAAAGCCGATCCCCAGCGCCTGCGCGCCCAGATCGGCGCAGGGCTTGAAGATCCGATACTGCTGGTTCTGCCCGGCAGTCGGCCAGGCGAGATCCAGCGCGTTCTGCCGCCTTTCGAGGACGCCGTGCGGCGGCTGAAGGCGCAGCGCCCGGACCTGCATATCGTCGTGCCGACCACCCCCACCGTCGCCGACCTCGTCAAGGCCCGCGTCGCCGGCTGGTCGTTCCGCGCTCACGTGATCGAAGGCGACGAGAGCAAGCTCGACGCCATGAAGGCGGCCACCGTCGCGCTGGCATGTTCCGGCACCGTGACAACGGAAGTCGCGCTCGCGGGCGTAGCCATGGTCGTAGGCTACAGGATCGGAGCTGTGACCTACGCCCTTCTCAAAGGGCTCATCCGCACGAAATACATCACCCTTTTCAACATCGCGGCCCAGGCCTTCGTGGCGCCGGAGCTGGTGCAGGCGCAGTGCACGGGGCCGAATCTGGCCCGCGAAGTGGCCTTGAGGCTCGATGATCCGGAACTGCGCAGCCGCCAGGTTTTGGCCCAATACGCCGCGCTTGACCGCATGGGTCGCGGCGGCCCCGATCCGTCCGAAGCCGCCGCCGATGCGGTCTTGAAGGTCGTCGCCGACCGAAAAGGGGCCAGGCCTTAGCCGCGCTTTTCGACGGGCACGTAAGGCCGCTGCGCGGAGCCGGTGTAGAGCTGGCGGGGACGGCCGATCTTCTGATTTGGATCCTCGATCATTTCCTTCCACTGGGCGATCCATCCCACCGTGCGCGCGACCGCGAACAGCACCGTGAACATTTCCGCCGGGAAGCCCAGGGCGCGCAGCGTGATGCCCGAGTAGAAATCGACATTCGGGTAGAGCTTGCGCTCGATGAAATACTCGTCGCTGAGCGCGATCCGTTCCAGTTCCATCGCGACCTTCAGCAGCGGGTCGTCGCCGTGGCCGACCTCGTCAAGCACTTCGTGACAGGTCTTCTGCATCACCGTCGCGCGGGGGTCGTAGTTCTTGTAGACGCGATGGCCGAAGCCCATCAGCCGGTAGCGCCGATCCTTCACACCCTGGATGTACTCAGGGATCCGGTCGACGGTCCCGATTTCCTTCAGCATGTTCAGCGCTTCTTCGTTCGCTCCGCCGTGGGCCGGACCCCAGAGGCAGGCGATGCCGGCCGCGATGCAGGCGAACGGATTGGCGCCTGAGGAGCCTGCCAGCCTTACCGTCGAGGTCGAGGCGTTCTGTTCGTGATCTGCATGCAGGATGAAAATCCGGTCCATCGCCCGCGTCAGAACGGGATTCGGCTTCCAATCCTCGGCCGGAACCGAGAAGCTCATTTTCAGGAAGTTCTCGGCATAGGACAGGTCATTGCGCGGATAAACGAAGGGCTGGCCGCGGAAGTACTTGAAGGCCCGCGCGGCGATCGTCGGCATCTTGGCGATCAGCCGGTGCGACGAGATCATCCGCTGCTCGGGATCGTCAATGTTGGTGCTGTCGTGGTAGAAGGCTGACAGCGCTCCGACGGCGCCGGTCATGATCGCCATCGGATGAGCATCCCGTCGGAAGCCCTGGAAAAACCTATCGAACTGGTCGTGCAGCATCGTGTGGTAGGTGATGTTGTGTTCGAAGGTCGTGTACTCGGCGGCGGTCGGCAGCTCGCCGTGCAGAAGGAGGTAACAGACCTCCAGGAAATTCGACTTCTCGGCGAGCTCGGTGATCGGATAGCCGCGGTGCAGCAGAACGCCGGCGTCGCCGTCGATATAGGTGATCTTGCTCTCGCAGCTCGCCGTCGAGGTGAAGCCCGGGTCGTAGGTAAAGGCGTCGCTCTCGGCGTAGAACTTGCGGATGTCGACCACGTCGGGGCCTGTCGTGCCCTTCAGCACCGGCAGGTCGATCGTTTTGCCGCCGATGCTGATCTTCGCCGTGTCGGCCATACCTATCTCTCCGGGAAATGCCGTGTCGTGAAACGCGTGTTCGACCCGGCTTATAACGCGTTAGCCGCCAAGCGAAAGCGCATCGTCAAGCCGGCCAAGGCTTTCGTCTTTTCCGAGCGCTACCAGGGCGCCGGCGAGGTCCGGGGCGGGCGATCCGCCGGACAGCGCGGCGCGCAGCGCCGGGCCGATCTTGCCCAAGCCCACGCCTTCGCTCTCGGCGAATTGTCGGTTCAGCGCCTCTAGCGCCGAAACGTCCCAGGCTGGAGCGGCCGCGAGGACTTCGCGCAGGCGGCCAAGCCGACCACGGGTCTCCTCGCTAAGGAGGTCGCGGGCCTTCTCCGGAAGCTCCAGAGGGCGCCGCTTTAGGGCGAAGACCGTGGCATCGGCCAGCTCCAGCGTGGTCTTGGCGCCATCGCGGACGTGGGGGATGACCCGTTCCAAAACGGCGATGTGGTCGTCATGCAGCGGCCAGTCGCGGCTCTTGTGAACATCGGCCACGAGCTTGGCTAGGCGCGCCGGGTCCGCCAGGCGCAGATAGTGGTTGTTGAGGTGATTGAGCTTGGCCCAGTCGAGGCGCGCAGGCGCGCTGACCACGTCTTTGATGTCGAACCAGTCGATCGCCTGCCTGTCGCTAAAGATCTCGTCGTCGCCATGACCCCAGCCGAGCTTGGTCAGATAGTTGCGCATGGCCTCGGGCAGGTAGCCCATATCGGAGAACTCGCTCACGGCCTGCGCGCCGTGGCGCTTGGAAAGCTTGGTTCCGTCCGGTCCATGGATAAGCGGCAGGTGCGCCCAGACCGGCGGGGTCCAGCCCAGGCCTTGATAGATCAGCGTCTGGCGCGCGGCGTTGTTTAGGTGGTCGTCGCCCCGGATCACATGCGTCACGCCCATCTCGTGATCGTCGACGACGACGGCCAGATTGTAGGTCGGCGTGCCGTCGGTGCGCAGCAGGATCAGGTCGTCGAGGTCCCTGTTCTGGAACCGCACGAGGCCCTTCACTTGGTCGTCGATGAGCGTCTCGCCCTCGAGCGGACACTTCAGCCGCACCACGAAGGGCCGGTCCGGCGCATCGTTCGGCGAGGCGTCGCGCCAGGGCGAACGGACGACGCGGCCCTCGGCGCGGGCCAGCGCGCGCTCCACCTCAAGTTCGTCCGGCGTCATGTAGTCCCGATAGGCCGAGCCGCGAGCCAGCATCTCGTCGGCCGCCAGTTTGTGGCGGTCCGCGCGGGCGGCTTGGAATACCGGCGTCTCGTCGGCCTCCAACCCCAGCCACGCCAGTCCGTCAAAGATCACCTGCACCGCCGCCTGGGTCGAACGTTCGCGGTCGGTGTCTTCGATGCGCAGCAGGAATTTACCGCCGGTGTGCCGGGCGTATAGCCAGTTGAACAGCGCCGTCCTGGCTGTGCCAATGTGCATGGCGCCGGTGGGCGAGGGGGCGATACGGGTGACGACTGGGCGGTCGGACATGGTAGGTGAGGGGCCTGGAGCTGCGGCGCGCCGCGCCTGGGCGGCGCCTCTTAGCACGCCGGTTCGTAGCCGTCCCAGCACCACCACACTCGGGTGATCCGATGATGTTCACGAAGCGGCTGCGCGAGCCGGTCATGCGCGGAGAGATCACCTGCAGCGTGCGGATATGGTCAAGTCCGCATGTCAAGATGGGCGGCCGCTATAGGCTGGGGGAGGGCGCAATCGAGGTTACCTCGATCCGCGAGATTTCGATGCAGGACATCACGCCGGACCTCGCCCGCAGGTCGGGCTTCCTTGGCGTCGTTGATCTTCTCAGGGTCGCCAAGCATGGCCCCGGCGAACGGGTTTACCTGGTGGAATTCAAATATCGCCCAGGCGGCTGAACCGACGATCAGAGCCCCGGCGAATCGAGCCCCGGCCGTGAAGGCCAGGGCTCGTGTTAGAACTTACTTCTTCGCGGCGGCGTCAGCGGCGTCCTTGGCGGCTCCGGCGGCCTTTTCGGCGTGTTCGCCGGCCGACTTCGCCGCGGCGCCCGCGGACTTCGCCGCGTCGCCGGCGGCGGCGGCCGTATCGGCGACGGCCGGTGCTGCGGCGTTGGCAGCATCGCTGGCCGCGGTCGTGGCGGCCGCGCCGGCGGCGGCGGCTTCGGTGCTGGCGGTGTTCGCTGCGTCAGCGGCTTTTTCCGCCGGCTTGTTGCAAGCGGCGGCGGTCAGGCTCAGGGCGGCGACAGCCGCCAGGGTGATGATGCGCATTCGGTTCTCTCTCCCAATCGACTTCGCAGGGCCGCGAAGCCTTCGACTGCTCGGGCGATTGTCGACTCGGCAAGCACCCAACCCCGCGAAACGCGGGACCATGGCTGAGGTTGCACGATTTCGTTACCTAATGGTAGCGGCGGATCAGACCTACCAGCTTGCCCTGCACCGCAACTTGGTCGGGACCGAAGATCCGCGTCTCGTAGGCCGGGTTCGCCGCTTCCAGGGCGATCGAGGCGCCCTTTCGACGCAGGCGTTTCAGCGTGGCTTCCTCGCCCATAACGAGCGCCACCACGATATCGCCCGAGGTGGCGGTGTCCCCGCGCCGGATCACCACGTAGTCGCCGTCCAGTATGCCGGCGTTGATCATCGAATCGCCCTGGATCTCCAGCACAAAATGTTCTCCCGCGCCGAGGATGCTCTCCGGCACCGGGATGCGATCGCGCTCCTGTTGGATCGCTTCGATCGGGGTTCCGGCAGCGATCTTCCCCAGGATCGGCAGTTCGCGGGTGTCGTTGGCGGCCAGCGGCGCGGCGGGACCACCGTCGACCAGTTGCGGCTTGAACGGAGCGCGACCCTTGGGCGGCGCGGCCATTGTCGCCTGCTGCGGCAGCTTCACCACTTCCAAGGCGCGCGCCCGATGCGCCAGACGACGCAGAAATCCGCGCTCCTCCAGCGCGGTGATCAGGCGGTGGATGCCGGACTTGGACGCCAGGTCGAGCGCTTCTTTCATCTCGTCGAACGACGGCGAGACACCGCTCTCCTTGATCCGTTCATGAATGAACATGAGCAGCTCGTGTTGCTTGCGAGTGAGCATGAGACCGGACCTCGAGCAGAGCGCCCCAAGAGGAGGGCGAGAGAACAAAGCGCAAACGCTGTGGATGTTCTCTAGGTGTTCCGGATTAATGTCAAGTTACGGTCCGCAGCACTGAAAATTCACGAGAAACAGGAGCCTTCGTGTTCGCCGGCAAGCGACTCAAATCGCCAGCAAGGCGCGAGTCGCCGCAGCGACATCGGGCTGCCGCATCAGGCTTTCGCCAACCAGCATCGCGCCGGCGCCGGAGCGTTCCAGCCGCGCGGCGTCGGCCGCCGAGAAGATACCGCTCTCGGTGACCAGCAGCGCGCCGGCTGGAGCCTGGGCGGCAAGCCGCTCGGTCACCCCCAGGTCGACGGCGAAGGTGCGGAGGTTACGGTTGTTTACGCCCACCAGGTCGGCTCCCAGCGCCGCGGCGCGCGCCATCTCGGCCTCATCATGTGTCTCGACCAGAACGTCCATGCCGTGGGCGCGGGCCGCGGCCAGCAGGTCGCCAGCCAGGGCGTCGTCGACCATCGCCAGAATCACCAGGATCGCGTCGGCTCCAAGCGCCCGGCTCTCGACGACCTGCCAGGGATCGACGAGGAATTCCTTGCGGATGCAGGGAAGCCTCGTCGCCGCGCGAGCCGCGACCAGGTAGGCGTCGTCGCCCTGGAAGCTGGGCTTATCGGTCAGCACCGAAAGGCAAGCCGCGCCGCCCTGCTCGTAGGCCCGTGCGAGCGCCGGCGGGTCGAAGTCCTCCCGGATCAGTCCGCGGGACGGGGACGCCTTCTTGATTTCGGCGATCAGCGCCAGGCGTCCGGGCCCGTGGGCGCCATCAAGGGCCGCACGGAAGCCGCGCGGGGCGCCGGCCGAGCGCGCCGCAGCCTCCACCTCGGCCAGCGGGCGTGCGGCCTTCCGCGTGGCGACATCCTCGCGCTTGTAGGCGGCGATGTGCTCAAGGATGTCGCTCATCGCAGAGCCACCAGCCTGTCGAGCGCGTCCTTCGCGCGGCCGTCGTCGATGACCGCGGCGGCCATCTCGACGCCGTCCCTCAGGGTTTCAGCCTTGTCGCTAACCAGGAAGGCGGCGGCCGCATTCAGCAGCACGATGTCGCGATAGGGCCCCCTCTGGCCGTCCAGCAGCTCGCGCAGGGACTGCGCATTCTCTTTGGGAGTCCCTCCGGTGAGGTCCGCCAGGCCCGCGCGCGGCAAGCCCACGGCCTCCGGCGTGATCGTAAACAGCCGCACCTGGCCGTCGCGCATCTCCGCCACGCTGGTCTCTCCGGTCGTGGTCATCTCGTCGAGGCCCGCGCCGTGCACAACCCACGCCCGCTCCGCGCCCAGTTCGCCCAGCGCCTCGGCAAGCCGCGACACCCAACGTTCTGCGAAGACGCCCACGACTTGCCGCTTGGCCCCGGCCGGGTTGGTCAGGGGCCCCAGTAGATTGAAGATGGTCCGGAAACCCAGTTCCGCGCGGATCGGCGAGACGTGGCGCATGGCGCCGTGGTGGGCGGGCGCGAACATGAAGCAGATTCCTGCTTCGTCGAGCGCCCGTAGCTGCTGCTCGACCGTCATGGCGATATTGACGCCAAGTTCGCCCAGCACGTCGGCCGCGCCGGACTTCGATGAGAGCGCGCGATTGCCATGTTTGGCGACCTTCAGGCCGCCACCCGCCGCGACGAAACCCACAGCGGTGGAAATGTTGAGGGTGTGCTGGCCATCGCCGCCGGTGCCGCAGACATCGATTGTCGGGTACGGCGGCTCGATCTGCACGGCGGCCCGGCGCATGGCGCGCGCGCAGGCCACGAGCTCGCCAAGTGTCTCGCCCCGCATCCGCATGGCGGTCAGTGCTGCGCCAACCTGGGCAGGCGAAGGCTCGCCGCGCAGGCAGGCGGCGAAAAACTCACCCGCGGCGTCGTCGGAAAGGGTCGCGCCATCGGCCAGGCGGCTGAGCAGCGGCTTGAATGCGTCGGACATGAGCGGCGGTCAGACTTGCGCCAGCCGCTTGACGCCGGCGATCTCGAGGAAGTTGGCCAGCAGCTCGTAGCCGCACTCGGTGGCGATGGATTCCGGGTGGAACTGAACGCCGTGAACGGGCCGGCTCTTGTGCTGCACGCCCATGATCTCGCCGTCCTCGGTCCAGGCGGTGATCTCAAGGTCGGCGGGCAGGACTTCTCTCTCCACCGACAGGCTGTGGTAGCGGGTGGCGGTGAAGGGGTTCTTCAGGCCGGCGAACACGCCTTTGCCGTCGTGGTGGATCTGGCTGGTCTTGCCGTGCATCAGCGCTTTGGCGTGGACCACCTCGCCGCCATAGGCCTGGCCGATGGACTGGTGGCCGAGGCAGACGCCGAAGATCGGCAGGTCAGCTGGCGCAGCCTCCAGCAACGCAAGGCAGATGCCGGCCTCGTTGGGCGTCTTGGGACCCGGAGAGAGCAGCACGCCCTGCGGCTTCATCCCCAGCGCTTCGCTGACTGAGATCGCATCGTTGCGCACGACATGCGTCTCCGCGCCCAGCTCGTTCAGGTAGTGAACCAGGTTGTAGGTGAAGCTATCGTAGTTATCGATCACCAGGATCATGCGGGTCTCATGTCTGCAGCTCCGGCAACGGCTACTCCGCCGTCCAGCCGCCGTCCACCGACAGATTGGCGCCGGTGACCTGCTTGGCCGCGTCACTGCAAAGGAAGACGGCGATGGCGGCGACTTCGTCGACGGTCACGAACTGCTTGGTCGGCTGGCTGTCCAGCAGCACATCGTTGATCACCTGGTCGCGAGTCATGCCGCGCGCCTTCATGGTGTCGGGAATCTGGTTTTCGACCAGCGGGGTCCAGACATAGCCCGGGCTGATGCAATTCACAGTCACGCCATGTGTCGCCAACTCGAGCGCCACGGTCTTCGTAAGCCCGGCGATGCCGTGCTTGGCGGCCACATAGGCTGACTTGAATGGCGAAGCGACCAGCGAGTGGGCCGAGGCCGTCGAAATGATCCGCCCCCAGCCGCGGGCCTTCATACCGGGAACGGCAGCGCGGATCGCGTGAAAGGCCGACGAAAGGTTGATGGCCAGGATCTGGTCCCATTTTTCGATCGGGAACGCCTCGACCGGCGAGACGAACTGGATGCCGGCGTTGTTCACCAGCACATCCACGGAGCCAAAGGTCGTTTCAGCAAGGGCGACCATCGCGGCGATCTCCTCGGGTTTGGTCATGTCGGCCGGGGAATGGATCGCCTTGACCCCGAACTCGGCCTCGATGGCCGAGCGTTCTTTCTCAATGTCCTCCGGCTTACCGAACCCGTTGATCAGGACGTTGGCGCCCTCCTTGGCCATGGCGCGCGCGATAGCCAGCCCGATACCACTGGTCGAGCCGGTCACGACCGCGGTCTTGGATTTCAGGATCATCTTGAGGCGTCCTTCGGCAAAGTTGCGGAACTCTTGTCGGCCGGCCAGTCGAGGCCCGGGTCGATGCTCACCGCCTCGCCGGGCTGCGGGTTTGCAGGAATGTTTTTTCGGCGGGCGATGGCGCGCTCGCCGTCGGTGACGCCGCTGGCCCAGTGGTCGAGCATGGTCTGGCGCGAGAACTCCACATCCTTGAACGCGCCTTCATAGGCGCGGTCCCGATAGATCAACTGCACCACGACCACCGTCGTCTCCTTGGCGAAGTCCCTCAGCAATCGGACTTCCGGACTGTCCCCGATGCCTTCAGGCAGGGACTTCAGGAGGCCGCTCAGCGCGGTCTTCAGGCGGTGTATGCGAAGCTGGGCGTCAGTGTTCAGTCGCGTCCGGCTGGAATAGCGGATGTCCTTTTCGCGTTCGGCCGCTTCCTGGATGGTCCGCGGCATTGGCCCGCGCGCGTTGAACAGGTCCACTTGATAAATGATCAGGTCGTCGTTGACGTCCTGGTCGAGCACATACTCGAGCGGGGTGTTGGAAACGAGCCCGCCATCCCAGTACCAGGCCCCGTCGATCTCGATCGGCGGCAGGCCCGGCGGCAGGGCGCCCGAGGCCATAATGTGCTCTGGGGCGATCTTCTGATGAGTATTGTCGAAATAGGTGAAATTGCCGGTGCGGATGTTGACCGCGCCGATGCTCAGGCGGGTCTCCTTGGCGTTGATCCGGTCGAAGTCGATCAGCCGCTCCAGCGTCGCCTTCAGTGGGGTGGTGTCGTAAAAGCTCAACGCCTCCGGACCGCCGCCCGCCCTAAGCAGCGGCGACAACACCCGCGGCTCGAAGAACCCGGGCACCCCGGCGGCCATCGCCCAGCCGATGTTGGCCTCGCCTAGCAGCGCACGAAGTTCGTTCGAGCGGCTGATCAAGCCGAGCGACCAGCCCGAGGTCACCTGGGTCCAGAATTCGCGCAGTCGCTCGACCCGCATGGCGGGTGGATTGCCGGCTATGATCGCAGCGTTGATGGCGCCGATGGAAATGCCCGCCAGCCATTCCGGCTCGAGCCCCGCGCCGGCCAGCGCCTCATAGGACCCGGCTTGATAGGCGCCGAGCGCCCCGCCGCCCTGTAGGACAAGCACTCGGCGAGCGGCGGCGTCGGTCACGGCGAAGCTCTCTCGCGTCCAATGAGTGTTCGCGGCAGATGTGCGCCGCGTCATCGCGATATTGCGACGCACAATGGCGGGCGCAAGGGGCATCCAAGCCGGATTGTGCGCCCCTGGTCCAGGGGCGATGCTGGCGGTATGCCGCCGTCTGATTCCGCCCTCGATCCCGGCCAGATCGATCGTATTCGCAGTCTGCTGGCGCCGACGAAACGCCGCGAGCGCCTGTGGCCCGTGATCGCCGCGGCGGCATTCTTGGCGATTTCGGCGCTCGCCTTCGCCACCGCCATGATCATGGCCCCGCCGCTCATCAGCGAACATGTCGCGGCAGAACGTGGAGCTTCCTAGCGCGAGGCGCCGCCGCGATTCTTACGATTGCGGCTCAGAAAGGACTGAAATCGCTGGCGCTTACGTTGCGGCACGGCGCAGACTTTTCTTCGAATGAGAATATGTCCCGGGAGGACAGCCCATGCGCGACTTGATCATCAGGGGCGGGACGATCGTTGACGGGAGCGGCGGCGAGCCGTTCGTGGGTGACGTCGCCATCGATGGCGACCGCATCGTTGAAGTCGGTGAGGTCGCGGGCGAAGGGCGCCGCGAGATCGATGCGAGCGGCCAGATCGTGACCCCCGGCTGGGTCGACATCCACACCCACTATGACGGCCAGGCGACCTGGGATCCGTTGCTGGCGCCTTCGAGCTGGCATGGTGTGACAACAGCGATCATGGGCAATTGCGGTGTGGGCTTCGCGCCTGTTCGCCCCGACGCCCACAACTTCCTTATCGAGCTGATGGAGGGCGTCGAGGACATTCCCGGAATCGCCCTGCACGAAGGCATCGACTGGAAGTGGGAGACCTTCCCGCAATACCTCGACGCCCTCGAGGCCAAGCCGCGCGCGATCGACATCGGCACGCATGTGCCGCACGCCCCGGTCAGGGCTTATGTGTTGGGAGATCGCTGTAACACCGACTACGAGCCCAATGAGGCCGAGATCGCCCAGATGGCGGCCCTGGTGCGTGAAGGCGTTGAGGCCGGCGCATTGGGCTTTTCCACCTCGCGGACGCTGCTCCACAAGGACCTGAAGGGCGTGCATATGCCGGGCACCTTCGCGGGCTCCGACGAGATGCTGGCGCTCGGACTCTCGATGAAGGGGCTGAAGCACGGCGTCTTCGAAATGGTCAGCGACCACCTCGGCGATGACGATGAGTGGATGTGGGTGAAGGGCTTCGCCCAGGAAACCGGCTTGCCGGTGACCTTGGTGGCGACCTCGGCCGGCGCCTATGAAGGCAACAAGATGTACAACATCGCCGAGGAGTCACGTCGGCATGGGATGGACATCCGTCCGCAGATCGCCGGCCGGCCGACCGGGATCCTCCATGGCTTGACGTCCAACTTCCACGTCTTCATCGCCAGCCCGACCTTCAAGGCGAAGATCGCGCAACTGCCTCTGGAAGATCGCGTCGCGGAGATGAAGAAGCCGGAGGTCCGCGCCGCGCTGCTCGCCGAGGACAGCCCTCTGATCCGCGCCGCCATCGGTGAGGGCGCCACGGACGCCGCACTCGCGACCGCCCTCGGTCCCGCCAGCCTGCTATGGCGGATTTTCCCTCTGGGCGAACAGCCGGACTATGAGCCGGATCGCGAAGGCAGCGTCGCAGGCCTGGCCGAGGCGGCGGGCGTGACGCCACTGGAAATGATGTACGACCTGCTGGTGCGTGAGGGCGGGCGCGAGCTGTTCTACCAACCGCTGGGCGGCTACGTGACCTATAACTTCGATTTCTTCCGCAAGAATATGCAGCATCCCAATGTGTTGTTTGGGCTTTCGGACGGCGGGGCTCACTGCGGTGTTATCGCCGACGCCGGAATGCCAACCTTCATCCTGACCCATTGGGCCCGCGATCGGTCGAAGGGTGACAGGTTCCCGCTCGAGTTCCTCGTCAGGAAACTCTCCAGCGACACGGCCCGCGCCTACGGCTTGAACGACCGCGGACAGCTAAAGCCCGGCCTGCTCGCCGATGTGAACGTCATCGACTTCGACCGGTTGCGCTTGTTCCGCCCAGAGGCGGTCAATGATCTGCCGGCCGGCGGCAAGCGGCTGGTGCAGCGGGCCGATGGTTACCGCTACACGATCAAGTCCGGCCAGGTGACGTTCGAGGACGGTAAGTCGACGGGAGCGCTACCAGGACGATTGGTGCGCGGCGGACGCGAGGCGGTCATCCTGCCGATGGCGGCGGAGTAGCCGAGGCCGAAGGGTCGGCTTCGCGCAGCTCCTTTAGACGAACCGCCAGCTTTCCTCTGCCGCGCGGCGAAGGGCGCGGGCCTTGTGCAGGGTCTCGTCGTACTCGGCATTGGGGTCGCTGTCGGCCACAACACCGCCGCCGGCCTGAACGTACATGACGCCGTCCTTAAAGAGCGCCGTGCGCAGGATAATGCAGGTGTCGACCGATCCGTCGGCGCCGAAATAGCCGGCGGCCCCGGCGTAGCCCACGCCGCGTTTTTCGATCTCCAACTCGTCGATTATTTCCATCGCCCGCACCTTCGGCGCTCCTGAAAGCGTGCCGGCGGGCAGGGCGGCCATCACGACGTCCACCGGATCTAGCCCCTCCGGCGCGTCGCCTTCGACATTCGACACAAGGTGCATGACGTGGCTGTAGCGCTCGACGAAAAAACTGGCCGTGACGCGCACGCGCGGCGACTGACGGGTCTGTGGCGGCTCATTTGCGCCGCGCTGCTTCAGCATCGCCACCCTGCCGACATCGTTGCGCCCGAGGTCGAGCAGCATCAGATGCTCGGCGCGCTCCTTGGGGTCGGCGATCAGTTCCTGCTCGAGCGCAAGATCCTCGTTCGGCGTTGCACCTCTAGGCCGGGTGCCCGCGATAGGGCGGATGGTGATCTTGCCGTCACGCAGGCGCACCAGGATCTCCGGCGAGGAGCCCGCCAACTGGAAATCGCCGAAGTTCAGATAGAACAGGAACGGCGAGGGGTTCATCCGCCGCAGCGAGCGGTAGAGCGCGAACGGGTCGCGGGGGAACGGGCTCCGGAAGCGGTGACTCGGCACCACCTGGAAGACGTCGCCGGCGCGGATGTAGTCCTTCGCCTTCTCAACGATCTCGCAGTAGCGCTCGCGGCTGACCGGCGAGGTGAAGGCGTCGGGCCCGGGCTCGCCGTCGCCGACCAGAGACGGGGTCGGGCGTCTCAGGTCGTCCATCACTGCGCGCAGGCGGGCCTGCGCCGCGGCATAGGCCTCGGCCGGCGCCGCGCCGTTCGGCCGCGCCGGCGTCACTAGGATGATCTCCTGGGCGATGGCGTCGAAGATCGCCACGATCGAGGGCCGGGTCATCACTCCGTCCGGAAGGTCCAACGGGTCGGGATTCACGTCCGGAAGGCGCTCGGCGAGCCGGATCATGTCATAGCCCATCACCCCGAACAGTCCGGCCGACGGTGGCGGCAGGCCTGCCGGCAGCTCGATCCGCGAGGCGGCGACCAGGTCGCGCAGGCTGTCTAGGGCGCCGCCTTCCTGCGCGGAGAACCGGCCCTGGGCGATGTCCTCGCCTTCGGCGATTTCCGCCTTTTCCCCGCGGCACCGCCATACGAGGTCCGGTTTTAGGGTGATGATCGAATAGCGCGCGCGGAAGGCGCCGCCTTCGACGCTCTCGAACAGGAAGGCAAACGGCCGGCCGTGGCCGATCTTCAGGTAGGCGGAGACCGGCGTCTCGAGATCGTCGATCAGGCGCGTCCAGACGAGCTGCGGGTTGCCGGCCCGGTATGCCTGCTCGAAAGCGGGATACGCGGGCTCGACGGTCATTTCGCCAGGCCGGGCTTGGCCGCCTCACGCTTCGCCGCGGCAGCCTTGGGATCGATCGGTTCCAGGCCGATGGCCTCGCGGGCGCGATTGGTGTCGATCGTGACCTTGATCTTCTGGCGCGCCGAGACGTGGGCGCTTTCTCCGAGCTCGCGGTAGAAGGCCTGGGTCATCTGCGGGCGAAGGTCCTCGGCCATCCGCGCGATCGCCTGAACATCGCCGGAGTGGATCGCCTCCAGCTTGCCCACCACGAATCCGAAGTGGCTGTTCTGGGCGGTGAACACATCGCCCGGACGGGAGGTGAAGAGCTTTCCGAGCATGTCCTGCGACAGCATCGGGTTCTGCCCGGCGCTGCGGCGATCAATCCCCGCCACGCGGCTGACGGTGCCCCCGGCGGCCTTGGCCACCGCCTCCAGGCTCTCGCCCTTCCTGATCCGCGCGGCAAAGGCCTCAGCGCGATCTTGCATGGCCTTGACCAACTCGCGCTGCATCCAGACCTGGGCGAGTTTTTCCCGCACCTCGGCCAGCGCCGGCATGGCAGGCGGAATGATCTTTTCGACCCGCACGGCGAAAAATTCACCGCCGCCGGCGTCCTCGACCTCGCTCTCGCCCCCCGCTGGCAGCGACCAGGCCGTCCCCATGAGCTTTTGCGTCAGGCCCTGCACCGGCTGGCCGGTAATGTCGTGGCCGTTTTGGGCGAGCGGACCGATGCTCATCACGGGCACGCCGGCCTTCTGGGCGGCCGCCGCAAGGTTTGCGCCGGCCTGGTGGGCGTCGTCGTAGGCCTGGGTCAGGGCGTAGACCTTCTCGGTGGCCGCGTCCTTGCGCAGTTCCGCCTCCAGCGCCGGGCGGACCTCTTCCAGGGTCACGGCGCGGCCCGGGGTCACCGACACCACCTTTACGACGGCGCTTCCCAGGTCGCCTTTCACCAGCACGACCTGTCCAGCAGGGGTCTGGAAGGCGGCGGCGGCGACCTTCGGGTCGGGAATCGCGGTCTTCGGCTTGTTGTCGTAGGTGATCGCCTCGACGCCGGCGGCCTTGGCGACAGCGGCCGGATCCAGACCCTTGGACAGGCCCTCGGTGATCTGGGTCACGGCGGCCGGATTGCTCACCGGGATCTGGATGACCGTGCGGGTCTCCGGCGACGACAGCGTGTCCTTGCGGAATTCGAAACGCTTCTTCAGCTCGGCCTCGTCGATGGGGATGTTGCCCGCCACCATCGACGGCGAGAACCGCGCCACGGTCAGCACGCGGAACTCCGGCCGGGTCAGGGCCGCGGCGTTTTCCTTCATAAACTGGGTCAGCTGCGCGTCGGTCGGCTTGGCCGGCTGCGGAACGCTCGAGGGCTCGATTCCGAAGAAGCCCATGTCGCGGCTTTCCATCCCGTAGATCGCGGCGAGCGCTGTGTAGGCCCGCGGCGCCTTCAGGCCGGCGACCAAACCGCTGGCCGCCTGTTGTTCAGTGAGTTCGTCGCGCATGCGCGAATCGAAGGTCGCGGCGGTCATGCCGTTGTCGGCCAGCTTCCGCAGATACGATTGTTTGTCGAAGCGCCCGGTCACCTGGTCGAAGAATGCGGGGATCTTCTGGATCTCGCCGGCGATCAGCTTGTCCGAAGGGCGCAGACCGATCTTCGTCAGCAGGGCGGAGAAGGCTTCGCGCGTCGCGACCCCCTCCAGCACCTGGCGGTCCAGGCCGTTGGCCGCGGCGATCTCGGGCGTGATCGGCTGACCGACCTGCCGCTCGACCTGGGCCTTGAAGCCGTCGAATTCGCGCTTGTAGTCGGCAGGGCTCACCGAACGGGACCCGGCGGTGATCACGTCCGTGCTGACCTTCGCCCGAAACATGTCCCTGGCTCCGAACACCGCGAAGCTGATGATGAGCAGGCCGATCAGGACGGCGGCGTAGGGCGACTTCGCGAAAGCGCGAATGGCGGCGAGCATGAATTCCCTTTCCGGGGAGCAGACGTGGGCGTCGGTATAGTGGAGGCCGCTCCCGCCCCGCAAGCGCGTGACATCCATGCCAGCTTGGCTTAACCGCCGCCCACCTACGAATTGGCGCGACTTCCGTGAGGCCAGATGACCGCTCCCACCCCACTTATCGCCGGAAACTGGAAAATGAACGGCGATGCGGCCTCGATTGATGAGGCTCGCAGCGTTGCCGCTCAACTCGGCGGCAAGGAGGTGCGTGTGGCGATTTGTCCGCCCGCCACACTGATCGAGCGCATGAGCCGGGCCCTGGCGGGCACGGCGGTGATCGTCGGGGCCCAGGACTGCCACTGCGACGAGACTGGCGCCTTCACCGGCGACATTTCAGCGGAGATGCTGGCCGACGCGGGGGCCAGGCTCGTCATCCTCGGACACTCCGAACGCCGCGCGGGTTATGGCGAGACCGACGAGCTGGTGTCGCACAAGGTGGCGGCTGCGCTGCGCGCCGGACTCGAGCCGATCGTCTGTGTGGGCGAGACCCTGGAACAACGCAAGGCGGGCAACGCCCTTGCCGTGGTGACCGGGCAGGTGAGGGGGTCTCTGCCCTCCGAGCTCGCCGGAAAGGCCTGGTCGGTCGCCTACGAGCCGGTCTGGGCGATCGGCACGGGTCTGACACCCACCATCTCCGAGATCGAGGAGATGCACACCGCTATCCGCGCCACGCTGCGCGAGCTGTTCGGCGCCGAAGGTGACAGTCCCCCGATCCTCTACGGCGGCTCGGTGAAGCCCGCCAACGCCGCGCAGATACTGCATGCTGCCGAAGTCGGCGGAGCCCTCGTCGGCGGCGCGTCACTGGAGGCCGAGGACTTTCTGGGCATCATTCGCGCCCTCTAAACGGGGACCTGGAAAATCGGGCGCGCGCGTCGTTTCCCAACGGCCTGCTCACTGAGGACCGAGGTGGAAACCAAGCCCTTGGATCACGGATCCGTGCGGCGCGTCGGAATCGACCGAAGACTTCCTGGGCATTCTGTGTGCGCTGTAGGAGATTGGGACACTGGCCTTTAGCGAGGACTGACCCATGCCCGTTCCGACGCTGCGCGACCGGCGTATCGTGATCATCGGCGGCAGCTCGGGGATCGGCTACGCCGTCGCTGAGTGCGCTGTGGCCGAGGGCGCGCGCGTGGTGATCGGCTCGAGCAGCGCCGACAACGTCGGGGCCGCGGTGCAGCGGCTGGGTCAGGCGGCGTCAGGGGAGGCGGTGGACGTCCAGGACGAAGCGAGCGTCGCCGCCTTTTTCGCAGCGATCGGGGCCTTCGATCACCTCGTGTATACCGCGGGCGACTGGGGTCCGGGCATGGCCCCAAGCCCGCTTGCACAGATGGATATCGCCGCGGCGAGCAAGGGGCTGAAGGTCCGGTTCTGGGGCGCGCTCCTGGCCATCAAGCATGCGCAGCCGCATATCGCGGCGGACGGTTCGATTACGCTGACCGATGGGCTCCTGGCCCACCGCCCACGCAAGGGCCTCCCCCTGGCGACGGCGTTCGGTGGCGCGGTCGAACATTTGGTCGCGGGGCTGGCGATGGACCTCGCACCCATCCGGGTCAACACGGTCTGCCCGGGCCTCGTCCGCACGGAGCGCATCGCCCAATGGCCGGCGGAGCTCGTCAGCCAGATGACGGGGCGCCTGCCGCTTGCCAGGCCCGCCGATCCGGCCGAGGTCGCACAGGCCTACCTCTACCTGATGCGCGCCGGCTACACGACCGGCCAGGTCATCATCGTGGATGGCGGCGGCATGCTTGCCTGACCGCCTGTTCTCCCACCGGGAGGGGGACAGCGCGCCCTAGGGATCGCGGGGAAGCGTCATGCCCTGGGCGGACAGGTTCTGGACCTTACCGTCGGGCCCGCGGCCGACCTTCACCGTGATATTGCTACTCCCCGGATCGGCGAGGAACCGGTCGCCGCCGAGCGGCAGCAGTTCGACGCCTGCGCCGCCATAGGCCAGGTGCAACGCCGAGCCGTCAGCGGAAACCACCACCAGGCCCTGGCCATAGCTGCCCGCGACCTCCTTGGTCTGCGCCTCGCTGAGCGCCACGGATTGGATTTCCTGCGGCTCCAGGCCCTTCCAGCCGTATTCGCGCGCCACGGCCTGCATGAGCTCGAGCACCACCACCATGCCGTCGTCGCCGTTGGCCATGGCGACGACGGCTCGCCCGCCGTCCGGCCAGGCCATCAGGTTCGCCTTGAAGCCCGCGTCGTCTCCGTTGTGCCCGAAATGAAAATCGCGGCCGGATCCCCCAACCTCTACGCCAAGCCCCCAATGGCCGAGGCCCGGAGTCAGCATGGCCCTGGCGCTCGCCTTCGACATCAGCCGGCTCGATGAGCCGTCATAGGCCTGCTCCAGGGCGATCGCCCACTTCGCCAGGTCGGTCGGTGTCGACCACAAGCCGGCGGCGGCCATTTCGGGATAGGTGTGGAACCGTCCCTCGATGGGCGCTCCGCTTCGCAAATATCCGGTCGCGGCGAGCGGTTGTCGCTCCGCCGGGAGCGGCTGCTGGTAGGTGCTGTCGCTCATGCCGAGCGGCGCGAACACACGCTGGCGTAGGATCTCGGGAAAGGGTTGATGGACCGCGTCCGTCATCATGAGTTGGGCGATCGTGATCCCCCCGCCCGAATAGTTCCAGAGCGTGCCGGGTTGTCGCTCGACGACCACGGCGGCGGTGTTGGCTGGCGGCTTGCCCTCAAGCACCTGAACGACGCTTGGCACGGGCGCGCCCGCCGCATAGCCCGGGAAGCCGTGCACCGTCAGGCCACCGGTGTGGGTCAGCAGGCGCCGCAGGGTGACCGGGTGATTCTTCGTGAACCCGTTCTCCGGGATCTGCCAGCTGGTCAGCCGGCTGTTGGCGGGTTCATCGAGGGCCAGGCGACCTTCCTGGACAAGTTTCATCGCCCCGCTCGCGGCCACCGGCTTGCTGACGGAGCCGGCCTGGTAGAGCGTTCGGGGCGTCGCCGGGCGTTGCGCGGCGACGTCGGCCAGGCCGTAGGCACGGGCCCATATCACCTTGCCATGGTCCACGACGGCGATGCTGATCGACGGCGTGTGATGCGCCGTCATCTCCTGTTCGATCGTGTGAGTGACGAGCGGGCGGCCGCGCACCTGGACGGTGGGCAGCAGGTGCGCTTCGATACGAGCGATACGGCTCTGCGGGGATGGCGCAGCCGCGGCCAGGGCTGGATTCGCCAACAACGTCGGGAAAAGCAGCGTCAGGACGAGCGCTGCACTGCCGTATCGCATGGCCACCCCCGGGCGCGGAGCGGCGCGAAACGCCGCCGCACACCCAAGCTATTCCGCCCTGGCCGCAAGGTCATCTTACGGATGAGTCACTCCCGGCGCTGCGCAACGGCGCCGGGCGCAGACCAGTGGGAATTTTGCGGTGACCCGTCGCCCTTCAGTCTGCGGGGCCCTTCAATTCCACGGTGTTGCCTTCCGGGTCGCGGACATAGAGCGAAAACCCCGTGCCGTCGGCGCCGTAGCGCCGGCCTTCCTCGACCACGGCCACGCCGTGCGCCGCGAGATGTGCGCGGATGGCGATTTCGTCGAAGGGGCGGACCTGCAGGGCGAAGTGGTCGAGGTTACGCCCCTCAGGCCCGGGTGGTGCGCCGCCCAGCTTTCCCAGCGGGCCATCCAGGGTGACGAGATCGATCATCTGCCGGCCCGCGCGAACGTGGGTAAGGCCGAGCTCCGGCCGGTCGCGATCCACCGCCAGCCCCAATACGTCTTCATAGAAGGCCAGCATGGCAGCCTTGTCGCGCACGCGAAGGACGATGTGGTCGAAGCCGTCGATGCGGATCGGACTGGCCATGCGCGCGCCTTCCTCTCGCTCTTAGGGAGCAGATAGGCTCTGCGCGCTCAGAGCAGAAGCCCGAAGAGCCGGCAGTCGCGCCGTTCCCCGTCGCGCAGGACATGCCCGCGAAGCAAGCCTTCCTCTTCGAAACCCAGTTTTTCCAAGAGCTTGTCGGAGCGACGGTTCCCCAGGTGGGTCCGGGCGACAAGCCGGCGCAGGCCCAGGGTGGCCGCATAGGCCACGATCGATTGCATCGCCTCCAGCGCAAAGCCCTGGCCCCAGGCGTCGCGACCCAGCATGAAGCCCACCTCGGCGCGCTTGTGTCGCCGATCGACCTCGGAGATGTCGCACGTCCCGGCGAACCGATCGTCCGGCATGATGCGCAAGGCCCAGTAGATCGCCTTCCCCTGGGCCATCTCCTCGACCTGCCCCGCCACGATGTTGGCGATGAGGTCGGGGTCGTCGATTTCCGGCACGTCCCAGAACGCCATGACCTCGGCGTCGCGCATCAGCGGGAAGATGTCCTGCGCATCGGCCTCGACCAGCGGGGTCAAACGCAGTCGCTCGGTTTCCAGGATCGGGTGGAGGACGATGTCGAGACTCATGACTTGTCTGCCAACTGCGACGCCCTAGCTATGGTCTTGGGGCGTGTGCGGTGATAGAGCCCCCGCTTCATTTCGGCGCCCTGGCTTTCGTTTCGGCGAATGTGTGGCCGCTCGAACATACTGGATCTAACGACCCATGCTGATTGGCATCCTGCTCGCCGCCCAAATCGTCGTCAGCCTGATCCTCATCGGGGTCGTGCTGTTGCAGCGCTCGGAGGGCGGCGGCTTCGTCGGTGGCGGCAGCCCGTCGGGCATGATGTCGGTTCGCGGCGCGGGCGACCTCCTGACCCGGACCACCTGGATCCTCGGCTCGGCCTTTTTCATCATCAGCCTGCTGCTGACCATCCTGGCCGGTCGCGAGAAGGGAGCCTCGTCCGTTGTCGACCGGCTGAAGATCGATTCCATCGATCCCAACGCCCTGCAGCAGCCCAAGCCCGGCCAACCGCCGGCCGGAACGGCGCAGCCCGCCAATCCGCAGGCGGCGCCGGCGCCGCTGCGTGCGCCGACACCGACGGTCCGCAATCCGTTCCTAGGCGACGCCCAGGAACAATCCCCACCCGCTCCCGCGCCCGCAGCGCCCGCCAAAAAATAGCCGTGATGAAAAGAAGTGGCGACGAATCGAACCGGGGCAGGGGCCGCGGCGGCGAATCACGGGTAATCTGAACGCCCATGGCCCGGTACATCTTCATCACCGGCGGCGTGGTCTCCTCACTTGGTAAGGGTCTCGCGTCCGCCGCTCTCGGTGCGCTCCTGCAGGCGCGAGGCTACAAGGTCCGCCTGCGCAAGCTCGACCCCTATCTGAACGTCGATCCGGGGACCATGAGCCCCTACCAGCACGGTGAGGTCTTCGTCACCGACGACGGCGCTGAGACTGACCTCGACCTTGGCCACTACGAGCGGTTCACCGGTGTCAACGCCACCAAGAACGACAACATCACCACCGGCCAGATCTACAAGACGATCATCGAGAAGGAGCGGCGCGGTGACTATCTGGGCGCGACCGTCCAGGTGATCCCCCACGTCACGGGCGAGATCAAAGACTTCGTCCTGGCCGATCCGGGCGAGGGGGTCGACTTCGTACTGGTCGAGGTCGGGGGCACGGTTGGCGACATCGAGGGCCTGCCGTTCTTCGAAGCGATCCGCCAGCTGGGCCAGGAGCTCCCCAGGGGCCATGCCTGCTTCATCCACCTGACTCTGCTGCCCTTCATCAAGACCGCCGGGGAGATGAAAACCAAGCCAACCCAGCACTCGGTCAAGGAACTTCGTTCCATCGGCATCCAGCCGGACATCCTCCTCTGCCGCTGCGAGATTCCCATCCCCGAGGGCGAACGGAAAAAGCTCGGCCTGTTCTGCAATGTCCGCCCGAGCGCCGTCATCCAGGCGATGGATAGCGCCAACATCTATGCCGTGCCGCTCGACTACCACGAGCAGGGGCTCGACTCCGAAGTGCTGGACGTCTTTGGGATGAAGGATGCCGCCCCGCCACCGGATCTGTCGCGGTGGAAGGCGATTTCCCACACGCTGGCCCATCCCGACGGCGAGGTGAACATCGCCATTGTCGGCAAATACACAGCACTCACGGACGCCTACAAATCCCTGATTGAGGCCCTCAGCCACGGCGGCGTCGCCAATAACGTCCGCGTCAAGTTCGACTGGATCGAGGGCGAAGCCTTCGAGCGCGACGAGCAGATGATCGGCGAGCGGCTGACCGGCGTCCATGGCGTCCTGGTGCCCGGCGCCTTCGGAGAACGCGGCTCGGAGGGCATGATCCGCGCTGTGCGCTTTGCCCGCGAGCACGCAATTCCCTACTTCGGTATCTGCTTCGGCATGCAGATGGCGATGATCGAGGCGGCCCGGAACCTGGCCGGCATCCACCAGGCCTCGTCGTCGGAATTCGGCCCGACGTCGGAGCCAATCGTCGGCCTGATGACCGAGTGGGTTCGCGGCAACGAGAAGGAAGTCCGCAGCGAAGGCGGCGAACTCGGCGGCACCATGCGCTGCGGGGCCTACGAGGCGGTGCTGACACCCGGCAGCCAGGTGGCTGACATCTACGGGACCGCGGTCATCTTCGAGCGCCACCGCCACCGCTACGAGGTCAATATCGGCTATCGCGAGGCGATCGAGCAGACCGGAATGAAGTTCACCGGCCTCTCGCCCGACGGGGTCCTTCCCGAGCTCTGCGAGCGCGACGACCATCCCTGGTTCATCGGCG
The DNA here is from genome assembly GCF_036495085.1 of Phenylobacterium sp. GTDB lineage: Bacteria > Pseudomonadota > Alphaproteobacteria > Caulobacterales > Caulobacteraceae > Phenylobacterium. The sequence goes on along the minus strand of NZ_DASXNL010000174.1, from coordinate 471 downwards.
TGCAGTTCCACCCCGAGCTCAAGAGCCGCCCGTTCGATCCGCACCCACTGTTCGCCAGTTTCATAGGCGCGGCGCGGAATCGCAGCCGTCTGGTCTGACGGCTTGGCCTGACGGATGATGGGTCATGGCGACCCACGCCGATGACCTTCGTCGGATCGCGTTGGCCCTTCCGGAGGCCTACGAGGACGTCCACCGCCGTCGGCCGACCTTTCGCGTCAACAAGCGGATCTTCGCCATACTGGGGGTCACCGGAGCCCCGGCTCTTTTCACGTCTCTGGGCCGGGACGACGTTGCCGTCGTCAAGCTCCACCGGGAGGACCAACTCAACATGGCGGCCGCTCATCCGACCGCCGTGCAGCCGACCGAGACCTACGGCCGCCACGGTTGGACCTACCTGCGGCTGGCGGACCTGGACCAGCCGACGCTGGAGGCCCTGCTGCGCCTTGCCTGGGTGAATGTCGCGCCCCGGCG